>NZ_JBIRJY010000001.1:564393-621089 GCF_044329785.1 Streptomyces sp. NPDC017529
GGGGGGGGGGGGGGGGGACAAACACCCCCCCCCCCCCCGGGGGGGGGGCCCCCCCCGGGGGGGGGGGGGGGGGGGGGGGGGGGGGCGCCGGGGGCCCCCCCCCCCGCGGCAGCAGGAGGGTGCGCAGGACCATGCGCGGGGCCATCAGGCGGGACGGCGGAGCGGTGAGGCACAGGACGTCGCGGAGGGTGGCGCCGACGACGGGGTCGGTGGCGGCGCGCTCGGTGAACCGGCGCACGTACCAGCTGGTCAGCCGTTCGCGGCGGCTCGCACGGGCCTCGGGGCCGCTCGCGTAGGGGCGGTCGGCGCCGGCCGCGGTGACCCAGGCGGCGTCGGCGGCACGGGCCACCGCGCGCTGCGCCTCGCCCGCGAGCCCCGGCCGCAGGCCGCCGGTCTCCAGGACCCGGCGCAGCGCCCTGGCGCCGAGCGCGGCCACCGACATGCCCTGCCCGTAGATGGGGTTGAAGGTGCAGTTGGCGTCACCGAGGACGACGAAGCCCTCGGGCACCGCACCGGGCCGCTCGTAGTGGCGGCGGCGGTTGGAGGTGTCCCGGAAGCCGTGCACGGGCGAGACCGGTTCGACGTACGGCAGCAGCCCGTGGATGTACGGGTCGCCGATGGTGGCGGTGAAGTCGGCGAACCCCTGGCCGTCGGTCGGCGGGTGGTGGCCGCGCACCCCGGCGGCGGTCAGCAGCCACTTGCCGTCCTCGACCGGTACGTACACGGCGCCGCGCGGACTCCCCGGCCAGGCCGGGATGTTGACGCCGGCGTCCGGGGCGCCGGCCGGGGCGGTGGGCCGGAAGATCCGGGTGGCGTACGCGATTCCGGCGTCGACGGTCTCTTCGCGCGGGGCGGCGCGGCCCAGACCGGCGAACCACTGCGGCGCCTTGGAGGTGCGTCCGGAGGCGTCGACGACGAGCGCGGCGGCGACGACCCGCTCGTCCGTGCCCTCGCCGGCCGGTTCCCCGCCGCCGGGTCCGCCGCGCGTCCGTACCCGTACCCCGGTGACCCGGCCGGCGTCGCCGGTCAGGCCGACCGCCTCGGTCGCCTCCAGCACCTCCAGCCGGGTCGCGGACCCGGCGGCCGCCTGCAAGGCGCGTTCCCGTACGACGCTGTCGATCACCGGGCGGGTGGCGGACAGGCAGGAGTGGCGCCGCTCGTCGAAGCGGAGCTGCCAGCCCACGGCCGTGCGGGTGACCAGGTCGCGCGGCAGGTAGAGGGTGCGCGCCCCGGCGTCCGTGAGGGCCTGCGTCGCGCCGGGCAGCAGCTCTTCCAGGGCGCGCCGGCCGCCGCTGAGGAAGACGTGCAGATGGCGGGCCTGCGGTACGCCCTTGCGGAAGGCACGGCCGGCCGGGTAGCGGTCGCGTTCGACCACGGTGACGGCGTCCACGTGCCCGAGCAGGGCGGTGACCGCGAGCATCCCGGCGAGCCCGCCGCCGATGACGACCGCGTGCCGCTCCCCCGCCGTCTCGGCAGCCTGTCCCGGCATTTTCCCCCCGTTTCACCACTTGGGTGACCGCTCCCGTCCGGCGGCAGCGCCGCCGGACGTGCACCGGCTCCCAGCGTCGGCCCGCCGGGCCGACGCTGTCAATCGTCGGCGCCCGGTCCCCGCTTCCGGCCCACCCCGCCGTAGAAGATGGTGTCGTTCAGCTCCGCCGGGCCCGGTGGCGGGCCGTCAGGGCGCCACAGCGGCACCCGCACCACGCCCGGGTCGAGCAGCTCGAACGGCCCGAAGAGCGGCTCGACTTCGGCCTTGGTGCGCAGGTTCAGGGTGGCCGTCGCGTTCTTGTAGACGTCCAGCACGCCGTCCCGCGCCTGCTCGTCCGTCCGGCCCTGCGTGTACGCCTCGTACGGCTCGCCCGTCGCGTGGGACATCACCAGCGCGCTGCCCGCCGGCAGCGCCCGGGCCAGCGTGGCCACGATCCCGGCCGGGTCCTCGTCGTCCCGGACGAAGTGCAGGACGGCGACCAGCAGCAGTGCCACCGGCCGGTCGAAGTCGATCAGCGCACGCACGGTGGGGTGGCCGAGGATCGCCTCCGGGTCGCGCACATCGGCCAGCACGAACCCGGTGTCCTCGGTGGTGGTCAGCCGCGCGCCCGCGTGCGTGGCGACGATGGGGTCGTTGTCGACGTACACGACCCGCACGCCGGGTGCCGTCTCCCGGGCCACCTCGTGGGTGTTCGGGGAGGTCGGTATGCCCGTGCCGATGTCGATGAGCTGCCGGATGCCGCTGCCCACCACCTCGCGCACGGCGCGGTGCAGGAAGGCCCGGTTGGCGCGGGCGCTCAGCCGTACCTGCGGGTGCGCCGCGATGACGCGCTGCGCGGCCTCCCTGTCGACCTCGTAGTTGTCGCGCCCGTCCAGGTAGTAGTCGTACATCCGGGCGGGGTGCGGCCGGCTGGTGTCGATCTCGTCGGCCTTGAAGACCGCCGCGTCCTGGAGCCCGCGTGAGCCGTCCTCGTCCCACGAGCCGACCGCGGCCCGGGAGAACTCCGCTTCCTTCACGCCGTCCTCCGTTCGGTGCCGCACGCACCGGGCGCGGCGGTGAGCAGGAAGTCGGCCTCGCCCGCCTTCGCGCCCTCGATGAAACTCTTGATCTCGCCGTGGGTGTAGATCAGGGCCGGGCCGTCGGGGTCGGTGGACTGGCGCAGCGCCACCCGTCCGTCCCCCAGCCGCAGCGCCTCCACGCACTCGCCGCCGTTGCCGCCGCTCCACGGCTTGCGCCAGCCTTCACGGCCCAGCTCCGTGGCGGGCATGCCGTTGTAGATGCGTATGCGATCCATGGTTCAGATCTCCTTGCGAAAGCCGCCCAGAAGGGCCTCGGTGGTCTGCGCCGGCGCGGCTTGCGCGCACATCCGGTCGAGCGCCTCCAGCAACTGCGAGACGTCGTCGCGCTGGTCGAAGTACACGGCGCCCACCAGGTTCTCCGTGTACGCGATGTCGGGCAGCTCCGGGATCGGGAACCGGAAGATGTGGAACGGCCCGTACATCGAAGGGTGGGGTCCGGCCGCGAACGGGATGATCTGGAGCCGGACGTTGGGCAGCGCGGTGGCCTCGGCCAGCCGCGCGATCTGGTCGCGCATCACCCGCGGCCCGCCGATCGGGCGCCGGAAGACCGTTTCGTCCATGACGATCCAGAGCATGGGGGCGTTCTCGCGGGTGAGCAGCGACTGCCGCTCCAGGCGCAGCGCGACCGCGCGGTCGATCTCCTCGCGTGCCGCGTGCGGCTTGCCCGCCCGCAGGACGGCGCGCGCGTACTCCTCGGTCTGGAGCAGGCCGGGTACGTAGTGGGGCTGGTAGCCCCGGATGAGGTTGGCCTCGCTCTCCAGGCTCACGTACGCGCTGAACCAGTCGGGCAGGACGTCACGGAAGTTGTGCCACCAGCCGGGCCGGTTGGCCTCGCGGGCCAGCTTGAGGAAGCCGTCGATCTCGTCCTGGTCGGTGACCCCGTAGGTCGCCAGCAGCTTCTCCACGTACGGGATCTTGAGGCCGACCTCGGCCTTCCCCATGCGCCGTACCGTGGCGTGCGTCACATCGAGGGCGCCGGCCGCCTGTTCGTAGGACAGCCCCGCCTTCTCGCGCAGGTCCTGCAGCCTCTTGCCGAGCACCACCCGCAGGACGGTCGGAGCGCCACCCGACCGTGCATCCGCCACTTCTGATCCCCTCCAACCGACGTGAGTGATCAGCAGTGTGTCATGTCGTCAGCAGACCGAACAGACTGCGTTTGCGATTCTGCAAATTACACATTGATCCTTGCCATCGGTGACCAACATCGCACATAGTTGCGGAGTGGCTTCCTCCAACAACGCTCCTTCGTTAGGGCGCTGTGGCGGCTTCATCGCCGAGCGTCTCCAGGACGCGTTCCACTTGCCGGCGCGCCGCACCTCCGTCCCGGAGGCGCGCAGACGCGCACTCGCGGTACTGCACGAGTGGGGCGCGGCACAACAGGTCCGCGACGACGCCGAGTTGGTGGTTTCGGAACTCTTCACCAACGCCGTGCGGCACACCGACAGCGACAAGGTCGCCTGCGAACTGACGCTCCTCGGCGCCTTTCTGCGCGTGGAAGTCACCGACCAGGGCCGGGGCGCCTCGGCGCCGCACGTACAGCCCGGCAGCGTGGACAAGGAATGCGGCCGCGGCCTCTTCCTCGTGGGCGCGCTCTCCGAAACCTGGGGCGTACGCCCCGACCCCACCGGGCGCGGCCGCACCGTCTGGGCCGATCTGCCCTACGGGCGCGCCACACACTGAACCGCCGCCCGCGTGGTGGCCACGGACGGCGGCAGGCGCTCCAGCGGGGCCCTACAGGGGAAGCAGGTCCGGCCGCTTCGGCTCGACGTGATCGCCGGAGGATTCGCCACGCAGCCGGCGGCCGATCCACGGCACCAGGTGCTCACGCGCCCAGTGGATGTTGTCCCGCCGCGCCTCGGCGGCGGACCGCTCGGTCTCCGGCGGCCAGGCCTGGTCCGGGTCGGCCGGCACGTCCAGGCCCAGCACTTGGGCGGCGCGCAGCGCGACCCGCGTGTGCCCGTCGGCCGACAGGTGCAGCCGGTCGTCGCTCCAGGCCCGCCGGTCCTGCACGGACTTCAGCGACCACAGGTCCAGGACCGGGCAGTCGTGCCGGTCGGCGATCGCCCGTACGTGTGCGGTGTACGTCGCGATCTTGCCGCGCAGATGCCGCAGTACCGGCACGCCGCGGGTGTCGAACCCCGTGCACAGCAGCACGGTACCGACCTTCTCCCGCAGATCGGCGACGGCCGCCTCGTAGCGCTCGGCCACCGCGTCCGGGTCCGAGCCCGGCCGCAGGATGTCGTTGCCGCCGGCGCAGAACGTCACCAGGTCGGGGGCCAGCTCCTTGGCCCGCGGCACCTGCTCCTCGACGATCTGGTCCAGCAGCCGGCCGCGGACCGCGAGGTTGGCGTAACGGAACCCGCCCTCCGCGCGCCGGTCCGACAGCAGAACCGCCAGCCGGTCCGCCCAGCCGATGTACGCCCCGTCACGGCCGGGATCCCCGACTCCCTCGGTGAAGCTGTCCCCGACGGCTGCGTACGACCCGATGGCGCCATATGCGCCACTGCTCATCTTCTTCGAATCGTCTGCCACGTCAGGACATAATTCACCCCCGGAAGTGACTTACGCCACCGTAACCAGGGGTTGACGTGGGGTGATTAATACCACCCGGTCAAATTCTGCTCAAGTCGGAATAAGGAACGGGCATGGTGAGCGACCATATTCGGCCGTCCGGGAGCGTGCGGGCGTGGCCGGACGACAGCCGTCGGCACCCCGTACCACGCGGGTGACCGGCCGCCGACGGCCTGATTGCCGGTTGCACCAATGTCGTATCGTCGGAGTGGCCCGCCTCGTCGACGAGCAGCGTCGGCGACCGATACGGAGGAGCGCCCGTGACGCAGCAGACCCCGGAGGTCCCGTCGACCGACTCGGAGCTCGCGGAGGTGCGCAACTTCCGTGACGTGGGCGGGCTGCCGACCGTCGACGGCCGCCGGGTGCGCAAGGGCCGGCTCTTCCGCAGCGGGCACCTGGCGTCGGCCACCGAGGCGGACGCGGCCTTCCTCGGCGGCCTCGGGCTGCACACGGTCTTCGACTTCCGCAACGCCGCGGACATCAAGCTGGAGGGCCCCGACGTCACCCTGCCCGGCGTACGGAACGTGAACATCCCGCTCACCGACCCGGCCGACGGCGCGGAGTTCTGGGCGATGGTGCGCGACGGCGAGCTGGGCCACCTGCGTACGGCGCTGGGCGACGGCAAGGCGGCGGGCCGGATGGCCGAGACCTACCGCAACATCATCACCACCCGCACCGCGGACCACAGCCGTGTCCTGCACGCGCTCGCCGAGGACAGCGTCCCCGCCCTCATGCACTGCGCGGCCGGCAAGGACCGGGCGGGCCTGTCCATCGCCGTCACCCTCCTCGCGGTCGGCGTCGAACCGGCGGCCATCGAGGCCGACTACCTTGAGTCCAACGCCGCACACCGCCGCTACAAGGTGCGCCGCTCCGACAACTCGGTGGCGGGCATGTCCCCCGAGGTCATGGAACTCCTCGCCCCCCTCTTCGACGCCCGCGCCGAATACCTGGCCGCGGCCTTCGACACCATCACGACGACCTGGGGCTCCACGGAGACCTACCTGAGCGAGGGCCTCAAGCTCTCCCCGGAAACCCGCGAACGACTGCGGTTCCAGCTGCTGGAGGACTGAAATTCCCGGCCCTGGTGGCGGGCACCGGCCTGCGGCTTCCGTACGGAAGACCGCGGGCCGGTCGCGTTCCGGGCTCCGGTGACCCGGCTCAGTTCCTCGTGGGCAGCGCCTTCAGCAGCGTCCGCCCGAAGTCCCACATCAACCCGCCCCCTTGGTGGGCGTCGTCCATGACGGCGGTGAAGGCGCCGACGAAGCGGTCGACCTCCCGTTCGCCGATGGTCAGGGGCGGGATCAGCTTGATGACTTCCAGGTGGTCGCCGGAGACCTGGGTGAGGATGCGGTGGTGCTGGAGGAGGGGGACGACGACCATCTGCGCGAAGAGGCCCTTGCGGGCGGCCTGGAGCATGGTCCAGTGGCCGCGGAGTTTCAGGGACCTGGGGCGGCCGAACTCGATGCCGATCATCAGGCCGCGGCCGCGTACGTCGTGGAGGAGTTCGTAGCGGTCGGTGAGGGCGGCGAGTCTGGTGCGGAGCAGGTCGCCGGTGTGGCGGGCGTTGGCGACGATCTGTTCGTCCTCCATGACCGAGAGGACCGCCAGGCCCGCGGCCATCGCCTGGGCGTTGGAGCCGAAGCTGGCGGAGTGGACCAGGACGCGGTCCATGGACGAGTAGACCTTTTTGAAGATCCAGTCCTTGCCCAGGGTCGCGCCGACCGGGATGTAGCCGCCGGAGAGTGCCTTGGCGACGCAGACCAGGTCCGGTTCCACGCCGTCCTCGTGCTGGTAGGCGAAGAAGTCGCCGGTGCGGCCCAGGCCGGTCTGCACCTCGTCGGCGATCAGCAGGGCCTTGTGCCGGTGCAGGAGTTCCTGCGCGGCCCGCAGGTAGCCGGGCGGGGTGGGGTGGACGCCCTTGCCCTGGATGGGTTCGACGACGAAGGCCGCCACGTCGCCGCGGCGCAGTTCCCGTTCCAGCGCCGCGAGGTCGCCCATCTCGACGGCGGTGTCGGGCAGCAGCGGTGCGAAACCGTCGCGGAAGCCGCTCTCGCCGTTGACCGAGAGGGCTCCGGTGGTCAGGCCGTGGAAGGCGTGGGCGCAGTACAGGACGCGCGGTCTGCCGGTGGCGTAGCGGGCGAACTTCAGGGCGGTTTCGACGGCTTCGGTGCCGCTGTTGCCGAAGAAGACGCGGTCCAGGTGGGGGGCGTGGGCCAGCAGCTTCTCGGCGAGCAGGCCGGGCAGCGGCTGGCAGTCGAAGCGGGTGAGGTCGGCGAGCTGTGCGTCGAGGACGTCGTGCAGGGCCTGGCGTACGACCGGGTGGTGGCGGCCGAGGCCCATGACGCCGAAGCCGGCGAGCATGTCGAGGTAGTCCCGGCCGTCGGCGTCCCAGAAGTAGGCGCCCTCGGCCCGCTCGTAGACCTTGTCGAAGCCGATGGTGTGCAGCATGCGCGGCAGTTGGTGGTTGACGTACTTGGTGTGCAGTGCGTAGCGCTCGGCGCCGCGTTCGGCGAGCAGCTTGTTCAGGTCGAAACCGGTCACGATCCGTTCTCCGTCACGAGTCGTTCTCCTTACGGGCCGGCGGGGCGCTGATGCGGCCGGCGATCTCGGCCGGGGTGAGCCCGATGTCGGCGAGCACCTCGCCGCGCTTGGCGTGCGCCAGGAACTGGCCGGGGATGCCGAAGGTCCGCAGCGGTACGTCCACGTCCGCGTCGCGCAGGGCCTGGCCGACCGCCGATCCCACTCCCCCGTCGCGGCTGTTGTCCTCCACGACGGCCACCGAGGCGTGCCGCGCGGCCAGCCGGACGATCGCGGGGTCGACGGGTTTGACCCAGCGGGGGTCGACGACCGTGACGCCGATGCCGCGTTCGGCGAGCAGTTCCGCGGCCTCCAGGCAGACCGGGGCCATCACGCCCACCGAGACCAGCAGGACGTCCTCGCGCTCGCCGCGGCCCAGTACGTCCACGCCGCCGTCGCGCTCCAGCGCCGGGACCGCCTCGCCCACCGACTCCTTCGGGAAGCGCAGTACGGTCGGCGCGTCGGCCACCTCGACGGCCTCGCGCAGCTGGGCGCGGAGCTGGTCGGCGTCGCGTGGCGCGGCGATCCGCAGGCCGGGGACGACGCCGAGGACCGACAGGTCCCACATGCCGTTGTGGCTCGGCCCGTCCGTGCCGGTCACGCCGGCCCGGTCGAGGACGAAGGTGACGCCGCACCTGTGCAGCGCGACGTCCATCAGGACCTGGTCGAAGGCGCGGTTGAGGAAGGTGGCGTAGACGGCCACGACCGGGTGGAGGCCGCCGGTGGCCAGGCCCGCCGCCGAGACGGCCGCGTGCTGCTCGGCGATGCCCACGTCCCACGTACGGTCGGGGAAGGCCGCCGCGAACTTGCCGAGGCCGACGGGTTGCAGCATGGCCGCCGTGATCGCGACGACGTCCGGCCGTTCCGCGCCGATCCGGACCATCTCGTCGCCGAAGACGGAGGTCCACGACGGCGGTCCGGGCGGCGCGACGGGGGCGCAGGTCAGCGGGTCCATGGCGCCGACCGTGTGGAACCGGTCGGCCTCGTCCTCCAGCGCGGGCCGGTAGCCGCGCCCCTTCTCCGTGAGGCAGTGGACCAGTACCGGCCCGTGGAAGCGGGCCGCGCGGCGCAGCGCGGACTCGACGGCGGCGATGTCGTGGCCGTCGATCGGGCCGACGTACTTCAGCCCCAGGTCCTCGAACATGCCCTGCGGGGCGAAGGCGTCCTTGAAGCCCTTCTTCGCGCCGTGCAGCGATTCGTACAGCGGGCGGCCCAGGACCGGGGTGCGCTGCACGATCTCCTTGCCCCAGGCGAGGAAGCGTTCGTAGCCGTCGGTGGTGCGCAGGGTGGCGAGGTGGTTGGCGAGGCCGCCGATGGTGGGCGCGTACGAGCGCTCGTTGTCGTTGACGACGATGATCAGGGGGCGGTCCTTGGCGGCGGCGATGTTGTTCAGCGCCTCCCAGGCCATGCCGCCGGTCAGCGCGCCGTCCCCGATGACGGCGACGACGTGGTCCCGCCTGCCGCGGACCTGGTTGGCCTTGGCCAGGCCGTCGGCCCAGCCCAGCACGGTGGAGGCGTGGGAGTTCTCGATGACGTCGTGCTCGGACTCCTCGCGGGAGGGGTAGCCGGACAGACCGCCCTTGCCGCGCAGCTTGGAGAAGTCCTGGCGCCCGGTGAGCAGTTTGTGTACGTACGACTGGTGGCCGGTGTCCCACAGGATGCGGTCGGCGGGCGATTCGAAGACCCGGTGCAGGGCGATGGTCAGCTCCACCACCCCCAGGTTGGGCCCCAGGTGGCCGCCGGTCCGCGCCACCGCGTGCACCAGGAACTGCCTGATCTCCTCGGCCAGTTCGCCGAGGGATCCGCCGGGAAGCGCCTTGAGGTCACGCGGGTCGCGGATGTTTTCCAGCATCGGCATGCTCGGTCCCCCTCCTACGGGTACGGCCTCTACGGGTTCAGCTGACGCTCACGTCGGGGGTGCCGGGCACCGCTCCTTCCGCCTCCATGCCCGCCGCGATCTTCAGGGCCTCTTCGACGAGGGTCTCGACGATCTTCGACTCGGGCACGGTCTTGATCACCTCGCCCTTGACGAAGATCTGGCCCTTGCCGTTGCCGGAAGCGACACCGAGGTCGGCCTCGCGGGCCTCGCCGGGGCCGTTGACGACGCAGCCCATGACCGCGACGCGCAGCGGCACCTCCATGCCCTCCAGGCCCGCGGTGACCTCGTCGGCCAGCTTGTACACGTCCACCTGGGCGCGGCCGCAGGACGGGCAGGAGACGATCTCCAGGCGGCGGGGCCGCAGGTTCAGCGACTCCAGGATCTGCAGGCCGACCTTGACCTCCTCGGCCGGCGGGGCCGACAGCGAGACGCGGATGGTGTCGCCGATGCCCTCGGAGAGCAGGGCGCCGAAGGCGACCGCGGACTTGATCGTGCCCTGGAAAGCCGGACCGGCCTCCGTCACCCCCAGGTGCAGCGGATAGTCGCACCGGGCGGCGAGCTGCCGGTAAGCGTTGACCATCACGACCGGGTCGTTGTGCTTGACCGAGATCTTGATGTCCCGGAAACCGTGCTCCTCGAACAGCGAGCACTCCCACAGGGCGGACTCGACGAGCGCCTCGGGCGTGGCCTTGCCGTACTTCTCCAGCAGGCGCTTGTCCAGCGAGCCGGCGTTGACGCCGATCCGGATCGGCACCCCGGCGTCGGACGCCGCCTTCGCGATCTCCTTCACCCGGTTGTCGAACTGCCGGATGTTGCCCGGGTTCACGCGGACCGCCGCGCATCCGGCGTCGATCGCGGCGAACACGTACTTCGGCTGGAAGTGGATGTCCGCGATCACCGGGATCTGCGACTTCTTCGCGATCACCGGCAGCGCGTCGGCGTCGTCCTGGGTCGGGCAGGCGACGCGCACGATCTGGCAGCCGGAGGCCGTCAGCTCGGCGATCTGCTGGAGGGTCGCACCGATGTCCGCGGTGTTCGTCGTGGTCATCGACTGCACCGAGACGGGGGCGCCGCCGCCCACCGGCACCGGCCCGACCTGGATGCGGCGCGAGAAGCGCCGCTGCGCCAGCGGCCGGGCCGGCACCTCGGGGAGCCCCAGTGCGACGCCGGTACCGGAGGGGTTTCCTCCGGGAGGCTCACCAGTGCTCATCACGTCACCCGCGGTTTCCTGCGACGGTCTCGCGGGCGGCGCGCAGGGACTCCTTCAGGGAGCCCATGGTGGCCAGGACGGCGGTGGGCTCGTAGCCGCAGTGCGCCATGCAGTTGGCGCAGCGCGGGTCCTTGCCGCGGCCGTATTTGTCCCAGTCGGTCTCCTCGATCAGCTGCCGGTACGTGGGGACGTACCCGTCGCTCATCAGGTAGCAGGGGCGCTGCCAGCCGAAGAGCGAGTAGTTGGGGATCGCCCACGCGGTGCAGGGGAAGTCGGCCTTGCCTTCCAGGAAGTCCAGGAAGAGCGGGCTGTGGTTCAGGCGCCAGCGGCGCCGGTTGCCGCCGGCGAAGGCCTTCTTGAACAGCTCCCTGGTCTGCTCGACACCGAGGAAGTGCTCCTGGTCGGGCGCCTTCTCGTAGGCATAGGCGGGCGAGAGCATCATCTCGTCGACCTGGAGGTCGTCGTTGAGGAAGTTGAGCACCTCGATGATGGTCTGCGGGGTGTCGGTGTTGAAGAAGGTGGAGTTGGTGGTGACCCGGAAGCCGCGCCGCTTGGCCTCCTTGATCGCCTCGACCGCCTCGTCGAAGACGCCTTCCTTGGCCACCGACTCGTCGTGCCGCTCGCGCATGCCGTCGATGTGCACCGCGAAGGCGAAGTACGGGGAGGGGGTGAACTTGTCCATCTTCTTGCGGAGCAGCATCGCGTTGGTGCACAGGAAGACGTACTTCCGCTTGGCCACCAACTGCCGCACGATCTCGTCGATCTGCGGGTGCATCAGGGGCTCGCCGCCCGCGATGGAGACCATCGGCGCACCGGATTCCAGGACCGCGCCGACCGCCTGGGCGACCGGCATGCGCTGTTTCAGCACGCCGGCCGGGTGCTGGATCTTCCCGCAGCCCTCGCATTTGAGGTTGCACGCGAAAAGGGGTTCCAGTTCGACGATGAGCGGGAACTTCTCCCGCTTGCGCACTTTCTGTTCAAAGAGATACGTACCGACCCGGATGGACTGGCGGAGCGGCATGGCCATCTGGCTCACCTCCTGGGGAGCAGCAAAGAACGGTGCCATTCGAAAAAGACGGGAAGGATGGAGCGCAGCACACGAAATGCCGACATTCCACCGCGCAAAGTACTAATTCGCACAAGTTCATGTTCTGGAGCGTCCACGATCACCCGTACGGCCGCAACCGGACGGTCGCCGCCGCGGGTCGCCGCGCGCAGGGTCGCGGCGGATTCCATGTCCACCGCGACGGCACCCCCGGCGCGCAGCCCGGCCCGCTCCGCGCCGCGCACGACGTGGTCGGAGCCGCGCAGCAGGCCGGTGTGCACGGTCAGGCCGCGCTCCTTGAGGGAACGCAGCAGCGGTCCGTTGTCGGCGCAGGGCACGTCCGGCGCGCCCGGCAGATGGCCCCGCGTGGCCTCGGCGACGACCACGTCCCCCGGCCGCATCCCGGGGACCAGGCCCGCGCAGAACCCGGTCGCGACGACCGGCGCCCGCTCGGTGACGGACCCGTCCCGCAGCGCGTGCGTGACGGCGTCCGCCGCCGCCCGCGGGCCCATTCCGGTACGGAGCATGACCACGGGCGCGGTCGCCCCGCCGCGGTCGCCGCCGCGCAGCGCGAGCCGCTCGATGCCGAGCGCGCAGGCGACCAGCAGCGGCGGCGCTTGCGGCAGGGCGGGCCGGCCGGCCGGGCCGGTGCGCCTGCCGTGCGACGCCGCCATCAGGCCCCCTGGGACGCGCCGGCCGGTCCGCCGTTGACGTAACGGCCGAGGGCCGTCAGCGGGAAGACCTGCCGGTACAGGTGGTAGTTGATCGAGAAGTCCCAGGGGAAGCCCGTACCGGTGAAGTACGGCTCGTCCCAGGACCCGTCGGCGCGCTGGGTCTCCGCGAGCCAGCGCACCCCCCGCTCGACCGCCTCGCTCTCCCGCTCGCCCGCCGCGAGCAGCGCCAGCAGCGCCCACGCGGTCTGCGAGGCGGTGGACGCGCCGCGGCCCGCCCACGCCTTGTCCTGGTAGGAGCGCTGGTCCTCGCCCCAGCCGCCGTCCTCGTTCTGGACCCGCTCCAGCCAGCGCACGGCGCGGCGGACGGCGGGGTGCGAGGCGGGGATGCCGGCGGCGGCCAGGGCCGGGAGCACCGAGCCGGTGCCGTAGACGTAGTTGGTGCCCCAGCGCCCGAACCACGAGCCGTCCGGCTCCTGTTCGGCCAGCAGCCAGCGCACGCCGCGCCGCACCCGCGCGTCGTGCGTCAGGCCGACGTCGGCGGCCATCTCCACGACGTGCGCCGTGACGTCGGCCGACGGCGGATCGATGACCTCGCCGAAGTCGCAGAACGGCAGCCGGTTGGGGAACGGGCTGGTGTTGTCGGCGTCGAAGGCGCCCCAGGCCCCGTTCCCGGACTGCATGCCCAGGTTCCAGCGCACGGCGCGCCGCACGGCCCGCTCCACCCGCTCCGGGTCCGGGTGCTGGACGCGGCGGAGCGCGAGGACGACCTCCGCGGTGTCGTCGATGTCCGGGTAGTTGTCGTTGTCGAACTCGAACGCCCAGCCGCCGGAGGGCAGTTGCGGTCTGCGTACGCTCCAGTCGCCCGGCCGGTCGATCTGTTCGGCGAGCATCCAGTCGGCCGCCTTGACCAACTGCGGGTGGTCGGCGGGCAGTCCCGCGTCGGCGAGCGCGATGGTGGCCAGGCAGGTGTCCCAGACCGGGGACTGGCAGGCCTCGACCATGCGGACGGGCGCGCCGTTCCCGTCCTCGCGCCAGACGGCGAAACGGTCCAGCGACTCAAGGCCCTGGCGCAGCACCGGGTGTTCCAGGTCGTAGCCGAGCAGGTGCAGCGCGATGACCGAGTAGACGGCCGGCGGCTGGATGCCGCCCCAGCAGCCGTCGTTCTCCTGCCGCTCGATGATCCAGGAGGCCGCCGCCCTCATGGCCGCGCGGCGCAGCCTGCGCACGGCGACCTTGCGGTACCGGTGCAGGCCCTTGTCCAGCCGCTGGAAGAGGCCGTCCCAGCTGGCGGCCGGGGCGAGCGGCTGCCGCGGGTTCGGGTCGGCGGGGTCGGTGTGCAGCTCGTCCAGGGCGAACGGCGCGGGGCGTACGGGGCGCTTGGCCGAGACGATCGTCAGTGCCACGATCGTCTGCCGGGCCCAGCACGCGAAGTCGTAGATGTTGAGCGGGAACCACTTCGGGAAGTAGATCAGCTCGGGCGGCAGTTCGGGCAGGTCCTCCCACTTCCACCAGCCGAAGAGCGCCAGCCAGATCCGGGTGAAGACACGGGAGGCGGCGATGCCGCCGCGCTCGCGGATCCAGGTGGCGGCCCTGGCCATGTGGGCGGCGTCCGGCGCGTCGCCGGCCAGCCGGAGGGCGACGTACGCCTCGATGGTGGCGGACAGTTCGCCGGGGCCGCCGTGGAAGGTGGCCCAGGTGCCGTCCGCGCGCTGCTCGCCGCGGATGTGGCGGGCCGCGGCCTCGGTGGTGCGCGGGTCCCCGATCCCCAGGAACTGCCGCAGCAGCAGGTCCTCGGCGTCCATGGTGACGTTGGTCTCCAGGTCGCCCTTCCACCAGCCGGCCTCGTCCTGGACGGACAGCAGGTAGTCGGTGGCGCGGGCCGTCGCGCGCCGGGCGGCGGCCGCGGTGCCGTCCGCGGCGGCCTTGTCGTGCGTGGTGTTCTCAGCGGTGGCATCGCTGGCCGAAGGGGTCCGGGGCGGCAGCGCCCCGGTACTTCCGTCGGTCGTCGCTGTCATGGCTTCCCCTTCTGCAGTGAACTGTGAAGCGTGCTCAGGGATTCCGTCGGCCGGCGCCCGGGGCCCGTATTCGGAGAACGGGGCCCTGCGACTGCGGATGGGGAGCGCCGGCCGGCGACTGCGATCTAGATCGGGTCGATGGCGATCATCTCTCTCGTACGACGACGAAGTCCGCGAGCGCGACGAGCTGCGCGCGGACCGGTGCGGGCATGTCCACCTCGTCCAGTGCGGCGATGGCGGTGGTGTGCTGGCGGCGGGCCTCCTGGGAGGTCCACTCGCGGCCGCCGGCCTCCTCGATGAGGGCCGCGCGGGAGGCGAACTCCTCCTCGGTGAAGTCCGCGATCTCGTCCTCGCTCTTCTTCGCGTCCGCCGCGAGGATGCCGGCGAGCCGTTCGGCGGCGGGGTTGTCGGCCGCCAGGGCGGCGACGACCGGCAGCGACTTCTTGCGCTGGCGCAGGTCGCTCCAGGTCTGCTTGCCGGTGGCCTCCGGGTCGCCCCAGATGCCGAGCAGGTCGTCGACGGCCTGGAAGGCGAGGCCGAGGTGGTAGCCGTACTTCTCCAGGATGTCGGCGGTGCGGTCGTCGGCGCCGCCGAGGACGGCGCCGACCGAGACGGCGCAGGCGAGCAGCGCGCCCGTCTTGTTGCCCTCCATCTCCAGGCACTCCTCGACGGTGACCCGCTCGCGGTGCTCGTAGGAGATGTCCTGGGCTTGGCCGTCGATCAGCTTGCGGGTGGCCACGGTGAGCCGGCGGGTGGCGCGGCCCGCCTCGACGGTGCCCAGTTCCAGCAGTATTTCGTTGGCGAGGGCGAACAGCGCGTCGCCGACGAGGATGGCCTGGGCGGGGCCGTGTACCTTCCACACCGTGTCGCGGTGGCGCCGCTGCTCGTCGCCGTCCATCAGGTCGTCGTGCAGCAGCGAGAAGTTGTGGACCAGTTCCACGGCGACGGCGCCGGGGATGCCCACCTCGGGGGGCTGCCCGGCGGCCTGGGCCGAGAGCAGCGCGAGCGCGGGGCGTACCGCCTTGCCGCCGTCGCCGTCCGCGGGCCGCCCCGCGGCGTCGATCCAGCCGAAGTGGTACGCGGCGACGGTGTCCATGGGGGGCGCGAGCCGGGCCACGGCGGCACGCAGCACGGGCGTGGCGAGCTGCCGCCCGCGCTCCAGCAGCGCGGTGACGGTCTCGGTGTCGATAGCTGGGGAAGCCGGGTGCACGGTTTCTCCTCTGTTTCCGGTGCTCGTGCTCGTGCGAGAGCTCGTACTCGTGGTCATGCCGCCTCCTGGGGCAACTGGCCCTGGGGGAAGCCGAGTTCGGTGAGTGCCTCGCGAACGGCGCCGAGGCCGCTGCGAACAGCGCTTTCCATGGTCGCGGGCCACCCGGTGGCGGTCCACGCACCGGCCAGGTACAGGCCGGGGGTCTTGGTGCGGGCGGCGGGCCGGAGCCGGCCGACGCCCGGGGCGGGGGCGAACGTCGCGGTGCGTTCGCGGGTGACGAAGAAGTCGCGGACGGCGGCGCCGCGCGCGGCGGGCAACAGCCGCTCCAGCTCCGGCAGGTAGCGCTTGCGCAGCTCGGCCACCGGCCGGTCGATCTCGTCCTGCGCGGCGGACTGCGACACGGCCAGGTACTGGCTGCGGGCGCCGCCGGGCAGCGCGGCGAGGCCGGAGGCCTCCGTACGGTCGAAGACCCACTGGACCGGCGAGCCGAGCGCCGCGAAGAACGGCTGCCTGAGCACCGGCCGGTCGTAGACGACGTGCAGGTTGAGGATCGGCGCGGTGCCGATGTCCAGCAGCCGGTCCTGGTCGTCGAGGCTGCCTTCGGGCAGCAGGCCGTGCGCCTCGCGCTGCGGCAGGGCCAGCACGACCGTTCCGGCGTCCAGCTGCGCACGGCCGTGCGGGCCGTTCTCCACCGTCACCCGCCAGGCACCGTCCTCCGCGCGGGCGAGGGCGCTCGCGCGGGTCCGCAGCTCGACGCGGACGCCCGCCTTCTCCAGGGCCTCGCGCGCGAGCGTGTCGTGTACGTCGCCGAGCGGCACCCGGGACCAGCCGATGTCGGCGGCGCCGTTGTCGGAGAGCAGGCCGGTCTTGAAGACCTTGGCGGCCAGGCCCAGCGACGCGTCGCCGGCCCGCGCGTTGAGCGTCGCGACACCCACCAGGTCCCACAGCGCCTCGACGGTGCGCGGCGACTGGCCGTGCCGGGCCAGCCAGGAGGCGAAGTCGACGCGGTCCAGGGCTGGGTCCTCGGGGTCCAGCTTCTTCAGGGCCAGCGCCGCGCGGCCGACGTTCGCCCGCTCGGCGAGCGTCAGGTGCGGGTAGGTGGCCAGGCTCTTCGCCAGGTGCAGCGGTACGGGCAGGCCGGTGCGCCGCAGCCGGCCCAGCCGCAGTCCCTCGGCGTCCAGTACGGGGACGTCCATCCGGTCCTGGAGGGGCACCAGGCCGCGGCCGCCCACCCGGTCGAGGAACCCGTCGTAGGCGGTGCAGCAGCGCAGGTAGACGTGCTGGCCGTTGTCGACGGTCAGCTCCCCCACCGCCGAGTCCCGGCGGAAGGAGAAGACCAGCCCGCCCAGCCGGGGCCGCCCCTCGACGAGGGTGACGCGCAGCCCCGCGTCGGCCAGCGCCAGCGCTGCCGTGATTCCGGCGAGACCGCCCCCAATGACCACCGCAGCCGCCCCATCGGGGCGGCCTGCCTCATGTGCATCGTGCCGGTCGGGCCGCATCGGTCCCGATGTCATTCGCCCTCCCTGATTACTGACGTCAGGGACGCAGCGGACGGGCGGAGGGTTGCCCGCCGCTTGTTCCGTCGTACGGCCCGTGAGCTGGGCTCCCCCGCCTCGCCCGTCTCCTGGCACCTCATCCGCGCCTCCTGGCCGGCGGCCGGCCCGCCGCCCTGGCCGCCTGGCGGCGGCCGATGGCCCGTGCGTCGAATCCCGACAGGCCGCGTACGGCCACGAACGCCTTCTCCCGGCCGGGCAGCGAGACCCGGCCGCGGAGCACGGCCGCCGGGTCCGCCGCGATCCTCGACAGGAGGCGGTGGTAGATGCCGGCCATGGCGGCGACGCAGGCCCCGCTGCGCCGGTCGAGCATGGGCAGCAGCCTGAAGCCCTGGTCGAACAGCGCGCGGGCGCGCCTGACTTCGAAGTGGACGAGTCCGGTGAAGTCCGCGCCGGGCGGCGGGACCGGACTGTGGAAGCCCACCGCGCAGCCGAACTTGGCGAGGTCGTCGGAGGGGAGATACGTACGGCCGTTTCCCGCGTCCTCGCGAACGTCTCTCAGGATATTGGTCAGTTGCAGGGCCAGCCCGAGCGTATCGGCGTACTCGGCGGCGCGCTCGGCGTCCGGCGCGCCGGGCACGGTGCCGAACACCCCCAGCGAGAGCCGGCCGATCGCCCCCGCGACGCAGCGGCAGTAGGCCTTCAGGTCGTCCCACGTCTCGTACGTCTCGCCGCGCACGTCCATCAGGACGCCGTCGATCAGCTCGTCGAGCCCGCCGAGCGGGATCGGGAAGCGCCGGGCCGCGTCGGACAGCGCGACCGCGACCGGGTCGGTGTCGTCCTCGTCGACCGCGCCGTCCTGGATGCGCCCGAGCAGGGCGCGGGTCTCCTCCAGGCGCTGCTGCTTGGCGGCGGCTTCGAGCACGCCGTCGCCGATGTCGTCGACCCGGCGCGAGAAGGCGTAGAGCGCGGACATGGCCTGCCGCTTGTCGGCCGGCAACAGCCGGATGCCGTAGGCGAAGTTACGCGCCTGCTGCCCGGTCACGGCCTCGCAGTAGCGGTACGCAGCGAGCACCGGCGCGGACGTGTGTGCGAAATCCTCCACGGTCCGACTCACCCCTCTCTTCGCAATGTCGCCCCCACCTCGCGCAGCAGACTGAGCTTGGTCGGCTTGGGCGGTCCAGGGAGTACGTCGTGGTCGGCGGCGGCGACCGCCCGGAGTGCGGCACGTCCGCCGGCGACGAAACCGGCGAGCAGCAGTTTGAGCCTGCCGTGGACGCTACCCACCAGCGGGGTGCCTTCATTCAGCAGTTCGCGGGCGCGTTCCGCCTCGTACGCGATCAGCGCGCGCACCGGTGCGCCCCCCGTGCGGGCGGCGAGGTCCGCCTCCGTGACGCCGAAGCGCCGCATGTCCTCGCCGGGCAGGTAGATCCGGTCGCGGGCGAGGTCCTCGGCGACGTCCTGGAGGTGCTCGACGATCTGCAGCCCCGTACAGACGGCGTCCGAGCGCCGGACGCGCTCGGGGCTGGTGGTGCCGGTGATGCCCAGGACGAGCCGGCCCACGGGGTTGGCGGACAGCTCGCAGTAGGCGAGCAGGTCCCCGTACGCCGGGTAGCGGCCGACCCGCTGGTCCTGCCGGTTGGCCTCGATCAGACGCAGGAAGGGCTCCGGCGTCAGGCCGCAGCGGCGCACGGTCGGGCCGAGGCGGCGCATCAGGGGGTGCAGCGGGCCGGGGGCCCGGTCGCTGAAGACGCGGTGCAGGTCCGCCTCCAGCGCGTCGAGCAGCGCGACGCGGTCTCCGCCTTCGGCCGCGCTCGAACGGTCCAGGCCGAGGAGTACGGCGTCCTCGCCGCCGGGCGCGAGGTCGCCGTCGCCGATGTCGTCCACGAGCCGGGCGAAGCCGTAGACGGCCATCAGGTCCCCCCGCCAGGCACGGGGCAGGAAGAACGGCGCCACCGGGAAGTTCTCGTGCGCGGCCTTGGCCAGGACGGTGCGCGACGCCGCGTCGCCCCGGCCGTCGTCCGGCGCACCGGGCCGGACGGGGACGCCGCGCGCCCGCGTCATCCCTCGGCTCACCGGAGGCTGCCCGGCGCGTTTCGGAGCCGGAGAGTTCCAGTAGCCATTGCCGTCACGCCTCCCGTTCTACACCGCCAAGCCAAAACATCCCATTTCGGACACGCCGCATGCCGCGACCGGCCCGATCGGACCCCGATCGCCAGGACGGGTAAGCATTGCCCGACTTGTGCCACTTGTGCTGTTCAGTACCCGTACAGCTTACGCCGTACATCTCTCCCGCGTCCGAGGGGGTACCGAACCGCGAAGCAACGATCCGGTCAACATCCAGCCAGCCCGAACTGTTCCCGGATCCAGCGGAGTTGACCAACTGTTAACGATCAGCAGACCGGCGGACAACCTTCGGCGGCCGGCCCGCCAACGATCAACGGCCCCCGCGAGCCGGACTCGCGGGGGCCGTGCGGCGCGCTGCGGGCTACTTGCCCGACTCCTTCTCGTACGCCTTGATCACTTCGTCCGTCGGGCCGTCCATCAGCAGCTCGCCCTTCTCCAGCCACAGCACGCGGTCGCAGGTGTCCCTGATCGACTTGTTGTTGTGGCTGACCAGGAAGACCGTACCGGCCTCCTTGCGCAGCTCGCGGATGCGGGCCTCGGAGCGCTTCTGGAAGGCGCGGTCGCCCGTCGCCAGCGCCTCGTCGATCATCAGGACGTCGTGGTCCTTGGCCGCCGCGATGGAGAAGCGCAGCCGCGCCCCCATGCCGGAGGAGTACGTGCGCATCGGCAGCGAGATGAAGTCGCCCTTCTCGTTGATGCCCGAGAAGTCCACGATGCTCTGGTAGCGCTCGCGCACCTGCTCGCGGGACATGCCCATCGCCAGACCGCCGAGGACGACGTTCTTCTCGCCGGTCAGGTCGTTCATCAGGGCCGCGTTCACGCCCAGCAGCGACGGCTGGCCGTGCGAGTAGACCCGGCCGCGCTCCGCCGGCAGCAGGCCGGCGACGGCCTTGAGCAGCGTCGACTTGCCCGAGCCGTTGGAGCCGATCAGGCCGATCGACTCACCGCGGTAGGCGGTGAAGCTGACGCCCTTGACCGCGTGCACCTCGCGCACGCCGCTGGAGGGCTTGCGGCGGATGATGCGGTTCAGGGCCGCGGTGGCGCTGCCCTTGCCCGCTCCGGTGCCGTACACCCGGTACACGATGTGCAGGTCGTCCGCGATCACGGTGGGGACGCGGTTCCCGTCCGCCGTCTGCACGGCGTCCTCTTGCTCAGCCACGGCCGTACCGCTCCTCAGCCTTCCAGAAGTACACGAAGCCGGCGATGCCCATCACCAGCGCCCAGCCCAGGGCCAGCGGCCACACGTGCGGGGGCAGCTTGTCCGAGGTGAAGCTGTCGATCAGCGCGAAGCGCATCAGGTCGATGAAGATCACGGCCGGGTTGCAGTCCAGCAGGACGTGCACGAAGGCCGGGACCGCCTTCTCCTTGAGGATCACGTCGATGCTGAACATCACGCCGGACGCGTACATCCACGTCCGCATGATGAAGGGCATCAGCTGCGCGAGGTCGGGGGTCTTGCTGCCCAGCCGGGCCATGACCATCGCGAGGCCGGTGTTGAAGACGAACTGCAGCACCAGGGCCGGGATCGCCAGCAGCCAGGACCAGGTGGGCACCTGGCCGTAGCCCAGCAGGATGAGGACCAGCACGCCCATCGAGAAGAGCAGCTGCTGAAGCTGCATCAGGCAGAACGAGATGGGCAGGCAGGCGCGCGGGAAGTGCAGCGCGCGCACCAGTCCCAGGTTGCCGGAGACCGCGCGGGTGCCGGCCATCACCGAGCTCTGCGTGAAGGTGAAGATGAAGACGCCGGTGACCAGGAAGGGCACGTAGTCCTCGACACCGCGGCTGGTGCCGATCAGCAGGCCGAAGATGAGGTAGTAGACGAGCGCGTTCAGCAGGGGCGTCACCACCTGCCACACCTGGCCCAGCTTCGCCTGGCTGTACTGCGCGGTCAGCTTCGCGCTGGAGAAGGCGCGGATGAAGTGCCGCCGGTCCCACAGCTGCCGCACGTACTCCGGCAGGCTGGGCCGCGCGCCGCTCTGCGTGAGCCCGTACTTGCGGGCCAGCTCGGCACGGGACAACCCGTCGTCGGGTGTTGGCGGGGCACTCATGGCGACCGCACTGTCGTGCGTAGTCTCGCTCACTGTTGACACTTTCGTCCTCAAGGTGCGCTGCCGGGGTCGCGCCCCGGGTTCGCGCCTGATGCTCTCAGATACGAGCTTGTCAGATGACGGGCGGGCGGCCCAGCCGGGTCAGGCGCCAAACGGTACGCCACTTCATGGGACGCCTGGGACCACAGGGAGTGGCCCAGCCCTCCTTGAAGCCGCCCAGCCACGCGCGCAGCGCGGGCCGCGAGGGGCGCCGGGCGAGGGTGAGCAGGAACCAGACACCGAGATAGACCGGAACCAGCGGAGCCGGAAGGTTGCGGCGGGCCAGCCAGACCCGGTTGCGGGCCACCATGCGGTGGTAGACCGCGTGCCGGCTGGGGGCGTGCGTGGGGTGCAGCAGCACCATGTCCGACCGGTAGTCGATCAGCCAGCCCGCGTCCAGGGCCCGCCAGGCCAGGTCGGTCTCCTCATGGGCGTAGAAGAAGTCGTCGGGCAGCCCGCCGACCTCCTCGAAGACCTTCGTACGGACCGCGTTGGCGCCGCCCAGGAAGGTGGTGACGCGGGAGGACCGCATCGGGTCGGAGGCGCGCAGCCGCGGCACGTGCCGGCGCTGGGTCTCGCCGGTGTCCGGGTCCGCGATGCGGAAGCTGACGATGCCCAGCTTCTTGTCGCGGGCGAACGCCTCGCGGCACAGTTCGGCGGTGTCCGCCCGGTCCAGCAGCCCGTCGTCGTCCAGGAACAGCAGCACGTCCACCTCGCTGCCCCCGGGGCCGAAGGCCTCGATGCCGACGTTGCGCCCGGCCGGGATGCCGACGTTCTCCGACAGCTCCACGGTCCGTACGCCCTCGGGCAGCGGCGGCAGCGGCGAGCCGTTGCCGACGACCACGACCTCGATGGGGTCACCGTGCTGCTTGGCGACCGAGTCGAGCAGCGCGCGCAGCTCGTCGGGGCGGTTGCCCATGGTCAGGACGACAGCGCCGACCTTCATCTCTCGCGCCCCCGTCACTTGAGCCTGCTGGAGGCGAGGATGGACACCAGGTGCAGCGCGGTCTGCAGCAGCGCGATACCGGCCATCACCGCGACACCGAGCCGCGAGAAGAACAGATCGCCCCTGGCCGAGTCCACGATCGCCAGGACCAGGATCACCAGCGACGCCTCGATCCCGAGGATCAGCCGGTGGAACTTGAGCGCGGCGGCGGCCTTGCGGGCCAGCGCCATCCCGGACGAGCGCGGCTCGGACGCCGACTCCTTGACCGGCGGCAGCCCGCCCTGGTGGCGGGCCACGCCGACCAGGTCGGTCTCCGCCTTGATCAGGATCGCGCCGAGGGCGGCGAGGGTGCCGAGGAAGGCCCACAGCCAGTCGATCCGCCCGGAGCCCCACAGGTCGGCGGCGCGCAGGCCGAAGCCGACCAGCACGGCGGCGTCGGTGAGGTAGGCGCCGACCCGGTCCAGGTACACCCCGCCGAGCGAGAACTGCTTCTTCCAGCGGGCGACCTCGCCGTCCACGCAGTCGAGCAGCAGGTAGAGCTGGACCATCAGCACGCCGAGCACGGCCCCCCAGATCCCCGGCACCAGCAGGGCCGGGGCCGCGAGGACGCCGAAGAGGGTCATCACATAGGTCAGCTGGTTGGGCGTGATCCTGGTGTTCACCAGGTACCGGTCGCAGCGCAGCGAGATCTCCCGCATGTACAGGCGCCCGGCCCAGTGCTCACCGCTGCGCCGGTCCTTGACACCCGCGGGGTGCACGACCGGGCGGAGTTCAGCTACTGACGGCTTGTGCATAGTCGGCGTATGCGTCCCTGATCTGGTCGGTGGACAGGTCGAGGTGTTCGAGGATCGTGTAGCGGCCGGGGCGGGTCTGCGGCGCGAACTCGACGGCCTTGACGAACTCCTCGTCACTGAAGCCGATCTCGCCGGGCGTCACCGGCAGGCCGTGCCGCCGCAGCACCTCGATCATCAGCGCGCAGGTCTCCTTGTCCCCGCGCAGGTGCGTGGCGAAGGCGGCGCCGAGGCCGCACTGCTCGCCGTGGCTCGCCGCCCGCTTGGGGTAGAGGATGTCGAAGGCGTGGTTGATCTCGTGGCAGGCGCCGGAGGCCGGGCGGCTGTCGCCGGCCACCGACATCGAGATGCCGGTCAGGACCAGGCCCTCGGCCAGCACCTGGAGGAAGCCGTCGTCGCCGACGCCACCGGGGTGGCGCAGCACGGCCTCGCCGGCCTGGCGCGCCATGGCGGCGGCCAGCCCGTCGATGTTCTCGCCGGTCTCGCGGTGCGAGAGCTCCCAGTCCGCGACCGCGGAGATGTTGGAGATCGCGTCGCCGATCCCGGAGCGTACGAAGCGGACCGGGGCCTCGCGGATGACGTCGAGGTCGATCACCACGGCGATCGGGTTGGGCACGCCGTAGGAGCCGCGGCCCGCGTCGTTGTCGAGGGTGGCCACCGGCGAGCACAGGCCGTCGTGCGACAGGTTCGTCGCGACGGCGACCAGCGGCAGGCCGATCCGGGCCGCCGCGTACTTCGCACAGTCGATGATCTTGCCGCCGCCCAGGCCCACGACCGCGTCGTAGTGGCCCTTCTTCATGGCGTCGCCGAGCTTGATCGCGTCGTCCAGCGTGCCGCCGCCGACCTCGTACCAGTCGGCGCCGGGCAGCGCGGGGCACAGCCGCTCCCGCAGCCGGGCGCCCGAGCCGCCGCTGATGGCGACGGCGAGCTTCCCGGACGCGGAGATGCGCTGATCGGCCAGCAGGCCCGCCAGGTCGTCCAGTGCGCCGGCGCTGATGTCAACGACGACCGGGGACGGAATCAGGCGGGTCAGTACCGGCATGCGATCTCACGGCCCTTCGCGAGGTCGTCGTGGTTGTCGATCTCGACCCACGCGACCTCGCCGATCGGCGCCACGTCCACCTTGAAGCCGCGGTTGACCAGCTCCTGGTAGCCGTCTTCGTAGTACAGGTCGGGGTCGCGCTCGAAGGTGGTCTTCAGCGCGTCCGCGAGTTCCTCGGCGGCCGAGCCCTCGATGAGGGTGACACCGATGTACTCGCCGGTGGCCTCGGCGGGGTCCATCAGCTTGGTGATCTTCTGGACGCCCTTGTCGGGGTCGACGACGACCTTCATCTCCTCGTCGGCGAGCTGCTTGGCGGTGTCCAGCGCGAGAATGATCTTCTTGCCGTCGCCGCGGGCGGCGAGCAGCGTGCGCTCGACGGAGACCGGGTGCACGGTGTCACCGTTGGCGAGGATCACGTCGTGCTTGATCGCGTCGCGGCCGCACCACAGGGAGTAGGCGTTGTTCCACTCCTCGGCCTTGTCGTTGTCGATGAGGGTGAGCTTGAGGCCGTACTTGGCCTCCAGCGCGGCCTTGCGCTCGTACACGGCCTCCTTGCGGTAGCCGACGATGATCGCGACCTCGGTGAGACCGATCTCGGCGAAGTTGCCGAGCGTGAGGTCCAGGATGGTCGTGTCGCCGTCCACCGGCACCAGGGCCTTGGGCAGGGTGTCGGTGTAGGGACGCAGACGCCGTCCGGCGCCGGCGGCCAGCACGAGGCCGATCATGCGGGTTCTCCTTCATCGTGTACGGCGGGTGCTTGGGAGGACACCCAGAAACGGATGCTCTCCACGAGCACCAGCAGCGCCAGGACCAGTGCCAGGACCGTCAGCGCGATTGTGAAACCTGAGCCGTGCAGCAGGGCCGCCAGGAGGACAACGAGCAGCGTGCGCCCCTCGTGCCCGCCGGCCGCCCGCACCAGCCAGCGCGGCGGGGCCCCCGTGCCGACGCGGATCCGGTAGACGGTGTCGTAGTGATGGTAGGCGACCGCCGCGACCAGGCCGAACGCCGCGGGCAGCGCCTGGTCGGCGTCCGAGCGGGCCGCCACGACCAGGATGGCGACGTACTCGCCCGCCCGGAACAGCGGCGGCACCAGCCAGTCGAGCGGGCCCTTGAGCGGGCGGGCGACGGCCTGGCCCGAGAAGAGGGCGTAGATGACCGCGACGACCACGGTCGTCCACGTCACGGGCCCGTCCTGGAAGATCACCCAGGTCAGCAGGCAGGCGGCGCCGAGGAAGGCCATGACGGGGGCGGTGAAGGAGCCGCCGCTGCCGCCCCGGGCGAACAGTGCGGCGAGCGGCCCGGAGTCGGCCAGGTCGGCGAGGGCGCCGGCGGCGCGGTCGGTGCGCCGCGCGCGCCTGGTCAGCGAGCGCAGCACGCGGCCTGCCGTGGTGTAGCAGGCGGCCAGGGCGCAGCCGGCGAGCAGCGCGTAGAAGACGATGCGCGGGGTGGTGCAGGCGGTCAGTACGGCGATCATGGCCCAGCGTTCGCCGATGGGCAGCACGATCATCCGGCGCACCCAGACCGTCCAGCCGACGCTGTCGAGCCGGTCGGACAGCGCCGCGGTGGGGCTGGTGTTGCCGGTGGCGTCGTGGTTGGCCTCGTTGAAGGAGAAGTCGACGACATGCCGGCAGGTCTGGAGCACCATGGCCCCCAGAGCCAGCGCCCACACGTCGTCGCCGCCCCGCGCCGCGCCGAGCGCGAGGCCCGCGTAGTACGCGTACTCCTTCGCGCGGTCGAAGGTCGCGTCGAGCCAGGCGCCCATCGTCGAGTACTGGAGCGAGTAGCGGGCGAGCTGCCCGTCGGTGCAGTCCAGGACGAAGGAGAAGATCAGGAGCAGTCCGGCGGCGATGAAGCCGCCGCGGCTGCCGGTGGCCGCGCAGCCCGCCGCGATCACCGCGGTGAGCAGCGACGCCGTGGTGACCTGGTTGGGGGTCAGGCCGCGGCGCGCGCACCAGCGGGCCAGGTAGCGGGAGTACGGGCTGATGCAGAAGGTCGTGAAGAACCCGTCGCGGGCCTTGACGGCGGTACGCAGCCGTACGGCCTCGTCGTCGACGGCGGCGACGGCCTCCTCGGCCGTGGCGCGCTCGGCGGGCGTCAGCGGGACGGTGGCGACCAGGCTGCCCAGCTCGACGCGCTGCGGCGCGGCGTCCCCGGCCTCCATGGTCTCGGCGAACGCGTCGGGGAGGACGTCCACGCGGTAGCGGGTGCCGGGGCCCGCGGGAACCGCGGTGGCGGCGCGCTGGAGCGCGGCGCGCGCCTCGGGCTGGGCCGTGACGGCGCCCGGCACGGCCGCGGCCGGGAAGCGCGGGTCGGTCAGCGCCAGCCGGAGGCTGTGCAGGTGGCCCACGAAGCGGGGATCGACGAGGGCGACGCGTTCATCGGCCGGCACCGCGGCGAGCGCGTCGGCCACGGCCGCGGCACCGTCCGCCGTACGGACGTCGAAACCCAGCGAGCGCAGGTCGGCTTCGAGCGACGACCCGGCGACCGGCTGACCGGTGAGGATGGCGGTCGACAGACGAACTCACTCCTTGGAAGCTGGCAAGGCCGCGCCGGTCGGTCCGCATTCGATACGGGCTACCCGGGCAGCGGGCGTGGCACACCTGGACCCCCGAGGGGGTGGGTGGGCACGTCGGCAGAGGCTATCGGATCGCCGGATGCGGCCGTTCACCGCGCATTCACCGCTCGACCGAGTGACCGACGGCTGCGCCTGCCGCGATCATCATGGTGGATCAACGCACTCAGGAACAACTGACCCCCGGACGGCTGCTCTGACATCGCGCCGGTTATGGGGCCACTGGCCAGCTGTGGGCGGAATGCCCCGGGGCGACAGGGGTGGGCGGGGGCGTTGGGGGTTGGGCGGGGGCGGGGGCCGCCGGGCGGGGTGGCGGGCAGGGCCGGGGCGGGGTGGCGGGTGGCCGCGGGGTGACGCGCGGGCGCGGGGTGGTGGGCGACGCCCGGGCGAGGTGGCCGCCGGGCGGTGCCCCTACAGGCCAAATCGAACCTCACGTTCCCCCACCGGGGGCTTACCCAGCGGAGGCGGACGGGAAGCGGGGCGGGCCGGGAGCGTTGCCGTCGTGGCGTGTTTTCGCAGGTCAGCGCATGACAACGGTGTTCAGTGCCGCGTTGCCACATACCCCCCACCCGTAGTTCACTTCAAGGGTCACCGGCGTCCGCCGGGTGGCGTGGGAGCGACGCTCCGGGAGGCGTACGGCATGGGCGCGGGACACGGGCACGGGCAGACCGGCACCGCGGCGGCCGCGTACCGGGGCCGGCTGCTGGCGGCACTGGCCCTGACGGCGACCGTCATGGCCGCCCAGATCGTCGGCAGCGCGGTCACCGGCTCGCTGGCGCTGCTGGCCGACGCCGGGCACGCGGCCACCGACGTGGTGGGGCTGACGATGGCGCTGGTGGCCATCCGGTTCGCCAACCGGCCGCCGTCGCCGCGGCGTACCTTCGGGCTCGCGCGTGCCGAGATCCTCGCGGCGGTGGCCAACGCCCTGCTGCTGTTCGGTGTCGGCGGTTACGTGCTGTGCACGGCGGTCCCCCGGTTCTTCCGCCCGGTGGAGATCGAGGGCGGCGCGACCATGGTCTTCGGTGCCGTCGGGCTGCTGGCGAACCTGGTCTCGCTGGCCCTGCTGATGCGCGGGCAGCGCGAGAGCCTGAATGTGCGCGGCGCGTTCCTGGAGGTGGCGGCGGACGCGCTGGGGTCGGTGGCGGTCGTCGTGGCGGCGCTGCTGGTCACCCTGACGGGCTGGTCGGCCGCCGACCCGATCGCGTCCCTCGTGATCGGTCTGATGATCGTGCCGCGGACCTGGAAGCTGTTCCGGGAGTCCCTGGACGTCCTGCTGGAGGCGGCGCCGAAGGGCTTGGACATGCGGGAGGTACGGGCGCACCTGCTGGCGCTGCCGGGCGTGGCGGACGTACACGACCTGCACGTTTGGACGATCACCTCCGGGTTGCCGGTGCTCTCCGCCCACGTGGTCGTCGACCGGGGGACGCTGGACGAGGCGGGCCACGAGAGAATGCTGCACGACCTCCGGAGCTGCCTGAGCGGCCACTTCGCCGTCGAACACTGCACTTTCCAGCTCGAACCGCCGGGGCACGCGGTGCACGAGGCGAAGCTCTGCCACTGATGCGGGCGCGGCTAGGGCAGACTTGAGCGGGCGAGGAGACCGACGACAAGGATGGGCATGCCGATCACACCTGCCAACGGACAGACCGCCGGGACCACGGAGGCGAACCCACCGGTCGCCGCCGAACCGATCTTGCTGGAGCTGGTCGACGAGGACGGTACGACGATCGGCACCGAGGAGAAGCTCACCGCGCACCAGCCCCCCGGTCTGCTGCACCGGGCGTTCTCGGTCTTCCTCTTCGACGACCGGGGGCGGCTGCTGATCCAGCGCCGGGCGCTGGGCAAGTACCACTCCCCCGGCGTCTGGTCCAACACCTGCTGCGGCCACCCCTACCCCGGGGAGACCCCGTTCGCCGCCGCGGCGCGGCGCACCGCCGAGGAGCTGGGCCTCGCACCGACCCTGCTCGGCGAGGCCGGTACCGTCCGCTACAACCACCCGGACCCGGAGTCCGGGCTGGTGGAGCAGGAGTACAACCACCTGTTCGTGGGGCTGGTGCAGGCCGCGCCGGCGCCGGACCCGGACGAGGTCGGCGAGATCGCGTTCGTGACGCCGCAGGAGCTGGCCGAGCGGCACGCGCAGGCGCCGTTCTCGGCGTGGTTCATGACCGTGCTGGACGCGGCCAGGCCCGCCGTGCGGGAGCTCACCGGACCCGCGGCGGGCTGGTAGTCCCGCCCACCGGGGCGAGCGGCAGTTCGGCCCAGACCGCCTTGCCGCCGCTCGCCGTGTGCTGCACGTCGCACTTGCCGCCCGCCTCGACCGTGAGCATCTTGACCAGCCACAGGCCGCGGCCGCCGACGTCTCCTTCGTCCGCCTCGACGGCCTTGGGGCGGTACGGGTGGTCGTCCTCGACGGCGACCCGGACCCAGTTGGCGCCGACGGTGACCTCGACGGTGATCTCCGGGGAGAGCAGCGCGGCGTGCTGCACGGCGTTGGTGACCAGTTCGGAGACGATCAGCAGCAGGGCGTCGACGATCTCACCGGCTGCCGGTACGCGCTGCCCGGCGAGCAGGTCCCGGACCGCGTGGCGCGCCTGGGGCACCGACGACTGGAGTGCCGGTGCGGTGAAGCGCCAGACACCTTCGTACGCGAACGGGGCGGCCAGCTCCTCGGGGGGTTCGGCGGGGGGTCCGGAAGGCATCCTCACCCTCCGAGTGTTGGTACTGAGCTGGTCCGTACCGACCCGCTGAACAGAAGTCAGCCTGTATCGACGCCTTCTGACCGATTCCGCAATCAGTGATCGTCTCTACGACTGGTCCTGATCTTTTTGTTTGCTGTTCAAGGACTGCCCGGAAGCAGCAGAACCACCCGCCACCATGCCGACGATCCGGCGGCCACCGACGCCCATGGCGATCAGGCCGAGCCCGTCGAAGAGCAGCGCGAGGGAGAAGAAGCAGCCGATCACGTACCGGCTGCTGTGCGGCCAGTCGCCGAGCACCAGCACGCCCAGCAGGATGCCGAAGGCCCCCTGCACCAGCGTCCAGCCGAACTGCGGTCCCCGTACGACCGCGCCGCCGACCAGCCGGAAGACGCCGCCGGTGAGGAAGAGCAGCGCCGCGAACATCGTCAGCCCCGCCGCCGCGACCTCCGGCTGCCGGATGACGACCACGCCCGCCGCGATATTCAGCGCGGCCACGATCGCCGCGAGCCAGAAGAAGCCGGCCCCGCGCGACTGGATCGCGTGCAGCAGCCCCACCACGCCGCCGACCAGCAGCAGCCAGCCGAAGAGCAGCATCGAGGTGAGGGTGGCGAACCCGACGTACGCCAGGCCCACCAGCCCCGCGATCACCAGGACGGCCCCGAGCACCGCGAGCAGCCCGAAGCTGCGTTTCAGCTCGCCCGCCGGTCGTGTCCGCTGGGAGGGTTCCCGCGCCGGGGACTTCGAGAATCTGCTTCTGCCGGCCATCACGGCCCTCCTCACAGACGCCTTTGTCCCGGTATACCTCCTCTGAAGGCAGATGGCAGCGCGCACAAACGACGGCAGGCCCGGCGCTTGTGAAAAGCGCCGGGCCTGCCGTGGAAGTAGCGGGGACAGGATTTGAACCTGCGACCTCTGGGTTATGAGCCCAGCGAGCTACCGAGCTGCTCCACCCCGCGTCGGTGAACCCGACTCTACGGGGCGACCGGGCCGAGCACCAAATCCGCCGGTCGGCCCCGGTCTCTCACACCGTCCGCTCGGTGACCCGCCCGGACGCGACCTCGACGCGGCGCGTGGTGTCCACCGCTTTCAGCATCCGCCGGTCGTGCGTCACCAGCAGCAGCGTGCCCCGGTAGGAGGCGAGCGCGGACTCCAGCTGCTCGATCGCCGGCAGGTCCAGGTGGTTGGTCGGCTCGTCCAGGACCAGGAGGTTCACGCCGCGGCCCTGCAGGAGGGCGAGGGCGGCGCGGGTCCGCTCGCCCGGGGAGAGCGTGGCGGCGGGCCGCAGTACGTGGGACGCCTTGAGCCCGAATTTGGCGAGCAGCGTCCGTACGTCGGCCGGGGACATCTCCGGTACGGCGGCGCGGAAGGCGTCCGACAGCGGCTCGTCCCCGAGGAAGGCGCCGCGGGCCTGGTCGACCTCGCCGACGACGACGCCGGGGCCCAGGGAGGCGTGCCCGGCGTCCAGCGGCAGCCGGCCCAGCAGGGCGGCGAGCAGCGTGGACTTGCCGGAGCCGTTGGGGCCGGTGATCGCGACCCGGTCCGCCCAGTCGATCTGGAGGTCCACCGGGCCGAAGCGGAAGTCCCCGCGCCGGACCTCGGCACCGCGCAGGGTCGCCACCACCGCGCCCGCTCGGGGCGCCGCGGCGATCTCCATGCGCAGCTCCCACTCCTTGCGCGGCTCCTCGACCACCTCCAGGCGCTCGATCATGCGCTGGGTCTGCTTGGCCTTGGCGGCCTGCTTCTCGGTGGCCTCGACCCGGGCGTTCCGGCCGATCTTGTCGTGGTCGGTGGCCTTGCGGCGGGCGTTCTTGACGCCCTTCTCCATCCAGTTGCGCTGGAGGTGGGCGCGGGCCTGGAGGGCGGCCTTGGTGTCCGCGTACTCCTCGTAATCCTCGCGGGCGTGCCGCCGGGCCCGCTCGCGCTCCTCCAGGTACGAGACGTACCCGCCGCCGTAGGTGTTGACCTGCTGCTGCACGGGGTCCAGTTCGACGACGCGGTCGACCGTGCGGGCCAGGAACTCGCGGTCGTGGCTGACCAGGACCGTGCCGGCGCGCAGGCCGGTGACGAAGTCCTCCAAGCGCGCCAGTCCGTCCAGGTCCAGGTCGTTGGTGGGCTCGTCCAGCAGGAAGACGTCGTAGCGGGAGAGCAGCAGCGAGGCGAGGGAGGCGCGGGCGGCCTGGCCGCCGGACAGGGAGGTCATCGGCTGGTCGAGGCCGACGGCCAGGCCGAGCTGCCCGGCCGTCTCCTCGGCGCGTTCGTCGAGGTCGGCGGCGCCGAGCGAGAGCCAGCGCTCCAGGGCGGTGGCGTACGCGTCGTCGGCGCCCGGCTTCCCGTCGACCAGGGCCTGGGTGGCGGTGTCCAGGGCGGTCTGGGCCGCTGTGACGCCGGTGCGGCGGGCGAGGAAGGCGCGTACCGACTCCCCGGGGCGGCGGTCGGGCTCCTGCGGGAGGTGGCCGACGGTGGCGGTGGGCGGGCTGAGGGCCAGCCGGCCTTCCTCGGGGGTGTCCAGCCCGGCCAGCAGGCGCAGCAGCGTGGACTTGCCGGCGCCGTTGGCGCCGACCAGGCCGACGACGTCCCCGGGGGCGACCACCAGGTCGAGGCCGGAGAACAGGACGCGCTCGCCGTGGCCGGCGGCGAGGGACTTGGCGACGAGGGTGGCAGCGGTGTCAGACATCAGGCCGCCGATCGTATCGGGCTGCCCGCCGGCCGGTCGCTCTAATATCCGGGGCATGGAACCGGGCATCGTCACGCACGTCAGCGGCGGCACAGCGACCGTCACCCTCGGCAACCCCGCCAAGCGCAACGCCATGACGACGGGGATGTGGCGGGAGCTGCCGCCGCTGCTGGAGCGGCTGGCCGCGGACCGTGCCGTACGGGTGCTGGTGCTGACCGGCGCGGGCGACACCTTCTGCGCCGGCGCGGACATCGGGTCGCTGCGCGGGTCGGCGGGGGCGGAGAAGGGGCTGGCGACGGCCGCGGAGGAGGCGCTCGCGGCGTTCCCGAAGCCGACGCTGGCGGCGATACGCGGGTACTGCGTCGGCGGCGGTTGCCAGCTGGCGGCGGCGTGCGATCTGCGGTTCGCGGAGGAGGGGGCCTTGTTCGGGGTGACGCCCGCGAAGCTGGGGATCGTCTACCCGGCCTCCGCGACCCGGCGGCTGGTGCGCCTGGTGGGGCCGTCGGCCGCGAAGTACCTGCTGTTCTCCGGTGAGCTGATCGACTGTGCGCGTGCGCTGCGCACCGGGCTGCTGGACGAGGTGCTGCCGGAGGGCGGGCTGGACAAGCGGGTGGCCGGGTTCACGGCCGTGCTGGCGAGCCGGTCGCAGCTGACGCAGGCAGCGGCGAAGGAGTTCGCGGACGGTGCCGCCGACGCGGAGCGGGAGGCCCACTGGGAGGCGCAGGCGCGCGGCAGCGGCGACACCGCGGAGGGTGTCGCCGCTTTCCTCGAACGCCGGACGCCGCGTTTTACCTGGTCGACGAGGTGATGTGGGCCGCGGGGAGACGTTCGGGCCGCTTCGCCGTCCGTCGCCGGCGCCGGGCGCCTCCCCCCGAGACGCCGGTTGGACCGACACCAGGAAGCTACCGGCGGCGGGCGGCCGGAAAGCAGCCCGTCACGGGTCCGCTGCGCGTCCGACGAGGGTCCGTTCCGGCCGCTTGGGCCACATACTTGTCGGGTGACCGACCGGTTGGGCGACCGGCTCGTGGCGGCGCGCGAAGAGGGCTTTGCCGGCCGCCGCGGTGAGTCCGCGGCCTTCGGCGCGCTGCTGGCCGCCGGGCGCGGCGCGGTGGTGTACGTGCACGGCCCCGGTGGCATCGGCAAGACCACGCTGCTCCACCACTTCGCCCGGCTCGCCAGGCGCGCCGGGCGGCCCGCGGTGTGGCTGGAAGCGGCCGAAGTGCGGGCGGAGGGGCCGGTGTTGGGGGAACGCGTTCCGGACCGGCCCGGCCTGGTGCTGTTCATCGACGGCCTGGACGACCCGCGCGAGGCGCGCGACACCGTGCACCGCGAGCTGCTGCCCCGGCTGCCCGCCGACGCGCTGGTCGCGCTGGCCGGCCGGGCGGCGCCGCCGCTGTCCTGGCGCCTGGACCCGGCATGGCAAGGGCTGCTGCACCTGCTGCCGATCGGTCCGCTGGACGAGGCGGACAGCCGGGACCTGCTCACCCGCCGCGGTGTGCCGCGTGCCGTCCAGGACCGGGGGCTGGCCTTCGCCCGCGGCTATCCGCTGGCGCTCGCGCTGGTGGCGGACGTCGCCGCGCACGGCGGCGAGGCGGTGGGGCCGGGTCCTTTGCCGCAGATCGTGCGGGCGCTGCTGACCAGCCTGCTCGAAGCGGTGCCCACGCCGCTGCACCGGGCCGCGCTGGAGGCGTGTGCGCAGGTGCTCTCGACGACCGAGCCGCTGCTCGCCGCGCTCCTCGGAGTGGGCGACGCCCGGCCGTACTTCGACTGGCTGTGCGGGCTGTCCGCCGTGGAGAGCGGGACGCGCGGGGTGTATCCGCACGACCTGGTACGGGACGCGCTGGACGCGGAGCTGCGCTGGCGCGATCCGGAGCGCCGGGCGGCGCTGCACCGGCGGGCGAGCGCGTACTACCAGCGGCTGTTCACCCAGGCGGACGACCGGGCGCGGCAGCGGGCGGTGCTGGCGGACTTCGCGTACCTGCACCGGGAGAGCCCGGTTGTCGGGCCGCTGCTGGAGCCGGTGGCGCGGGGTGGCGCCGGGGCGGCCCGGCTGGACCGGCTCACCGTCTCGCCGGGCCCGGTCGCGGGCGGCGAGCTGGTGGCGGCGTGCACGATCGCCGCGATCCACGAGGGCATCGAGGCGGCCGGCCTGGTGCACGACTGGTCGCTGCGCCCGGAGGCCGAGACGTACACCGTGCGCGGTCCGGACGGGGTGGCGGCGGGCTTCTACACGCTGATCAGGCTGGCCGGCGTCCCGCCGCGCGGCGGCCCAGACGATCCGGCGGTGCGGGCCGCCTGCGGCTGGCTGGCGGCGCACGGCGCACTGCGCGGCGGGGAACGGGCGTTGCTGGTGCGCTTCTGGATGAGCCGCGACGAGTACCAGGCCGTCTCCCCCGTGCAGACCCTGATCACGCTGCGTCTGACCCACCACTACCTCACGGGCGACCGGCCCGCGCTGACGCTGCTGCCGTTCGCCGACCCGGAGTTCTGGGAGCCGGACTGCGCGTACGTGGACTTCGCCCGGCTGCCGGCGGCGGACTTCACGTCCGGCGGGCGCGGCTTCGGGATGTTCGCGCACGACTGGCGGCGGGTGCCGGGGCTGGCCTGGCTGTCGATGCTGACCGAGCGGGAACGGGCCGAGGACCCGTTCGCCGTGGCCCCGCCCGTGGTGCCGGACCCCTTGCGCGTCCTGGACCGGGACGCGTTCGCGCAGGCCGTACGGGACGCGCTGCGCGGCCTCGCGCGGCCGGACGGCCTGCGGGGCTCCCCGCTGCTGGGGACGCGCCTGGTGGCCGCGCGGTGCGCGGCGGACGAGGCGGGGGCCGGGGAGCGGGCGGCGGCCCTGCGGGACGCGGTGCGCGCGGCGGCGGCCGCGCTGGAGGCGTCGCCGCAGGACCGCCGGGCCTTCCGGGCGCTGCACCACACGTATCTGCGTCCGGCGGGCAGCCAGGCGCGTGCGGCGGAGCTGCTGCGCCTGCCGATGACGACGTTCCGGCGTCATCTGGCCGCCGGGGTCGGCCGGCTGACGGAGCTGCTGTGGCAGGAGGAGCTGGAGGGCGGCGGCCCGCCGGAGGTCAGCCGTCCGGAATGAACCGGCTCCGGGCCCGCATCGCCGCGGTGATCCCGGCGGGGGCCTTCTCGGGCGAGCCCGCGTCGTACGGCGGTTCCGGGTCGTATTCGATGCCGAGCTGGACGGTCTGCGCATGGGTGTCACCGGCGATCCGGCCCACCAGCGCGAGGCCCATGTCGATGCCGGAGGACACGCCCGCCGCCGTCACGTACTTGCCGTCGAAGACGACGCGCTCGCCGGTCGGTTCGGCGCCGTGGGCGGGGAGCCGGTCGAGCGCGAGCCAGTGGGAGGTGGCGCGGCGGCCCTTGAGGAGGCCCGCGGCGGCGAGCAGCAGGGAGCCGGTGCAGACGGAGGTCGTCCAGGTGGTACGGGTGTCCACGGCGCGCAGCCAGTCGTGCAGCGGCCCGTCGTCCATCAGCGCGGCCTGGCCGGTGCCGCCGGGGACCACGAGCACGTCCGGGGCGGTGACCTCGGACAGCACGGCGTCGGCGGTCAGCGCGAGGTCGCCGCTGCCGGTGCGGTGCTCGCCGGTGCGCTCGGCGACGAAGACGGTCTCGGCGCCCGGGAGGCGGCTGAGGGTCTCGTACGGGCCGATGGCGTCCAGGGCGGTGATGCCGTCGTAGAGGAGGATGGCGATCTGCATGGGGTGCCTTTCGGTGGCGGGCGTGGTGAAGAGGCCGGGGTGTGGTGGCGAGGCCGCGGCGGGTGGTCAGGGGAACGGCGGCGGGGCCGCGGGCCGGAAGCGGCGGCGGTATTCGGCCGGTGCGGCGCCCAGCGTGCGCAGGAAGGCGCGGCGCATCGCCTCGGGAGTGCCGTAGCCGCAGCGGCGGGAGATGCCCTCGACGCCGTCGGCGGTGTCTTCCAGGAGGCGCCGGGCGGCCTCCAGGCGCACCCGGTCGACGTAGCGGCCGGGTGTCATGCCCACCTCGGCGCGGAAGGCGCGGGCGAAGTGCCGGGGCGACAGGCCCGCGCGGCCGGCGAGGGTTTCCACGGACAGGTCGGCCGCCGGGTTCTCGGTGATCCACTGCTGTACGTCGCGCAGCGGGCGCCGGTCCGCGGTCTGCGCGGCGAGCTGGGCGCTGAACTGGGTCTGGTTGCCGGGGCGGCGCAGGAAGACGACCAGATGGCGGGCGACGGCCAGCGCGAGGTCGCGGCCGAGGTCCTCCTCCACCAGGGCCAGGGCGAGGTCGATGCCCGCCGTCACTCCGGCGGAGGTGGCCACGTCGCCGTCGCGTACGTAGATCGGCTCCGGATCGACCCGTACGGCCGGGAAGGCGGCGGCCAGCTCGGCGCACCGGGACCAGTGGGTGGTCACCCGGCGGCCGTCGAGCAGCCCGGCCGCGGCGAGCAGGAACGCCCCGGTGCACACCGACACCGTGCGGCGGGCCCGGGGCGCGTGCAGCCGCAGCCAGTCGACCAGGCGGGCATCGGGTTCGCGGGCCCCCCGCCCGCCGGGCACGAGCAGGGTGTGCGGCGGCCCCGCGGCGGGCAGCGCGAGGTCGGGGGTCACGGTCAGCCCGCTGCCCGTACGGACCGGGGCGCCGTCGAGCGAGGCGGTGCGGACCGGGTAGGCGCCGGGTACCCGCAGGGCCGCCTGGGTGAAGACCTCCAGCGGGCCGGTGACGTCGAGGCTCTGCACGCCGTCGAAGAGGACGACCAGCACGTCGCGCTGTTCCATGGCGCCCATCCTGCGGGGGCGTTCGCGATGGCGGCAATGACGAATAACCCACCTTTACGGCCATCGGCGCCCGCGTGGACGCCCTGGACGGCCGCCGGGCGCGGTCGCGCGCAGGCCCGCCGCGGGCCTGCCCTCCCCTCCATACCAACGGGTCGGTAACCTGCGGGCATGACCACGACCTCGCTTCCCGCGCGCGCCGGCCGACACTGTCACAACGTCGTCAACCCGCTGCACTCGACCGTCTACTTCTCGCCGGACCTGCCGGCCGAACTCGCCGAGCTCGGCGTGGAGGACCCCAGCGCCGCCTACTTCGTCGGCCGGGCAGCGGCCATGGGCCCGGTGGGCCCCGGCACCGTCGCCGCGACCTTCTACAACTTCTCGTACGACCTCATCGCCCGGCACATACCGCGGATCTGGTCCGTCGCCACGCCGGAGGACGTGCTCGCCGCCCGGCTGCGGGCCGCCGACCGCACGCTGCGGCGGCTGCTGGGCGACGCGGCGGTGGAGTCGCCGGAGATGGCCGAGGCGGCGCGGCTGGCCCTGCGCGCCGCCGAGGCGGGCGCCCGGCACGCCCGGCCGCTGTTCGCCGCGCATGCCGACCTGCCGGTCCCGGAGGCCCCGCACCTCGCCTACTGGCACGCGGCGACGCTGCTGCGCGAGCACCGCGGCGACGGCCACCTGGTGGCTCTGCTGGACGCCGAGCTGGACGGCGTGGAGGCGCTGGTCACGCACACCGCCAGCGACCGCGGCGCGAGCCGCAAGTGGGTGCTGGCGACCCGCGGCTGGTCGCTGGAGGACTGGCAGGCGGCGGAGGAGAGGCTGCGCGGGCGCGGCCTCCTGGACGGTGCGGGTGCGCTGACCGAGGCGGGCACCCGGCTGCGCGCGGACCTGGAGGACACCACGGACCGGCTGGACAGGGCGCCGTACGAGCACTTGGGCGCGGCGGGCGTGGCCCGGCTCACCGAGCTGGCCGCCGGGTTCACCCAGACCGCGGTGGAGGCGGGCGCGTTCCCCGCCGACCTCTTCGGCAAGGGCTGATCCGGCCGGGGTGACGACACCGGCTCCCCGGCCTGGCGGTGTCCCGCGCACGAGGAAAACCGGGTGCGCGGGACCGGCCGCCGCTGCCAGGCTGCGCCGATGGACCGTCAGCGGATCTCCCGGATCGCCCATGCCCGCCACCCGGTCGCGTCCCCGCTCGACGACGACTCGGTACGCCTCCTCCTGGAGCACGGCGTCCCGCGTGGCGACGAGCGCGTACTCGACCTCGGCTGCGGCGGCGGGGAGTGGCTGCTGCGCGCGCTGGCCCGGTACCCGCGACTGCGGGCCGAAGGGGTCGACGTCAGCGAGGTCTCCCTGGCGGACGCCCGCGCGGCCGCGGAGGAGCGAGGGGTGGCCGGCCGGCTCGTCCTGCACCACGCGGACGCCGCGGAGTTCGCCGCCCCGCACGCGTTCGACCTGGTGGTCAGCGTCGGGGCCGCACACGCCTTCGGCGGCCTGCCGCCGACCCTGGCGGCGGCGCGGCGGCACCTGGCTCCCGGCGGGCGCGTCCTGGTCGGTGACGGGTTCTGGGAACGCACGCCGTCCGCCGAGGCCGTGGAGCTGCTCGGCGACTTCGCCGACCTGGCGACCACGCTGGAGCGCGTCACCGCCGACGGGTGGACGCCGGTCCACGGGCACGTCAGCACCCGCCGGGAACTGGACGCCTACGAATGGTCCTGGACGGGGTCGCTGGCATCGTGGGCGCTGGACCGCCCCGCGGGGCCCGACCGCGACCAAGCGCTCGCCGCGGCCGACGCGCACCGTACGGAATGGCTGCGCTGCTACCGCGACAGCTGGGGCTTCGTCAGCCTGGTCCTGCGCCGCACCGCCGGCTGAACGCCTGCCACACGCCCGGCCGTACGCCCCGCACGTACCGCCCGTCGTGCGTGCGGCTTCTCACACCTCGCCGCGGTGGCCCGGGTCGCGCGACAGTGCGGCCCGGCAACCTGCACAATGCAGGCTCAAGCAAGCGCTGGAAGGCGGGGCAGGAATCAACGTGACGGCATCCACCGAGGCCAACGGGGCGTCCGGGACCATCGGATCCATCGAAGCGAGGATCGCCGGCGAGCTCGGCGTCAGGGAGCGGCAGGTGAAGGCCGCGGTCGAACTGCTCGACGGCGGTTCGACCGTGCCCTTCATCGCCCGGTACCGCAAGGAAGCGACCGAGATGCTCGACGACGCGCAGCTGCGCGCGTTGGAGGAGCGGCTGCGCTATCTGCGGGAGCTGGAGGAGCGGCGCACCGCGATCCTGGAGTCCGTCCGGTCCCAGGGCAAGCTGGACGCCGCGCTGGAGGCGCAGATCCGCGGCGCGGAGTCCAAGGCCCGCCTGGAGGACATCTACCTGCCCTTCAAGCCCAAGCGGCGCACCAAGGCGCAGATCGCGCGCGAGGCGGGCCTCGAACCGCTGGCGGACGGCCTGCTGGCCGACCCGTCGGTGGAGCCGGCGGCCGCCGCGGCGGCGTTCGTGGACGCGGACAGGGGCGTCGCCGACCCGGCCGCCGCCCTGGAGGGCGCGCGGGCCATCCTGACCGAACGGTTCAGCGAGGACGCCGACCTGATCGGCGAGCTGCGCGAGCGCATGTGGACGCGGGGCCGGGTGGCGGCGAAGGTCCGCGAGGGCAAGGAGGAGGCGGGCGCGAAGTTCGCCGACTACTTCGACTTCGCCGAGCCCTTCACCGCGCTGCCGTCACACCGCGTCCTGGCGATGCTGCGCGGTGAGAAGGAGGAGGTCCTCGACCTCGCGCTGGAGCCGGACACCGAGCCGGTCGAGGGCACCACCTCCTACGAGCAGTCCATCGCCCGCAAGTTCGGCATCGCCGACCGCGGCCGGCCGGCCGACAAGTGGCTCAAGGACACCGTGCGCTGGGCCTGGCGTACCCGCGTCCTGGTCCACCTCGGCATCGACCTGCGTCTGCGGCTGCGGCAGGCCGCCGAGGACGAGGCGGTACGGGTCTTCGCGTCCAACCTGCGCGACCTGCTGCTGGCGGCGCCCGCCGGCACCCGCGCCACGATGGGCCTGGACCCCGGCTTCCGTACGGGCGTGAAGGTCGCCGTCGTGGACGCGACCGGCAAGGTCGCGGCGACGGAGACGATCTACCCGCACGTGCCGCAGCAGAAGTGGGACCAGTCGCTGGCCACGCTGGCGCGGCTGGCCCGGGAGCACGCCGTCGAGCTGATCGCCATCGGCAACGGCACCGCGTCCCGCGAGACCGACAAGCTGGCCGCCGACCTGATCGCGGCGCAGCCGGAGCTGAAGCTGACCAAGGTGATGGTCTCCGAGGCGGGCGCCTCGGTGTACTCGGCCTCGGCCTTCGCCTCGCAGGAACTGCCGGACCTCGACGTGTCGCTGCGCGGCGCCGTCTCGATCGCGCGCCGCCTCCAGGACCCGCTGGCCGAACTGGTCAAGATCGACCCGAAGTCGATCGGCGTCGGCCAGTACCAGCACGACCTGTCCGAGGTGAAGCTGTCGCGCTCGCTGGACGCCGTGGTCGAGGACTGTGTGAACGGCGTCGGCGTGGACGTCAACACCGCCTCGGCGCCGCTGCTGTCGCGGGTGTCCGGCATCAGCTCGGGGCTGGCCGAGAACATCGTGGCGCACCGCGACACCAACGGCCCCTTCAAGGCCCGCAAGGCCCTCAAGGACGTGGCGCGGCTGGGCCCGAAGGCGTACGAGCAGTGCGCGGGCTTCCTGCGCATCCGCGACGGTGAGGACCCGCTCGACGCGTCCAGCGTGCACCCGGAGGCGTACCCGGTGGTGCGGCGGATGGTGCGGACGGCGGGCGGCGAGGTGTCCTCGCTGATCGGCAACACGGCGGTGCTGCGCACGCTGAGGCCCGCCGACTTCGTCGACGACTCCTTCGGCCTGCCGACCGTCACCGACATCCTCCAGGAGTTGGAGAAGCCGGGCCGCGACCCGCGCCCGGTCTTCAAGACGGCCACCTTCAAGGAGGGCGTGGAGAAGATCGGCGACCTCCGGGCCGGGATGCTCCTGGAAGGGGTGGTCACCAACGTCGCCGCCTTCGGCGCGTTCGTCGACGTCGGTGTCCACCAGGACGGCCTGGTGCACGTCTCCGCCATGTCGAAGACCTTCGTCAAGGACCCGCGCGACGTGGTCAAGCCCGGCGACATCGTGCGGGTGAAGGTGATGGACGTCGACATCCCGCGCAAGCGGATCTCGCTGACGCTGCGGCTGGACGACGAGCCGGGCAAGGGCGGCGGCGCGGCCGACGGCGGGCAGCGCGCGGGCGCGCCGCGCGACGCCCGCCGCGGCGACCGGGAAGGCCGGCAGCAGCGCGGCGGCACGCCCCGGCAGCGCCAGGGCGGCAACGAGCGCCGCGGCGGCCAGCGGGACGCGGCCCCGGCGAACGGCGCCATGGCCGACGCCCTGCGCCGCGCCGGCCTCCTCGGCAAGGAGCGCGGCGGGCGCTGAGCGGACGCGGCCGGGACCGGTACGGGCCGGTCCCGGCCGCCCGGGTCACCCGGACCGGTCCTCGCGCGGTACCGGGCCGGGGGCCCGGCGGTGCTTCCCGGTGCCCGAAGGGCCCACGTGGCTCACCCAGCGGCCGTCTTCCTGCGACACGTAGCTCTCCCCGACGCCCGCGGCCTCGCCGGCGCTGCGGTCCGGGGCGGCGGGCGCGTCCTCCTGTGCCGCGCGCTCTGCCCGGCGCTCCCGTTCGGGGCGGTTCTTCGACTTGTCGTCCATGCTGGCTCCCGGCTCGCGGTGGAATCGGTGGCGCCGCGGCGGTGCCGCCCGGCCCCTCCAGTACCGCACCGGCCCGGCCGCGTCGGCATGCCCGGCGTGCCAAGCGGGTGGCGGCCGGCGGCGGCCGTGCCCGGCGCGTGTCCCCGGTCCGCCGCGTACCCGCTGCGGGCGGGTTCAGGCCGCGCCCGCGTAGCCCCGGATGCGTTCCAGTTCGGCGGCGACGTCGGTGAGCGTCGCGCAGCCCGGTACGGGCGGGATCTGCGCCGCGAGCGCGGGCGGTCCCGGCCTGGCCGGGTCCTCCAGGGCGTCCGCCATGGCGGTCAGCGCCGCACGCAGCCGCCGGGCCTCCTGCTGTGTCGGGCGGCGGGCGCCGTGGTCGAGGCGTACGGCGCAGGCCGTGGCCGCGTCGACGATGCGTTCGGCGGCGGTGACGACCGTGAGCCAGTCCGGGTTGCGGCCGCGTGCCGCGAGGAGTTCGGCGGCCGCGGTCTCGGCCGCACCGCGGGCCTCCCCCAGCGCCCGGTAGGCCGCCCGGCGCAGCACCAGCCGCTCGCCCCTGTCGTGCCCCGGCTCGGTCCTGAGCACCTCCGCCAGGTACGCCTCGATGCCGCGCAGCGCCGCGGTGACCCGCTGGCCGACGCGGCGGCGCGGATCGCCGAGCCGCGGCAGGTGGCCGACGACGAGCACCAGGCCGCAGGCGGCCGAGGTGTCCACGATCCGTTCCAGCGCGGCCTGCGGGTCGCCGCTGACGTGCACGAACGACAGCACCATGAGGGTGATCGCGACGGTTTGCAGCGCGAAGTGGCGGGTGGCGAACGGCAGCAGCGCGCCGCCGGCCCCGGCGACCAGCGCCGGCCACCAGGACCCGGTCCCGTTCAGCGCCGCGCCCGCCCCCGCGAAGACCAGCACGCCCGCGACGGTGCCGGCGAAACGATTCACCGTACGGGAGAAGAGCGGGCCCAGGTCCGGCTTGACGAGGAAGGTGACGGTGGCCGGCAGCCAGTACCAGTGCTCGGCGCGGAGCGCGAGGGCCACCGCCGCGCTCGCGGCGATGCACAGGCCGACCCGCAGCCCGTAGTCGCGCCCGGCGGGCCCGAACACGCCGCGGCCGCGCCGGGCGGCGGGACCGGCCGGCCGGCGGAGCGCGGCGAAGCGGCGGCGGGGCGGCGCGGGCACGGCCCCCGAGATCGCCGCGGGACCGCCGTCGGCTCCGGCGGCGTCCAGCGGTTCCGTACGGGCGAAGACGACCGCGGCCTCCAGGAGGGCGCGGTCGAAGGCGCCGCGGGCCGGGGAACTGCTCTCCGGCGCGGAGAGCCTGCCCGGTGGCCGCCCGGTGCGCAGCGCGTCGGCGAACCGGCGCGGGCTCTCGGCGACCCTGGCCGGCACCGGCCTGGCCTCCCACAGCAGCGCGACGCTGGCCTCGCACAGCGCGGTGCCCGCGGCCAGCCGCTCGGCGAGCAGCCGTTCGCCGGCGCGGGGGCGGCGGCGCAGCAGCCGGCGCAGCCGCAGTGCCTCGTCGGCGCGGTCGAGGGCGGCGGTGAGCCGGCGCCTGGCCGCTTCGGCGCCGGGCCCGCCGACGGCTTCGAGCGCGTCCGCGAGTGCGTCGAAGACGGTGGCGACGGCCGCCCGCTCGCCGCTGAGCGGCCCGCCGACCGGGCGGGGCGGGTGGAGGACCAGGCGCAGCAGGAGCAGCCAGAGGCAGCCGGCGAGCAGGTAGAGGGCCTTGAGCCACGGGGCCCCGGACAGCGGCATGCCCGCGCCGAGGACGGTGCTGGCCAGCATCTGCATGCCCGCGTTGGAGCGCACGGGGCCGGCGACGCTGCCCGCTCCCGAGACGTAGCCGACGGCGAACAGCGCGGGGACCACCCACCAGCCCGCGCCGGCCGCCTGCAGCGTGGCGCCCACCAGCATGCCGAGCGCCGACGCCAGGGCGGGCAGGCCGATGTGCACGATGCCGCGGCGGCGGGTGCCGGGGCGGTCGTTGACGCCCGCGAGCATGGAGCCGAGCCCGGCCAGCACGCCGGCCGCCGGGTTGCCGGTGGCGACACCCGCGCCGAGCAGCGGGCCCGCGCACAGCGCGCCGCGGGCCACGGCGGCCCAGGGGACGGGCAGCCGCTGCCAGCGCAGCGGGTGGGCGAGCCAGGTGGGCACGGCGCGCGGGGCGCGGGGCATGGGCCTCCTTGGTACGGCCGATGAAGGGCGTGACGAACTTATTTGTACGTACCCGTATGTACCGGTACGTTCCGCCTTACGGAGTGACGGCACACGGCATACGGGAGCCGGGGAGCGTGCGGGGTCCGAGGGGCGTCATCGGCCGACGGTGCCGATGACCAGCTTAAGGTCCGGATTCGTACGGATCACGACCGGCGGGTTACCGGAATGTCAAGATCACATTCAGCCGCGTCGAACGCGCCGCGGCACACCGCGCCCGTACACCCCGCCTACGCCTCCGCCACCGCCGCGGCCAACACGCTCCCGCCCGACCGGGCGACGACGTACGCCTTCCCCTTGGTCGCCCCCGCGTCCACCGCCAGGCGGTGCGTCCCGGCCGCCACCTGCCCCGCGAACAGCTCGGCCGTCCTGGTGCGCGAGAGGCGGTCCAGGCGGTACGCGGTGACCCGGACCCGGCACGGCGCGGCCGCCGCGAGCGTGACCTCGCCGCGCACGGCGGCCAGCCGCAGCAGCAGCCGCTGGTCCTGCGGACAGCGGTCCAGCGCCTGCTCGACGAGCGCGACGAGCAGCGGGACGACCGGCACCGGCAGGTCCACGAACACCGCGGAGGAGCCCGCCGCCGCGAACGCGGCCCGCACGGCCGCCCGCTCCGCCTCCCCCATCGCGCTCCCGAAGGCCACCGCGCCGTACGAGCGCAGTTCGTCCGGCGAGGCGCCCGCCGCGTCCCGGCTGATCTCCGCGCCGATGCCGATGCCGCGCAGCGCGGCCGCCAGCCTGGCCGGGAGCGCGACCCGCTGCCCGACCAGCAGGACGCGCCGGGCCGCCGCCGCGCCGGGCGCGGGGCCGCCGTCGGCCAGCAGGCGTTCCAGCTCGGCGCGGTACTGCGCGCCGTGGAAGCGGAACGGGCCGATGCCCGGGTAGCCGTCGCGGGCCAGGTCCGCGGCCTCCCCCGTCTGCCAGGCGAAGTCCCGCCAGACGATGTCGGCGCCGTCGCGCTCGATGACGGCGGTGACCGCCCCGCACTCCAGCCCCTCGCACTCCGGGCACCCGTAGAGGACGTACCGCCCGCCGGCGAGCGGAGCCTCTTCCTCCAGGAGCAGCCGCCGGACGTGCGCGGTGAAGAGGGACGGCCCCAGGTCGGCGGCGAGCGGGGAGACCGCGTCGAGGTCGGCCAGGCGCAGCAGGAGCGGTCTGCCGTCGACGATGAAGTCCAGGAAGTCGCGGTGGACTTCGTACGCGCCGTTGGACAGGACCGCTCCGGCGCGCGTGGCGGGGGCCAGTCCGAATGTCGCGTGCTGCGCAGCCATGTCCCGAGTATCCCCACGCGACCGCCGATATGAGCCCGGCATCGGGCAATTCAGATGGAGGCGATCATTCCGGAATCCGCCTCCGTACGCCCCGCCGGACCGTCGCCCCCGGCGGACGCAGCGGATAGCGTCCGGACATGACGACGAGCGATGTGATCGTGATCGGTGGCGGGGTGATCGGCCTGACGACCGCCGTCGGGCTGGCGGAGAGCGGGCGCGCGGTACGGGTCGTCAGCCGGGATCCGGCCCTGGACACCGCCTCCGCCGTGGCGGGCGGCCTGTGCTGGCCCTACCGGGTACGGCCCGAGGACCGGGCGGTGGCCTGGTCCGTCCGCTCCCTCCACGTGCTCGCCGAACTCGCGGCGCGCCCGGCGCAGACCGGCGTGCGGATGGTGCCGGGCACGGTGGCCGAGGCCGGCGACGGCCCGGACGGGTGGCACGCGGCGGTGCCGGGGCTGCGCCGGGCCACGCCGGACGAGCTGCCCCGGGGCTTCGGCCCCGGGTGGCGCGCCCGGATGCCGCTGGTGGACATGCCCGCCCATCTGCGATATCTGGAGCAGCGGCTGGCGGCCGCCGGCGGGACCCTGCAACGGCACCCGTTCACCTCGCTCGCGGAGGCCGCCCGTGAGGCCGGCACGGTCGTGAACTGCTCCGGCCTCGGCGCCCGCGAACTGGTCCCGGACGTGGCGGTGCACCCGGTCCAGGGGCAGGTGGTGATCGCGGAGAATCCCGGCATCGAGGAGTGGTTCGTGTCGGCCGCCGGACACGCCGAGACCATGACGTACGTCCTGCCGCAGCCGTACGGGGTGGTGCTCGGCGGCACCGCGCGGGAGGGCGCCTGGTCGCGTGAACCGGACCCGGCGGCCGCCCGGGCGATCGTGGAACGCTGCGCGCTCGTCCACCCGAAACTGGCACACGCCCGCGTCCTGGCCCACCGGGTGGGCCTGCGCCCCGCCCGCACCGCCGTGCGCCTCGAAGCGGAACGCCTGCCGAACGGCGCCCTGTGCGTCCACAACTACGGCCACGGCGGCGCGGGCGTCACGGTGGCGTGGGGCTGCGCGGACGAGGTGCTGCGGCTGACGGCGGACGGAGCGCCGTGAGCGAGTCCCGGCAGGCCAGGCCCGCCATCGCGATGTCCGCGCGGCCTGGCAGCCACCCGCTCCTCGTCGCGGTGGACGGACGGCCGGTGGCCGAGGCGACCGTTCACGTGGCGCCCGCCAAGCGGCCGGAATTCTCCGTGTCCGCGTCGCCCGAATGGGCCCGGCGACGCCGACTTCCGCGGGAAGCCCGGCGGAACGTTCAACGTGCTGTGGTCGGACGCGTCCCCCGACCCGGGCGAGGAGACGGCGCTGACCGCCACCTCACCCGCCTTCCCACGCCCCGTGCGTCTCAATCGCGATGACAGCAAGGCAGCCGACGGGGCCGATCCGCGCTACTACGCCACCGACCGCATCCGCCCGGACCTCGCCCCCGGCAGCTACCCGGCCACCGTCGTCAGCCACCACCGGCGCGTGCAGAAGAGCGGCCGGGTCCTCGTCACGGGCGAGCGCCGGGCGGCACGGGCTTCGTGTTGTGGCGGCGCCGCGTGGCACGGACGGCCGGAACCGTCTGAGGGAGGACCGGCCACCGTGCCGGCCCTCCCCCGGGCATGTCGCTCCGTACGGCGCTGCTAGGGCTTGCCCTCCTCGCCGGGCGTGGCCGAGGGGGCCGGGCCGGTGGTTCCGTTGCCCGGTCCGATGCGGATCTCGAAGTCGCCGTCGTAGCGCTCGTCGCCCGCGATGACGGCCAGTCCGACGGCCTCCTCGCCCTTCTGCCCGCGTACGATCAGCGGATCGCGGCGCAGGTCCTTCATCAGCGCCCAGCACATGGCGATCATCACCAGGGTGAAGGGCACCGCGACGAGGATCGTCAGGTTCTGCAGCCCGGTGAGCGCGTCGTCCGAACCGCCGCCGATCAGCAGCATGATCGCGGCGACCGCGCCGGTGACCACGCCCCAGAAGACCACCACCAGCCGGGTCGGTTCGAAGGAGCCCTTCTGGGAGAGCGTGCCCATCACGATGGACGCGGCGTCCGCGCCGGAGACGAAGAAGATCCCGACGAGGATCATGACCAGGATGCTCGTGAGGGTGGCCGCCGGGTACTGGTGCAGCACGTCGAAGAGCTGCCCCTCGGGCGTGGTCTCGCCCGAGAGCCGCTTCGCGTCCTGGAGGTGCATCGCCGAGCTGCCGAACACCGCGAACCACAGCAGGCTCACCACGCTCGGCACCAGGATCACCCCGCCGATGAACTGCCGGATCGTGCGCCCGCGGCTGATCCGGGCGATGAACATGCCCACGAACGGCGTCCAGGAGATCCACCACGCCCAGTAGAAGACCGTCCAGCCGCGCAGCCAGTCGCCGACCTGGTCCCCGCTGCTGGCCTCCGTGCGGCCGGCGAGCTGCGGCAGTTCGCCGACGAAGGTGCCGATGGAGGTCGGCAGCATGTTCAGGATGAGGATGGTCGGCCCGGCGACGAAGACGAAGACGGCCAGGATCAGCGCCAGCACCATGTTGATGTTGGACAGCATCTGGACGCCCCGGGCGATGCCGGAGACCGCCGACAGGACGAAGGCCACGGTCAGCACGGCGATGACGGTCACGAGCAGGGTGGTGCTGACCTTGTCCATCCAGCCGAGCACCTTGATGCCGCTGCCGATCTGGAGCGCGCCGAGCCCCAGCGAGGCGGCGGAGCCGAAGAGCGTGGCGAAGATGGCCAGGATGTCGATGACCTGCCCGCCCCAGCCGTTGGCGCGCCGCTTGCCGATCAGCGGGGTGAACACCGCGCTTATGGTCTGCCGCCTCCCCCGCCGGAAGCAGCTGTACGCGATGGCCAGCCCCACGACCGCGTAGATCGCCCAGGGGTGCAGCGTCCAGTGGAAGAGCGTGGTGGCCAGCGCCGTGTCCATGGCCTGCGCCGCGTCCTTGGGGTCGGTGCCCGGCGGCGGCGTGCCGAAGTGCCCCAGCGGCTCGCTGACCCCGTAGAACATCAGGCCGATGCCCATGCCCGCGCTGAACATCATCGCGACCCAGGACACCGTGCGGAACTCGGGCTGCTCGCCCTCCTTCCCGAGCGTGATCCGGCCGTACTTGCTGACGGCCAGCCAGATGGCGAAGACCACGAAGCCGGAGGCGGAGAGCACGAAGGCCCAGCCGCCGTTCTTGATGATCCAGTCCAGCATCGTCGACGAGGCGCTCTTGAGCGACTCGGTGGAGGTGGCGCCCCAGACGATGAAGGCGAGGGTGAGCAGCGCCGTGACGCCGAAGACCACGCGGTCGGTCTGCGGGGGGCCGGTGCGGTGCGGCTCGCCGGGGAGGCCGGCCGGCACCGGCGCGCCTCCCCCGCCGCCCGCGTCCTTGTCTGTGTCCGACACGTGTCGACCTTTCAATTGGCCAGTTATTCCCTACCCGTTACCCCCTACCACACGGCGGGACGCGTTCAGCAGCCCTGGAGCGGAGTCGCGGCCGTAAGGTGATATTCGGCCCGGCCGTCCAGCAGCAGCGGAACCAGGGCGCGCAGCGGCTGGCGCAGCGGCACCACGGCACCGCCCTTCCCGCCCCGGCGCAAGGACACGCCGTGCAGCACCAGTTCGTCCTTGACCTCGGCGTACTGCCGTGCGTCGAGGCGGTACGCGCAGGGCGGGTCGCCGAGGACCTTTCCGGGCGCGGGCGGTTCGTTGTCGGCGCCGCCGAGGTAGACCGGCCCCCGGTCGGCGTAACCGGCCACCCGGGCCCGGGTGGTGGCGGACTCGATACGGGCCCTGCGGTCGCCCGTATATTCGAACAGGCTCTTCAGCCCGGCCAGTTGCGAGGTGACCCGGCGGCGGTTGTTGAGCGCCGGGTCGGCCTTCTCGGCGTCGGTCAGCGCGTCGACCCGGGTCTCCACGAGGAGCCCGACGGAGTTCTTCACCCCGGCGGTGTTGCGCAGGATGCGTTCCTGGCCGTCACCGGCCACCTGCTTGACCGGTTCGCCGGTCTCCGGGTCGGTCCAGATGCCGTAGACGCCGGTGCTGAAACCGGCCGCCGCCGCGCCGGGCCGCACGTACTTCTCGGACAGCGTGGCCGATTCCCGGTGCACCGCGTGCGCCGTGTTCAGGTTGCGCGGCCACAGGGACAGCACGTCCTTCATGTAGTACGGCACGGTGGGTCCGTATTCGTGCAGGTCGTAGACGATGTCGGGGCGGTAGTCGCGCTGTACGGCGGCCAACGCGCGCGCCTCGGCGGTCTTCAGGGCGAGGTGGTCGCGGTTGATGTCGGCGCCGGCGGAGTTGCCGCGGGTGTCCGCGGCCCGGCCGTCCGGGTTGGCGGTCGGCACGACCAGCACGCTCGTGCGTTCCAGGAAGCGCCGGGTGGCCCGGTCCCGGGCGAAGGCGAGATCGCGGACCGTGGACAGGCACGCCTCCCGTCCGGACGGCTCGTCGCCGTGTTGCGAGCAGATCAGCAGGACCGTGTTGCCGTGCCGTACGCCGTCGGCGCTCGCGGGGGCCGGCGCGCCGATGCGTACCAGCCGGAGCGGGCGGCCCTGCGCGGTCGTGCCGATCCGGTCCATGCGCACGCGGTCGCCGGCCCGGTCGACGGCGGCGAGGAAGTCCCGCTCCTCCGGCTGGGTGGTCCAGCGGGCGCCGTCGCTGGTCTCGAAGCCGGTGCGGGGCGGCCGCGGTCCGGCGGCCCCGGCGGGTGGCGAGGCCGGCAGGGACACGGTGAGTGCGGCGGCCAGCGCCCCGAGGGCGAGGCCGCGGGAGAGAGTGGACACGAGGGGGTGCCTCCGGTGTCGGACGGTGGGGCGGACGGTGGAGGAAGCGGGCGTCGCGGGTACGGGCGGGGCGCGGTGCCCCGGCCCCGCCCGTACCGTCAGCGCACGTCCGGTACGCGGCTCGGCAGCGGCGGCGCGACGCCGTGCAGCGGTGCCGGTGCGACGCGTGCCGGGCCGCCGGTCCCCGCCGTGGCCGCGGCCAGCGCCTTGCCGCCGCCGACGACGGGCAGGCGCGCGGCGGTGCGGGCGAGGTCGAGGGTCAGGCGCGGGGTCGTGGACGGCGGGTCGATCAGATCGGCGTCCGTTCCGGCGATGATGAGCGCGAGCCGGTGCCCGGCGGGTACGACGTGGTCGCTCGCGGCCAGGTCGAGGGTGATCGTGTAGGGCTTGCCCGGGGTCAGCGGGCGCCCCTTGCCCGGGTTCGCCCAGTTGCCCAGGTCGGCCCAGCCGCGGCTGAAGACGGTGTGGCCGACGGCGACCGTGTCGGCCTTCGTCTCCTTGTAGCAGGCGCTGTCACCGGTGGTGCTCGCGCCCCAGCAGGTGCGGTCGGCGAGCGTGGTGATGCCCTCGCCCGCGGCGCCGTAGTTGCGGATGGTGTCGGGGCCGAGATCCACCAGGACGGCGGAGAGGTGGGCGGTCGCGGTGCTGGGGGTGGCGGTGACGGTCACCTTGCCGCTGCCGGACAGGCGCAGCGGTTTGGCGAGGGGCTTGGTGGTGAAACCCGCCTTGGCGGGGGTGGAGGTGTCGATCTGCGCGGCCCAGTCGGCCTCGTTCAGGCGCGGGTCGTCGGTGAAGGTCTCGGTGGCGCCGTGCGGCGCGCGCCGGGTGCCGAGTTCGCCGACGCCGGGGGCGGTGCCGTTGCGCGGCCGTACGGTGGTGGCCGAGGTGCCGGCGGCGGGCCAGACGCGGTCGGTGGTCCACCGGTCGGGGGCGCGCTCGACGTCGGCCATCGGCTCGTCGTCGATGCCGTTGTCGTAGCCCATGAGGTAGTGGTCGAACCAGCGGTGCAGGGTCGGCACCCAGTCGGCCCTGCGGAAGTCGAAGGGGTCGACGTGGCCGGTCTGGGAGAGCCAGATCTTGCGCTCGACGCCGTTGTCGGCGAGCGCGTCCCACCACTGGCCGAAGTGCTTGGTGCGGACGTTGAGGTCCTGCATGCCGTGGACGACGAAGACGCTGGCGGTGACGTTCTGCGCGTCCTTGACGTAGTCGCGCTCGGTCCACAGCCGGGTCCGGTCGCCGGTGCGCGGGGCGCCTTCGGCGAGCTTCTTCTGCACGGCGTCGCAGCGCAGGCGCGCCTCGGGGCTGTTGACGCGGTTGGCCAGCGCGTCGGGCCCGGAGTTGTACAGCGGGGCGCCCTTGGCGAAGTAGTAGTCGTACCAGGAGGAGATGGCGGCGATGGGCACGATGGTCTTCAGGCCCTCGACGCCGGTGGCGGCGACGCCGTTGGCGATGGTGCCGTCCCAGCTCTTGCCGATCATGCCGGTGTCACCGTTGGACCATCCCGCGGTGACGCGTTTGCCGCCCGTGCGTGAGTCGTAGGCGCGGCCCCGGCCGTTGAGCCAGTCCACGACGGCGCGCGCGGACTGGATGTCGGAGCGTCCGCCGACGTCCACGCAGCCGTCCGAGCGGTTGGTGCCGGCCAGGTCGACCAGGACCGTCGCATAGCCGCGCGGTACGAAGTAGTTGTCGTAGAACAGCGGGAACTGCACCGGCTTCCCGGTGCTGTCGTAGGTCTTCTTCTGGCTTTCGTTGCCGCGCCCGCAGCAGGAGTAGTAGGGGCTGGCATCCATGATCACGGGAACCTTGCGGCCCTGCTGCGCGGGCTCGCGCGGCCGCACGATGTCCACGGCGACCCGGTCGGTCCGCCCGTCCGAGTCGCCGTCGATCCTCGTGTCCACCCAGACCGATTCGCGTATGGCGCGGTCGTAGGAGTACACGGGTCTGGACTCGCCGGGGGCGGCCCGGGCGGCGGTGGCCGGTCCGGCGAGCGTGGTCAACAGGGCGACGGCGACCGCCGCCACGAGCGCTTTCCAGGGGACGCGGCTGATCCGCGCGCTAATGGTCACGGGGCGGACGGTAGCGCGGGGGAACTCGTGTGCGTAAGGGTGCGCATGAGGGCCGGGAGCACGTGGAGGAAGTCCCGGGAGGGGCGTTGCGGGAGCGCCGTGTGTCGTCCCGATGTCGGTCATGTGTCAGATGGCGCCATGGACATGACGGCCAGGTTCCGAGTACATAGGGTCTGCATTACCGACTATCTGACGAGCCGAACGGCTTGCACCTCCCCTACCAGTTGGAGGATTTTGTGCGTCACAGACTCATCGTTCCGGGTGCGGCCGCCCTCAGCCTGCTGCTGGCGATCCCGGCTTCCGCGGCCGGTTACACACCCGGCGCTCCGGGCGTGGGCGACTCCTACTACCCCGAGAGCGGCAACGGCGGGTACGACGTCTCCCATTACGACCTGCGGCTGAAGTACCAGCCGAAGACGGACCTGCTGGAGGGGACGGCGACGCTGCTCGCCACCACCACCCAGGACCTGAACCGCTTCAACCTGGACTTCGGCCTCAAGGTCAGCGAGATACGCGTCAACGGCAAGAAGGCCTCCTTCGCCACTTCCGGCAAGCACGAGCTGGAGGTCACCCCGTCCGCGCCGCTGCCGAAGGGCAAGCAGATCAGCGTCGTGGTGCGCTACGCGGGCAAGCCGTCCGAGCTGAAGATCGACGGCTTCTCCGCCTGGCACCGTACGCCCGACGGCGGCGTGATCGCGCAGGAGCCGGCCTCCGCCGTGTGGTGGTTCCCGAGCAACGACCACCCGACCGACAAGGCGACGTACGACGTCTCGGTCTCGGTGCCGGACGGCAACCAGGCGCTGAGCAACGGCGTGCTGCTGTCGCAGTCCTCCAAGCTGGGCTGGACGCGCTTCAACTGGCGTTCGGACAAGCCGCAGGCGACGTACCTGACCACGCTCGCGGTCGGCAAGTTCGACGTCACCAAGGACACCACGGCCAGCGGCCTGCCGGTGATCAACGCCGTCAGCAAGGACCTCGGCGCCTACGAGGGCTCGGCGCGCGCGAGCATCGAGCGCACCACCGAGGTCACGGAGTGGCTGGAGTCGGTCTTCGGCCCGTACCCGTTCAACTCCGTCGGCGGGTACGTCCCCAACGTGAAGGCCGGGTACGCGCTGGAGACGCAGACCCGCCCGTTCTACGGCAAGGAGGCGTTCGCCAACGGCACCAACGTCTCCGTCGTGGTGCACGAGATCGCGCACCAGTGGTACGGCGACAGCGTCTCCCTCAAGGACTGGAAGGACATCTGGGTCAACGAGGGCTTCGCCCGCTACAGCCAGTGGCTGTGGTCGGAGAAGGAGGGCGAGGGCACCGGCCAGGAGCTGGCCGACTACGTCTACGCCCAGCACCCGGCCGACGACCCGTTCTGGAAGGTCAAGCCGGGCGACCCGGGCCCGGACAACCAGTTCCACGGCGCGGTGTACGACCGGGGCGCGCTCGCGCTCCAGGCCCTGCGCAACAAGGTCGGCGACCAGGCCTTCTTCGGGCTTCTGAAGTCCTGGCCCACCGACAGGCAGTACGGCAACGCCTCGGTGCGGGACTTCGTGACGTACGCTGAGCGCAAGACCGGCCAGCCGCTCGCCGAGCTGTTCGACACCTGGCTCTACCAGCCGGCCAAGCCCGCGGCCGCCACGGCCAAGGCCACCCTCGGCGCCCGCGCCGCGGCCCCCGCCAAGGCCCCGGCGCAGCCCAAGTCCTGGAAGTCCATCCAGGCGACGAACGGCATCCACGACCACGAGCACGACCACTGACCCACGCGGCCACGTGCAACAGGGCCCCGGCGCACCGCGCCGGGGCCCTGCGCGCGTCAGCCCGTGTCCGCACGCGCCCCCACGCGCCACGACCTGTCCACCCCGGCGCCGTCTGCCGGTCATCCGGAAGTTAGCGCAGCTGATTTGATGTCCGGCGGATCACCCCCCATCCCACCACCGGGAGTTTCCGTGCAGCATATGACGCCGGGCCGCCACCGCCGAACCGCTGCTATGACGGCGCTGGCCGTGACAGCGCTTCTCGCCACGTCCACCGCGGCGTCGGCCGCTCCGCTGACCGCAGCCCAGGTGCCCGTTTCCGCGCCCGCGTTGAAGGTGCTTTCTTACAACGTCTTCCTGATGAGCAAGAATCTTTACCCCCATTGGGGACAGGACCACCGGGCCCAGGCGATCGCGTCCGCCGATTTCTTCCGGGGGAAGGATGTCGTCGTACTCCAGGAAGCCTTCGACAATGCCTCTTCGGAGGCGCTCGCCTCGTATGCGGCGAAGCAGTATCCGTACCGGACGCCGGTGGTCGGGCGGGGGAAGAGCGGCTGGGACGCCACTGGCGGCGCCTATTCCGCCACCACTCCGGAGGACGGTGGTGTCATGCTCTTGAGCAAGTGGCCGGTGCTGCACAAGGAGCAGTACGTGTACAAGGACGCTTGTGGGGCGGATTACTGGTCCAACAAGGGTTTCGCCTACGCCGTGTTGAATGTCCGTGGCGCCAGGGTGCATGTGGTCGGTACGCATGCCCAGTCGACCGACCCGGGGTGCAAGGCGGGGGAAGCGGCCGCCGTCCGGGGGAAGCAGTTCAAGGAGTTGGACGCTTTTCTGGACGCCAAGAACATTCCGGCGGGCGAACAGGTCATGGTCGCCGGTGACTTGAATGTGGACGCGCACGGGCCCGAATACGGTTCGATGCTCGCCGATGCCGGGCTCGTGGCGGCCGACGCGCGTACGGGGCACCCGTACTCCTTCGACACCCGGGAGAACTCCGTGGCGAAGTACCGCTATCCGGACGACCCGCGCGAGGACCTGGACTACGTCCTGCACCGTCGGGGGCACGCCCGGCCCGCCACCTGGCGCAACGAGGTGGTCAAGGAGAGCTCCGCGCCCTGGACGGTGACGAGTTGGGGCAAGGAGTACACCTACCGCAACCTTTCCGACCACTATCCGCTGGCCGCGGGCTGAACCGGCCGCGCGGAGACCGGGCGGGAGGGGCGTGTAAGGGGCGCAGACCACGGACGCCACTTGCCTTCCTGGACACAGTGGGCCCAGGATGCCGGAGTGACCGAGACCTCCGCCGATCCCGCGGCCACGTCCGCGCGGCTCTCCCCCACGCCCGTCTCCGCCCCGCGCCCAGGACCGCTGCTCGCCGTCCTGCTGTCCGCCTGGTTCATGGCCCAGTTCGACTTCTTCGTGGTCAACGTGGCGGCGCCGTCGTTCGAGAGAGACCTGCTCGCCGGGCCGGCGGCGCTGGAACTGATCGTCGGCGGCTACGCCTTCGCGTACGCCAGCGGCATGATCACCGGCGGTCGGCTCGGCGACCTGTTCGGGTACCGGCGCGCGTTCATCGCGGGCCTGGCCGCCTTCGCGGTCACCTCCCTGCTGTGCGGCATCGCCACGAGCCCCGGGCAGCTGATCGGCTTCCGGCTGCTCCAGGGCTTCGCGGGGGCCGTGATGGTGCCGCAGGTGCTCGCCACGATCACCGCCTCGTTCCCGGCGCACGCGCGGGGCCGGGCGATGGCGTGGTACGGCGTCGCCGGCGGTACGGCGTCGGTCGCCGGCCAAGTGCTCGGCGGACTGATGCTGGACGCCGACATCCTGGGCCTGGGATGGCGCGTACTGTTCCTGGTCAACGTGCCGATCGGCGCGGCCGCGGCCCTGCTGGCGCTGCGGTACCTGCCTTCGGTGCGCCCCGCCCGCCGGGCCCGGCTCGACCTGCCCGGCGCGGGCGGCGTGGCGCTGGCGCTGGGCCTGGTGCTCGTTCCGCTGGCCATGGGGCGGACCGCCGGCTGGCCGGTCTGGACGTGGATCTGCCTGGCCGCCGCCGTGCCCGTGGGCGTGGCCACCGTGCTGTGGCAGCGGGCCCTGGCCGCCAGGGGCGGCGATCCCGTACTCGATCTCACGCTCTTCCGTGAGGGCTCCTACCTCGCCGGCGTGGTGACGGGGGCGGCCTTCATGGCGTACTGGGCGAGCGTGATGTTCACCCTGACACTGCTGCTCCAGGGCGGTTTCGGGCTGGGCCCGTTCCAGGCCGGGCTGGCCTTCGCGCCGACCGGTGTGTGCTTCGCCGGCAGCGCGCTGCTGAGCCGGGCGCTGGTCCAGCGCTTCGGCCTGCGCGTCCTTCAGCTGGGCAGCATCGTGACGGTGACCGGCCTGGCCGCGCTCAGCCTCGTCCTGTACGTCCAGCCGGACCGCGGGGCGCTGCCGTGGGTCGTCGTCACGATGGCGGTGGCCGGGCTGGGCAACGGCCTCACGTTCCCGCAGCTGATCGGCGCCTCACTGGTCCGTGTTCCGCCGCAGCGGGCCGGCACGGGGGCCGGGGTGCTGACCACCGCGCAGCAGTTCGGCGGCGCCGCCGGTGTGGCGGTCATCGGGGCGGCCTTCTTCGCCCTGGCCGGCGCGGCGCCGAGCGCCGCGGGACACGCCCGTGCCGCGATGTGGACCACCGTCATCTCGGTCGCACTGACCTGCGTCGTCACGGTGCTGACCACGGTCATCCGGCGCGCGGCCGACCGCGCGGCGCGGGCGGCGCGCGAAGAAGGGGCGGTGGCGGGGGGGGGGGGGGGGCGGCCCCCCCCCCCGGCCCCCCCCCCCCCCCCCCCCCCCCCCCACCCCCCCCCCCCCCCCCCCCCCCCCCCACCCCCCCCCCACCCCCCCCCCCCCCAAACCCCCCCCCAAAAATCCCCCGAGGAAAACAAAAAAAGCCCTAACCCCCACCAG
>NZ_JBIRJY010000001.1:621096-706213 GCF_044329785.1 Streptomyces sp. NPDC017529
CGTGGGGGGGGGGGGGGGGGGGGGGGGGGGGGGGGGGGGGGGGGGGGGGGGGGGGGTGTGGGGGGGGGGGGGGGGGGGCGGGGGGGGGGGGGGGGGGGGGGGCCCCCCCCCCCCCCCCCGCCGTCACCGCTACCGGCCGTCGCGCGGTCCCGGAACGACCGCCGTGCCCTGCTCGCGTTCGGCCGCGATCCGGTTCACCCGGCCGCGTACCGCGAACCAGCCGACCCACAGCGCGGCGGCGATGACCGGTACCAGCATCACCGTCTGCCGTCCGACGCCCTCGCTGTCGAAGGCCATCAGGACGACGACACCGAGCAGGAAGACGATGGTCGCGATGTCGGTGACGGGCGTGCCCGGCAGCCGGAAGCGGGGGCGCTCGACCAGGCCCGCCTTGGAGCGCCGGACGAACACCATGTGGCAGACCATGATCGTGCACCAGGTGCTGATGATGCCGAGCGCCGCGATGTTCAGCACGATCTCGAACGCGTCCTCGGGCAGCAGGAAGTTGAGCCCCACGCCCAGTACGCACACCGCCGAGGTGAGCATGATGCCGCCGTACGGCACCTGGTTGCGGTTCATCAGGCCCGCGAACTTCGGCGCCGAGCCCGCCATCGACATCGAGCGCAGGATGCGGCCGGTCGAGTAGAGGCCGGAGTTGAGGCTGGACATGGCGGCGGTGAGCACGACGAGGTTCATCACGTCGCCGGCGGCCGGCACGCCGACGTTGGAGAGCACGGTCACGAAGGGGCTCTCGGAGCCGGTGTACTTGTTCCACGGCATCAGCAGCGCGAGGAGGACGACCGAGCCGACGTAGAAGATGCCCACCCGCCACATGATCGAGTTCACGGCCTTGGGGACGACCTTCTCCGGCTCGCTGGTCTCGCCGGCCGTGACACCGACCAGCTCGACGGCCGAGTAGGCGAAGACGACGCCCTGCAGCACGATCACCACGGGCAGCAGGCCGCTCGGGAAGAAGCCGCCGTGGTCGGTGATCAGGCTCAGGCCCGGGGTGTCGCCGCCCACCGGGTGCTGGGTGGCCAGCAGGAAGATCCCGATGAACATGAAGACGACCAGCGCCACGACCTTGATGATCGCGAACCAGAACTCCATCTCACCGAAGATCTTCACCGAGATGAGGTTGATCGACAGCACCACCGCGAGCGCGATCAGCGCCATCACCCACTGCGGGATGGCGGTGAACAGGCTCCAGTAGTGGGTGTAGAGCGCGATGGCGGTGATGTCGGCGATGCCGGTCGTCGACCAGTTGACGACGTACATCCAGCCCGCGACGTACGCGCCCTTCTCCCCCAGGAACTCCCGCGCGTAGGAGACGAAGGAGCCCGACGACGGGCGGTGCAGCACCAGTTCGCCCAGGGCCCGGACGACGAAGAACGCGAACAGGCCGCAGACCGCGTACGCGACGGCGAGCGCGGGCCCGGCGGAGGCGAGCCGGCCGCCGGCGCCCAGGAACAGGCCGGTGCCGATCGCCCCGCCGATCGCGATCATGTTGATGTGCCGGCCCTTGAGGCCCTTGCTGTATCCGGCGTCCCCCGCGTCCTGGGCGGTCGGCGCCTTCCCCCCGCCCGGTGGCCTGTTGGCTTCTTCCTGGACGGTTTCCGTGCTCACAGCTGGTTCATCTCGCTTTCGGGCAGGCGATGGAGCCGTCACCGGCCCCACGGGTCACGCGAGTCCGGCCGACGGCACACCTTCCCCCAGAGCCGCCCCCGCGTCTGTGTTCTGGATCACAGCGTGTATGAGCCATCAATAATCGGTCCGCATATGTCCCGAATGACCTGTCGACGGGGTGCGCGCATGCCTTGCAATTCGCCACGCTCCGGTCATCACCGCTCACGCAGAAGAGCGGAAGCGGGAGAGGATTCCGGCCGGGCGTGGCCGGAAACCGACAGGACGGTGAAGCACGGGTGTCCTGTCGGGAGGTTTCACAAGGCTGGTGAGACAGCAATACTGTTGAACACGGACCGCGCCTCAGGGAGCGCGGCGGGCACCGGGGGCGCGGCGGACGCGCGGACGCGGCGAGGGAAGTGAGGCGCGGCATGGCCACCGAGACCGGGGAAGAGACGCTCACCGTCGACGAGTTGGCCGCCCGCGCGGGCGTGACCGTGCGCACCGTCCGCTTCTACAGCACCCGCGGCCTGCTGCCCCCGCCCGCGATCGGCCCGCGACGCGTCGGCCGGTACGGCGCCGCCCACCTCTCCCGGCTCGCGCTGATCGAGGAGCTCCAGCACCACGGCATGACGCTGGCCGCCATCGAGCGCTACCTCGCCCAGCTCCCCGCCGACCTCAGCGAACACGACCTCGCCCTGCACCGGGCGCTGGTCGCCTCCTGGTCGCCGGACTCCTCCCAGGAGGCGACCCTGGCCCAGCTGGAGCGCCGCGCGGGCCGGGCGCTGAGCGAGGACGACATCGACCGGCTGGCCGCCATGGACGTCCTGGAGCGCACCGGCGTCCCCGGCGCGTTCCGGGTCGATCCGGCCGTCCTCCACCTGGGCGTCCGGCTGCTGGACGTGCCGATCTCGCTGGAGACGCTGCTCGCCGCCCGCCGTGTCGTCCTGGACCACACGCGGTCGGCGGCGCGCGAGCTGACCCGGCTCTTCCACGACGAGGTGTGGGGCCCTTACCGGGCGCGCGAGTCGGACCCGGAACAGGTGGAGTCGATGAAGTCGCTCTCCGCCCATATGCAGCCGATGGTGGTGCAGGCGCTGGTGACGGCCTTCCAGCGGTCGATGCGGGAAGAGTTGCGGGCGACGTACACCGAGGAGTGAGCGCGCCCCGGGCGGGCATGACCTGGGTGCCGGTCCCCCGTATGCGGCCGGCGGTGCGGGAACAGCCCTACGAGCGAGACGAGGCCGCGGGTGGAGGGGCGGAGCATCTCCCGGGCCGAGGCGGCGGACATCCTCGGCCGGCAGGAGGACCACTTCTGGGAGTTCAAGAGCGCCCGCAGCGGCGGCGCGGTCGTCCAGGTGATCGCCGCCGCGCTGGCCAACGCCGAGGGCGGCGAGTTCATCGTCGGCATCGAGGACCCGCGCAGCGGGCGGGGCCTGGCGCGGTGGCGGGGCTTCGCCTCCCTGGAGGACGCCAACTTCGTGCAGCAGGCCATGGTCGACCAGGTCGAGCCGCCGGTGCCGTACGACATCGAGTTCCTGCGCGTCGAGGGGCGTGCGGAGCTGGGCTGGGCCTGCCTGGTCACGGTCCACAAGAGCCCGGACGTGCACAAGACGGCCAGGGGCGAGGTGCCGCAGCGCCGCGGCGCGCAGTCGCGGCGGCTGAAGGGGACGCAGATCACCGACCTCTCGCTGTCCAAGGGCGCCCGTTCCTACGAGGACCAGCTGCTGCGCGACTACGGCTCCGAGGAGCTGCGCGACGAGGACGAGCTGCACGTCTTCCTCGGCCGGTACAGCCCGCGGTCCTCCCCCGAGCGGTTCGTGCGCCGGCAGCGCCTGGTGGACCGCGGCGGCGCGCTGGCCACCGTCGCGGGCGCCGTCCTGTTCGCCGCCGAGCCGCCCGCCGTGGTCCCGAAGAAGTGCTCGGTGAAGATCGCCCGGTACGAGACCGGGGAGCAGGTCCCCGACCGCCGGCACCTGAAGTCGGCGCCGACGACGGTCGACGGCCCGGCCAGGGTGCTGATCGACCGGACGCTGGCGGCGGCCACCCGGATCATCCAGTCGGTGCCGGTGCTCGGCGCGGACGGCTCCCTTTCGCCGATGGCCTATCCCCCGGAGGCGCTGAAGGAGATCATCGTCAACGCGGTGATCCACCGGGACTACAACCTCTCCGACGACATCCTCATCTCGATCTTCGACAACCGGGTGGAGGTGCGCAGTCCGGGCCGGCTGCCCGGCCACATGACGCCGGACAACCTGCTCACGGACCGCTTCGCGCGCAACCCCACGATCGTGCGGCTGCTGAACAAGTACCCGGACCCGCCCAACAAGGACATCGGCGAGGGCCTGGACACCGTACTGAGCACGATGAAGGCCGCGAAGCTCAAGGAGCCGCGGTTCTACGTGGAGGCGAACGCGTTCGTCGTGGTCCTGGAGCACACCCCGCTCGCCCGCCCGGAGGAGCTGGTCCTGCGGTACCTGCGGTCGAATCCGGAGATACCCAACCGGATCGCCCGCCGGATCACCGGTATCGCCTCCGAGAACCGGATGAAGCGGGTCTTCCACCGGCTGCGGGACGCCGGGAAGATCGAGCCCGTGCCGGACCGGGCCGGTTCGCGGGCGGCGTGGCGCCTCAAGCAGGAGTGACCGGCCGACAGGAGTGACCGGCAGGCAGGAGTGATCTGCGGTGTGCGGACCGGCCGCGGCGGGCCGGTCCGCGTCACCCGTGCGTCACGCGTCGCCGAACGTCTCTCCCCGTTCTGCCTTGTCCACCAGCAGCGCCGGGGGCGCGAACCGGTCGCCGTACGCGGCCTGGAGTTCGCGGGCGCGGGCCACGAAGCCGGGCAGCCCGCCTTCGTAGCCGTTGATGTACTGGATGACCCCGCCGGTCCAGCCGGGGAAGCCGATGCCCAGGATGGAGCCGATGTTGGCGTCCGCGACGGAGGTCAGCACGCCCTCCTCGAAGCAGCGGACGGTGTCCAGGGCCTCGGCGAACAGCATCCGCTCCTGCATGTCCCGGAAGGGGATCGCGGCGTCGGCCTTCGTGAAGTGCTCGCGCAGGCCCGGCCACAGGCCGGTGCGCCCGCCGTCCTCGCCGTACTCGTAGAAGCCACCGCCGCCGCTGCGGCCCGGCCGCCCGAACTCGTCCACCATGCGGTCGACGACGGTGTCGGCCGGGTGCTCCGTCCAGGTGCCGCCGGCCGCCTCGACCGCCCGCCGCGTCTCGTCGCGGATCTTGCGCGGGAGGGTGAGGGTCAGCTCGTCCATCAGGGAGAGGACCTTGGCCGGGTAGCCGGCCTGGGCGGCGGCCTGTTCCACGGACGCGGGCTCGATGCCCTCGCCGACCATCGCCACGCCCTCGTTGATGAAGTGGCCGATGACGCGGGAGGTGAAGAAGCCGCGCGAGTCGTTGACGACGATGGGGGTCTTGCGGATCTGGCGTACCAGGTCGAAGGCGCGGGCCAGCGCCTCGTCGCCGGTCCGCTCCCCCTTGATGATCTCCACCAGCGGCATCTTGTCGACGGGCGAGAAGAAGTGCAGGCCGATGAAGTCGGTGTCGCGCTCGACGCCTTCGGCGAGGCCGGTGATGGGCAGGGTGGAGGTGTTGGAGCACAGCAGCGCGTCGGGGGCGACGATGTGCTGGATCTCCTGGAACACCTTGTGCTTGAGGGAGGTGTCCTCGAAGACCGCCTCGATGACGGCGTCGCAGCCGGCCAGGTCCCGCGGGTCGGCGGTGGGGGTGATGCGGGCGAGCAGTTCGTCCCGCTTGGCCTCGGTCGTCCGGCCGCGGCTCAGCGCCTTGGCGAGCAGCCCTTCGGAGTACGCCTTGCCCTTCTCGGCCGCCTCCCGGGAGACGTCCTTGAGGACGACCTCGATACCGGCCTTGGCACAGGCGTACGCGATGCCGGCGCCCATCATGCCGGCGCCGAGCACCGCGACCTTCTCGACGGTGCGCGGCGCGATGTCCTGGGGGCGGCTGGCACCGGAGTTGACCGCCTGGAGGTCGAAGAAGAACGCCTGGATCATGTTCTTGGAGGTCTGGCCGGTGACCAGCTCCACGAAGTAGCGCGCCTCGATGGCCTGCGCGGTCTCGAAGTCGACCTGGGAACCTTCGACGGCCGCCGCGAGGATGTTGCGCGGTGCCGGGTAGGGGGCGCCGTTCAGCTGCTTCTTCAGGTTGGCCGGGAAGGCCGGGAGGTTGGCGGCGAACTTCGGGTGCGCCGGCGTGCCGCCGGGGATCTTGTAGCCCTTGACGTCCCAGGGCTGCTGGGACTCGGGGTGTGCGTCGATGAACGCGCGTGCCTTTTCGAGCAGTTCCCCAGGGGTGGCCGCGACGTCGTGGATCAGGCCGTTGTCCTTGGCGCGCGTGGCGTTGTACTGGGTGCCCTGGAGCAGCACCTTCAGGAGCGCATCGGCGATGCCCAGCAGCCGGACCGTGCGGACCACGCCGCCGGCCGCCGGGAGCAGGCCGAGGGTGACCTCGGGCAGGCCGATCTTGGTGGCGGGGGTGTCGAGGGCGACGCGGTGGTGGCAGGCGAGCGCCAGCTCGTAACCGCCGCCGAGGGCCGCGCCGTTGATGGCGGCGACGACCGGCTTGCCGAGGGTCTCGATGCGGCGCAGGTCGCGCTTGATGCCCTGGCCGGTCTCGAACGCCCGGCCGGCGTGCTCGGGGGTGACGGCGATCAGGTCGCGCAGGTCGCCGCCGGCGAAGAAGGTCTTCTTGGCGGAGGTGAAGATGACGCCGCGTACGGTGTCCCGCTCGGCCTCCAGGCGGTCGGCGACGGCCGTCAGCGAGGTCTTGAATGCCGCGTTCATGGTGTTGGCCGACTGGTCCGGGTCGTCGAGGACGAGGGTGACGACGCCGGTCTCGTCCTGTTCCCAGCGGATGGTGGTGGACTCGGTCATGATGCGTGCTCCGTAGTGGGTGCGGACGAGGGTCAGACGCGCTCGATGACGGTGGCGATGCCCATGCCGCCGCCGACGCAGAGGGTGGCCAGGCCGTAGCGCTTGTCCTGGCGCTCCAGTTCGTCGACGAGGGTGCCCAGGATCATCGCGCCGGTGGCGCCGAGCGGGTGGCCCAGGGCGATGGCGCCACCGTTGACGTTGACCTTGTCCAGGCTCAGGCCCATGTCCTTGACGAAGCGCAGCACCACCGCGGCGAACGCCTCGTTGATCTCGACCAGGTCGATGTCGTCGATGGTCAGCCCCGCCTTGGCCAGCGCCTTGCGGGAGGCGGGCGCGGGACCGGTGAGCATGATCGTCGGTTCGGAGCCGGAGACCGCGGCGGAGACGATACGGGCGCGCGGGGTCAGACCGTAGCGCTCGCCGACCTCGCGGGAGCCGATGGCGACCAGCGCCGCGCCGTCCACGATGCCGGAGGCGTTGCCCGCGTGGTGGACGTGGTCGATCTTCTCGATCCAGTGGTACTTCTGCAGGGCCACCGCGTCGAAGCCGCCCATGTCGCCGATGGCGGCGAACGACGGCTTGAGGCCGGCCAGCGAGTCGGCGGTGGTGCCGGGCCGCATGTGCTCGTCGTGGTCGAGGACGACCAGGCCGTTGCGGTCGGTGACGGGCACGACGGAGCGCGCGAAGCGGCCGTCTTTCCAGGCCGCGGCGGCGCGCTCCTGGGACAGCGCGGCGTATTCGTCCACGTCACGGCGGGAGTAGCCCTCGACGGTGGCGATGAGGTCGGCGCCGATGCCCTGCGGGACGAAGCCGGTGTCGAAGTTGGTCATCGGGTCGGCGAACCAGGCGCCGCCGTCGGAGGCCATCGGGACCCGCGACATCGACTCGACGCCGCCCGCGAGCACCAGGTCCTCCCAGCCGGAACGGATCTTCGCCGCGGCCATGTTGACCGCTTCGAGCCCCGAGGCACAGAAGCGGTTCTCCTGGACGCCCGCGACGGTGTCCGGCAGCCCGGCGGCGATGGCCGCGATGCGGGCGATGTCCGAGCCCTGGTCGCCGACCGGTCCGACGACGCCGAGCACGATGTCGTCGACGGCGGCCGGGTCGAGGCCGGGGAAGCGGCGGCGCACCTCGTGGACGAGGCCGACGACGAGGTCGATCGGCTTGGTGCCGTGCAGCGCGCCGTTGGCCTTGCCGCGGCCGCGCGGGGTGCGGATCGCATCGTATACGTACGCTTCGGAAGTCAAGGGGAGCAGCCTTTCCAGCTCTTGGTTCGGTGCGGCGGGGGTGGGAGTACGGGAGGTACGGGACGCCACGGGCCCGTGGGCCGGCCGGTCAGCCGAGCAGGGAGCGGCCGATGATCTCCTTCATGATCTCGGTGGTGCCTCCGTAGATGGTCTGGATGCGGCCGTCGGTGAAGGCCCTGGCGACCGGGTACTCGCTCATGTAGCCGTAGCCGCCGTGCAGTTGCAGGCAGCGGTCGGCGACGCGCTTTTGCAGTTCGGTGGCCCACCACTTGGCCATCGAAGCATGCACGGCGGCCAGCTGCCCGTCCGAGTGGTCCACGATGCAGCGGTCGAGGAACTCCCGCGTCACGGCGCACTCGGTGGCCATCTCGGCTATCTCGAAACGGACGTGCTGGAGCTTGGCGAGCGGCCGGCCGAACGCCTCGCGCTCCTTCACGTACCGCGTGGTGATCTCCACGAGGTGCTCGGCGGCGGCGATGCCGGCGACCGCGATGCCCATCCGTTCCTGCGCGAGGTTGGTCATCAGGTGGACGAACGCGCCGTTCAGCTCGCCGAGCAGGTTCTCCTTGGGCACCCGTACGCCGGTGAAGAACAGCTCGGCGGTGTCCTGCGCCTTCTGGCCGATCTTGTCCAGGTTGCGGCCGCGTTCGAAGCCCGCCGCCCCGCGCTCGACGACCAGCAGGCTCAGGCCGTGGGCGCCGCCCTCGGGCGTGGTCCTGGCGACGACGATCACCAGGTCGGCGAGGATGCCGTTGGAGATGAAGGTCTTGGAGCCGTTCAGGATCCAGTGGTCGCCGTGGTCCTCCGCCGTGGTGCGGATGCCCTGGAGGTCGGAGCCCGCGCCGGGCTCGGTCATGGCGATGGCGGTGATGGTCTCGCCGCTGCAGAATCCGGGCAGCCAGCGGCGCTTCTGCTCCTCGGTGGCGAGCTGGGTCAGGTACGGGCCGACGATGTCGTTGTGCAGGCCGACGGCGAGCCCGGCGGCGCCGGCCCGGGTGAACTCCTCGGCCAGCACGGCGGCGTACCGGAAGTCGGTGTTGCCGCCGCCTCCGTACTCCTCGGGCACGGCCAGGCCCAGCAGGCCCTGCTTGCCCGCCGCGCGCCAGGCGTCGCGGCTGACGATGCCGTCCTTCTCCCACTGTGCGTAGTGCGGGGTCACCTCCCTGTCCAGGAAGGTCCGTACGGTCCGGCGGAACGCTTCGTGGTCCTCGGTGAAGATCTGGCGCTTGAGCTGCGCGGTCATCGTTACGGGCCTCCTCGGGACGGCGGTGGGTCGGCGGCGGGTCGGTGGCCGTCAGCCGGCCGTAGGCCCCGGTCCGGCGCGGCCGTCCGACGCACGGGTGCCGTCGCGCCAGGCCGTGCCGGCGGACGCGCCGCGGGCCGGTTCCCTGCGGTCGGTCAGTGCCGGGACGCCCCAGTCGCGGGCGACGTCCGCCGTGTCGGCGCCGGGCCGGGCCGGCGGTCTGCGGACCGCGCCGGGGGTGGCGGAGAAGCGCGGGGCGGGGGCGGGCTGGGTGATGCCGCCGTGGTCGACGAAGGTGCCGCGGGCGGCGAGGTGCGGGTGGTCCGGTGCCTCGCGCAGCGAGAGCACGGGCGCCACGCAGGCGTCGGACGCCGCGAAGACGGCGGTCCACTCCTCGCGCGTACGGGTCCTGAAACGGGCGGCGATGGCGGCCCGCAGCTCCTCCCAGGCGGCCGGGTCGTCGCGCGGGGGCACCTCGTCCCCGATGCCGAGCAGCCTGCCGAACTCGCCGTAGAACCGCTGCTCCAGGGCGCCGACCGCCATGTGGCCGCCGTCGGCGGTCTCGTACGTACCGTAGAACGGCGCCGCCCCGTCGAGGAGGTTGGCGCCGCGCCGGTCCTGCCAGCCGCCGGCGGCCAGCATGCCGTGGATCATCGCGGTGAGGTGGGCCGTGCCGTCGACGATGGCCGCGTCCACGACCTGGCCCCGGCCGTCCTCGGTACGGGCGTGCTGGAGCGCGGCCAGGACGCCGACGACCAGGTAGAGGGAGCCGCCCGCGTAGTCGCCGAGGAGGTTGGCGGGGACGGCGGGCGGCCCGCCGGGCGGCCCGATCATGCCGAGCGCGCCGGTGACGGCGATATAGCCGATGTCGTGGCCCGCGGTGCCGGCCAGCGGCCCCTGCTGGCCCCAGCCGGTCATCCGCCCGTACACCAGCCGGGAGTTGCGGGCCAGGCAGGCGTCCGGGCCGACGCCGAGGCGCTCGGCGACGCCGGGGCGGTAGCCCTCGATCAGGATGTCGGCGCGCTCGGCCAGGTCCAGCACCTGCCCCGGCCCCTCGGCGGACTTCAGGTCCACGAGCACGGAGCGCTTGTTGCGGTTGGTGACGTCGTACGCCGGGTCGATGCCGAGGCCGGCCCCGCCCGGCCGGTCGACGCGTACGACGTCGGCGCCGAGGTCGGCCAGGAGCATCGCGGCGAACGGGCCGGGGCCGATCCCGGCCAGCTCCACCACGCGCACCCCGTCCAGCGGGCCGTTGCCTGTCCCTGCCATCGGGCCCCCTGAGCTCCGCAGCACTGTGACACATCTGATGTAACACTCGCGATGTTAAGAACGTGTTCCACTTTCCACAAGCCCCCACGGCGCGGGTCCGCCGGGAAAAGCCCCGTGGCGGCGGTGGTCAACTCCCACCGCCGCCAGGGGCCTTCACCCGTCACCTCACCGGCGGCGCGCTCGGCCGCGGGCAACGGCCCGCGCGGCGGCCGCGGAGGGACAATGGCCGAATGCCTCATACGCACCTCGCATCCCAGCTGTTCGACGTCAGCCACGGTCAGGGCCTCCGCCAGTTCGCCGAACTGGCCCTGGCACTGCTGCTCTCCTCCCTCATCGGGCTCGAACGGCAGGTGCAGCAGAAGAGCGCGGGGCTGCGCACCCACACCCTCGTCGGCGTGGGCAGCGCGCTGTTCATGGAGGTCTCGGTCCACGGCTTCTACGCGCTCCTGGGCACGGACGGCGTCGCGCTGGACCCGTCCCGGGTGGCCGCGCAGATCGTCTCGGGCATCGGCTTCATCGGCGGTGGCCTGATCTTCGTGAAGAAGGACGCCGTACGGGGGCTGACGACCGCCGCGACGATCTGGCTGACCTGCGCCATCGGCATGGCCTGCGGCGGCGGCCTGCCGCTGCTGGCCGTCGGCGCGACCCTGGTCCACTTCCTCGTCGTCCGCGGCTTTCCCAAGCTGTTCTCCGGCCGGAAGAGTTCGCCGTCCGTCGAACGCTTCGAACTGCGCCTGAGCTACCGTGCCCAGCACGGCCTGCTGGGGCGGATGCTGGAGATGTGCACCAGCAGCGGCTTCCTGGTGACCGACGTCCAGGTGGAGACGGCCTCGGACGACCGGGTGCCCGCCGAGGTGCTGCTGCGCCTGGAGGGCACGGCCTCGGCGCACCCGCTCGTGGAGCGGCTGTCCGAGCTGGACGGGGTGCGCGGGGTGTCGATGGGGCAGGAAACGGATCGTACGGAGTGACGGGTGGGGACGGAATGACGACTTCGCTGTGGCAGGACACCGGCACCGGCGTGCTGCGGCTGCCGTCCGGGCGGCTGGTCAGAGGCCGCGGGCTGCGCCACCCGCTGCCGCAGGGGCCGGCGCCCGGGTTCGCGGTGTACCTGCTCGGCAAGGAGCCGCCCGAGGTGCCCTGGGAGGCCCGCTGGCTGCGCTGGCCCGACTTCCGGCTGCCCGCCGACCGCGCCCTGGCCCGCGACGTCCTCGGCGAGGTCTGGGAACGCGCGGCGGCCGAACGCGTCGAGGTGGCCTGCGGCGGCGGCCGCGGCCGGACCGGCACGGCCCTGGCCTGCCTCGCCGTCCTGGACGGTGTGCCGGCCGCCGAGGCGGTGGACTTCGTACGCCGCGGCTACGACCGCCGGGCCGTCGAAACGCCCTGGCAGCGGCGCTATGTACGCCGCTTCGGACACTGACGGGCCGGGTACCCCGGCCCCGCTGCCACCAGGTGGTCGCCGACGGCCCCGCGGTCCAGCAGGCGGGCGAGCCGCACCGGGACGTCGCCGCCGACCAGGGCGGCGACCAGCAGCGTCAGCCCGAAGGTGAGCAGGGCCAGCGCCCGGCCCAGCGGCATGCTCTCGGCGAGCCGGGCGCCGAGCACCGGGGCGACGGCTCCGCCGAGCGCGCCGACGTTGTAGACGAAGCCCAGCGACGCCGCGCGGGTCGCGGTCGGGAAGTGCCCGGCGAGATACTTCGGCAGAATGCCCGAGATGCCCTGGCCGAGGGCGAGCAGGACGAAGAGCAGCATGCCCAGCGCGACCAGGCTGTCCCGGACGGCGAACACCGGGAAGACGAACGCCAGGGACGCCAGCAGGGCGCCCGCGTACGCGCGGCGGGTGCCGAACCGGTCGCCCGCGAAGCCGGCCAGCCAGCAGCCCGCCATGGTGCCGAACCCGGCGTAGAACATCACGTCGGCGACCTCGGCGGGCGCGTACCCCAGCTCGGTCTTGAGGTAGGTGGGCAGCAGCGCCTGGACGGGCCAGCTGTAGAGGAACGCGCAGAACACGGTGATCGTCAGGGACACGTACAGCACCCAGCCGCGCCGACCGCCGAGCTGTACGGCGAACGCCGTCAGGCAGAGCGCGGCGAGCGCCGCCAACCACGGCACGTGGCCGGTCCCGGCCGGGGTGAAAACGCAGGTGAGCGCGGCGAACGCGACGACTGCCAGCACGCAGTTGAGGCGGCGCCGCGCGCGCCCGGCGAACAGCGGCCGGAACGGATTGGGGCGCTCTTCGGCGGCCCCCACCTCGGCGCTCCAGTCGTCGGCCTCCGGCAGGGACCTGCGGACCCAGAGCGCGACCAGCACCGGCAGCACCCCGATCCAGAACATCCACCGCCAGCCCCAGTTGGGCACCACCCACTGGTACAGCTGGGCCGCGAGGATCGTGCCGCCCGCGTAGCCGGATATGAGGAAGCCGGAGGCCCGGTTGCGCAGGGGGGCCGGCCAGGTCTCCAGGACGTACGTGGCGCTGGCGCTGTACTCCCCCGCCATGCCCAGGCCGATGACCAGCCTGGCGGCGAACAGGCTGGTGTAATTCCAGGCGAAGCCGCTGGCGAAGGTGCCCAGCGAGTAGAGCAGGATGCTGGCGATCATCGCGGGCCTGCGCCCGTACCGGTCGCCCAGCGCGCCGAGGAGCGCCCCGCCGAGCCAGCGGGTGACGAACGCGCCGGAGACCAGGGAGGCCGCGCCGGCCGTGCTCAGGCCGAACGTGCCGGCGATCTCGGTCAGGACGAGGGTGATCAGGACGAAGTCGAAGCCGTCCAGGAGGTAGCCGACCCAGGCGGCGGCCATCGCCTTCCACTGGCGGGGCGTCACCTGCCGGTACCAGGGCGTCCGCCCACCGCCCTTCGAGGAGCGCCTCCTCATAGCAGCCCGGCTTCCTCCAGGCAGCGCCGGACCCGGCCGACCGCGGCCTCGTCCAGCGGCAGCTGCGGCGGCGCGGTGGCCGGGCAGTCGATGACGCCCTGGAGGTGCAGGGCCGCCTTGAAGGCGCCCAGCGCGGAGGAGTTGCGGCCCATCACCGCCGGGTCGCCCGCGTCGGTCAGCGCGAAGAGCGCGGCGAGCCGGTCCTGCTCGGCGGCGGCTTCGCGCCAGCGGCCCGCCGCCGCGTGCTCGTAGAGGCGTACGTAGCCGTCCGGATCGACGTTGCCCAGGCCGGGGACGACGCCGTGCGCGCCCGCCAGCAGGGCGCCGTCCACGGTGAGTTCCGACCCGGTGAGCACGGAGAAGCCCGGGTTGCGGGCGGGCATGCCGACGAGCAGGCGGCGCAGCGCGCCGTCCTCGCCGCTGCTGTCCTTCAGGCCGGCCAGCACGCCGTCGCCGGCGAGCGTGCGCACCGTGTCGAGGGGCAGCTTGGTGTGCACGGCCATCGGGATGTCGTACGCGAACAGCGGCAGGTCCGCTCCTTCGCGTACCCGGGTGAAATGGCCGGCGATCTCGGCGGGGTGGGTGCGGGTGTAGAAGGGGGCGGTGGCCACGATCGCGTCGGCGCCCAGATCCCGGGCCGTACGGGCGTGTTCCAGCACCCGGGCGGTCGTCATGTCGATGGCCCCGGCCAGTACGGGCAGCCGGCCGGCGGCCGCCTCGACCACCGTCTCGACGACGGTGCGGCGCTGCGCGTCGGTCAGGTAGGCGGCCTCCCCGCTGGAGCCGAGGACGAACAGCCCGCTCACCCCGGCGCCCGCGAGCCGGGCGGCGAGCGCGGCCAGCGAACGGGTGTCGACCCGCCCGTCGGGGGTGAACGGGGTACACAGCGGCGGGACGACACCGGTGAGCGGCGCGGGGAGGGACATCGGTGACCAGCTTTCTGCACACTCGCATTCCGGACATCAAACGTCCCATGTTGGCGGACCTGCGGGTGAATCTGGACCAGCCGCCCAGGCGTGTCAATACCGCGCACCACGCCCTCCGGCAGAGCGTTCGTTGACGGCGGATCGGCCCCTGCCTAGCGTTGCGCCCTACCGGCCGGTACGGCCGTGATCCCATGCGGAGGCGAACATGGCTCGACGGCAGGACACCGCAGAACGACCCCACGACCTGGTGCTGTTCGGCGCCACCGGCTTCGTGGGGCGGCTCACCGCCGCCTACCTGGCCCGGCACGCGCCCGCCGGCTGCCGCTGGGCGCTGGCCGGCCGTGACCGCGCGAAGCTGGAGCGGCTGCGGGAGGAACTGGCCGGCATCGACCCGGCCTGCGCGGAACTGCCCCTGCTGTGCGCCGACGCCGACCACCCCGGCTCGCTGCGCGCGCTCGCGGCGGGCACCCGCGTGCTCGCCACGACCGTCGGGCCGTACCTCGCCTACGGGGACCCGCTGGTCGCCGCCTGCGCGGAGGCCGGTACGGACTACGCCGACCTGACCGGCGAGGCCGAGTTCGTCGACCGGACGTACGTGCGCTACGACGCGGCGGCGCGCGACTCGGGCGCCCGGCTCGTGCACGCCTGCGGCTTCGACTGCATACCGGCGGACCTCGGCGCGCGGTTCACGGTCGGGCAGCTGCCGTCCGGTGTGCCGCTGCGCGTCGACGGCTTCGTGCACACCACCGGGGCCATGTCGGGCGGCACGCTGGCTTCCGCGCTGGCGGCGGTCTCGCGTCCGCTGGGCATGCTGCGCGCCGCCCGCGACCGGCAGCGCCTGGAACCGTGGCCCGCGGACCGTACGGTGCGGGCCCCGCTCGGCCGCCCGTACCGCAACGGCGCCGTGCGGGCGTGGGCCCTGCCGCTGCCGACGCTCGACCCGCAGATGGTCGCGCGCTCGGCGGCCGGACTGGCGGAGTACGGTCCCGACTTCCGCTACCGCCACTTCGCCGCCGTGAAACGGCTGCCGGTCGCGGTGGGCGGCGCGCTGGGCGCGGGCGCCGCCTGCGCGGTGGCGCAGCTGCCGCCCGCGCGCCGCTGGCTGTCCGCACGCCTGGAGCCGGGCACCGGGCCGAGCGACGAGCGGCGGGCCCGCAGCGCGTTCAGCGTGCGCTTCGTCGGCGAGGGCGGCGGGCGGCGCGTCCTGACGGAGGTCTCGGGCGGCGACCCGGGCTACGACGAGACGGCGAAGATGCTCGCCGAGTCGGCGCTGAGCCTGGCCTTCGACGACCTGCCGGAGACGTCCGGGCAGGTGACCCCGGCGGTGGCGATGGGGGACGCGCTGACCGGGCGGCTCCAGCGGGCGGGCATGACGTTCCGGGTGGCCGCCAAGGCGGCGTCCCGGACGGCCTGACCGGGCGGCCGCCGGCGGTAGGTCAATCGGCGCGCGCCTGCGACAGGGCGCGCCGGCACAGCGCGTCGGCGGCCCTGGTCGTCTCCGGGATGCGGTACTTGGGCGTGAGGTGGAGGGTGTGCGCGCAGGCCCGGTCGAGGTCGATGCGGTGGCCCACGGACACGAACACCGGCTTCACGCCCTTCTGCGTCCGCAGCACCCGCCCGACCACCTCCTCCTCGCCGGGGCCGCCGGCACCGCCGCCGGGATCGCGGCTGTCCCAGAGCGGCGAGGACGCGCCCCGCTCCACGCCGGGCAGCTCGTAGCAGGACGTGAAGGGGTTCTTGGCGACGCCGATGGCGGGCAGGCCGGTGAGCACGCCGAGGTGGCTGGCCAGGCCGAAGCGGCGCGGGTGCGCGAGCCCGTACCCGTCACAGACCACCAGGTCCGGCGTGCGGCCGAGGCGGCCGAGGGCGTCCAGCACGGTGGGGATCTCCCGGAAGGCCAGCAGCCCCGGCACGTACGGGAAGGCGACCCGGCCGACGGCGGTGGCCTCCTCGACGACCTCCAGTGTGACGGCGTCCAGGGCGACGGCCGCCGCGGCCACCAGGTCGCGTTCGTCGTCGTAGGCGACGTCCACGCCGACGAACGTTCCCGCGAAGCCGGGTTCCGGGCCGGACTGCTCGTGCCGTACGTGCGCGCGCAGCCGGTCCTGCACGGCGCGGGCCTCGGCTTCGCCGGTGGGCCAGTGGGCCAGCTCGTCTTCGGGGGAGATCGTGCCGTCGTTCGTCATGGTGGGATCACGGTACCGAACAGGCGGTAACGGCCGGTTGCCCGAGGTACACATGTGCGACGATGCGCCACGGTGCACGGAGCGAGGAACGGGGAGCGGGAATGTTTGCGATATCGCTGGGCGACGACGGTGCCGAACTGCGGCCCCTGGAGCCGTACCACGCCGAGGAGTACCTCGCGCACGTGGACCGCGGCCGGGAGCACATCGGCCGCTTCACCGGGCTGGCGGACGCCTGCTCCGACCTCGGCTCGGCGCGGGCCTTCCTGAAGTCGTACGCGGACAAGGCGGCGGCCGACAGCGGCCGGCTGTACGGCATCTGGGTGGACGGCAAGCTCGTCGGCGGCGTGCTGTTCCGCACCTTCGACGCCGCCGCGGGCACCTGCGAGGTCGGCTGCTGGCTGGAGGAGACCGCCGTCGGCCGCGGGCTGGTCACCCGCGCGATCCGGGTGATCGTCGACTGGGCGGTCGAGGAGCGCGGGATCCACCGCGTGGAGTGGGTGGCGGCCGCGGGCAACACCGCGAGCACCAAGCTCGCCGAGCGGCTGGGCCTGGTGCGCGACGGGGTCCTGCGGCAGAGCTACGCGCACGGCGGGGTACGCCACGACATGGAGGTCTGGTCGGTGCTCGCCCCGGAGTGGCGCGAACTGCGGGCGCGCTGAGGCGCTTACGCGGTGGGCGGCGCGGACGGCGGCAGGTCCTCCAGGAGGGTGCCGAGCGCGCCGGTGACCAGCGCGCACACGGTGTCCGGGTCGGCGTCGGCCAGCGGCTGCTTGCCGACGACCACCCGCATCAGGCCGATCCCGAGCATCCAGGAGAGGGCGAGGTCCGCGCGCAGCCCGCGGTCGTCGGCGGTGCTCAGTGTGGCGAGCACCCGCGCGTAGTCGTCGCCCATCTCGCGTACCGCGGTGGTGATCTCGTCGCTGTCGCCGATGGACCGGAGGAACGTCTCCAGGGCCCGGTCCCCCGGCTCCTCGCCGCGGTGGCCGAGCATGTCGCGCAGGGCCGCTTCGAACAGCCCCTCGGGCGGCGTGCTGTGCAGCTGTTCCTGGCCGCCGAGCGCCACCACCTCGCCGAAGAGCGCCTTCTTGGAGCCGAAGTAGCGGAAGAGCAGGGCTTGGTTCACCCCGGCCCGCTCGGCGATGTCGCGTACGGTCGCCCGCTCGTAGCCCCGCTCGGCGAACAGCGCGGCCGCCGCCTCTAGGAGCAGCAACCGGGTGCCCCGCGCCCCGCGGCGACGCGTTCCGCCCCCGGTTCCCGGCGGCTCCGCCGGTCCGGCCTCCGGCTCGTTCCCGGCCATGCGCGTACTCCTCTCCAGCGCTGGTGCAGGGCCGTTGACCGTACCAAGAACACCCCTCTACTTTGTAAGCAGCTGCTTACACGTAGGAGGCCCTGGTGACCACAGCCGGCACGACGCCCCTTTCCTACCCCTTCAACGAACCCGGCGGACTGACCCTGTCCGACGCCTACGAAGAGGCCCGCAACCAGCCGGGGTTACTCCGGGTACAGATGACATACGGCGAACCGGCCTGGCTCGCCACCCGTTACGCCGACGCCCGGCTGGTCCTCGGCGACCGGCGCTTCAGCCGCGCCGAGGGGCTCAACCGCGACGAGCCGCGGCAGTCCGAGGGGCGGCAGGACAGCGGCATCCTGAGCATGGACCCGCCGGACCACACCCGGCTGCGCACGCTCGTCGCCAAGGCGTTCACCGTCCACCAGGTGGAGAAACTCCGGCCGTGGGTACGCGAGCTGACGCACGGCCTGATCGACGAGCTGGAGGCCGCCGGGCCCCCCGTGGACCTCGTGGACCGCTACGCCCTGCCCATCCCGGTCGCGGTCATCTGCCGCATGCTCGGCGTGCCCGAGGAGGACCGGCCCAAGTTCCGCGAATGGAGCGACGCGGCGCTGTCCACCAGCTCGCTGACGGCCGAGGAGTTCGAGGCCAACCGCGAGGAACTGCGCGCCTACATGGCGAAGCTGATCGCCGAACACCGGGCGGAGCCCCGGGACGACATCATGACGGCGCTCATCGAGGCCCGGGACGTCAACGACCGGCTGTCCGAGCTGGAGCTGACCGACCTGTGCGTCGGCATCCTGGTCGCCGGCCACGAGACGACGGCCACCCAGATCCCCAACTTCGTGCTCTCCCTGCTGGACCACCCCGGCGAGCTGGCGCGGCTGCGCGCGGACCCCGCGCTCGTGAAAAGCGCCGTCGAGGAGCTGCTGCGCTTCGTCCCGCTGGGCAGCGGCGCCGGCTTCCCCCGCTACGCCACCGAGGACATCGAGGTGGGCGGCACGCTCGTACGCGCGGGGGAACCCGTACTGGTCGCCGTGGGCGCGGCCAACCGCGACGCGCTCCGCTTCGACGCGCCGGGCACCCTGAACATCGCCCGCGACGGCAACCAGCACCTCGGCTTCGGCCACGGAGTGCACCACTGCCTCGGCGCGCCGCTGGCCCGGCTGGAGCTCCAGGAGGCACTGATCGCCCTGATCACCCGCTTCCCCGGGCTGCACGTGGCGGGCGACGTGGTGTGGAAGGACCAGATGCTGGTCCGCGGCCCGCGCGTGCTGCCGGTGGGGTGGTGAGCCCGATGACCTGGAAGGCCGGCATCGACGGGCGGCAGTGCATGGCGTCCGGCATGTGCGCCGCCATCGCCCCCGACCTCTTCGTCCTGGACGGGCCGCACGCCCGGCCGCTGGACGAGGAGATCCCCGAGGACGAGCGCGCACTGGACGCGGCCGACTCCTGCCCGGCCGTGGCGATCCTCGTCCGGGACGGCGACACGGTCGTCGGGCCGCGTCCCTGAAGTGCGGTACGGGGGCCGGGCGGCGGCTCCCGTACCGTGCGGCGCGCGCCCGGCACCGAACGGCCTACCCGGCGCGGCCGCCCCTCACCCGTCTGCCCCCGCCGCACACGGACAGCTCGCCGGCCGCGGAGCGGCGCAGTGACCTGCCGCGACGCCGTCCGGCGGGGGGCGACACGCCGGGGGGGCGGCACCATACCTGACGCGTCCTCACCGGGCGGGGGCGGCGCGCCGAGGCTTATCTCGGATGCGTCAGCGCGGATCCCTCCGATCCTGCCGCGGCGCACCCGCGCCGCCTCCGCGCTGCCGGAGGATCAACCATGCGTTCCACTCGCGTCATCGCCGCTTCCGGCCTCACCGTCGCCGCCCTGGGCCTCTCGGCCGGCGCCGCGTTCGCCAAGCCCGTCGCCTCGGCCAGCCCGCACCTGGTGGGTCCCGGCGGCTCCGTCACGATCACCGTCACCTGCGACCCGTGCAAGGGCCGGAGCATCGCCGCCACCTCTCAGGGCTTCGCCAGCGGGACGATCCACCTCAAGCGGGTCGCGGGCCAGCACCCGGGGGCGCGCTCCACGTTCCGGGGCACCGCCCGGGTGGCGTCCCAGGTCTCCGGTGGCCCCCACCACGTCGGCCGCTACGCGACGTGGGGCGTGGACGGCAAGTGCCCCGACGGGAAGGCATGGCACACCAGCTTCAAGACCGACGCCAAGCTGCCGCACGGCAAGGTGCGCACGGGCGCCGGCGGCACCAGCGAGGACTCCAACACGACGGAGATCGTCGCGGGCGCCGCGGTACTGGCCACGGCCGCGATCGGCGGCACCTACTTCCTGCGCCGCCGCCAGAACAACGAGTCCTGACGGCCCTGCGGCCGCACCTACGAGGACGCCACGGGCCGCCGCCCCCTCGCCGGTTCCCCACCATCTCCCGGACCGGCCGGGGCGCGGCGGCCGCCGCCGGGCGGCACCGCGGACGCCGCATAACATGGCACGCATGTTCGTACTTGAGCTGACCTACACCGCCCCACTGGAGCGCGTCGACGCCGCCCTGCCCGACCACGTGGAGTGGCTGAAGCGGAACTACGCCGCCGGGCACTTCCTCGCCGCCGGGCGCAAGGTGCCGCGCGACGGCGGCCTCATCATCGCGTCCGTCGCGGACCGGGCGACCGTGGAGGCGATCGTCGCGGAGGACCCGTTCACGCTCGCGGGCGTGTGCGACTACCGGATCACCGAGTTCGTCGCGACGACCACGGCACCCGCGCTGGAGGCGTACAAGGAGCAGCTGCCTTCCTGAGGCGGCGGCAGTCGCCTTCCCGGGGCGGCGCCGGGCCGCTCAGCCGCGCTCCAGGAGCACTCCGATCTCCTCGTGCAGAGCGGCCGGCAGCCGGGTGCCCCAGCGTGCCGCCGCCTCGGTGGCCAGCTCCCGGCTCCACTGCCAGCTGCGCCGCGCCGCGGTCCGTACGGCCGGGAGGACGGCGGGAGCGGTGGTCGCGGTGTAGCGGTCGCGGTCGGCGGCCGGCAGGTCCTGTTCCAGGGCGCGGCTGGGAGTCAGCCAGTGTGTGGTGGAGCCGCGCAGCAACCGGCACAGCTGGAGCTGCTGCGGGGCGACGACCGTGTGCAGCAGTGCGTGTGCGCGGGCCGTCTCGCCGCGGCCCAGGACGTGGGCGAGCATCAACGTCCAGTTGGCGAGTTCGTCGGCGAGCTGCTGGGCGGTCGGGCCCGGCTCGGGCGGGCACGGGTCGGCGAGCCGGGCGGCCGCGGCGGTCAGCCGGCCACCGCGGTCGAGCAGGACGGCGGCGCCGGGGTCGGGCAGATGCACCGTGCCGCGCCAGGACGGGACCTCCTCGATGCCGGGCCCGGCGGCCACGAGGTGGAATTCGCCGCGCATCAGATCGTCGAAGACGACGGCCAGGATGCCGTACATGTTCGTGTACGCCAGCTTCAGCGGGGCCAGCCGGCCGAGGAACTCCCGGCCGTCGAAGTCCTCGGCGTGCGCGTCCCGTACGTACAGGTACGCCTCGATGTCCGAGTGGGCGTCGGCCTCGCCGAGGGTCCACGAGCCGTAGAGCAGTACGCCCTCCAGCCGGGGTTCGGCCTCGGCCAGCTCGCGCAGGCGGGCGATACGGCGGTCGAGGGCAGGGGAATGCGAAGCGGTGGAGCGCTGCATGGGCGGAATCTCCTGAACGGGTGAAAGGCATACGGACACAGGGCACGGGCCCGGCGGCAACACGCCGGGCGGCACCCGCGAACCACGTCCGTCTGCTCAGGAAACGCCCATGGGCGGCAGCGTACGCGACCGGCCCGGCCCTACGGGGCGGGGGTCGGCCAGCTGCCGCCGTTGAGCCAGTAGCCCTGGATCTCCTCCAGGTGGCGGCCCTTGGTCTCGGGGGCCGTGGCCGCGGCGAAGGCGAGCGCGCCGAGCGCGAGGAGGCCGAGGCACGCGAAGGTCGTGGCGGCGCCCGCCCAGGACATCAGGGACGGGAAGAACTGCGCGATCAGGAGGTTCGCGACCAGGTCGGCCGTCAGCATCGCCGACGCGCCGGTGGAGCGCAGCCGGGCGGGGAACGCCTCGCTGGCGTACACCCAGATCAGCGAGCCGAAGCCGAAGTTGAAGGCGGCGGTGAAGAGCAGGATGGCGCCGAAGCCGATCCAGATGGTGCTGCCTTCCGGGTCGCCGAAGCCGAACACGGCGGTCAGGACGGCGAGCATGGCCACCATCGTGGTGATGCCCGAGAGCAGCACGACGCGGCGGCCCAGCCGGTCGATGATGAGGATGGCGAGGACCGTCGCGGCCAGTGAGGCCAGCTGGACGAAGGACGGCAGCAGGAAGTTCTGCCCGTCGCCGGTGAAGCCCATCTCCTCGAAGATCTGCGGGCTGTAGTACGTCACGGCGTTGATGCCGGTGATCTGGCAGAAGAAACCGAGCCCGACGACGAAGAGCGCGGCGCGGGCGTACGGCTTGCGCAGCAGCGAGCGCACCGAGCCGCCGCTCTCGGCCGCGAGGGCGGCCCGTACCGCTTCGGTCTCGGCGCGCGGGTCGACGTCGGGGTCGGTCAGCTCCATGACCTCGACGGCCTTTTCCGTCCGGCCCTTGAGGACGTACCAGCGGGGCGTGTCCGGGAGCCGGAACAGCGGGATCAGCACGAGCGCTGCCGGGATCGCGGACAGGCCGAGCATCAGCCGCCAGTGGCCGCCCGCGGAGAGCCCCCAGTTCACGAAGTACGTGAGGGCGATGCCCGCGACCGTGGCGACCTGGTAGGCGGCCACGGACGCGCCGCGGATGCGCGCCGGGGTCGACTCGGCGATGTAGAGCGGGGCCGCGACGATGGAGATGCCGATGGCGACGCCGAGCAGGAACCGGACCGCGTCCAGGACGACGACGTTCGGCGCGAGGGCGGAGAGTACGACGAACACCGTGTACGAGCCCGCGACGATCAGCATGGCGGCCTTGCGGCCGAGCGCGTCGGCCAGCTTCCCGCCGATCAGCGCGCCCAGGATCGAGCCGAACACCAGGATGCTGTTGACCAGGCCCTTCTCGGTGTCGCTGAGGTGGAAGTCCTTGCTCAGGAACACCAGGGCGCCGGAGATGCTGCCGGTGTCGTAGCCGTAGATGACGCCGACGACGGCGCCGGTGAGGGCGAAGAGCCGGCCGGTGCGGCGGGGTGCCCGGGCGGGCGGCGGTGACTGCTTGGAGCGCGTTGCGATGGACATGGGCAGTCCTTTGTGACGACTGGCGGCGGAACGGCCTTGTGGTGCTACGCGCACTGCCCGGCGGCCGCCGCCTCGTTGCGGCTGCTTGAGTGATCCTGCGAGTATTCGACTCCTTTCACGCATGTGTCAACAGTCACCAGAGACGACCGCGTCTTCTGTATACCTCCTGCATACCCCCTGTAGAGAGCGCGCGTTGACGGCTCATCCCTTCCCACGCAAGGGACACTCCCACCCGTACGAGGGATGGATTACGCCGCAGGGCGTGCGTAGAGTTGCATGCAAGCGAGCAACTTATTGCAAGTTCACGCAGGAACTCTGGAGGCGTCGTGAGCGAGACCTCGTACATGGAGCAGGAGCTGCGCAGCCAGCCGGACACCTGGCGGGAGGCGGCGCGGATCGGCGGCGGCGCCGACGGGCCGCTGCCCCGTGCCGGACAGCGGGTCGCCGTGGTGGGCTGCGGCACCTCGTGGTTCATGGCGCAGGCGTACGCGGCGCTGCGCGAGGGCGCCGGGCGGGGGGTGACGGACGCCTTCGCGGCCTCCGAGGCGTTCCTCGGCGCCGGCCGCGCGTACGACGCCGTCGTGGCGATCACCCGCTCCGGGACCACGACCGAGGTGCTGCGCCTCCTGGAGCAGGTCAAGGGCCGCATCCCGACCGTGACGGTGCTCGGCGACCCCGGCACCCCGGCCACCGGCCTGTCGGACGCGACCGTCACGCTGCCGTTCGCCGACGAGAAGTCCGTGGTCCAGACGCGGTTCGCGACGACGGCGCTGGCCCTGCTGCGGGCCCACCTCGGCGAGGACCTGTCCGGCGCGGTGCGCGACGCGGAGGAGGCGCTGACCGCGCCGGTGGACAAGGAGTGGGTGGACGCCGAGCAGTTCTCGTTCCTCGGCACGGGCTGGACGTTCGGGCTGGCCAACGAGGCGGCGCTGAAGATGCGGGAGGCGTCGCAGAGCTGGACGGAGTCCTACCCGGCGATGGAGTACCGCCACGGCCCGATCTCGATAGCGACCCCCGGCCGCGTCACCTGGGTGTTCGGCCCGGTCCCCGAGGGGCTGGAGGCGGATGTCGCGCGGACCGGCGCGCAGTTCGTGCACCACGACCGCGACCCGCTGGCCGACCTGGTGCTGGTGCAGCGGATCGCACTGGAGCGGGCCCGCGCCCGCGGCCTGGACCCCGACAACCCGCGCAGCCTGACCCGCTCGGTCATGCTCGCGGCGCCGGAGCCCGCGGCGGGGTAGCGCGCCGGCCCCGCCGCCCCGCTCACCCACCGGCCGACGTGCACCCACCCGCCGACGTCCGGCAACTGCCGGCTTTCACCCACCCGCCGACGTCCAGCACCTGCCGGCTTTCACCCACCCGCCGGCGACCACCACGGCCCGCAAGGGAGTCAGGACCCCATGCCCCTCGTTCCCACCTCGTCGATCGTCACCGCCGCCCGTGAGGCGCGGGCCGGCGCCGCGGCGTTCAACGTCATCCACCTGGAGACCGCCGAAGCGCTCGTCGCGGCCGCCGAGCGCACCGGCTCCCCGGTCATCCTGGGCATCAGCGAGAACTGCGTCCGCTACCACGGCAGCCTGCTGCCCATCGCCCGCGCCACCCTCGCGCTCGCCGAGGCGTCCACCGCCCGGATCGCCGTGCACCTGGACCACATCACCGACGCGGAGCTGGTGCGCGAGGGCGTCGGCGCCGGAGTGAAGTCGGTGATGGTGGACGCCTCGGCCCTCCCCTACGAGGAGAACGTCGCGGCGACGGCGGAGCTGACCGCCTGGTGCCACGAGCGCGGGGCCTACGTGGAGGCCGAGCTCGGCGAGGTCGGCGGGAAGGACGGTGTGCACGCGCCGGGCGCCCGTACCGACCCCGACGAGGCGCTGGCGTTCGTCCGGGCGACCAAGGTGGACGCGCTGGCCGTCGCCGTCGGCTCGTCCCACGCGATGCACGAGCGCACAGCCGTACTGGACAAGCAGCTGATCGCGGCCTTGTACGAGAAGCTGCCGGTGCCGCTGGTGCTACACGGCTCCTCGGGGGTGCCCGACGACGAACTGCGCCGGGCCATCGCCGCCGGCATGACGAAGATCAATATCTCCACCCATCTGGTCTCCGTCTTCACCCGCACCGTCCGCGACACCCTCGGCGCGGACCCCGCCCTCGTCGACTCCCGCAAGTATGTGAAGCCGGCGCGGGAGGCGGTGGCCCGGGAAGCCGCGCGGCTCCTCGGCGTGCTGGGCGCCCCGACGACGGTCCCCGGCCAGCAGGCTGCCGCGGAGACGACCGTGCAAGGGTGAGGGCCGCGGGCGGCGGCGGGTCAGAGGGGGAGCTTGTACGCCTGCCAGAGCGTGGTGACCTCGGCGCCGGTGCCGGCGAGGGCCTCGGCGGTCGCCGGGTCGTCCAGCTCCTGGACGACGAGGCCGGTCACGGCAGGGTGCTCGGCCCGCAGGCAGGTGACCAGGTGGTCGAGCAGGGCGAGGAGGTGCCGCGGCCCGGAGCCGAGATGGACGGGTTCGTCGGCGTACGCCAGGTGTCCTTCGACGACCGCGCCGAGCTGGGCGGTCACCGTGCCGTCCGCGGTCTGCGCGTGGACGAGCAGGGTGTCGTCCCCGCTGCCCGCGAGGTGGTCCGCCAGCTCGTCGGCGACCCAGTACGCCTCCGGGTTGGTCGCGGTGTAGAGGCCGAGGTACCGCTCCACGACGTCGGCCGGCAGCGGGTGCGGGGCGCGGCGGACGTCCAGCGGCGGCAGGTCGCGCGGCGGCTGCCAGGAGTCGAGCGGCACGGTCCAGTACCGGCCGAGTACGGCGACCACCTCCGCGCCCACGGCGGCCGCGGCCCGGCCCGCCGTGCCGGTGTCCAGCCCGCTCCACTCCAGCGAGGTGAAGCCGAGCGCGCGGGCCTGCGGAGCGGCGGCGGACAGCAGCCGCGCCATCAACACGGCGTCTCCCGGCAAGCCGGGGCCGGTGAGGTCGGCCGGGTAGCGTCCGGTGGCCAGCCGGCGGCGTTCCAGCTCCACGAAGGTGGCGTCCAGGCAGGCGATCGGCTCGTCGTCGACGGGCTGTACGAGGTTGCCCAAGCCGACCAGTACGCCGTCCCGCCGGACGGCGACCGCGCCGACCGACTTCGGCCACTCCCCGTCCTCGTCGTCTGCCCCGTCCGCCTCCGGCGCCACGCCCTGCTCCGCCCCTCCCGGCCCTGCTACCTCTTCCGCCTCTTCCGCCTCTTCCGTTTCGGTGATTCCGAGGAGGGCGAGCATTTCGTCGGAGAGCCGGTCGGCGGCGTCGGGGCCCGCCTCGAACTCGGTCAGCAGTCCGTCGTGGGTGTCGTGCATGCGCGGTTCCTCGGTATCGGGGGCGGTATCGGGCTCGGTGGCGGACAGGGGCCGGGTTCCGGGGCCGTGCCGGTCCCGGCCGGGGCGCGGGCGGCCCCGGTGCGCGGTGGGTACGCGGTGTCGGCGTTCCGTACCGCCGGGGAGGAGGATGCACGGGCGCCGTACGAGGTTGCCTCGGTGCGGCACCTGGTGCGCAAACGTTTGCGCGCCATCCCCGGGCAGGATGTGCGCAGCACCCGGCCGATCGCGCTCCCGTGCGGTCCGGGGGCCCACCGGATATCACGTAAGCCGCCGGAAAGGACTTAGGCTCGCGCCATGAACCGCCATGAACGGATGAACGCCCTCTTGGAGCTGCTCGGCGAGCGCGGCCGGGTGGAGGTCGAGGAGGCCGCGACCAAGCTGGAGGTATCGGCCGCGACGATGCGGCGCGACATGGACGCCCTCGCCGACCAGCAGCTGCTGACCCGCACCCGGGGCGGGGCCGTGCTCAGCTCGGTGGCGTACGACCTGCCCATCCGTTACAAGCGGGCGCACCGCGCCGACGAGAAGGAAGCGGTGGCGCAGGCCGCCGCGAAGCTGGTCGAGCGCGGGGACGTGGTCGGGCTGAGCGGCGGCACCACGACCACGGAGATCGCGCGGGTGCTGGCCACCCGCCCGGAGTTCGCCGAGGCGGGCCCGCAGCCGCATCTGACCATCGTCACCAACTCCCTGAACATCGCCAACGAACTCGCGGTGCGGCCGCAGATCAAGATCGTGCTGACCGGCGGGGTGGCGCACTCCAGGTCGTTCGAACTGGTCGGCCCGTTCAGCGAGCTGGTGCTCCAGCAGATCTCCGTGGACATCGCCTTCATCGGCGCCAACGGGATAGACCCGGTGATGGGCGCCACCGTGCACGACGAGGCGGAGGCCCGGGTCAACCGGCTGATGGCCGAGCGGGCGCGGCGCGCGGTCGTCGTCGCCGACTCCTCGAAGATCGGCGAGCGCTGCTTCGCGCGGGTCGGCGACGCCGACGTGTTCGACACCCTCATCACGGACAGCGGCGCGAAGGAGGCCATGCGGCGGGAGTTCGGCGAACGGGGCCTGCGGGTGGTGGCCGCCCGGCCCGTCCCGCACGACTGAGCCGGGGCGGGAGGCGAAGGACGGCGGTACGCGCCCGCCCGCCCCCGTCCGCTCTCGGCGGACACCCCCGCGCGGCGTGGGGCGCTGCCTCACGATGGCCGGATGGCTATCGGGAACGCAGCACGGAGGACATCTGCCGCGGACGCTCCGGTGCGAGGGGTTCGCAGGCTCGATCTCGGCTACTTCGTACGTCCCCCGTCCGAGACGGGCGGTCCGGAGCCCCGGGTGGAACCGGTGCTCGCCTACCTGGTGCGGCACGACGCCGGGCTGCTGCTCTTCGACACGGGAATCGGCGCCGCCGACCCCGGTACCGAGGCGCACTACCGGCCGCGGCGCCGGTCACTGGAAGCGGCGCTGGCCGCGGCCGGGCACCGGCTCGCGGACATCTCCCTGGTGGCCAACTGCCACCTCCACTTCGACCACTGCGGCGGCAACCCGCTGCTGAGCGGCCGGACCGTCCTGGTGCAGGCGACGGAATTGGCCCTGGCCCGCCAGGGTGGCTACACCATCGACGCGCTCGTCGACTTTCCCGGTGCCGTCTACGAGGAGCTCCACGGCGAGGCCGAGGTGTGGCCCGGCGTCCGCGTCGTACCGACGCCGGGCCACACCGAGGGGCACCAGTCGCTCGTCGTCGAGCGGCCCGACGGCACCGTCGTCCTCGCCGGGCAGGCCCACGACCGAGCCTCGGACTTCGCGTCGGACCACCTGGCCCGCCAGGCCGCCCTGGACGGCGTGGCCGCCCCGCTCCCCTCCTACCGGCCGTGGCTGGAGCGGCTGGCCGCCTTCGGTCCGCGCCGGGTGCTGTTCGCCCACGACTGTTCGGTGTGGGAACCGTCCGGGTGCCGGTAGCGGCCGCGCGGCTACCAGGTGCCGTCGCCGCGCAGGACGGCGTCGGCGCCGCCGTCGATGAAGACGATCTGGCCGGTGACGTGCGAGTTCTCGGGCGACGCCAGCCATGTCAACAGCGGGGCGGTCTGTTCGGGACGGGCATGGCCGTGCAGCGGCATCGGGACGCCGGCGTCGACGATCCGGCGCGTCTCGGGGTCGGCGAGCATGGGCGCGGTCATGGGCGTGACGACGGTGCCCGGCGCGACGCCGTTGAGCGGGATGCCGGCGCCCGCCCAGCCGCCGGTGGGCGCGGTGCGGCGGACCCACCGCGCGAGGGCGGCCTTCGAGGAACCGTAGACGAGGTACCCCTCGCCGCGGTCGACGGCGGCCTGGGCCGCGGCGACCGCCGCCGGCTCGTCCCCGGCCAGCGCGGCGTCGACGATGGCGGGGTCGCACGGGTGCACGGAGGCCACCGAGGAGACGACGACCGCGCGCGGGTCGGTACCCGCGGCGAGCAGCGGGCGCAGACCCTCCAGGGTGGCCACCGCGCCGAAGTGGTTGACCTTGACGGTGAGCGGTTCGAAGGCGGCGGTCCCGGCGCAGGCGATCACCGCGTCGAGCCGGCCGCCCGTCAGCTCCCCGGCCCGTGCGACCAGTTCGGCGCGGCCCTCGGCGGTGGCGAGGTCGGCGCGGATGTCGGCGTCCTCCAGGTCGGCGCCGAGCACGGTGTGCCCGGCCGAGCGCAGGCGGGCGGCGGTGGCCCGGCCTATGCCGGAGGCCGCTCCGGTGACGAGGCAGGTACGGGGCATGGTCGGCTCCTCGGCGTGGTCTGTCGATCGGTACGGGGCGCGGGCCGCGTGCAGTGCGTGGCCCGGGCCTCGTCCGGTACGGACGCGGGCCTGGTCAACCTACCTCTGTGCTCCGTACACCGGTTCGGGCGGAGTGGCCGCCGAGAGGAGTTCGCGGGCGGTTTCGCCTGCTTCGGCCGGGGTCCGGCGGGTTCGCTGGTCGTCGGTGGGGCCCGGGCGCCAGCCGTCCATGACGGTGATGCGTCCCCCTTCGGCTTCGAAGACGCGGCCGGTGACGCCGTGTGAGGCGGCGGAGCCGAGCCAGACGACGAGCGGGGAGACGTTGTCCGGGGCCATCGCGTCGAAGGAGCCGTCCGCCGGCGCCGCCATGCTCTCGGCGAAGGCCTGCTCGGTCATGCGGGTACGGGCGGCCGGCGCGACGGCGTTGACCTGGATTGCGTACCGGCCCAGTTCGGCGGCGGCCACGAGGGTGAGGCCGAGGATGCCCGCCTTGGCGGCGGAGTAGTTGCCCTGGCCGACGCTGCCCAGCAGGCCCGCTCCGGAAGTGGTGTTGACGACGCGGGCGCGCGGCGGGCGGCCCGCCTTCGCCTCCGCGCGCCAGTGCGCCGCGGCGTGCCGGAGCGGCAGGAAGTGGCCCTTGAGGTGGACGCGTACGACGGCGTCCCACTCGTCCTCCGTCAGGTTCACCAGCATCCGGTCGCGTACGAAGCCCGCGTTGTTGACCAGGGTGTCCAGGCGTCCGTACGTGTCGAGGGCGGTGGTGACGAGCGAGGCGGCGCCGGGTGCCGTGGCGATGTCCCCGCCGTCGGCGACCGCCTCGCCGCCCGCCGCGCGGATCTCCGCGACGACCTCGTCGGCGGGGCCGCCCGCCGCTTCGCCCGCGGTACCGTCCGGCCGGACGCCGAGGTCGTTGACGACGACGCGGGCGCCCTCGGCCGCGAAGGCCAGGGCGTGCGCCCGGCCCAGGCCGCGGCCGGCGCCGGTGACGGCGACCACGCGCCCGGCGCAGAGGCCGGCGGAGGTGCCCGCGGTCGGGTGGTCAGCGTTCATCTGCGTCCTCCGGGTCGGCTGTTCGGGGTGGGACCTGGGCATCGGGTGGCGGCCCTGCCGCCTCCAGGAAGGCCGGGCGTTCGCCGCCGCCGTGCACCGCGAGGCTCGCGCCGCTCACGTAGGCGCACCGGTCGCTCGCCAGGAAGGCGCACAGCTCGCCGACTTCGCCGGGCGTGGCGAGCCGGCCGAGCGGGACGGTGCGGCCGACGGCGGCGAGTCCGTCCGCGTCGCCGTAGTGCAGGTGGGAGAGTTCGGTGCGGACCATGCCGAGGACGAGGGTGTTGACGCGGATGCGCGGGGCCCATTCGACGGCCATGGTGCGGGCGAGGTTCTCCAGGCCCGCCTTCGCGGCTCCGTAGGCGGCGGTGCCGGGCGAGGGGCGGGTGCCGCTGACGCTGCCGATCATGATGATCGAACCGCCGGTCTCCTGCCGCGCCATGACGGCACGCGCCGCGAGGGAGACGGTCAGCGGCGCGGTCAGGTTGAGTTCCAGGACTCTGGCGGCCTGCCGGGGCGACGAGTCGCCGAGCAGGCGGTACGGCGTGCCGCCCGCGTTGTTGACGAGGACGTCGAGGCGTCCGTGGCGGGTCCGTACGCGATCGAGGCAGGCGGTGACCGCGTCCGGGTCGCGGACGTCCACCGGTTCGAAGGCGGCGGTGCGCCCGTCCGCCGCCGCGATCGGCCGTTCCGGCGGGCGGCGGGCGCAGGCGACGACCCGCGCGCCGGCCGCGAGCAGGGCCCGGGTGATGCCCGCGCCGACGCCTCGCGTGCCGCCGGTGACGACGGCGACGCGCCCCGACAGGTCGATGCTGAGCGCCAATCGACACCTCCGGCCTCCCGCGGGGCCCGCCGCGCTGCTACCTTCTCAGGCAGCCGGCACCTAACAAACGTTTGGTGGAAAGGTAGCTGATCCGCCCATGGGTGTCTCCACCGCACGCCCCGAAGACGGCATCGCACTCGTCACCGTCGACCGGCCGCCGGTCAACGCCCTGCCCGTACAGGAGTGGTTCGACCTCGCCGACGCGCTACGGGCGGCCGGCCGCGACCCCGGCATCCGGTGCGTGGTGCTCGCCGCCGCCGGGCGGGGGTTCAACGCGGGCGTGGACCTCAAGGAGATGCAGCGGACGCCGGGCCACAGCGCGCTGATCGGCGCCAACCGCGGCTGCTACGAGGCGTTCGCGGCCGTCTACGACTGCGAGGTCCCGGTCGTCGCCGCCGTGCAGGGCTACTGCCTGGGCGGCGGTATCGGGCTGGTCGGCAACGCGGACGCGATCGTGGCGAGCGACGACGCGACGTTCGGGCTGCCCGAGCTGGACCGCGGCGCGCTCGGCGCGGCCACCCACCTCGCCCGCCTCGTCCCGCCGCACCTGATGCGCACCCTCTACTTCACCTCGCGCACCGTGACCGCCCGCGAGCTCCGGCGGCACGGCGCGGTGTGGGACGTGGTGCCGCGCGGCCAGGTCCTGGCCGCGGCGCTCGCACTGGCCGGTGAGATCGCCGCGAAGGACGGCTACCTGCTGCGGCTGGCCAAGGCCGCCCTCAACGGCATCGACCCGGTCGACGTACGCCGCAGCTACCGCTTCGAGCAGGGCTTCACCTTCGAGGCCAACCTCAGCGGCGTCGCCGACCGGCACCGCGACGCCTTCACGTCCGGAGGTGAACCCGGTTGAGCGACAAGACGATGACCGCCGACGACGTGGCGGACCGGCTGGCGAGCGGCATGACGGTCGGCATCGGCGGCTGGGGCTCGCGCCGCAAGCCGATGGCGCTCGTGCGGGCCCTGCTCCGCTCCGGTCTGACCGACCTCACGGTCGTCTCGTGCGGCGGCCCCGACGTGGGCCTGCTGGCGGCCGCCGGGAAGATCCGCCGCCTGGTCACGCCCTTCGTCACGCTGGACTCGGTCCCCCTGGAGCCCCACTACCGCGCCGCACGGCAGCGCGGCGCCTTCGAACTGACCGAACTGGACGAGGCGATGTTCATGTGGGGACTGGTGGCGGCGGGCCAGCGGCTGCCCTTCATGCCGGTGCGGGCCGGGCTGGGGTCCGACGTGCTGCGGGTCAACCCCCACCTCCGTACGGTCACGTCGCCGTACCCGGACGGGGAGGAGCTGGCCGCCGTACCGGCGCTGCGGCTGGACGCGGCGCTGGTGCACCTCAACCGTGCCGACGCGCGGGGCAACGGGCAGTACCTGGGGCCCGACCCGTACTTCGACGACCTGTTCTGCGAGGCGGCGGACGCGGCGTACGTGTCGTGCGAGCGCGTCGTGGCGGACGGGGAGCTGGCCCGGGCGGGCGGCCCGCAGACGCTGCTGGTCAGCCGGATGTTCGTCAGCGGCGTCGTCGAGGCGCCGTGCGGTGCGCACTTCACCTCGTGCGCGCCGGACTACGGCCGGGACGAGGCGTTCCAGCGGGCGTACGTCCGGGCGGCAGCGGATCCGGACGCCTGGGCCGCGTTCGCCGAACGCTTCCTGTCCGGCGACGAGGACGGCTACCGGGCCGCGGTCGCGGCCTTCGCCGGCGAGACCGCGGAGGAGCGCCCGTGAACGCCGGTACCGGGCCGGGAGCCGTCACCCGCGCCGAATACTGCGTGCTCGCGTGCGCCGAGGCGTGGCGCGGCGCCGGCGAGGTCCTCGCCGCGCCCATGGGCACCGTACCCACCATCGGCGCGCGGCTGGCCAGGCTCACCTTCTCCCCCGACCTCCTGCTGACCGACGGCGAGGCGCTGCTCGTCGGCGACGTGCCGGCGGCCGGTGCGCGGCCGGCGGTGACGGAGGGCTGGCTGCCCTACCGCAGGCATCTGGCGCTGGTCGCCACCGGGCGCCGGCACGTCATGATGGGCGCGAGCCAGATCGACCGGTACGGCAACCAGAACATCTCCTGCATCGGGGACTGGGCGCGCCCCGACCGGCAGCTGCTCGGCGTGCGCGGCGCTCCCGTCAACACGCTCAACAACCCGGTCAGTTACTGGGTGCCGAAGCACTCGCCGCGGACGTTCGTCGCGCGGGTCGACATGGTGTGCGGCGTCGGGTACGACCGGGCCGCCGCGGCCGGCCCGTCCGCCACCCGCTACCACCGCGTCCCGGAGGTCGTCAGCGACCTCGGCGTGTTCGACTTCGAGACGCCGGACCGCACCATGCGCATCCGGTCGCTGCACCCCGGCGTCAGGATCGGCGACGTGCGGGCGGCCACCGGGTTCACACTGCGCGAGCCGGACGGCGGCGTGCCGTACACCCGCGAACCCACCGCCGCCGAGCTGCGGCTGATCCGCGAGACCGTGGACCCGGACGGGCTGCGCGACCGCGAGGTGCCGCCGTGCCGCCCCTGACCACCGCGCTCACCGGCCTCGTCGGCGTCCGGTACCCGGTCGTCCAGACGGGCATGGGGTGGGTGGCGGGACCGCGGCTGGTCTCGGCCACCGCCGAGGCGGGCGCGCTGGGCATCCTGGCGTCGGCCACCATGTCCCCGGGGCAGCTGCGCGCCGCGGTCCGCGAGGTCGCCGCCCGTACGGACCGGCCCTTCGGCGTCAACCTGCGCGCGGACGCCGCGGACGCCGCGGAACGCGTGCGGATCATCGTCGAGGAGGGCGTACGGGTCGCCTCGTTCGCGCTGGCGCCCTCGCGGGAGCTGATCGGCCGGCTCAAGGACGCCGGGGTCGTCGTCATGCCGACGGTGGGCGCGCGGCGGCACGCGGAGAAGGTCGCCGCGTGGGGCGCCGACGCGGTGGTCGTCCAGGGCGGCGAGGGCGGCGGGCACACCGGCGACGTGGCCACCACCGTCCTGCTGCCGCAGGTCGTGGACGCGGTGGACATCCCGGTCGTCGCGGCCGGCGGGTTCTGCGACGGGCGCGGCCTGGTCGCGGCCCTCGCCTACGGCGCGGCGGGCGTGGCCATGGGCACCCGCTTCCTGCTCACGTCCGACAGCACGGTCCCCGCCGCGGTCAAGGCGCGCTACCTGGCGGCGTCGGTCCGGGACGTCACCGTGACGCGGGCGGTGGACGGGCTGCCGCACCGGATGCTGCGCACGGACCTGGTCGACGCGCTCGAACGCTCCGGGCGCCCGGCGGCGCTGCTGCGGGCCGTGCGGCACGCGGCGGCGTTCCGTAGGCAGACCGGTACGGGCTGGGCCCGGCTGGTGCGCGACGGCCTGGCCGCCAAGCGCGGCCGGGACCTGACCTGGAGCCAGGTGCTGCTGGCCGCGAACACGCCGATGATGCTGCGGGCCGCCATGGTGGAAGGCCGTACGGATGCCGGGGTGATGGCGTCGGGGCAGGTGGCCGGCCTCATCGACGACCTGCCGACGTGCGCGGAACTGGTCGGCCGGATCATGGCCGAGGCGGCGGCGACGCTGGACCGGCTGGGACCACAGGGGCCGGGCCGACCGGGCCGGCCGGCCGGACATCCGACCCGAACACCGGTCTGGATTCCGCCGGACTACGGTGGAGAATGACCACTGAAAGCCGCCTGTGGACCTGCCGCGGGCGGAGGTTTCCAACGGGGGAGATCAGATGCGCAAGTTTCTCGCCACGGCCGTCGCGGTGACGACGCTCGGCACCACGCTCGGTCTGGCGACGGCGTCGCAGGCGGCGGCCGCGCCGCGGGCACCGCAGTGCGCCAAGGTCATGAAGTACTTCACCAAGGACCACCAGCGGTTCGTCCGCCTGAAGAACCTGTGCGCGCAGCGCACGGCCTGCTACACGATCGTCGTACCGGCCAGGCCCGCCGTGAACGGCCGCCTCCCCAAGGCCGCGACGAAGGACGTCCGGTACGGCACGGACCGGGGCCCGCGCGCCCTGTACGTGAAGAACCGGGCCTGCTGACCCGCGGCCGGCCGGACGGTCACAGCCGTTCGATCACGGTCACGTTCGCCTGGCCGCCGCCCTCGCACATCGTCTGGAGACCGTACCGCCCGCCGGTGCGCTCCAGCTCGTGCAGCAGCGTCGCCATGAGCCTGCAGCCGGTCGCGCCGAGCGGGTGGCCGAGCGCGATGGCGCCGCCGTTGACGTTGACCCGGGCGGGGTCGGCGCCGGTCTCCTCCAGCCAGGCCAGCACCACCGGCGCGAACGCCTCGTTGATCTCCACCACGTCGATGGCGTCGATGCCCAGCCCGGTCTTCCGCAACGCGTGCGCGGTGGCCGGGACGGGCGCGGAGAGCATCCGGATCGGATCTTCACCGCGTACGGACAGGTGGTGGACGCGGGCGCGCGGGGTGAGCCCGTGGTCCTGTACCGCCTGCTCGCTCGCCAGCAGCAAGGCTGCGGCGCCGTCGGAGACCTGGGAGGAGACGGCGGCCGTGAGCCGCCCGCCGGGCACCACCGGCGCGAGGGCCGCCATCCTCGCCGCCGACGTGTCGCGCCGCGGGCCCTCGTCGGCCGTCACGTCCCCGTACGGGACCAGCTCGCGCGCGAAGCGCCCCTCGTCGGCGGCGCGTACGGCCCGCCGGTGCGAGCGCAGCGCGTACGCCTCCATGTCCGCGCGGGAGATGCCCCACTTGTCCGCGATCAGTTCGGCGCCGTGGAACTGGTCGACCGGCCGGTCGCCGTAGCGAGCGCGCCAGCCCGCGCTGCCCGCGAACGGGCCTTCGGTGAGCCCGAGCGGTTCGGCGGCCCAGCGGCTCGCGAAGGCGATGGGGATCATCGACATGTTCTGGGTGCCGCCCGCGACGACCAGGTCCTGGGTGCCGGAGAGCACGCCCTGCGCGGCGAAGTGGACGGCCTGCTGCGAGGAGCCGCACTGCCGGTCGACGGTGACGCCCGGCACCTCCTCGGGCAGCCCGGCCGCCAGCCAGCTGGTGCGGGCGATGTCGCCGGCCTGCGGGCCGACGGCGTCCAGGCAGCCGAAGACCACGTCGTCGACGGCGGCCGGGTCCACGCCCGTGCGGTCCATCAGCGCCTTCAGCACGTGCGCGCCGAGGTCGGCCGGGTGCGCGGCGGCGAGTCCGCCGCCGCGCCGGCCGACGGGGGTGCGCAGCGCGTCGATGATGTAGGCCTCGGCCATGCCGGCTCCTCGATCGTGGGGGCGTGCGCGGTGTGGTCAGTCCCGTACGGCGATGCCGTCCAGCACCATCGAGAGGTACTGGCGGGCGATCTCCTCCGGGCCGTGGTGGCCGCCCGGCCGGTACCAGCTCGCGGCGACCCAGACGGTGTCGCGGACGAACCGGTAGGTGAGCCGGACGTCGAGGTCGGTGCGGAAGACGCCGTCGGCGACGCCGCGTTCCAGCGTGCCGAGCCATGCCTTTTCGAACCTCTGCCGGGAGTCGGCGAGATAGCCGAAGCGGGGGCGGCCGGCGAGCTGCTTGGACTCGTTCTGGTAGATGGCGACGGCGGCGCGGTGCCGGTCGATCTCCCGGAAGGACTCGGTGACCAGGGCCTCGATGGTCTGCCTGGGGCCGAGCCCGGCGGCGAGCACGGCGTCGTAGCCGGCCCACAGCTCGTCCAGGAAGGTGCGCAGGATCTCGTCCAGCATCGCTTCCTTGGAGTCGAAGTGGTAGTAGAGGCTGCCCGCGAGCAGGCCGGCCTCGTCGGCGATCCGGCGTACGGTCGTGGCGTTGTAGCCGTGCTCGGCGAACACCTCGGCGGCGGTGGCGAGGAGTTCGCGGCGGCGGGCGGGCGACGGCGGGTTCACGGCGGCCGGTTTCCCGGGCTTCTTTGCGGTGGGCACCGGCCCATTGTCGCCTCCCCGCTCACGCGTGCTGGCTGCTGACCGGCACCACCTCGCCGGTCATGTACGAGGCGTAGTCGCTGGCCAGGAAGACGATGACGTTGGCGACCTCCCAGGGCTCGGCGGAGCGCCCGAACGCCTCCCGGGCCGTCAGCCCGGTCAGCAGTTCCTCGCCGGCGACCTTCGCCAGGTGCGGGTGGACGGCCAGGCTGGGCGAGACGGCGTTGACCCGGACCCCGTACGCGGCGGCCTCGGCGGCGGCGCAGCGGGTCAGCGCCATCACGCCGGCCTTGGCGGCGGCGTAGTGCGCCTGGCCGCGCTGGGCCCGCCAGCCGACGACCGAGGCGTTGTTGACGACGACGCCGCCCGTGCCGGCGGCCCGCATCCGGCGCAGGGCGGCGCGGGTGCAGCGGAAGGTCCCGTTCAGGGTGACGTCCAGGACGGCGGCCCACTGCTCGTCGGTCATCTCCACCAGGTCGGCGGTGCCGCCGAGTCCGGCGTTGTTGACGACGACGTCCAGCCGCCGGTGCCGCTGTTCGGCGTAGTCGAAGAGGGCGGTGACCTGTGCCTCGTCCGTGACGTCGCAGGGCCGCGCGGCGACCCGACGGACGCCGAACTCCGCGGCGAGCGCCGTCTCGGCCTCCTTCAGGCGCCGGGCGTGCGCGTCGGAGAGGACCACGTCCGCGCCCTCCTCCAGCAGCCTGCGGGCGGTGGCGCCGCCGATGCCCGTGCCCGCGGCGGCGGTGACGACGGCCGTCCGGCCGGCGAGCAGGCCGTGCCCGGGGACGTACGGGGGTGGCGGGTGCGCCGCCGGAGGCTTCTCGGGCGTCATGGCCGTACGCTAACCTACCAAACACTTGTTAGGGAACGGTCCCGGAGGAGCCCGCCGCCACCGCAGGGAGGCCGCTCGATGGATCTCGAACTCACCGCGGAGGACGAGGAGTTCCGGCGGGAAGCGCGGGACTGGCTGGCCGCCCACGTGCCCGCCGTACCACTGCCCTCCCTGGAGACGGCGGAGGGATTCGCCGCCCACCGGGAGTGGGAGCGCGAACTCCACTCAGGACGCTGGTCGGTGGTGTCCTGGCCGGAGGCGTACGGCGGGCGCGGCGCGTCACTGATCCGCCGGCTCCTCTTCGAGGAGGAGTACTACGCGGCGCAGGCCCCGGGCCGCGTCTCGCAGAACGGCATCAGCCTGCTCGCCCCCACGCTCTTCGAGCACGGCACGGCCGGCCAACTGGAGCGCGTACTGCCGGACATGGCGGACGGGCGCACCGTATGGGCGCAGGCATGGTCCGAGCCCGGCGCCGGTTCCGACCTCGCCGCGCTGCGGTCGTCCGCCGTACGGACCGAGGGCGGCTGGCTGCTGCGCGGGCACAAGACGTGGTCTTCCAGGGCGGCCTTCGCGGACCGCGCCTTCGGGCTGTTCCGCAGCCACCCCGGCGCGGACCGGCCGCACCGCGGCCTCACGTACCTGATGTTCGACCTGGCGGCGCCGGAGGTGACGGTGCGGCCGATCGGCCGCCTCGACGGCAAGCCGGCCTTCGCCGAACTCGTCCTCGACGACGTCTTCGTGCCGGACGAGGACGTGATCGGCGAGCCGGGACAGGGCTGGCGGGTCGCCATGAGCACGGCGGGCAACGAGCGCGGACTGACGCTGCGCGGCCCCGGCCGCTTCACGGCCGCCGCCGACCGGCTCGCCGCCCTGTGGCGGGACACCGCCGACCCGGCGGACACCGCGCTGCGCGACCGCGTGGCCGACGCGCTCATCGGCGCCCGCGCCTACCGACTGTCCGCCTACGCCGCGGCCGCGCGGCTCGCGGCGGGCGGCGCACCGGGCGCCGAGGCCAGCCTCACCAAGGTCTTCTGGTCGGAACTCGACATCGCCCTGCACGAGACCGCGCTCGACCTCCTCGGCCCGCGCGGCGAACTCGCCGACCGCGCCGGCGAGGCACCGGCCCACGGCAGCTGGGCCGACGGCTGGCTCTTCGCGCTGGCCGGCCCGGTCTACGCGGGCACGAACGAGATCCAGCGCGACATCATCGCCGAGCGGCTGCTGGGCCTGCCGAAGGGCCGGCGCTGAGGCGGCGCGGACCCGTGAGGGAGTTGAGGGATGCGGTTCCTGCTGGACGCGGAGCAGGCGGAGTTCGGGCGGACGCTCGGCCGGACGCTGGCAGCGGCGGACACCCCGGCCGCCATACGGGCCTGGAGCACCGGGGACGGCGGCCCCGGGCGCGCGGTGTGGCGCCGGCTCGCGGAGGCCGGGGTGTTCGGGCTGGCCGTGCCGGAGAGGTACGGCGGTGCCGGGTTCCTGCCGGTCGAGCTGGTCGTGGGCCTGGTGGAGTCGGGGCGGCACGCCGTACCGGGCCCGGTGGTGGAGACCGCCGCCGCGGCCGTACTGCTGGACCGGCTCGGCGACGCGGACCTGGCCGCGACCTGGCTGCCCGCCGTCGCGGCCGGGAGCGCGGTGGTGTCGTACGCGGACCTGGCGCGCGGGCCGTACGCGCTCGACGCGGCGGCCGCCGACGCCACCTTCGTCGCCGACGGCGGCGCGCTGCGGCGCCCCGGCGGGCACGGGCCGGTCCAGCCTTCGGTCGATCCGGCCCGGCGACTGGTCCGGTGCGCGGAAGACGGAGGGGCCGTCCTGGCGAGCGGCCCGGCCGTGCGGGCCGCCGCCGCGTACGCCGCGGACGTCGCGCGGCTGCTCACCGCGGCACAGGCGCTCGGGCTCGGCCGCCGGCTGCTGGACGACACCGTGGCGTACGTGAAACAGCGCACCCAGTTCGGTGTCGCCATCGGCTCGTTCCAGGCGGTGAAACACCGGCTGGCGGACGTGCTGCTGGGGCTGGAGTTCGCCGAGCCGCTGGTGTACGGCGCCGCGGTGGAACTCGCGGGCGGCCGGGAGGCGGGTGTCGGCATCGCGATGGCGAAGGCGGCGGCAGGCGAGGCCGCCTATGCGGCGGCGCGGGCCGCACTCCAGTTGCACGGCGCCCTGGGCTACACCGACGAGCTGGACCTCTCCCTGTGGATCCGTAAGGCGCGCGCACTGCGCGGCGCCTGGGGCACCCCGGCGGAGTGCCGGGCCCGGGTGCTCCCCTGCCCCACGCAGGACGGGTGACCACACGAGCGCAAATCTTTTACCAGTAAAACACCTGTTAAGGTTTTGGGTATGGGGAAACACGCCAGACCTACGGGAAAGAGAGCGGCGGCCACGACCGGGAGCACGAGCGCGGTACGCGCCCGCCCCCTGCCCGTCCGGAGCACGGTGCTGCTGCGCCGCCCCGTCGACATCTGGCACAAGCCCGCGCTGAGCGCGGTCGTCGCCCTCGGCATCCCCGAATTCCTGCTGCTCGCACTGGGACGCCTGGACCTGGTCCTCTACACCTCGGCCGGAGCGATGTGCGCCCTGTACGCGCACGGCCTGCCGTACGCCGCCCGCGCCCGCACCCTGGCGTGGGTCGTGCTCGGCATGGTCGCGAGCCTGGGCGCCGCCCTGACCGCGGCGTCCCTGACCACCTCGGTGCCCCTGCTCGTCCTCCTCGCCTCGCTGGTCGCCGCCGTACACAAGACGGCCTGCGACGCGACGCGCATCGGACCGCCGGGAAACCTGATCTTCACGTTCATCTCGGCGTCCGCGTTCTTCGTGCCGCAGCGGATCGGCCAGGTGCCCTTCCACCTGTCCCTGGCACTCGGCGCCGGGGCACTGGCCTGGCTGGTGTGCATGGCGCCCGCGCTGGTCCGGCCGCGCGGGCCGGAGCGGATCGCCACGGCGCGCGCGCTGGAGGCGGCAGCCGCTCTGCTGCGCAGCGACCCGGTGGACGAGGCCACCGGCGCCCGGCACGCCGCCGCGGCCGCGGTGCACGCCGCCTGGCAGACACTGTTCCAGGTCCCGGCCCGGACACCCGCCGCACTGGCCGCGCGCTCGGGGCTGGAGCGGCTGCTCGTACGCGCCGAGTCGGCTCTCGCGGCCCCTGAGACGGACACGGCGGAGGCCGAGCGATACGCGGTGTGGGCCCGTGACCTGCGCCGGGGCAGGCCGCTGCCGGACGTCGCGCTGACCGGCGCGCAAGCCGGCGAGCTGGCCGGGATCGCCGCCGACCACGCGGCGCAGGCCGCGCGCCCGCACGGGCACGCCGGCCCGGAACCGCGCCGGCCGGCGCCCGGCCGTCCGCGCGGCCTGCGCGCCGTCCTCCGCCGCCTCGCTCCCGGCTCACCGCTGCTGCCCATCGGCGCGCGGGTCGCCGCGGGCTGCACGCTGGCGGGCTGGGCGTCGATGGCGGTCGGCGTCGGCCACCCGTACTGGGCCGTGGTGACCGCTGCCTCGATCTTCCAGGCGAACACCACCCTGTCGTGGCAGCGGGCCCTTCAGCGCACCATCGGCAACCTCCTCGGGCTGCTGCTCTTCACGGCCCTGCTGCCGCTGATCCACACCGGCCACCTGGCGATGGTCCTGCTGGCGCTGACCTTCCAGTTCTGCGCGGAGGCGAGCATCACCCGCAACTACTGGCTCGGGTCGGTCTGGGTCACCCCGATGGCCCTGCTGCTCACCGAGTTCGGCCGGCAGCTGCCCGCGCACACACTGGTCACCGACCGCTGGACCGACACCGTCGTGGGCGCGGCCGTGGGACTGGCCTGCTGCGTCCTGGTCACCAACCGCCGCGCCGCCGACCGCATCGAGGCGGCACTCGACCGGGTGGCCGCGGCCGAGGCCGCGGCGCTGCGGCTGCTGGACGCCGACGACGCGCGCGAGGCGGGCTGGGCCCGCGACCGGCTCGCCGCGAGCCTGGTCGAGCTGCGGGAGGCGGTGGAGGTGTCGGCCGGCGAGTGGTGGCAGCGCGCCGTACCCGAAGAGCGCGTCGTGCCCGCCGAGCAGCGGGGGCACCGCACCCTGGCCCGGGTCGTGCGCCGGCTGTCCGCTCCCGCGCCGGCCGCGTGAGCCCGTGCCCCGGCCCCGGCCGGACGCCTGCCGTCCGGCACGCCCCGCGCCGTGCCCGTACCGCCCCGGTCGGCTCCCGCGCCCGGCACCAGGCAGAATTGTCGGGCGCGACGCGGCGCGGGGCCCGTACGGCCGCCCGGGGAACCGCCGTGCGCGACACGACGACGCCGACGGGGGCCGGGAGAGCCCGGAAAGATGAGGTGCGTGTGACCGAGGACATCGTCGCGGGGGTGCTGCGCCAGTGGCAGCGGGTCAACCCGGGGCTCGACACCGGTCCGATGGCGGTGATCGGACGGCTCAACCGCTGTTCCGCGCTGTTGCAGCAGGCCGCCGACGCGCCGCTGCGCCGGGAGGGCCTGACCCGCCCCGAGTTCGACATCCTCGGGACGCTGCGGCGGATGGACCGCGAGCTGACGCCCGGCCGGATCGCCCGCGAGACCTTCGCGTCGGGGGCCGCGGTCACCAAGCGGGTACGGCAGTTGGAGACGCGCGGGCTGGTCGCGCGGCGCCCCGACGAGCGGGACCGGCGGGTCTCGCACCTCTCGCTCACCGACGAGGGCCTCGCGGTCATCGACCGGCTGCTGCCGGAGCAACTGCGTTACGAAGCCGGCCTGCTGGAGGGCATCGACGCGCGCCGGCAGGACGAACTGGCCGATGGGCTGAGCGAGTTGCTGGTCCTCCTGGAGGGGCGGCTCGGGAGCCTGCTGGACTGAGGTACGGCCCGCCCCGTACGCCGGACGGGCTACGCCGCCGGCCCGGCAGCCGACGCGCGCGAGCGCCCCTTGAGACGGTGGCGCCTGGGCAGGGCGAGTGGCGCACCGGCCGTTCGGCCGGCACCTCCCGGAGACCGCGAGCGGACTGCGGAATGATGCGTTCCGCAACCGGCTCCGCGGGTGGGTGCCCGCCCACCGGCCGGGGGCACGGCCGACCCTCCGCCCACGCACTGCCCGCCCACCGTCCTCCCCGTCGCCCGGCGACCCGTCTCCCGAGGCAGCCCCATGACTTCCCAATTCGACGGATTGGCCGCACTGCACGAGCACAGCATCGACGAGCTGCCCTTCAGACGGCACATCGAGATGCCGTCCGTCCTCGCCGCGGCGGGCGGCGTCGACCGCCGCCGGGTCCTGGACCTCGGCTGCGGCTCGGGGCACTACGCCCGCTTCTTCGCCCGCAGCGGCGCGGGCAGCGTGCTCGGCGTCGACCGGTCCCCCGGGATGATCGCGCACGCCCGGCACCGCGAGGAGGTCGAGCCCCTCGGCGTGCGCTACCTCGTCCAGGACGCGGACACCACGGCTGCCCTCTCCGGGGCGTTCGACCTGGCCGTGGCCGTCTACGCGCTGTCGTACGCCGCCACCCCGAAAGCACTCACCCGGCTGTGCGCCGCCGCCCGCGACACCCTCGCCCCCGGCGGCCGCTTCGTCGCCGCCACGCTCAACCCGGACTTCGCGACGGTGCCCCACTACTACCGGCCCTACGGATTCGACCTCACCGTGGCGGACCCGCACCTGCGGGACGGCGACCCCGTCGGCGTGCACAGCAGGGCGGGCGAGGAGAACTTCCAGGTGACCGCCTACTACTGGTCGCGCGAGGCGTACGAGCGCGCGCTCGTCGAGGCCGGATTCACCGATGTCTCCTGGCAGCAGCCGCGTACCGCGGCCGACGGCAGCGCGTCACTGTTCGCACGGTACCTGGCGGCGCCGCACGCCCTGGCGCTGTCCGCGCGGGCCCGCTGACGGAGCGGGCCCGCGAACCCCGCATCACGGCTCCAGTCTGGCGATGCGCCCGTCCTCCCCCGCCGCCCAGCAGCCGGAGTCCGCCGAGCAGTCCACGGTGTCGTACGAACCGCCGTCGAAGCCGTACCAGGTGCGGCCGCCGTCGAGGGTGACGTCGCTGCCGGTCGGGCCGACGGCGAGGGCGACGCGCGTGGTGCGCGGGAACCAGGCCACGCCCGACCGGTAGCGCTTCGGGGGCCTGGCGGAGGCCTGCCAGGTCGCGCCGCCGTCGGCGCTCACCGCCGCGGCCTGAGGGGACGGCTTGCCGGTACGGTGATCGCCGCCGACCGCCAGACCGTGCTCGCGGTCGCGGAAGGCCAGACCGAAGACCCCGCGCGCCGGGTCGCCGGCCGGGACCGGCGTCTCGGCGACGGTCCAGCTGCGGCCGCGGTCCGGGGAGTACAGGACGCGGCTCTTCGCCGCGCCGCCGGTGGCGAACCACGCGTCGTACGCGCCGGAGCTGACCAGGCACTGGCCGCTCGCGGCGAACGACGCCTCGCCCGGCTGGGCCGCGGGCATGCCGCGTGTGGGCAGCACCCGCCAGTTCCGGCCGCCGTCGACGGTGGACAGGATGCGGTACGTGCCGTCGACCGGGTCGGCGAGCGCGATGCCGTGACTGCTGTCGAAGAACGTCATGCAGTCGTAGAAGGCGCGCGGGTCGGTGTTGCGGAAGCTCTCGGTCCAGGTGGCGCCGCCGTCGTCCGTACGGAAGACGCGGGACGCCTCGCCCTCGCCGACCGCCAGGACCACGGCGTGCCGCGCGTCGAACGCCTCCACGTCGCGGAACTCCAGGGCCCCGGCGCCCGGCGGGGAGACGTCGCGCCAGTGGTCGCCGCCGTCGCTGGTGCGCAGCACGGTGCCGCCGGTGCCCGCGACCCAGGCGGTGCTGCGGCTGACGGCGGCCAGGCCGCGGAAACGGGCGTCGGTGCCGCTGTCCTTGAGGTCCCAGCCGCCGCGCAGGGCGACCGCGGCCGGTCGCGCGGCGGCCTGCGCGGCAGCTGCCGCCTGTGCCGCGGTGCGCTGCGGCTGTGCGGAGACGGGAGCGGTGCTCGCGGCACCGAGCGCCACGGCACAGGCCACCGCCCACAGCACGCGCCTATGTCTCGTCCGCCCCGGCTGTCCTGACTGTCCCGACTTCCCCTTGGCCCTCATGAAGCTGGAAGCTAACCCAGCCCGGGCGCCTCGTCCAGAGACACCAGGCAACGGCTGCCCGAACTCTCGCCTCGCGTGCTCCGCCCGGCCCTCCTACTGTTCTGCACAGGGGGTGCGGAACGCCCGCGGGCGACGTACGAGGAGGTCGCGATGGACCGGCAGGAGACGCCCTCATGAACGCGCCGGCTCCGGTGACGGTGACCGACGACCGCGACGCCCACCGCTACGAGGCCCGGCTCGGCGGGGAGCTGGCGGGTGTGGCGGCCTATCTGCGCGCGGCCGGGCTCATCGCCCTCGTCCACACCGAGGTCGACCCGGTGTACGAGGGCAACGGCGTCGGTTCGGCGCTGACCCGGCACGCGCTGGACGCGGCACGGGCGGAGGGGCTGCGGGTGCTGGCCGTGTGCCCGTTCGTGGCGGGCTGGATGGACCGGCACCCCGAGTACCGGGACCTGGTCTACGAGAACCGCAGCCAGGTCACGGACTGACCGCCCGCGCCCCGGCCCGCGGATCAGCCAACGGACCAGCCGGTGTGGCAGGTCCAGACCGGGACCGGCCCCCACCAGACCCAGCCGCAGTGTGCGGGCGGGGACGGGGACGGGGAAGTGGTCGGCGTGGGCGTGGGGACGGGGGTCGGGGTGGGCCGTGCCGTGGGGCTGCCGGTCGGCGCGGGCGTCGGTACGGCGGTGGGCCGTGTCGGTGCGGCGGTCGGAGCGGCGGTCGGTCCGGATTCCGTCGGTGCCGGGCCGGCGGTCGGCCGGCCGGACGCGGACGGCACGGGCGCCCCCGGGGCGGACGGCGTCGCAGCCGGTGCCCTCGACCGGCTCGAAGGAGACGCGGGCGGCACGTCCGGGGAGCGGGGCAGGGCGGGCGGGGAGGACGGCGAGCGCTCCGCCGTGGGACTCGGCGCCGCCCGCCCGGCCCCGCTCCCCGGCTTCGCGGCACCGCCACCGGGCGGCTCCCCCGGCGCGGCGACGGCCCGGTTCCCCGCCGCTGCCGGTGCGTCGTGGCCGGTCAGCGCGATGCCCGCGGCGACCGCCGCACCGGCGACCGCCGCCACGCCGACCCCCGCCACGGTCGCCGCCACCGGCCCGGCCTGGCCGATCTGCCCGCGCAGCAGATGCCCCACGGATTTCTGCACGGACGCGAGAGCCTTCTGTACGGACGTGAGCGCCCCGGTCCCCGCCGGGTGCCCGCCGGCGGCCGCCGCGGCCCCGGCGCCCGCCAGTGGCAGCAGGAACTTCGCCGAACCGCCCGCGAGGAGCACCAGCAGCGCGGGCCCGGTGAGCGCGGGCAGCCGGTGGTTGGCCCGGGTCAGCAGCGCCATCCGGGCGCGGCAGTCGGCGCAGCCCGCGGCGTGGTCCGTGACCCCGTCGGCCTGCTTCGCGGTGGCCTCGCCCCGTACGAACGCGGGCATCCGGTCCCAGTGCCGCTCGCAGGCCGGGTTGTCCGGCGTGCCCGGCACCGCGCTCAGGAACGCCTGCCGCATGCCTTCCCTGGCGCGGTGCAGCAGGACGGCCGTCGCGCCCTTGCCCGCCCCGATGGCCTTGCCGACCGCGTCCAGCGGCTGGTCCTCGACCTCCGCCAGCCACAGGGCCGTGACCCAGCGCTGCGGGAGCTGCCCCATGATGCGGGACAGAAGATCGGTGTAGGCGACACGCTGCGCCGGGTCCGCGCTCTCGGCCGCCGGGCCGGCCTCCGGCCACGCCTGGCCGCCCGCCGGGTCCCGCGGTATCTCGCGGGCGGCGGCCGCGCCGACGGCCGAGGCCAGGTGCCGGATGGTGGTGCGCAGGTAGGCGGGGACGTTGTCGATGCGGTGACCGGCCCGGATGCGGCGCCAGACGCGGAAGTGCGCCTCGGCGACGAGGTCCTCCGCGAGCCAGGAGTTCGTCGTCAGGGAGCGCGCGTACCCGACCAGCCGGGGGTGCTCGCGCTCGTACAGCCTGGCGTACGCGTCCGCCGCCGACGCCTCGGATACCGCGGATGCATCGGACATGAACGAACAACCCCTGACGGCATTGGGTGGAATTCGTAAGCGTAAGGAGCACATATCCCCGCAATCAAAAGTTCGTGACACACGTCACGCGGCAATTCGGTGCACTGCCGTAATGCACCACGCGTCTTACGGGTCGTAGAGGCAGAGACCCGCACACGAGCAAGAGGGAGCCGGCGATGCCCCACGTCATCGACCAAGCCGTCCAGGCCCGTCTCATCGGGACCGCGCCCCGGTCCCGGGAGGTCCCCGCGCGGCTGCGCTACGACAGCGGCGACCCGCTCGCCGTGCGGGTCGTCTTCCCGCCGGCCGCGTCGCTGGACGGGGCGGAGGTGGCCTGGACGTTCGCCCGCGACCTGCTGGCGGCGGGCCTGCGGGAGCCGTCCGGCAAGGGTGACGTGCACATCTGGCCGTGCGGCCCGGACAGCACGATGCTGGAGTTCCACACCGCCGACGGCCTGGCCATGGTGCGGTTCGAGGCCCGTGACCTGCGCAGGTTCCTGATGCGGTCGTACGGCGTGGTGGCACTGGGCCACGAGGCCCGCTACCTGGACATCGAGGGCGACCTCGCGGCCCTGCTACGGGAGGCGTAGGCCGCGGGGCGCGCGACTCCCGGCACGAAGATCCCGTCCGCTCCTGCCTCTCCACAGACGGACGCCCGCTCCAGCGCTTGACTTCGAGTGCGCTCCAACAGGAAGAGTGAACGCCGTACCCGAACACGGCACTCTCTTCGAGGAGCATCAGCATGCGTACCACCACGCTCGGCAGCCAGGGCCCCCAGGTCGGCGTCATCGGCCTCGGCTGCATGGGCATGACCCACGCCTACGACCCGGAAGGCCGGGACGACGCCACCTCCGTGGCGGTGATCCGGCAGGCGGTCGACCTCGGTGCGACGCTGATCGACACGGCCGACGTCTACGGCCCGTACACCAACGAGGAGTTGGTGGGCCGCGCGCTGGCGGGCGGCCACCGGGACCGGGTCGTCCTGGCGACGAAGGTCGGGCTGGAGTCCGCCGCGGACAAGCCGGGCGACCACACCGCACTGGTACGCAACGGTCGGCCCGAGCACATCCGCCGCTCCATCGACGCGAGCCTGCGGCGCCTGGGCACCGACCACGTGGACCTCTACCAGCTGCACCGGGTGGACCCCGAGGTGCCGGTCGAGGAGAGCTGGGGCGCGCTGGCCGAGGCCGTCCAGGCGGGCAAGGCGCGGCAGATCGGCCTGTCGGAGCCGACCGTCGAGGAGATCCGGCGTGCGCAGGCCGTGCACCCGGTCGCCTCCGTGCAGTCCGAACTGTCGCTGTGGACCCGCGAGGCGCTCGGCGGGGTGCTGCCGTACTGCGAGGAGCAGGGCATCGCCTTCCTGCCGTTCTCGCCGCTCGGCCGCGGCTTCCTGACCGGCAGCATCGCCTCCTTCGACGAACTGCCGGAAGACGACTTCCGCCGCCGGCTGCCGCGCTTCCAGCAGGACGCCCTGAAGGCCAACCTGGCGATGGTGGGCAAGGTCCGTGCCATCGCGGAGCAGTACGGCGCCTCGCCCGCGCAGGTCGCCCTCGCCTGGGTGCTCGCGCAGGGGCAGTACGTCATTCCGATCCCCGGCACCAAGACCCCCAAGTACCTGGTGGACAACACCGGCGCGGCGGACCTCACCCTGCCGCCCGCCGCCCTGGCCGAACTCGACGCCCTGCCCGCGGCCGAGGGCGGCCGCTACTGATCCGACGGGGTGCTCTTATCCGCTGGTGGCGCCGATCACCCGGGCGCTAGCCTGCGCCGGGATCACCGAGCGGAGAAGGCGCTGGAACTGGGCTGCGGGGACGGTGACCCGCTGCTCGCCTTGCGCCGGCAGGGCCTGGACGTCGAAGGCGTCGACTCCTCGGCGGACATGCTGGAGCGCTGCCGCCGCCGGGCCGCAGCGGCGGGCATCGACGTGACGGTCCACCACCAGCGGAGGGAAGCGCTCCGCCTGCCACGCCGGTACCAGGCGGTCTTCCTGGCCGGGCCGGCCTTCAACCTGCTGCCGGACGACAGCACCGCCGGCGCCGAACTGCGGTTCTCCCTGGTGTCCGAGGAACGCGACGAGACGCTGCGGCCCCGGACCTCCTTGCTGCGCTACGAACGGCACGGCACGGCCCGCCCTTCGCCGTCGAAGAGGTTGGCCAGGTGCATGTCCAGGAGCTGGACGGCCTTCTCGGGAGTGAGGACGTCCAGCAGGATGTACGTCGAGAGCCCGTCGGCGAGGCTGATCAGCACCATCGCCTCGCCGCCCAGGTCCCGCCCGGGCCGTACCTCGCCCCGTTCCGCCGCCTGCCGCAGCTGGTCGGCGAAGAAGTCCCGCAGTTCGGGGATGCCGTCGCGGGCGCCGGTGCGCAGTGACGGGTCGTGCACGGCCCGGTGGAAGTGGGCCACGCCCACCAGGAAGCCGGTGCGGCTCTGCTCGTCCAGGGGCAGCATCCCCATCAGGCACGCGCGGAGCACGATGCGGGGCGTGGGTTCCTCGTCCAGCGCCTCGATGCGTTCGCGGATGCGCTGCTGGGCCAGGGACTCGATGCGGCGCAGCGCGAAGGCGAGCATCTCGTCCTTGGTGCGGAAGTAGTGCTGGAGCCGGCCCAGGGAGATGCCGGCCTCGGCGGCGATGTCGCGCAGGCTCGCGCCTTCCAGGCCCCGGTCACTGGCGATACGCCACAGCGCTTCGGAGATCTCCCGGCGTCGCGCCTCGTGGTCCACCTTCTTCGGCACGTAACCGCAGCCTCGCCTTCTTTTTTACAAGTCGCTCGTACCGTTATAACGTACCGCTACTCAATACGATTGACTTGCAAAGAACGGGGCTCCCCATGTCCGTACCCGCCGCACCCGTCCTGCGGCCACCCCGCAACCGGGTCGACCCGCGCGCCCGCCGCTGGTGGACCGTGCAGGCCCTGCTGACCCTCAGCGGGCCGATGCTGCTCACCGCGCTCGCGCTGGCGGTCTGCTCGGTGCTCTTCTTCCCCGGCACACTCCCCTGGCTCGGCCCGCTCCTGCTGGTCGCGCTCGTCCTGCCGGCGCTCGGCTACCTGCTGGTGATGCCGCGGTGGCGGTACTCCGTGCACGCCTGGGAGCTGGGCGACCGCGCGGTGTACGCGGCGGGCGGCTGGTTCTGGCAGAAGCGGCGGATCGCGCCGCTGTCCCGCGTGCAGACGGTGGACACCGTGCGCGGCCCGCTCCAGCAGCGCTTCGGGCTGGCGACCCTCACCGTCACCACCGCTTCCACCGCGGGGGACGTGAAGATAGCCGGGCTGTCCGACGCGGACGCCGAGGAGCTGTCGCGGCGGATCGGCGAGGCTGCGCAGGCGGTGCCGGGTGATGCCGCGTGACCACCGCACCGCTCGCGCCGGGCGCAGACCGGCACTGGCGCAAGCTCGACCGGCGCACCCTCGTGGTGCACTGCGGCTGGATGGCCGCGCCCCTCGGCTCGTGGGGGCTGACCGCGCTGGCCACCGGCGGCCGGATCACGGCCGGCGCCTGGATCACGCTGGCGGTCATCGCGGGCAGCTTCGCGGTCCTCACCGCGATCGGCCTGATCCGCTGGGCCCGTACGGACTACCGGCTCACGCCCGACGCGTTCGAGGTCCGCAGCGGGGTGCTGACCCGGCGGCTGCGGTCCGTACCGCTGCACCGCATCCGCACGGTGGACCTGACGGCCTCGCCGCTGCACCGGCTGCTCGGCGTCACCGTGCTGCGGGCCGGCACCGCGGGCTCCTCGGAAGGCGGCGGTGAACTCTCGCTGGAGGCGCTGGCGACGGCCGACGCGGAGCGGCTGCGAAGCGCGCTGCTCGCCCGCGCCGACGCCCGGACGGCGGACGAGGACCCGGTGGTCTCCCGCATCAACTGGCGCTGGCTGCGCTACGCGCCGCTCACCTTCTGGGTGATCGGCGGTGTCTTCGCCGCCGCCGGGGGCGTGTACCGCGTGCTGGACGGCGCCGGTATCGAGCCGTGGAAACTGGGCGTCGTCCGCGGCGCGTTCGACGAGTTCGGCGCCCGCGCGCTCTGGGTGACGGTCCCGCTCGCGCTGCTGGCCGTCGTCGCCCTCGGCACGATCGGCGCTCTCGCGCTCTACGTCGAGGGGTGGTGGGACTTCCGCCTCGAATGGACCGACGCTCGTACGCTGCGGGTGCGCCGCGGCCTGTTCACCACCCGCTCGGTGACCATCGAGCGAGGCCGCCTGCGCGGCGTGACACTGCGGGAGCCGCTGCTGCTGCGGGCGGGTGGCGGTGCCACGGTGCGCGCGGTGGCGGGCGGTCTGGGCAACCGGGAGGAGAACCGCAAGCGCAGCGTCCTGCTGCCGCCCGCGCCGCGGACGGAGGCGGTACGCACGGCGGCCGGGACGCTCCGCGACGCCTTCCCGGCGGCCGGGCTGCGCGCCCACCCGAAGGCGGCCCTGCGCCGGCGCCGTACGCGTGGCCTGCTCTTCGTCACACTCCCCGGCACCCTCGCCCTCGCGGTCCTCGGCGTCCTCCTGACTCCCGTACTGCTCCACTGCGCCTGGGCGTTCGCGCTGCTGTCGGTGCCGGTCGTGCTGTGGCTGGCCGGGGACGCGTACCGCAATCTGGGGCACGGGCTCCAAGGGCGGTATCTCGTCACGCGTTCCGGCACGTTCAGCCGGGACACCGTGGTGCTCCATCGCGAGGCGGTGGCGGCCTGGACGTTCTCCACCACGCCGTTCAGCCGGCGGAACGGGCTGGTCACCCTCACCGCGGCGGTCGCCGCCGGCGAGGACGGCTATCACGTCCGCGATCTGCCGGCGGCCGGCGCACCGGCGCTGGCGGCGGCCGCGGCGCCCGGAATCCTGGAGGAGTTCCTGGAATACGGTCCGGCGGACGGCCGGAAAGACCCGGGTCACGGGCGCCACCGCAAAAACCTGTCAACCCACGCGTTGCACGCGAACCAGGGCGACCTGGACATGACATAGATCACACCCCTGTCACGTGCACGGTGAGTGCGGGCACACCGTCCTACATGGCGAAAGCCAGGTGTCCCCGACCCGACAGCCGTAAGGGAGCAGCCGCGGTGCCCAGTGCCATCGACCAAGCCGTACAGGTACGTCTCATCGCGACCGCGCCCGGCTCGCATGCCGTGCCCGCGGTCCTGCACTACCACCCAGCCGACCCGCTCGCGGTGCGGATCTCCTTTCCTCCGGAGATCTCCCTGGACGGGGCCGCGGTCGACTGGGCCTTCGCCCGCGAACTGCTCGCCGACGGCCTCCGGTCACCGGCGGGCACCGGCGACGTACGGGTGCGCCCGCTCGGTCGGGACCGGACGGTGCTGGAGTTCCACGTGGAGGACGGCGTGGCCATGGTCCAGGTGGTCACCGCGGACCTGCGCCGGTTCCTCGACCGTACGTACCAGGCCGTGCCCGCCGGGCGCGAGCAGCAGCACCTCGATGTGGACGGCGGTCTCGCGGAGCTGCTCGGCGGCGCGTGAGGCCGGTGCCGACCCCGGTCCCCCGGGGCCCCGGCACCGGCCGGAGTGGTGACACGGGGTCTCAGCGCTTCGGGAACCTGAAGCCGTAGCCCTGCTGCTTCATCCACGGCAGCAGCCGGTCCAGCGCCTCGACCGTCTGGGCGCGGTTCCCGCCGCCGTCGTGGAACAGGACGGTCGGGCCGTTGTGCAGTTCGCGGCGCACGGTCCGGACGATGGCGTCGGCGCCCGGCCGCTCGAAGTCCTTGCTGTCCACGTTCCAGCCCAGCGGGCGCATGCCGTGGTCCGCCGCCGTCTTCCTGCTGTACGGGGTGAACGCGCCGCCCGGTGCGCGGTAGTACTCGACCTTGGGGCCGTCCGCCGCCTTCTCGATCATCTGCTGCGCGTCGAGTATCTGCTTCGACTGGTAGGTCTCCGGCCGGTGGTCCATGCCGGTGTTGTGGCTGATGGTGTGGTCGCAGAGCTTGTGGCCCGCCGCCGCCACCTTCTTGACCAGGTCCGGGTGGGCCTTCGCCTGCGGGCCGATCATGCAGAAGGTGGCCTTGACGTCGTTCTTCTTCAGTACGTTGAGCACCTTCGGCGTCCAGACCGGGTCGGGCCCGTCGTCGATGGTGATGTTCAGGCTCTTGCCGGGGCGGTCGGAGGCGTGCTCGATGCTCGGATCGATGGTGGGCGCGGCCTGTTCACCGGTGCCGGCATGCGCCTCGGAGGTGGCGCCGGACTGCCCGAAGGTCAGATAGCCCGCGATCCCCAGCGAGGCCACCGCCACCGCGGTCACTCCAATGATCCCGCTCCGCCTGCCGTGCCGTGCCATGCGTATCCCGTCCCTACTGCCGTGCGCGCCACCGCGGACACGCGTACGGGCGCCACTGCCGGCGCCGTACGATTCCCCCTGCGGTGCACTCGCGCGTCTACTGCCTTGCATTACGACAGATGCGAAGAATTGCTGGCAGGATCCGCCTGTTACCGATCCATCATGAAACTTATTGATACTGGTGCCATGCCCCGAGTACTTCTGATCGAGGACGACGCCGCCGTGCGCGACGGAGTCACCCTCGCGCTCCGCCGGCGCGGCCACGAGGTGGCGGCCGCCGCCAGCGGCGAGGACGGCCTCGACGTCCTGCCCTCCTTCCGCCCCGACATCGTGCTGCTGGACCTGATGCTCCCGGGCAAGGACGGCTTCGAGGTCTGCCGGCGCATCCGCGCCGACCGCCAGCTGCCGATCATCATGCTCACCGCCCGCGGCGACGACCTGGACGTGGTGCTCGGGCTGGAGGCCGGGGCCGACGACTACATCGTCAAACCCGCGCGGGGCGAGGTGCTGGAGGCGCGCATCCGCGCGGTGCTGCGGCGTACCGCGCTGCCCGCCGACGGGGACGCCGCCGGACCCGCCGAGCCGGGCCCGGCGCCCGTGGAGACGTACGGGGAACTGGCCGTCGACCGCGCCGGGCTGGTCGTCACCAAGGCCGGCGCCGACCTGCCGCTGGCCCCCTCGGAGATGAAGCTCCTGCTGTTCCTGTCCGCGACGCCCGGACAGGTCTTCAGCCGCCAGCAGCTCCTGGAGCACGTGTGGGAGCACAGCTACCACGGGGACGCGCGGCTGGTGGACGCGTGCGTCATGCGGCTGCGCACGAAGATCGAGGACACTCCTCGCAGCCCCCGGTACGTGCAGACCGTACGCGGCTTCGGCTACCGCTTCGGCCCCCTGTGAAGCGCCCACGGCCCGCCGGCCGGCCGCGGCGCTCCGTACTGCCCCGCTCGCTGCCGCGCGGCCTGCGGGCCCGGCTCGTCGTCGCGTTCCTGCTGGTCGCCGCGGTCAGCGCGCTGACCACCGCGGCGCTGACCTACCGCGAGGCCCGCAACGCCATCCTCCAGCGCTCCCAGGACACCGCGATCAAGGATCTCAGGGGGCAGGTCAACTCGCTCGCCCCCGACCTGGCGGTGCCGCCGACCCGCGCGGACGTGGACGACTTCGCCCGGCAGCTGGACCGCTCCGGCAAGGCCAGGGACTGGGACGTCTACGTCCAGTACAAGGGCGTCGCCGAGAAGGACAGGAACACCCTGCGCAACCCGGTCGTCGTCCCCGGCGAGCTGCGCGAATCGGTCGAGAAGCGGCATGTGACGGCGTTCCAGCGGGTGGACAGGGACGGCGCCCCGTGGCTGCTGATCGGCATGCCGGTGATGCAGTCGCAGACCGAGAACCGCGTGGCGTCCCCGCTCTCCGTCTACGCCCAGCTCCCGCTGTACGCCGAGGAGGCCAACGTCGAGGCGCTGGTGAGCGCGGCGCAGCGCGGTGCCCTGCCGGTGCTCGGCCTGGCCGTCGTCCCGGCCCTGCTCGCGGCCCGCGGCGTACTGCGCCCGGTGCGCGGGCTGCGGCAGGCCGCCGGGCGGATCGCCGAGGGCAAACTGGAGACCCGGCTGGAGGTCAAGGGCGCCGACGAACTCGCCGACCTGTCACGGACGTTCAACGACATGGCCGCCAAGCTGGAGGAGAGCGTCGCGGACCTGCGCCGCATGGAGGCCAACTCCCGGCGCTTCGCGGCCGACGTCTCGCACGAGCTGCGCACACCGCTCGCCGCGATGACCGCCGTCACCGACGTGCTCGACGAGGACGCCGACTCCCTCGACCCGGACACCGCCTCCGCCGTCCGCCTGATCAGCCAGGAGACCGGCAAGCTGGCGCGGATGGTCGAGGACCTGATGGAGGTCTCGCGCTTCGACGCCGGGGCCGCCGCGCTGCACCTGGACGAGGTGGACGTCGCCGAGACCATCCGCAAGACGCTCCAGGCCAGGGCCTGGCAGGGCCGGGTGGGCACCGAACTGCCGGACGGCGTGCGGGCGCGGCTGGACCCGCGGCGGCTGGACGTCGTCGTCGCCAACCTCGTCGGCAACGCGCTGCACCACGGCGGGGAGCCGGTACGGGTCCTGCTGCGGGCGCCGGAACCGGGCGACGAACGGCTGGTGGTCCAGATCAGGGACAGCGGTCCCGGCATCGACCCCGAGGTGCTCCCGCACGTCTTCGACCGCTTCTACAAGGCGGACTCCGCGCGCGCCCGCTCCGAGGGCAGCGGGCTGGGCCTGGCGATCGCCATGGAGAACGTACGGCTGCACGGCGGCACCATGCACGCCGCCAACTGCCCCGAGGGCGGCGCGGTGTTCACGGTGGAGCTGCCGCTGCACGAGCAGGAGGCGGGCGGCGGCACCGGGACGGCCGGAGAGCCGTCGCGGGAGTCCGCCGGCCGCACGCAAGACCGCCCGGCCGGCGCGGACGGCGGCCGGGCCAGGGCGGACGGCGACGGTGACCGCCTGGCGAAGAGCCCGCCGGCCGCACCGGCCGGGAAGGCGGACGAGGCATGAGCACCCCGAACTCCGTACGGGCCCGGCGCGCCGCGCTGGGCGGGCTGCTGATCGGCGCCCTCGCCGGCTGCGGCATCGCGCCGACCGGCGTCATCGACGCGGGCGAGCCCGCCCACGGCCTCAAGGCGCCGGGCAAGCCCGCGCCCGACGTCCAGCTGTACTTCCTCGGCCCGACCGGGCTGCGCCCCGCGAGCCGCCCGGCGACCGCGCCGGTCGGTCCCGAGGAGGCGATCAACCTGCTGCTGGCGGGCCCCAACGACGCCGAACGGCAGCGCGGCCTCTCCAACGTGCTGCCCCTGCTCCCCGGCCCGGTCACCGCCGAGGCGCGGGACGGCGCGGTCACCGTCCACCTGCCCACCAACGCCAAGCGGCTCGACACCCCCTCCATGAGCCAGCTGGTGTGCACCGCCGCGAACGCCTCCGTACCCGGCGGCCGGCGCCCCTCGGACGTCCAGGTGACGCTGGTGGGCGACAACATCAGGGTCGGGCCGATGGTGTGCGGCGGCGGCAACGCCTTCCCGTTCATCCAGCCCGGCTCCACCTCCGCCCCGGCACCGCCCGGCTGACGCGGGACCCGCCGCTCCCCTACGATCACCGCCAGGCACGGGGGCTCGGCGGGCGGTTGCGGCATCGGGAGGGCGGGCTCGGATGGCCGACGCAGGGGTGTACGACCAGGTTCACGACTACGTCGTCGTCGGCGCCGGGTCCGCGGGGTGCGTCCTCGCGGCCCGGCTGTCCGAGGACCCGACGGTACGGGTCGCGCTGGTGGAGGCGGGCGGACCCGACCGCGGACAGGAGGTCCGCGTCCCGGCGGCCTTCCCCAAGCTCTTCCGGACACCGTACGACTGGAACTTCACCACGACGCCCCAAGCGGGCCTGCACGGACGCGAGTTGTACTGGCCGCGCGGCCGGGTCCTCGGCGGCTCCTCGTCGCTCAACGCGATGATGTGGGTACGCGGGCACCGCGACGACTACGACGGCTGGGCCGAGACGGCGGGCGAGGAGTGGTCCTGGAGCGAGGTGGCCCGCTACTTCCGGCGCGCCGAGCGCTGGACCGGGCCGCGGGACGGCACGGCGCACGGCACGGCGGGCCCGCTGTGGATCTCCCCGGCACGCTCCGCCCACCCGCTGACCACCGCTTTCCTCGACGCCTGCGAGGAGGCCGGCCTCACCCGGCTGGCCGAACCCAACGGGCCCGACAACAGCGGCTGCGCGCCCACCCCGCTCACCCAGCGGCGCGGGCGCCGGTGGAGCGCGGCGGACGGCTACCTGCGCCCGGCCCTGCGCCGCGGCAACCTGCGGGTCGTCACAGGGCAGGAGGTCGGCCGGGTGCTGGTCGAGGACGGCCGGGCGTACGGCGTCGAGCTGCCCGGCGGCCGGATCAGGGCCCGCCGCGAGGTCGTCCTGTCGGCGGGCGCGGTCGGCTCCCCGCACCTGCTGCTGCGCTCCGGCATCGGCGACGCCGACCAGCTGGCGGAGGCGGGCATCGAGCCGGTGGCCGAACTCCCCGCCGTGGGCCGCCACCTCCAGGACCACCTGTCCGTACCGGTCCTGATGCGGACCGCGCTGCCCTGCACGCTCACCGGCGCCGACACCCCCGTGAACATCGCGCGCTACCTCCTGACCCGGCGCGGCCCGATGACCTCCAACATCGGCGAGGCCGTCGCGTTCTGCCGCAGCGGGCCCGGCCCCGCGGCGCCGGATCTGGAGCTGATCTTCGCACCGGTGCCGTTCGTCGAACACGGCCTGGAGGCGCCGACCGAACACGGCGTCACGATCGGGGTGATCCTGCTCCGCCCGGAGAGCCGGGGCCGGATCACCCTGGGCGACGGCCCGGACGCGCCGCCGCTCGTCGACCCCGGGTACCTGACGGCCGCAGCGGACCTGCGGCGCCTGCTGGCCGGGGTGCGCCTCGCCGAGCGGCTGTACGCGACGCGGGCGCTGGCCCCGCACGTCACCAGGCCCCTGGAGCCGTGGCCCGGCGAGCAGGACGACGCCGCGGCGGGAGAGACGGTGCGCGCCGTCGCGGAGACCCTGTACCACCCGGTCGGCACCTGCCGGATGGGCACCGGCGAGGACTCCGTGACCGACCCCCGCCTCCGCGTACGCGGTGTCGCGGGCCTCCGCGTGGCGGACGCCTCGGTCATGCCGGCCATCACACGGGGGCACACCCACGCCCCCACGGTGATGATCGCCGAGCGGGCCGCCGACCTGCTGCGTGGCTGACGGCAGCCTCCCGGGGTGAGCGTCTATATGCGCATTCATCCGGAAAGCCGGACACTGGACCATCCGGGGCACGCCCCGGAACAGCACAGAAAGTGACGCCCGTGGACCGTGGGTGACGCACTTGCGGGGCCGCGGGCCGGAACGGACGACGGGAGGCCGCGATGACGGAATCCGTGTTGCGCGAGAGGACGGGGCGGGCGTTCGGCCGGCTGGTCGACCGGTACCTGGACATGCCGGAGCCCGTCACGCCCGACACCGAGTGCGTCCGCGACCTGCGCGTACCGATGCCGGACGGCACCGTCCTGCTCGCCGACCGCTACCGCCCGCGCGGCGCCGGGCCGCTGCCCGTGGTGCTGCTGCGCACCCCGTACGGCAAGCACAAGCCCGACATCAAGCTGTTCGCGGGCGTGCTGGCCCGCCGCGGCTTCCAGGTCGTGACGCAGAACGTACGCGGCGTCTTCGGCTCGGGCGGCGAGTTCCGCGCCTTCGTGCACGAGAAGGACGACGGCCTGGCGACCGCGGCATGGCTGCGCGAACGGTCCTGGTGCGACGGGCGGCTGGCCACCGCGGGAGCCAGCTACCTCGGGCACGCGGAGTGGGCGATCGGCCCGTACCTCGACCCGCCCCTGGAGGCGATGTGCCTGGGCATCACCACCTCCGACTTCCCCGCCGCCTTCTATCCCGGCGGGGTGCTGGCGCTGCACAACATGCTGGTGTGGTCCTCGGCGACCGGCACCCAGGAGGAGGCGCCGCTCGGCGGTCTGCTGCCCAATCCGCTGCACGACCGCCGGGTCCAGCGCGCGATGCGCCGGCTGCCGGTCGGCGAGTCCGATCTCGCCGCGATAGGGCGGCCCGAGCGTTTCCTGCGCGAGGTCAGCGCGCACGCGGAGCCGGGGGACGACTTCTGGGCGCCGATCGACCACAGTGCCGCGGCGCTGCGGATGACCACGCCGACCAGCATGGTGGCCGGCTGGTGGGACCTGTTCCTGCCGTACCAGCTGCGGGACTTCACGGCGCTCACCGCAGCCGGGCACCGCTCGCGGATCACGATCGGGCCGTGGGCCCACGACCGGAACGCGCTGAAGGCCACGCTCACCGACCACGTGTCCTGGCTCAGTGCCCGGCTGGCCGGTGACAGCACGCAGCTGCACCAGTCGCCGGTCCGGCTCTACCTCCAGCGCGCGGGCCGCTGGCTGGACTTCGACCGGTGGCCCCCGCCGCAGTCCGTACCGACCGCGCTGCACCTCCAGCCGTCCGGCGGCCTCGACTGGGCCGCACCGCCGGACAGCCCGCCCGACCGCTTCACGTACCACGGCGCCGACCCGACCCCGTCCACCGGCGGCCCGCTGCTCCTGCCGGGCGAGATACGGCAGCAGGACAACACGGCGGTCGAACGGCGGCCGGACGTGCTGCTGTTCACCGGCAACCCGCTGCCCCGCGACCTCGACCTGATCGGCCCGGTGTCGGCCGTGGTACACGTCCGCACGGACTCCGGTCACGGCGATGTCTTCGTGCGGCTGTGCGACGTGGACCGGGCCGGTGTCTCCCGCAACGTCACCGACGGCATCCTGCGGCTGCGCCCCGGCTCGCCCGCGGCGGACGCCGATGGCGTGGTGGCCGCCCGGGTGGAACTGCATCCGACCGGCTACCGGTTCCTGCGCGGGCACAGCCTGCGGGTACAGGTGGCGGGCGGCGCCTTCCCGCGGTTCGCGCGCCACCACGGGACGGGCGAGCCGGCCGCGTCGGCCGTCGCCTGCCGCCCGGTACGGTTCGAGGTCTTCCACGAGCCGGGCCGCCCCTCCGCCCTCGTCCTGCCCCTGATGACCGCGGGGACTGAACCGGCGTGAGCGCGGTACTCGTCGCCCCGGTCCGCGCGCCGCGCGGCCGGCACCGGAGACGGTGCCCTGCCGAGGGCCCAGTGGGCCGAGGAGAAGACATGGGACTGGTCAAAGCGGCCGTGATCGTGCTCGACTGCTCCGAGCCGGAGAAGCTGGCCGACTTCTACTCCAAGATCCTGGAAGGCGAGATCCGTACCGAGCACCTGCCCGACCGGGTCGAGGTGATCGCCGTCAACCGCACCCACCTGTCCTTCCGCCGCGACCTGAACATGACGCCGCCGACCTGGCCGCGCCCCGACAGCTCGCTCCAGGCCCACTTGGACCTGCTGGTCGACGAGGAGGACATGGACGCCGCCGAACGCAAGGTGGTGGGCCTGGGCGCGCGCCCGCTGGACACCAAGGACGACACCGGCCCGCACGAGGTACGGCTGTACGCGGACCCGGCCGGGCACCCGTTCTCCCTGCGCTGCTCGCTGCATTCGGGGCCGAAGACCGACTGACCCGCGGCGCGCCTCACCCCGGCCCCAGGCGCAGCCTCAGGAAGCGCGGCCGGTACAGCTCGACGTCGCCGTTGACCTGGGCGGCTGAGGGGGCGCCCGGCGGGCCGAGCCAGTTCACGTCGTAACTGAGCAGCAGGCCGCCGGGGCCGGTGAACTCCGGGTGGGCCTGCGGGTTGTAGGCGGCGACGCGGTGCTGTCCGGTGGGGTCGGCCGGCCGGGGCGGGGTGATGCGCCCGGCCGGCCCGTGCCACGGGCCCTGGGCCGAGCACGACCAGTACGTGGTGACGGCCGACAGCCCGTCGCCGTCCGCGCCCGGGGTGTCCATCGACAGCAGGACCCAGGTGGTGCCGTCCCGTACGACGGTGAAGGAGCTGCCCACGCCGCGCCCCGGGCCCTCGCGGATCACCGGGGCCGCCCGGTCCGCCTCCGGCTGCCAGCCCCGCCCGTCCCAGAACTCCCAGGCGCCCGCCTCACCGAGCCGCCCGGCCGGCACGCGGGCCAGATAGGCGTTGGAGCTCGTGCGCACGGGGCCGTCGTCGCCGCCGAAGACGTACGTCCACCCACCGTCCGTCACGGACGCGGTGCCGTACAGCACCCGGCGCGCGGGGTCCGGTACGTGGTTCTGGCCGACGACCGGGGTGATGCCTTCCAGCCGCAGGTCCGGCAGGGAGAGGGTGGCGACCTCGGTCGAGCGGGGGACACCGAAGATCCACGGGTCCCGGCCCGGCGTGCGGTCCCACAGCAGGACGCGTACCACCTGCTCGGCGGACCCGGGTGCCCGCGGCTCCACCTGGGCCCGCACCGGCCAGCGCCAGCCGTCCGGCAGGTCGGGGAAGAACGGCCCGGGTCCGGCGCCGGTGCCGCCCGTCAGGGTTCGCTCCAGGCGGCCCGAAGGGTCCATGACCACCAGGGAGTTGTGCGTCAGCCCGGGGGCGCGGCCGGTGTCGGCGGAGCGCCAGGGGCGGTGTTGGCCCAGCGGGTTGGGCGGCGGCTGCACCCGGTCGAGGAAGGTGTCGGAGAAGAGCCACAGCGTGCGCCCGTCGGGCAGCCGTACCGAGTGCGTGCCGTCGCCGCCGGTCCAGTCGTCCACGCGGGTGTTGTCGTTGCCGTACCGGGTGAATTCGCCGGTGAAGCGGGACTCGGCCGCCCATGAGGTGATCTTGCGCCCGGTGCACGCCGGTGCCTCGCGGTCCGGGAGCGCGAGCAGGACGGCCACGCCGGCGACCAGGGCGAGTACCGCCGCCACGGTGACGGTTCGCCGCATCGGCGGCACGCGCATGGGCGTGTCCCTCCTCGCTCCGGTGGCGGGCGCCCACCGTACAGAAGTGGTCAGGCGGCGACCGCGGAACACCGGGAAGTGCCAAAAATGCGGTGGTTTGTGCGCCAGGAGTGACTACTCGCGGGTAGTGAGACGGCCGGGAAGGCGATCGTAGAGCTTCCCAATGGAGCAATCCCAGGTCAACGAGTGCAAGGTCACAGCCCGACGCCCTGCTCTGGCTAACGACCGTTCGCCTAGCCTGCTGCCATGACCGCCCAGCCCCCCGAACTCCCTCTGGCCGCCGCGTTCGCCGACGCGGACCGCGAGCAGTGGCAGCGCCTGGTCGAAGGCGTCCTGCGCAAATCGGGCGCCGCGGAGGCGACCGGCGCCGCCGCCGAAGACGCGCTCGCCACCGCCCTCCAGGACGGCATCCGGGTCCGTCCGCTCTACACCGCCGACGACGCGCCCGCCGCTGCCGCCGCCACCGGCCGCCCCGGATTCCCGCCGTTCGTACGGGCCGGCCGCGCCCAGGGCAGCACCGTCGCGGGCTGGGACGTACGGCAGCGCCACGCCCTGGCCGACCCGCGGCGCGCCAACGAGGCGGTCCTCGCCGACCTGGAGAACGGCGTCACGTCGCTGTGGCTGGCCGCCGGCGACGGCGGGGTGCCCGTGGCGGACCTGGCCACGGCGCTCGAAGGGGTCTATCTCGACCTGGCGGCCGTCGTCCTGGACGCCGGCGCGGACTTCGCCGAGGCGGCCGAGACGTTCTTCGGGATCTGCGCCGGCCAGGGCGTGGCGCCCTCCGAGACGGCGGGCGGCCTGGGCGCCGACCCGCTGGGCCTGGTGGCCAGGACCGGCCGCTCGGACGACCTGGCCGGGCGGCTGAAGGCGGCCGCAGGACTGGCCCGCCGCTGCGCCGGCGAGGCGCCGCGGATGCGCGCGCTGGCCGTGGACGCGCTGCCGTACCACGAGGCGGGCGGCTCGGCCGCCGAGGAACTGGGCTGCTCGCTGGCCACCGGCGTGGCCTATCTGCGCGAGCTGACCGCGGCCGGTCTCGGCGTGGAGGCCGCCTGCGGGCAGCTGGAGTTCCGGTACGCGGCGACCGCCGACCAGTTCCTGACGATCGCCAAGCTGCGGGCCGCCCGGCGGCTGTGGTCGCGGGTCGCCGAGGCGTGCGGCGCCGCGCCCGCCGCGCGTGCGCAGCGGCAACACGCGGTGACCTCGGCGGTCATGATGACCCGTCGGGACCCGTGGGTGAACATGCTGCGCACCACCGTGGCGGGGTTCTCGGCGGGGGTGGGCGGCGCGGACGCCGTCACCGTCCTGCCGTTCGACGACGCGCTCGGGCTGCCGGACGCGTTCGCCCGCCGTATCGCGCGCAACACCCAGTCGATCCTGCTGGAGGAGTCGCACCTGTCGAAGGTGATCGACCCGGCGGGCGGTTCCTGGTACGTGGAGCGGCTGACCGACGAGCTGGCCCGCGCGGCGTGGGGCTGGTTCCAGGAGATCGAGGCCGCGGGCGGGCAGGCCGCGGCGCTCGGCTCCGGGATGGTCGGCGAGCGGCTGGCCTCGACCTGGCGCAAGCGGTCCGAGGACCTCGCGCACCGCCGCGAACCGGTCACCGGCGTCAGCGAGTTCCCCTTCCTGGCCGAGCCGCCGGTGGAGCGCGAGCCCGCGCCCGTACCGGCCGGCGGCGGGCTGCCGCGGGTCCGCAGGGACGAGGCGTACGAGGCGCTGCGCGCCCGCTCGGACGTGCACCTGGCGGCCACCGGCGCCCGCCCGAAGGCGTTTCTCGCGGCGCTCGGCCCGGCCGCGGTGCACACCGCACGCGCCACCTTCGCCTCCAACCTCCTCCAGGCGGGCGGCGTCGAGCCGGTGCACGAGCCGGTCTCGGTGGACGCGGAGTCGGCGGCCGAGGCGTTCACGGCGAGCGGCGCGGGTATCGCCTGTCTGTGTTCGAGTGACGCGCTGTACGCCGAACAGGCGGCGGAGGTCGCGGCGGCCCTGAAGGCGGCGGGCGCGCGGCAGGTGCTGCTGGCCGGGAAACCGGGCGAGCGGCGGGAAGCATACGAACGAGCCGGAGTGGACGCCTTCGTCTTCGCGGGCTGCGACGCGGTCGGGGTGCTGACCTCGGCCCTGGATGTCATGGAGGTGGCGTGATGGAGCACGCGACACGGCAGGCGGGCGCCATCCCGGACTTCAGCACGGTCGAACTGGGCGAGCCGCAGGTTCCGGAGGGCGACGCCGCGCAGTGGGCGGCCGCCGTCCAGGAGGCCACCGGCAAGGGCGTCGAGGACCTCGTGTGGGAGACGCCCGAGGGCATCGACGTCAAGCCGCTGTACACCGGCGAGGACCTGGCCGGGCTGGACTTCCTGCGCACGTACCCGGGCATCACGCCGTATCTGCGCGGCCCGTACCCGACCATGTACGTCAACCAGCCCTGGACGATCCGGCAGTACGCGGGCTTCTCCACCGCCGAGGAGTCCAACGCCTTCTACCGGCGCAACCTGGCGGCCGGCCAGAAGGGCCTGTCCGTCGCCTTCGACCTGCCGACCCACCGCGGCTACGACAGCGACCACCCGCGGGTGACCGGTGACGTCGGCATGGCGGGCGTGGCCATCGACTCGATCTACGACATGCGGCAGCTCTTCTCCGGCATCCCGCTGGACAAGATGACGGTGTCGATGACGATGAACGGCGCAGTGCTGCCCGTCCTCGCGCTCTACATCGTGGCCGCCGAGGAGCAGGGCGTACCGCCCGAGAAGCTGGCCGGGACCATCCAGAACGACATCCTCAAGGAGTTCATGGTCCGCAACACCTACATCTATCCGCCGCGCCCCTCGATGCGGATCATCTCCGACATCTTCGCGTACACCTCGCAGAAGATGCCGCGCTACAACTCCATCTCCATCTCCGGCTACCACATCCAGGAAGCGGGCGCGACGGCCGACCTGGAGCTGGCGTACACCCTCGCGGACGGCGTCGAGTACCTGAAGGCGGGCATCGACGCGGGGATGGACGTGGACTCCTTCGCGCCGCGGCTGTCCTTCTTCTGGGCGATCGGCATGAACTTCTTCATGGAGATCGCCAAGCTGCGCGCCGCCCGGCTGCTGTGGGCCAAGCTGGTGCAGCGGTTCGACCCGAAGAACCCCAAGTCCCTTTCCCTGCGCACCCATTCGCAGACCTCCGGCTGGTCGCTGACCGCGCAGGACGTGTTCAACAACGTGACGCGCACGTGCGTGGAGGCGATGGCCGCGACGCAGGGCCACACCCAGTCGCTGCACACCAACGCGCTGGACGAGGCCCTGGCCCTGCCCACCGACTTCTCCGCGCGCATCGCCCGCAACACGCAGCTCTTCCTCCAGCAGGAGTCGGGCACCTGCCGGGTCATCGACCCCTGGGGCGGCAGCGCGTACGTCGAGAAGCTCACCCACGACCTGGCGCGCCGGGCCTGGCAGCACATCGAGGAGGTCGAGGCGGCCGGCGGCATGGCCAAGGCCATCGACGCGGGCATCCCGAAGCTGCGCGTGGAGGAGGCCGCGGCCCGTACGCAGGCGCGGATCGACTCGGGGCGGCAGGCGCTGATCGGCGTCAACAAGTACCGGGTGGACACCGACGAGCAGATCGACGTGCTGAAGGTCGACAACTCCGCGGTGCGCACGCAGCAGATCGACAAGCTGCGGCGGCTGCGCGCGGAGCGCGACGAGGCGGCCTGCCAGGACGCGCTGCGCGCGCTGACCGCCGCCGCCGAGGCCGGTCCCGGTCGGGGCCTGGAGGGCAACCTGCTGGCGCTGGCCGTGAACGCGGCCCGTGCCATGGCGACCGTGGGTGAGATCTCCGACGCACTGGAGAAGGTCTACGGACGCCACTCGGGCCAGATCCGTACGATCTCCGGTGTGTACCGAGACGAAGCAGGGCCGTCCTCCGGGGTGGACCGGACCCGGGACCTGGTGGCGGAGTTCGAGCGGGCCGAGGGGCGCCGGCCGCGCATCCTGGTCGCCAAGATGGGCCAGGACGGCCACGACCGCGGCCAGAAGGTGATCGCCACGGCCTTCGCCGACCTGGGCTTCGACGTGGACGTCGGCCCGCTGTTCCAGACGCCGGCGGAGGTCGCCCGGCAGGCGGTGGAGGCGGACGTGCACATCGTCGGCGTCTCCTCGCTGGCCGCCGGACACCTGACGCTGGTGCCCGCGCTGCGCGAGGAACTGGCGGCGCAGGACCGGGAGGACATCATGATCGTGGTGGGCGGGGTGATCCCGCCCGGCGACATCCCGGCGCTGCACGAGGCGGGCGCCGCGGCCGTCTTCCCGCCCGGGACGGTGATCCCGGTTGCCGCGTACGACCTGGTCAAGGACCTCGCCGGGGTCCTCGGCCACGACCTGTGAGCCGGTACGTTGACGCCTGAGACCCCCCGGGGACCCGCCAGGGCCCGCAAGCGACCGACGATCGACGTCGACCAGTACGCGGCGGGCGTGCGCGAGGGCTCCCGGGCCTGGATCGCGCGCGCCATCACGCTGGTGGAGTCCACCCGCGCCGACCACCGGGCGCTCGCGCAGCGACTGCTGGTCGAGCTGCTGCCGTACTCCGGCACGGCCCGGCGGGTCGGCATCAGCGGCGTGCCCGGAGTCGGCAAGTCGACGTTCATCGACGCGCTCGGCACCCAGCTGACGGGGGCCGGGCACCGGGTCGCCGTACTGGCCGTCGACCCGTCGTCCAGCCGTACCGGCGGCTCCATCCTGGGCGACAAGACCCGGATGGAGCGGCTGGCCGCCGACCCGGCGGCGTTCGTGCGCCCCTCCCCCACCTCGGGCACGCTCGGCGGGGTGGCGCGGGCGACGCGGGAGTCCATCGTCGTCATGGAGGCCGCGGGCTACGACGTGGTGCTCGTCGAGACGGTGGGCGTCGGCCAGTCGGAGACGGCCGTCGCCAACATGGTCGACACGTTCCTGCTGCTCACCCTGGCCCGCACCGGCGACCAGCTCCAGGGCATCAAGAAGGGCGTGCTGGAGCTGGCGGACCTGGTGTCGGTCAACAAGGCGGACGGGCCGCACGAGCGCGACGCCAAGTCGGCGGCCAGGGAACTGTCCGGCGCGCTGCGCCTGCTCCAGCCCCCGGACGCCGCCTGGACCCCGCCGGTCCTCACGTGCAGCGCCCGCGAGGGCACCGGCCTGGACACGGTCTGGGACCGCGTGGAACAGCACCGCAAGCTGCTGGAGTCCACCGGGGCACTGGCCGCCAAGCGGCGCGACCAGCAGGTCGACTGGACCTGGTCGATGGTCCGCGAGCAGCTGCTGAACCGCCTTCAGGACCACCCTGGCGTACGGGACGTGGCCCCGGAGGTGGAGCGGGAGGTACGGGCGGGCACCCTGACGGCGACGCTCGCGGCGGAACGCATCCTGGACGCGTTCGAGGCGCCGGACGGGCCGTGAGGCCGGGCGAGCCGGCGCCTCGGCGCCACGGGCTCAGATGGTCAGGCCGCCGTCGACGGGCAGGATCGCGCCCGTCACGAACGACGCGCGGTCGCTGAGCAGCCACGCGGCGGCCTGCGCCACCTCTTCCGGAGCGGCCGCGCGGCGCAGCGGCGTGCGGGAGGTGAGCCGGTCGAGGACGCCGGGTTCGCGGGCGGCCCAGTCCTCGATCATGGCGGTCATGGTGGTGCCGGGGGCGATGGCGTTCACGCGGATGCCCTGGGGGCCGTACTCGACGGCCGCGGTCTGGGTGAGGCTGTTGACGGCCCGCTTGGAGGCGCCGTAAAGGCCGAGTCCGGCCGACGGCTTCAGGCTGCCGACGCTGCTGTTGTTGACGATCGCGCCGGTGCCGGCGGTGGCGGTGATCGCCCGTATCTCGGCGGCCATCGCCAGCCAGACGCCCTTGTGGTTGACGGCGGTGATCCGGTCGAAGTCCGCCTCCGGGATCTCGGCCAGCGGGGCGTGCGCGATGCCCGTGCCCGCGTTGTTGAACGCGCCGTCCAGGCGCCCGTGGTGCTCCACGGCCGTGTCCACCGCCCGCTGTACGGCGGCCGGGTCCGCCAGGTCCGCGACGACGTAATCCGCGGTACCGCCCGCCGCCCGTACCTCCTCGGCCACCGCGGCCAGCTCCGCGCCGGTCCGCGCGGCCAGCACCACCGAGGCCCCTTCTCGCGCGAACAGCCGGGCCGCGGCGGCGCCGATGCCGCGGCCCGCACCGGTGATCAGCACCACCTTGCCGTCCAGCAGCCCGGCGCCGCCCGTGCTCCGCTCCGTACCCGTGGTCTCCGTCATGCTGATCATTGTGCAGGCCCACGGGCGGCCGGGGACCGCGGGGCATCCGCATCGAGGAGCTGTAGGGGCCGGGGGACGGCTGCGGGGCGGGGCGGTGGGCGCGGGCCCGCCGCCCCGCCCCGGCGTCAGCGGATGTTGACGTCGATGCAGGCGTAGAAGGCGTTGGAGGTGTCCGCGACGTTCCAGACGGCGAGCACCTTCTGCTTGCCCTTGAGGCCCTGGAAGTTCACGTTGTGCGTGACGGTGGCGGGCGGCTGGGCCCCGTGGTCGTCGAACTCGGCGATCTTGCGTCCGCCGATGAAGTACTGCCAGGTGCTGGTGCGGTGCTGGGCCGTCAGCCGCCAGGTGAAGTTCTGGGAGGCGCCGACGGAGGTGGCCTTCCAGCCCTTGCTGTCGTCGTCGAGCTCCCGGAACCGGGCGTTTCCGCCGCTGCAGCTCTTGAGGCCCTTGGGCCCCTCGACGCTCTGCGGCTCCCACTTGATGGGCCCGCAGGAGACGGTGCCCGCCGCGCACTGGGCCTGCCGGCTGGCCGGGGCGTTCACATAGCCGTGCGCACTGGCCGAACTCGCCGGCAGGGTCACGACGAGCAGCGGAGCCAGCGCGGCGCCGACGGCCGTGGCGATCTTCCTCTTCTGGTGCATGTCGACTCCTTCACGGTGGAGGCCCGCGCGGGACGGGGCGCCTGCCGGCGCCGCCGCGCCGTACGCCGGGTCCTGGCGGGGGCCTCGCTGGTGGGGGTGGGTGACGCGAAGGTGTGGTGCCGGCGTGCGAGGACGCGGCCGCCCCGTGGTGCAGTGCCGACTACGTGGGGAAGGCCGGACTCCCGCTCGCCAATTGGTCTAGACTTTACTGATTGTCAGGCAACGGTCAAGAGGCTGGACATCGGCACGTTCCGCCTCTCCCGTACCGGCACCCCCGCCGCTACCGGCCCGCGACATGGCCGCGGGCCGGGTCACCACCGCCGCCTCACACCTTGGGGATGTCGAAGTACCGGTTCATGTTGGCGGCCAGTCCGAGGTCGCCCGACACCTTGATCTTGCGGGTCAGGACCATCGTCACCGGATTGCCGTTGCCCGAGACCAGCCGCAGGAACTCCGCGTCCCCCATGGCCAGCGTCAGCCGCGGCTCCTCCTCCCCGGCACCCTCGCGGACCGTGCAGACCCCGTCCGCGAGCGTGGTCTCGTAGACGGCCTCCCACTCCCCCGTGATCCGCCAGCGGATCACCGCGCGCAGCGCGCCGGCGTTCTCCGGGCGGAACTGCCGCCCCATCCGCCCGAAGACCTCGCCGAGCACCCGCTCCCGCAGCTCCCCGCGCGCGAGCCGGCCGATCTCCTTGCCGGACAGCCCCTTCACGATCCGCGCGAACTCCTCGGGCGTGACGCTCGCGAAGTCGAGCTCGGCCAGCAGCGACCTGACATCTTGGGCCACGGCACTCTCCTTGTGTCACGGTTCCTCTCCCTGCATGGTGCACGTACGGCATCGGGCGCCGCTTCGCGGGGGCACCGTCCGGCGGCCGCACACCGGTTCCCGGGCGATTGGCGGCGGCCTTCGCGGTTACCCGTCGGGGAAAACCGGGAAGAGGGGAGAACCGCCATGTCCACATCCGCCACCACACCGGCCACCGACGAGGCCGCGGTACCCGTGCGCAGCGGCAGTACGGAGTCGGCCGTCGACCGGGTCGCCGACTTCTACGGCAGCTACCTCGACGCCGTACACGACGAGGGGCGGGGCAAGCTGGCCGAGGCGCTGCGCGCCCACTACCTCACCGCCGAACTCCAGGCACGCCTGGACCACTGGGAGCGGCAGGAGCACGCCGACGGCGTGTTACGCGCCAAGGACGCCCCCAGGGCCTGGCGCGTCACCTACAACGACGGCGCCATGGGCCGCGCGTGGTCCCGCGTCCGCCTGACCTGGGGCAGCCCGGACCACCCGAGCCACACCCAGCTGCTCGTCACGTCCGACCTGGACACCTTGCGCATCTCCGACATCCAGCCGGCCCCCGGCCCGGAGCGGTAGCCGGCCGGGCGGAGGATACGGGCGTCGGCACAGCGCCCGATCTGTCGACAGGTCCACCTTTCTGACCTGCCGTTACGGGCCCGGGGGCGCGGTGGGATAGGTTCGTTCGACATTCCGTTCGCCCTGGAGGTTGCAGGTATGCCGGTCGTAGTCGCCACGATCAGGACGAAGCCCGGCGAGCTGGAGGCCGCGCTCGACGTCTTCCGCTCGCACGCGCCCGCCGTCCACAAGGAGGACGGCTGCCTGCTGTACGCGGTGCACGCGGGCACCGACCGCGTGGTGGTCGTCGAGAACTGGGCGGACGGTGCCGCGCTGGACGCCCACTCCCGGGGCGCGGCGCTCAGCGAGATCGCCGCCGGCGTGACCGGCCTGCTCGCCGCCCCGATGGACGTCGCCGTCCTGGACGCCGTCCCGATGGGCGACCCGGGCAAATCCACGCTTTAAGGCCACATCGCCATCCCGTCGTTCGCAAAAGAACGGCAAACACTCCGTCAATTGTTCTGCCGGAAATGCCCGCCGCTCCGCACGGCGCGCATTCCTTGCGGGCGGACTTCGCCCGGGAATGCGCGCCGACGGCCGCCCGTATACCTTCCGCGCGGCCCGGCCCCCCGTTTATCGGCCATTCCCGCAACGGGCATTCGGCCACCCGGCAGGGCCGTGACCTGCGCTTCCCTGGGCCGGAAGAGGACCGTGCGGCAGCGCGGCCCGCGTGAACACCCATATCGGACCATCACTCTTGGCCGGATGTCCGCGCCTCGGTAAAAGGCCCGCCACCGCATGTTCGCGCCCACTTGGAACCCTTGATCGACGACCGTTAGCATGGAAATGGTTGTCCGGGGCAACTAACTACCCGTCGTGCCCCGGAATCAAGGAGGAATCACCTATGCCCGACACCGCGCACGACTTCCGCACCTACGTGGAGGAGGCCCTCGACGCCCTGGGGACCGACCCCGGGCGCGAGGCGCTGGTGCACCAAGGGCGACGCGTCACCGCGGGTGAGTTCCGCGCCCTCGTGAACCGCATGGCCCGCGCGCTGCGGGAGCAGGGCATCGACCGCGGACAGACCGTCACGCTGCTGAGCGGCAACCTGCCCGAGACCCTCGCCGCCCGCTACGCCGCCAACCTCGTCGGCTGCCGGGTCAACCACCTCTACAACAAGCTCTCGGCCGAGGTGCAGGCCACCATCGTCAAGGACGTCGAGACCAGCGCGCTGATCGTCGACCCCCGCTACGACGAGCGCGCCGCCGAACTGACCGCGCAGGCGCCGGTGGACACCGTACTGACCCTGGGCCCCGCGAAGTCCGGCACCGACCTGCTGGAACTGGCGTCCGCGCAGAGCGGCGAGCCGTTCCCGAGCGACGCGCGGCCGGACGACGTCTGCAGCATCCGCCACACCGGCGGCACCACCGGCCACCCCAAGGGCATCTGCACCACCTACGCGCAGGTACGTTCCTTCGTCGCCGAGAACGACGAGGACGCCGGCGACGCCAAGGCGATCTGGGAGCGCCCCTCGGAAGAGGAGCCGTCCCGCCTCCTGGTGTGCACCACGCTGGCGCACGCGGGCGGCATGATGGCCGACGTCACTCTGCGCAACCACGGCATCGTCGTACTCCTGGAGGACTTCGACCCGGCCGAGGTGCTCGCGACCATCGAACGGGAGCGCATCACCCACCTGTTCCTGCTGCCGCCGCTGCTGTACCAGCTCACCGACCACCCGGACGCGGCCACCACCGACACCTCCAGCCTGCGCTGCCTGACCTACGGCGGCTGCCAGTCGTCCCCCGCCCGCATCGCCGACGCGATCCGGCGCTTCGGCCCGGTGCTGGTCCAGTTCTACGGGCAGAACGAGGCGGGCGGCATCAGCGTGCTGCCCGCCAAGGACCACGACCCGGACAACCCGGAGCGGCTGCGCTCCGCCGGCCGGATCCTGCCCACCGTGGAGGTGGCGATCCGCGACGAGAACGGCCGCGACCTGCCGCGCGGCGAGCACGGCGAGATCTGCGTCCGCTCCGCGAGCATCATGCAGGGCTACTGGAAGCAGCCGGAGCTGACCGCGGAGGTGCTGCGCGACGGCTGGCTGCACACCGGCGACATCGGCTTCCTGGACGACGAGGACTACCTGACCATCGTCGACCGGATCAAGGACATGATCGTCGTGGTCGGCGGCCACGTGTACACCACCGAGCTGGAGGACCTCCTCAACTCGCACCCGCAGGTCCTGCAGAGCGCCGTCTTCGGCGTACGGGACGAGGACCGCATGGAACAGGTGTACGCGGCCGTGGTGCCCGCCGCCGGCCAGAGCGTCGACGAGGAGGGGCTGCGCGCGATGGTGCGCGAGGCGCGCGGCGCGATGTACGAGCCCGCCCGCATCCAGTTCGTCGAGGAGCTGCCGCTGACGGACGCCGGCAAGCCGGACAAGAAGCAGCTTCGCGCGCTGGCGACCGGCACGGCCGCCTGAGCCACCGCGCCCCGGACCGGCTCCGCCTCCTGGCGGGGCCGGTCCCGCGCGTGCGCGGCCGCCGCGGGAAGCCACCCGGAGCAGCGCGCCATGCGTGCGCACCCCGCCGCGCCTACGCTCGGTACGGAGATCGTTACCGAGGGCTGTCCGGCCGGGCCGCCCGTCCGCGAGCACAGGCACGGAGGCTCACCCATGCCGGAGCTGTTCATCGGCGGTCAGTGGACCGCCGCTGCCGACGGGGAGGTGCGCGAGATCCGCTGCCCCGCGGACGGCACGCTGGTCGCCACCGTCGACGAGGCGGGCGCAGCCGACGCGGCCGCGGCCGTCACCGCGGCCCGCTCCGCTTTCGACGACGGGCCGTGGCCGCACACCCCGGCGGCGGAGCGCGGGCGGCTCCTGCTGCGCGTCGCCGACCTGCTGGAGCGCGACAAGGACACGTACGCGCGTGCCGAGTCCCTGGACACCGGCAAGCGGTTCGTGGAGAGCCAGTACGACATGGACGACATCGCCAACTGCTTCCGGTACTTCGGCGACCTCGTCGCGTCCGGCAACGACGGCCGGGTGGTGGACACCGGCCAGCCGGAGATCGACAGCCGGGTGGTGTACGAGCCGGTCGGCGTCTGCTCGCTGATCACGCCGTGGAACTACCCGCTGCTGCAGACCGCGTGGAAGGTCGCGCCCGCCGTCGGCGCGGGCGACACGTTCGTCCTCAAGCCCAGCGAGCTGACGCCGCACACCGCCATCCTGCTGATGCGCACGCTGACCGAGGCCGGGCTGCCGGACGGGGTGGCCAACCTGGTGCTGGGCGCCGGTGCCACCGCCGGCGCGCCGCTGAGCACCGACGAGCGGGTGGACCTGGTGTCCTTCACCGGCGGGCTGGTCACCGGGCGGCGCATCATGGCCGCCGCCGCGCCCACCGTGAAGAAGGTCGCCCTGGAGCTGGGCGGCAAGAATCCCAACATCGTCTTCGCCGACACCGACTTCGACACCGCCGTCGACTACGCGCTGATGGCGGTGTTCCTGCACTCCGGGCAGGTCTGCTCGGCCGGCGCGCGGCTGCTGGTGGAGGACGGGCTGCACGACGACTTCGTGGACGAGCTGGTGCGCCGGGCGCGGGCCATCCGGCTGGGCGGGCCGTTCGACGAGGACGCCCGCAGCGGTCCGCTGATCTCCGCCGGGCACCGCGACAAGGTCGAGAAGTACGTGGCGGCGGGCCTGGCCGAGGGCGCGGTGCTGCGCTGCGGCGGCGCGCGCCCGGACGACGCGGGCCTGCAGGACGGGTTCTACTACCTGCCGACCGTGCTGGACGAGTGCTCCCCCGGCATGTCCGTGGTGCGCGACGAATCGTTCGGCCCGGTGCTGACCGTGGAGCGCTTCCGCAACGAGGACGAGGCCGTGGCGCTCGCCAACGACACCGTTTACGGGCTGGCCGCCGGCGTGTGGACGCAGAGGGCGGAGCGCTCCCACCGGGTGGCTGCGCGGCTGCGCGCCGGAACCGTGTGGATCAACGACTTCCATCCGTACGTCCCGCAGGCCGAGTGGGGCGGCATGAAGCAGTCCGGCGTCGGGCGCGAGCTGGGGCCGGCCGGACTGGCGGAGTACCAGGAGGCCAAGCACGTCTGGCACAACACCACGCCCCGCCCGCAGCGGTGGTTCGAGTGAGCGGCACCGGGCCGGCGGAGGCACCGGACGGCGGGAAGGCGAACGGGAACGCGCCGGACGACGCGGCCGACAGCCCCAGTGACGACGACTCGCTCGCGGAACTCGGCTACAAGCCCGAACTCAAACGCACCCTGGGCAACTTCCACACCTTCGCGGCCGGCATCAGCTACATCTCGATCCTCACCGGCACCTTCCAGCTCTTCTACTTCGGTGTGAACCACGGCGGCCCCGCCTACTGGTGGTCCTGGCCGATGGTCTTCTGCGGCCAGCTGATGGTGGCCCTGTGCTTCTGCGAGCTGGCCGCCCGCTACCCGGTGGCCGGTTCGGTCTACAACTGGTCCAAGCAGCTGGGCGGCCCGCACGTCGGCTGGCTCGGCGGCTGGATGATGATGACGGCGACCATGGTGTCGCTGGCCGCCGTGGCCCTCGCCTACCAGGTGACGCTGCCGCAGATCTCCTCGTTCTTCCAGTTCGTCGGCGACGGTTCCGGCCGGACCGACCACGCCGCCAACGCCGTGCTCCTCGGCGCCGTGCTCGTCGTCTTCACGACGCTGATCAACGCCTTCGGCGTCAAGCTGATGGCCCAGATCAACTCCGCCGGCGTGGCCATCGAGCTGATCGCGGCACTGGCGCTGATCGTGCTGCTGGCCGCGCACATCACCCGCCCGCCGAGCGCGGTGACCGAGACGTACGGGCTGGACCAGGGCCAGACGCTGGGCTACCTCGGCGCCTTCCTCACCGCGTCGCTCGCCTCCGCGTACGTCATGTACGGCTTCGACACGGCGTCGTCGCTCGGTGAGGAGTCCAAGGACCCGGGCCGCAACGCGCCGCGCGCGATCCTGCGGGCCCTGTTCGCCTCGTTCCTCATCGGCGGGCTGATCCTGCTGTTCGCGCTGCTGGCCACCCCCGACCTGCACGCCAAGGAGCTGTCCGTGGACGGCCTCCAGTACGTCGTGCTCAGCACGCTCGGCCCGACCATGGGCCAGATCATGCTGTGGTGCGTGGTCATCGCGATCACGGTGTGCGCACTGGCCGTGCACACCGCCGGCATCCGGCTGGCGTTCGCGATGGCCCGGGACACCAACCTGCCGGCCGCCTCGCTGCTCGCCCGGGTCAGCCCGCGCTTCCAGACGCCGGTGGCGCCCGCGGTGATCATCGGGTGCATCGCGCTGTGCATCCTGCTGATCAACATCAACCAGCCGCAGATCTTCTCGGTGATCACCAGTATCGCGATCATCATGATCTACGTGGCGTATCTGATGGTGACCGTACCGCTGCTGGTCCGGCGGCTGCGCGGGCAGTGGGAGCCGGCCGAGGGCAAGTTCTCGCTGGGCAGGCTCGGGCTGCCCGTCAACATCCTCGCCGTGCTCTGGGGCACCGCGATGGCCACCAACCTGGCCTGGCCGCGCCCCGAGGTCTACAACGCGACCGGCCCCCAGCACTGGTACCTGCGCTGGGGCGCTTTCCTGTTCGTCGGCATCGTCGCGGTCGGCGGCTTCACGTACTACTGGTTCGTCCAGCGCAAGCGCACCTGCGTCCTGGCCGGGCACGCCGCCGACGCCCCGGACGACGAGCCCGAGGACCCGCCGGGGCCGGCCGCCCCCACCCCCGTCTGACGCGTCCCGCCCAAAAAATCGGAATCTTGCATTCCGTCAGTTCGACGTACGCCTGTACCGTTCTGTGACACAAATATCCGTTTCTCCAGGCAACCGATCATGCGGTGTCACCCGTCTGCATGTACGGCGGTTGCCGAAAACCGGCTCCGGCGGTCCCCGCGACCGCGCCGGAGGCCGGGAGGTTCCCGCCACAGCCACTTGTGTTGCTTTGGAGGGAACCGCCCGTGCACGTCAGATCAGCCCGTCGCACAGTCCTGCTGTCCGCCGCCCTGGCGGGGGCCGCGCTGCTGACCGCGTGTGGAGCGGACGGCGGCTCGCAAGCGTCGGACGACAAGCCGGCGGCGAAGGTGACCGTGACCCCGGCGGCGGGCAGCAAGTCGGCCAAGCTCGGCTCCCCGATATCGGTGAAGGTCGACGGCGGCAGCCTCACCTCGGTCGAGGCCAAGGACGACAAGGGCGGCAAGGTCGGCGGCAAGCTGTCCGGCGACGGCTCGTCGTGGACGTCCGACGGCAAGGTCAAGCCCGGGACCACGTACACCGTGCACACGAAGACCAAGTCGGGCGACGGCAAGGAGTCGGCGGCGGACTCGTCCTTCACCACCGAGAAGGCCGACAAGGTCAACAAGCTCACCAACACCCCGTCCGACGGGCAGACCGTCGGCACCGGCATGCCGATCTCGATCCTCTTCGACAACAAGGTCGCCAAGGACCGGCGCGCCGAGATCCAGAAGGCGCTCAAGGTCACCACGCAGCCGCAGGTGGAGGGCGCCTGGGGCTGGGTACGGGACTGGAGCGGCAAGGACCGCATCGACTGGCGGCCCAAGACGTACTGGCCGGCCGGCACCAAGGTGTCCGTCAAGGGCGGCCTGGGCGGGATCGACTCCGGCAAGGACGGCGGCTGGTTCGCGCGCGACTACGACTTCGGGTTCACCATCGGCCCGGACCACAAGGCCGTCATCGACGTCCCGTCGCACAGCATGACCCTGTACGACGGCGGCAAGGCCGTGGGCACGATCACCGGCTCCGCGGGCTCCCCGCAGGACCCGACCCGCGGCGGCGTGCACACCGTACGCAGCAAGAACGCCGCCGAGACGATGGACTCCTCCACGATCGGCCACGGCAACGAGTGGATGCTCGACTCCAAGTGGGTGACACATCTCACCGCTTCGGGGACCTTCCTGCACTCCGCGCCCTGGAACAAGTCGCTCGGCGTGGTCAACAACAGCCACGGCTGCTTCGGCATGACCACCTCGGACGCCAAGCGGGCGTACGACTTCCTCTCGATCGGCTCCACCGTCGAGGTGAAGAACACGAGCAGCACGAAGAAGACCGACGTGGGCAACGGCCTGGAGGTCTGGCAGGAGAGCTGGGAGCAGTGGCAGCAGCGCAGCGCCGTGAAGTGACGGCGGCGCGGTGCGGGCGCCTCGGCGCCTGAGTGTGCGAGCGTGACGGCGGGGCTCACCCTTGGACGGGGCGGGCCCCGCCCGTGCTTGCGGACGCGTTCGGACCACACCCCCGTGCCGGTCCGAACTGCCCGCCCCGCGTCACACCAGAGTCTTTGACTCAGGTGTGAAGAATAGAGGCTCCGGGCGGTGCGTGCCAGCCCACCCGGGTGGGAGCCCCGGGTCCGCCCGGCGATCGGACCACTACAGTGGAAGTCTCACGTTTGGCCTTGAAGGGAGCGCGGCGCGATGGGGGACGAGGACCGCGAGCCGGTCAGCCTGGCCGAAAAGCTGGACCGGCTGTTCCGGGAACGAAGTCGTGAGCGGGGCAAAGCACTCTCCGCCAACGATGTCGCCACCGAGATCAACATCAGGGCCGGCGAGCAGGTGATCTCCGGCAACTACATCTGGCAGCTGCGCAAGGGCAAGCGGGACAACCCGACCAAGCGCCACATCGAGGCACTGGCGGAGTACTTCGGCGTACCGGCCGCGCACTTCCACGACCAGCGGGACGCGGGTACGGGCGGCGCGCCCGCCGACCGTGCCGGGCAGCCTCCGGAGCTGCTGGAGGCCATGCAGGACGCGGGCGTCATCGCGATGGCCGCGCGCTTCATGGACATGTCGGCGGAGTCCCGTACGGCGGTCCTGGAAATGATCGACCGGGTGCGGAAGCTGGAGGGGCTGCCCGACGTCGGTGGTGCGGCGGCCGGCCCGGCGGCCAAACCGGAAGAAACCTGGCGTACCGCCCGCTGATTCATGACCCCTGCCCACTTACGCCCCTTACCGATCCGCGCTGCCGCCGGTCCGCCGCCGTCCCCGCAGGCCGGGACGGCGGCGGACCGGCGGACCGCACACGACCCCGTTCGGGAGGGGCCATCCGGCGCTGCATGAGACTGGCACGTGTACCTTTCATGGGCGAGGCCGAAGGAGAGCACGCCATGAAGTTCACACGGCGACCGGACCGTGTGCTTGCCGACTGTTCCGACCGGCTGCGCGGACTGCACATCCCGCGCCCCTTCGAGCTGGGTGCCTTCCTGGACCGGCTCGCCGAACAGCGCGGCCGGCCGATCCACCTGGAGCCGCAGGTCACCCCGCCCGCCGGACCCTGCGGCCTGTGGATCGCCACGGCACGGGCCGACTACGTCTTCCACGACGCGGCCACCACCGCGCTGCACCGCGACCACATCGTGCTGCACGAGGTCGGCCACATGCTCAGCGGCCACTCCAACCTGCTCCCCGGCGAGGTGGCACACTCCCTCGTGCCCGATCTCGACCCGGCATCGGTGGAATCCGTACTGGGCCGCAGCCACTACAGCGACCAGGACGAGCAGGAAGCCGAGATGATCGCCTCGCTGATCCTGCGGCGCGCCGACCGCACCCCCACCCGCCGCCCGGCGACATCCCAGCAGGCCGAGGTCCTCAGCCGCATGGACGACGTCTTCGGCTCTCCCAAGCGACGGTAGAACTCCCAGATGGTCAACGTTCTCTTCCTCTCCATAGCGGCGGTGCTGCTGCTGGCCGCCGCCTACAAGGCACGGCCGCTGCTCCGCCGCCCGCGGCCGCGGGGCCTGGGCGCGCTGTGCGGCTTCCTGACCGGCCTGGGCGCCTCTCTGGTGTTCCTGACACCGGGCGTCGGCGACGCGCTGAGCGTCATCACGCCCAAGCTGGGCCGGCTGCTGGGCAACTGCAGCACGCTGGCCGCCGCCACCTGCATCTCCGTCCTGCTGCTGCGCTTCAACGAGGAACCGCCCGCCGCCGACCGCAAGGCCCGCCACCGGCTCGTCTCGCTCGCCGTCGTCCTGGTCGTGATGGCCGTCCTGTTCCTCTCCTCGCCGGTGGACGACTCCCCCGGCGCGCCCACCTTCGGCGAGCTGCCGCGCACCGAACCGCTGCTGAACATCTACGTGCTGGTGTTCACCGCCCACCTCGGCGCCGCCATCGTCGACCTGCTGCGCCAGGCGCTGCGCTACGCCCGGCACGCGCCGCGCCCCGGCCTCCGCCACGGGCTGCGCGTCATCGCCGCGGGCTGCGCGCTGGGCATGGTCTACATCGGCTACAAGATCGTCCACGTGGTCGGGCTGTGGACCGACGCCGCCTGGCTGCCGCCCGAGCAGCTGTGCACCTCCCTGGTGACCCCCGCGACCTGCACCTTCAGCGTCGGCCTGCCGGCGATCTGCAGCCTGCTGCTGGTCACCGGCATCCTGCTGCCCGCCATCGGCCCGGCGCTCGCCTGGCCCTGGCGGCGCCTCCTCCTGTGGCACCTGCACCGCGGACTGCACCCGCTGTGGGCCGCCCTGACCGCCGCCGTACCGGAGATCCAGCTGACCGCCACCGACAGCCGGTACGCGGCACCCGACCCCGAGTTCCGGCTCTACCGCCGGGTGATCGAGATACGCGACGGCATGCTGGCGCTGCGCCCGCACCGCAGCGACGAGGTCCGCCGCGCCGCCGAGCAACGGCTGCGGGCCGGCGGCGCGGACGACCGGCGGCTGGACGCCCGGGTCGAGGCCGCGGTGCTGGCGGCGGCCCTGGAATCCCGCCGGAGCGGCGGCGCCCCCGCGCATCCGGTCAGCGTCGAGGACGCGTCCCTGACCTGCCCCGAACTGACGAACCTGATCGACGAGGCCCGCTGGCTGCGCCGGGTCTCGCACGCCTTCGCCGCGTCCGGCACCGGCCTCGCGCCGGCGCCCCGGTCCCGGCCCGCCGCAGGAATCTGAGGTCACACGTGAGTCACCCCATGGAGTCACCGGAGTTCTTCCGCGACCCGTACCCGCTGCTCGCCGCGCTGCGCGAGCGCGGCGCCGTCCAGCGCGTACGGACCGGGCCGCACGGCGCGACCTGGCTGGTCACCGGGTGGGCCGAGGCCCGTACCGCGATGGCGGACCCGCGGCTCTCCAAGGACACCACCCGCTACTTCGCCGACAAGCCGTCCAAGCGCAACCTCGCGCCGGCCGTCAGCGCCACCATGCTGGCCACCGACCCGCCGGACCACACGCGGCTGCGCAAACTGGCCGTCAAGGCGTTCACGCCGGCCGCGGTGGCCCGTCTGGAACCGCGCATCGCCGAACTCGCGGACGGCCTGCTGGAACGGCTGGCCGCGCGCGGCGGCACCGCCGACCTCGTCGAGGACTTCGCCGTCCCGCTGCCCATCGAGGTCATCGGCGACCTGCTCGGCGTCCCCCGCGAGGACCGCGCCGCACTGCGCCGCTGGTCCAACGACCTCTTCGCGGCCGGCGACCCGGACACCGTCGACGCCGCCTCGCACACGATCAGCGACTACATGACCGAGCTGATCGCGGCCAAACGGGCCGCCGGCGGCAGCCCGGGTGCCGGGGCCGCGGAAGCCGGGGCACCCGGCCGTGACCTGCTGACCGACCTGATCGCCGCGCGCGACGAGAGCGACCGGCTCAGCGAAGCGGAACTGGTGTCACTGGCCGTCCTCCTGGTCGTCGCCGGCCACGAGACCACCACCAACCTGATCGGCAACGGCGCGCTCGCCCTCCTGCGGGACGACGCGCTCCGCACCCGGCTGCGCCGGGACCCGTCGCTCATCCCGGACGCCGTCGAAGAACTGCTGCGCCACGACTCCCCGATCACCACGGCGACGTTCCGGTACGCGGCCGAACCGCTCACCCTCGGCGGCGCCGAGATCGCCGCGGGCGACGTGGTCATGGTGTCCCCCGGCGCCGCCAACCGCGACCCGGCCCGCTTCACCGACCCCGACACCCTCGACCCCGGCCGTGCCGCCGGCCACCTCTCCTTCGGCCACGGCCCCCACCACTGCCTCGGCGCCCCGCTGGCCCGCCTGGAAGCCCGTATCGCCTTCCACACCCTCCTCACCCGTTTCCCCGGCCTGCGCCTCGCCGCCCCCGCCACCGGACTCGAATGGCGCCACACCCGCCTGATGCGCGGCCTGGCCCACCTGCCGGTCACCTTCGGGGCGGCCACGGAAGCGGCCCGCCCCTGAGGCGGCCCCTCACTCCCCGAACGTGAAGCGTGCCACCGCCCGGCACACCGCGGCCGGGTGGTCGGCGAGGTAGAAGTGCCCGCCGGTGAAGGTCTCCTCGTGGAAGTCGGCGACGGTGTGGGCCTTCCAGGCGGTCGCTTCCTCGCGGGTCACCCGGGGGTCGGCGTCGCCGTTGAGGCACAGCAGCGGGATGTCGAGCACGCAGTCGGCGGGGGGCCGGTACAGCTCGACGGCGCGGTAGTCGTTGCGGACGGCCGGGAGGATCATCCGCATGACCTCCGGGTCGCCGAGAAGCTGGTCGTCGGTGCCGGCCAGGCGGGCTACCTCGGCGAGGAGTTGCTCGTCGGTGCCCAGGTGGAGGTACTCCTCGCGCGGCATCGAAGGGGCGCGGCGCCCGGACACGACGAGCCGGCGGGGCGCGGGGCGGCCCAGTTCCGCCAGCCTGCGGGCGGTTTCGAAGGCCACACACGCGCCCATGCTGTGGCCGAAAAGCACCAGCGGGGTGGTGTCGCCGGGGCTCAGGCGGGCGACCACCTCGTCGGCGAGGCCCTCCACGGACGTGACGAAGGGGTCGTTCCACCGGTCCTGGCGCCCCGGATACTGGATCGCGGAGACGTCGAACCGGTCACCGAGGTGGGCGGCGAACGGGCGGTAGTAGGAGGCCGAACCCCCGGCGTGCGGGAAGAAGATGAGGTGGGCGGCGGGCCGCTGGCCCCGGCGTACGTCCCGTATCCAAGCGGACTTCCCCGTCATGTACGTGCTCCTGTGCTGGTGGGCCGGTGGTCGAACCGTTCGCCCGCCGGCGGCCGGCCACCGGCGGACGGGACCAGGATGACCCGTCAGGGGGTCGCCGGGCCAGCCGGAAATGGATCAAACGTACGCGCTCTCCGGCCGGCGGGACGCGTACGCCGCACGTCAGCCGGACAGCGCCGCCGCCCCTGCTGCCGCCTGCTCCGCGGCTCGCGCGCGGGCGGCGGCCGCCTTCGCGGACTCGCCGAGCCGGTCGGCGAGGCGCGCCTGTGCCAGCCAGTTGTACGGGCAGACCGGTCGCAGGCCGATGCGCTCGCTCAGCAGCGTGCGTGCCGTGTCGTCGCGCCCGGCGCGGATCGCGGCCTCCAGGAGCGTCTTTTGGATCGCGTCCCGTTGGGCGTGGCTGCCGCCGAAGGTGTTCAGGCGGTAGCGGATGGGGGCGAGCAGGTCGACGGCCTGTCCGTAGCGGCCTTGCCCGTAGGCGATGAGGGCCCGGCACACCGGCAGGCCGATCGCGGCGGTCATGGCGTGGTTGGGCAGTCGGGGCCGGGCGCGGCCGAGCCATGCTTCCCGGTCCGCGACGAGGCGTTCGGCGTCGGCGGTGCGGCCCGCTCCGACGTACGCCATGACGGCGTGCACGTCGTTGAACGCGTAGTACGGCGGGTCCTGGCGGGCCGCCCAGGCGTCGGCGAGGCGCGTCCAGCGGGCGCCGGCCTCCCGGCCGGTCAGCAGGAGGCGCCACAGCAGGGCCGAGGCGTCGAGGAGTTCCATCGCCAGGCCCTGGGACTCCTCGTGGTGCAGTACGGCGTCGTAGATCTCCAGCGGCCTGCCGGTGTCGCCGGCTTCGAGGGCGTAGAGGCAGTAGTGCCACCAGTTGTGCACGTTCAGGTAGTTGCCGGACGCCCAGTCGTCGGTGCGGGCGTCCAGGAACCGGATGCCCTGGGCGAACCGGCCCTGCATCTCGTACGTGTGCACCACCGCGTGGATGCCCCACACGTCGCGCGGGTCGCGTTCGACGGCGGCCAGGCCGGCCTCCTCGGAGCGGGTGTAGTGTCCCGACTCCTCCAGGCCGAAGGCGTACATGCCCAGGATGTTGCCGTAGAGCGGGTCGTCCTCTGGCCAGGCGGTCAGCGCGCCGCCGACGCGGTCGCGCAGGCGGGCGGCGTCGCCGGTGAGGAAGTCGATCTGGTGGCCGACGGCGAGGGCGAGGGCGTCGCGGGGGAAGGCGACGGTCAGCTCGCCGAGGAGCTGCCCTGCGCGGTGGATGTCGCCGTCCAGCCAGGAGCCGGCCGCCGCGAGGTGCTGCCGCTCGCGAGGAGTCAGGTCCTCGTCGCGCACGCCGGCCGCGAACCCTGTGAACGCCTCCTTGGCGGCCGTGGCGTCCTTCTCCTCCGTGCCCAGCAGGCCGAGGTAGGCCGCCAGGGCGTTGCCCATGGGCGACCGCGGCGCGGCGGCCAGCACCGCCTGGGACGCGGTGGCGACCTCGCCACGGAAGAAGAGCAGTTCACGGAGCGCGTCGTCGTAGTGGGACGCGGCTTCCGTGCCGGTCAGGGACATCGTGTGGCCCTGCCGGTCGCTCGCTGTCCGCCGCATCTTGGGCTCCTCCCGACACTCTGGCGTCACTCCGTCCCCCGCCCTTACCTTGTCGGAGGTAGGAATTTTGTTCGACCACCCTGTCACGTCCCGGACTTGAGACCACAGACAAGAGGTGCGCCTTGTTCCTTCCCCGCAGACCGGCCCGCGCATACCGCGGCAGGACCGGCAGACTGGGCGTTCTCGCTCTCCTCCTCGGTGTACTGGCCGCCGTCGCCGCCGGTCCCGCGCGGGCCGCCCCCGAGCCCGCGGCCGCGGCCCGGCCCCCGCTCGTACAGCCCATCGACCCGCAGAACTGGCGCAATCCCGACGACATGACCTGGGCGGAGTACCGTGCGGTCCCCGGGACCAACTGGGCCGACCCCGCGGTCAAGCCCACCCAGCGCATGTTCAGGGGCGCACTCGTCCTGCTGGACTACCCGGACGAGGACTTCAGCGTCACCCGGCCCGCCGGGTCGTCCGTCTTCGGCAACCCGCAGCCCAGCGCGCACGACATCCCGCGCGCCCAGGTCCCCGCCTTCTACCGGGACTTCCTCAACAAACCGGGCAAGCTCAACCACGGCCACACCATCAACGAGTACTGGATGGAGGACTCCGGTGGCCGGCTCGGCGTCGAGCTGACGTCGTTCGGTGTCTACCGGATGCCGTTCAAGTCGTACCAGTACGGCATCGAGCCGTCGATGAACCCCGGCGCCTGCCCCGTCGGCGACAGCTGCGGCAAGAACATCCGCACCGACGGCAAGGCGGCGTGGATCGCCGACGCGGGCGAAGCGGAGACCAAGAAGTACGACTTCGTCTTCTACCTGACGGCGGGCCAGGACGAGTCGGCCGCCTGGCAGGAGTTCGGGCAGATGAAGTTCGCCTCGCCGCAGGACGTTCCGGCCGCGTGGGGCCCGCCCTCCCCCATACAGGGCGGCGGCAACGCGGCCCGCACCCGTTATGTGCCGTGGACCTCCTGGAAGGCCGCCGCCCGCCTCTGGCCCAACGCCGAGTCCGGCTCCTCCACCCAGGCCGAGAGCTCCGGCATGGCCGTGTACGCCCACGAGTTCAGCCACATCCTGGGCATCGCGGACAACTACAACAACCCGTACGGCACGCCGCAACGCCGGGCCTACACCGGCATCTGGAGCATGCTCTCGCGCGGCTCCTTCAACGGCCCAGGCGGCCCGCACACCCGCTGGCAGATCCCGGCGGCCAACGGCGCCTCGATGGGCTCGCAGCACGTGCTGCGCGACAAGCTCAAGCTCGGCATCGTCGACGAGAGGAACGTCCTGCGCCTGGACCGGGACGCCCTGAAGACGTCCGGGACGGCCGTCGCCAGGATCACCGCGCGCTCCGCGCCGCCCGGCGCCAAGGGCCTGTCCGGCATCAACATCACCATGAGCCGCGACCTGGAACCGCCCTGCTCGACCGAGTCCGACCCGCTGTGCGACGGGGGCGGCTACGACAACTACACCGTCGAGGTCGTCGACCGCATGGGCACGGACTCCTTCACCCCGGACAACGGGGTGCTGCTCAGCAAGACGAAGAACGAGGACAGGGCGCCGTTCGCGTGGGTGGTGGACGCCCACCCGGAGGACATCCGCATGGTGGACTTCCGGCGCCCCGACGGCACCCCGCAGATGATCACCATGGGCGACTACCGGCAGCTCAGCGACGCGCTGTTCCACGCGGGAGCGGACTCGGGCAGCGAGTACGAGTACGTCGACGAGGCCAACCGCCTGCACTTCTACGTCCTGGGGATCAAGCGGGACCGGTCCGGCGTGCTGAGCTACACCGTGGCCGTCAAGTCCCTGGACGGCGCGGGCCCGCAGCGCCGCGGCGTGCGGCTGCGGCACGGCACGGCACACGGCGCGCCCGCCAAGGGCCGCGCCGTGTGCACCTTCCCGCTGACCAACAGCGGACAGCCGGGCCGCGGCGGCGCGCACCTGGAGTCCGACGTGTACCGGCTCTCGGCCACCGCGGCGGGGCGCGGCTGGTCCGCCTGGCTCCCCGACCGCCTGGCCACCGCGAAGGCCGGGAGCACGGTGAGCGTGCCGGTGGCCGTCGCCGCCGGGCCGGGTGCGGCGCGGCACGGCCTGGTCGTGCTCGACGCCCGCTCGGAGAGCGACCCGCGCAAGTCCGTACGGGCCACCTGCGCGCTCGGCCGCTAGCCGGAGACGCGGGCCGTGGGGGGCCCCCGGGGGGGGGGGCCCGGCGGGGGGCCCCCCCCCCCCCCCCCCCCCGGCCCCCCCCCCCCCGGGGGGGGCCCCCCCCCCCCCACCGCCCGCTTCTGCCAGGTTCAGTGTTCAAGACATGGTTCTCGCGAGTGCGGTGTGG
>NZ_JBIRJY010000001.1:706223-890454 GCF_044329785.1 Streptomyces sp. NPDC017529
GGGTGGCGCCCCCCCGCGGGGGTGCCCCCCCGCCCCCTGCCGGGCGGGCCCCCGGGCGCGCGCGGCCGTTCGCGGCAGCGGGGGGCGGGCCCCCCCCCGGGGGTGCGGGCCACGGCGGCGGTCCCGGCCCCCGCCCGCGCCTTGGCCTCCGCCGCGTAGGTGTCGACGTACTCCTGCTCGGACAGCTTCAGGAGGGCGTACATGATCTCGTCCGTGACCGCCCGCAGCACCAGGCGCTCGTCGGCCAGCCCGGCGTAGCGGGAGAAGTCCAGCGGCTCCCCGAAGCGGATGGTGATCGGGACGACGCGCGGCAGCCGGCGGCCGGCCGGCTGCGCCTCGAACGTACCGATCATCGCGCACGGGATCACCGGCGCGCCCGTGCGCAGCGCCATCTCCGCCACACCGGTCTTGCCCTTGTACATCCGGCCGTCGTGCGAGCGCGTGCCCTCGGGGTAGATGCCGAGCAGTTCGCCGCGGTCGAGCACCCGTACGCCCTCCTCGACGGCGGCCTGTCCCGCGCTCCGCCCCGAGCGGTCCACCGGGATCTGCCCGCAGGCGCGGAAGAAGGCCGCCGTCAGACGCCCCTTGACGCCCCGTCCGGTGAAGTACTCCTGCTTGCACAGGAAGGTGATGCGGCGCTTGACCGTCGCCGGCATCAGGAAGCTGTCGCAGAAGGAGAGGTGGTTCCCCGCGATGACGGCCGCGCCCGATTCCGGCAGGTTCTCCAGGCCCTCGACGCGGGGGCGGAACAGGCACCGCAGCAACGGCACCAGGACGATGGATTTGAACAAGTAATAGAACATGTAACTGATCCCCTCCCCAGAGTGATCCCCCCGCGTCGGGGGACGGTAGTGCCTGCTCCGGGAGGAGAGGGAGAGTGCCGATTGAGCCACGCGCGGCGGGCGGCGGGCCGGGGGCGGGGCGCACGGCGCGCCGGGCCCCCGGCCCACCGGAGTCACCGGTTCGCCGGGGTCTCGTCCGCGAAGATCTTGGTGACGGTCCGGCCGTCCTCGGTCAGGTAGCCGTGCAGCATGCCCTCGCTGCTGTGCGGGGCGTCGAAGACGCCGTCGGCGTCCAGCGCGATCACACCGCCCGTGCCGCCCAGTTCCGGCAGTCGCTCGACCAGCACCTCGTACGCCGCTCCGGCCAGATCCGAGCCCCCGAACTCGATCAGGTCCGAGAGGGTCGCGGTGGCGGAGCCGCGCAGGAACACCTCGCCCGCTCCGGTGGCGCTGGCCGCGGCCGTGCCGTTCTTGGCGTAGGTGCCCGCGCCGATGACGGGCGAGTCGCCGATCCGGCCCGCCATCTTGTTGGTCAGCCCGCCGGTGGACGTCGCCGCCGCGAGGTCCCGCTTCCCGTCCACGGCCACCGCGCCGACCGTGCCTTGGGTCAGCGTCTCGCCGGAACCTTTCAGCTGCCCTTTGGCCTTGAGCAGTTCCCGCCAGCGCTGCTCGGTCCAGTAGTAGTCCTGGGTGACGGTCCGCAGGCCGCTGCGCGCCGCGAAGTCGTCGGCGCCCTCGCCCGCCAGCATCACGTGCCTGGTCTTCTCCATCACCAGCCGCGCCGCGGAGACGGGGTTGCGGACGTTGCGTACGCCCGCGACCGCGCCCGCCGCCAGGTCGGAACCGCGCATGATCGACGCGTCCAGCTCGTGCCCGGCGTCCTCGTTGAACACCGCGCCCTTGCCCGCGTTGAACAGCGGGTTGTCCTCCAGCGAGCGGACGGCGGCCTCGACCGCCGCGACGCTGGTGCCGCCGTTGTCCAGAACCTTCCCCCCGGCCCGCAGCGCGTCGGCCAGGCCGTCGCGGTACGCCTTCTCCTGGGCGGGTGTGGTGTTCTCCCGCTTGAGCGCGGCGCCCGCGCCGCCGTGTACCGCGAGGACGACATGGCGGGCGTCGGGCCGCGGCTTGCCCTTGGCGGCCTGCGCCACGACGGGCTCGGCGGCTCCGGGACGGCCTGCGAAGACCGCGCTGCTGCCGGGCACGGCCGCCAGCAGCGCGGCCACGGACAGCGCCCCGGCTCCGGCAGTCGTCAGTCGCCGTGTCGGTTTCCTGGTCATGGGCAACACTCCCTCGGAAAAGAAGGTCACTTGCCTGGAAAGACGGCTGCCCGCCCCTCTGGCGGGGCGGACAGCCGGCGTCACGCCGTACGGATCGCGGGATCGCTCACACCCTCGGCGCCGGTCTCCACGTGACCGGCGAACCGGCGCAGGTAGCTCTTGTCCGCCGCGCAGCGCACGGACACGTCGTACCACCGCTTGCCCGCCTTCAGGTCCACGGTGTGCGTCACCCGCTGACCGGGCCGCACGGTGACCTTCCCGGAGGCACCGCCGTACGCGTTGGCGATGGTGAGCGTGCGGGTGCCGTCGCCCGCGTTGGTGAGCGTCAGGTCGAGGTTGCCGGTGGCCTTGTTGTGGCGCGCGGTCACCTCGGGTCCAGCGGCCTTGCCCGGGCCCCGGAACGTGCGCAGGAACCCGTTCGGGCCGAACACCGAGAGGTCGTACGTGCCGTTCGAGTAGGCCGTGTTCCACCTGTCGGACAGCTTCTTCGCGCGTTCGGTGGTGTACGTCCACGGGCCGTCACCGCGGTTCGGCGCCGTGACGTGGAACTGCGCGCCGGCGTCGGCGCCGCTGCCGAAGGTCAGGCGGAACGTACCCGCCGCGGTGTCGGCGGCGCCGTCCACGTACGGCGCGTACGGCAGCGGCCGGGTGGGGCGCGAACCCCGCTCCTGCTGGGGCAGGCTGCCCCGTGCGGGCGGCACCGGGTGGAAGTCGCCGGGCTTGGACCCGTCGGGCCGGTAGCCGCCGGTGTCCGGCAGCTTGCCGGGCGCACCCGTCTTGGCGAAGTCGAAGGCCGAGGTCAGATCGCCGCAGACGGCGCGCCGCCACGGCGAGATGTGCGGCTCGGACACCCCGAAGCGGCGCTCCATGAAGCGGATGACCGAGGTGTGGTCGAAGGTCTCGGAGCAGACGTACCCGCCGGTGCTCCAGGGGGAGACGACGAGCATCGGCACCCGCTGGCCGAGGCCGTACGGCCCGGCCTCGAAGCCGTTGCCGCCGGGGTAGAGCTCCAGCTCGGTGGAGACGGTGGACAGGCCCTGGCCGGCGTCGGCGGGCGGGTACGGCGGTACGACGTGGTCGAAGAAGCCGTCGTTCTCGTCGTACGTGATGAACAGCGCCGTCTTGCTCCAGACCTTCGGGTCGGAGGTCAGCACGTCGAGCACCTGGGAGATGTACCAGGCACCGTAGTTGGCGGGCCAGCTCGGGTGCTCGGTGAACGCCTCGGGGCAGGCGATCCAGGAGATCTTCGGCAGCCGGCCGCCCTTCACGTCCGCGCGGAGGTCGTCGAGGAGCTGCCCGCCCGCCTTCACGTTGGAGCCGGTCCTGGCCTTCTCGTAGAGCGGGCTGCCCGGCTTCGCGTTGCGGAAGCTGTTGAAGTAGAGCAGCGAGTTGTCGCCGTAGTTGCCCCGGTAGGGGTCCTTGATCCAGCCCCAGTGGCCGTTGGCGTCCAGGCCGTCGCCGACGTCCTGGTAGATCTTCCAGGACACCCCTTTCGCCTCCAGCCGCTCGGGGTACGTCGTCCAGCTGTAGCCCTTCTCGGCGTTGTCCAGGACGGGACCGCTGGAGTCGCTGCCGCCCTTGCCGTCGTTGCCCGTGTAGCCGGTCCACAGGTAGTAGCGGTTCGGGTCGGTGGAGCCGATGAAAGAACAGTGGTAGGCGTCGCAGACGGTGAACGTGTCGGCGAGCGCGAAGTGGAACGGGATGTCCTTGCGTGCCAGGTGCGCCATGGTCGTGGCGGTCTTGGCGGGCACCCACTGGTCGTAGCGTCCCTTGTTGAAGGCTCGGTGGCTGCCCTTCCAGTCGTGGTTGAGGTCCTCGATGAACGTGAGTCCCAGGTAGTCGTCCGCGGTCTGCGGCCGGAACGGCAGCACTTCCTTGCCGCCCGTGTCGGCCTGGTGCCAGACCGGCTTGCCGCTGGGCAGCGTCACCGGGCGCGGGTCGCCGAAGCCCCGTACGCCGCGCAGGGTGCCGAAGTAGTGGTCGAAGGAACGGTTCTCCTGCATCAGCACGACGATGTGCTCGACGTCCTCGATGCTGCCGGTGCGGCGGTTCGCCGGGATGGCGGCGGCGCGCGCGATGCTCTCCGAGAGGACGGAGAAGGCGGCGGCCCCGCCGGAGAGTTGGAGGAACCGGCGCCGGTCGAGTTCTGGCATGGCTGAAATGACCCCTTGGGCTGGGCGGGAACGGGCGGGACTGGAGTGTTCCAAGAGAGCCAGGCCGTGGGAAGACACCATGACGCGCGGGTGAAGAATCGTCAGGGATGGCGTGAACAGGTGGGTGGCGCGCCTCCGTTCCCGTCGCGCGGGGCATATCGCCCCGCCGCCGCCCATACCGTCCCTCGGCCTCCCCGGCCGGGCAGTCGGTGACGTGTCCGGCCGAAACCGGACCGGCCGGAGCGCTTCTCCCGTCGGGGCATATGCCAATTGCAAGCCGTTCGTTTTCGGACGGCGCGCGCTCGACCGTTTTTGTCGCCAATGTCGCGCCCGGCGACGAAGCGGAATCGCGTAATTCCGATCACCAGTTTCGAACCGACTTGCTGCTGAGTAGGGTGTGGCACTGCCGGTGGAACTGGGGGAACAGTGCGTACCGGTCTGTTTCGGCATGGCTGAAAATGCGCTGGTGGCCGACCACACCGGCAGAACGGCAGGAGCGGCAGGGGACATGACCGCTGGGTTATTCGAGGGGCAGTACGTGTGGCATCCCGCAGCCGACGACGTCCAGCTCGCCCGCGCATGCGTGGACGTACGGGCAGGCCGCTACTTCGGCGCGCGCGAAATCCTGCGGGAGGCGCGCGGGGACCACGGCGTACGGGCACACCGCTCCCTGGTGCTGGCCTCCGAGGCCGCCGCCTCCGACCTGGCGGAACGCTGGCTGGCCGAGGAGCCCGACCAGGAAGCGGCCCTGGTGTGGGCGCGGGTGGCGGTGCTGCGCGCGGTCCGGGCCGCCGACGGCGGCGACCGGCGGGCCGACGCGCTGGGGCGCATCGCGGTGGCCGCCTGCGACCGGGCGGCGGAAGCCGCTCCCGACGACCCCGCGCCGTGGGTGGCGAAACTGACCCTGGCGCGCTTCCAGCAGCCCCGCGACCCCGCCCCGCAGGGCCTGCTGACCGCGCCGCCGGGCCCCTGGTCGCTCTTCTCCCACATCCTGCGGCTCGACCCCTGGAACCGGGAGGGCCACCACCGCTTCCTGTCGTACTTCTTCCCCCGGTACGGCGGCGAGGCCAACGCGGCCTGGGACGTCGCCGCGTTCCTGAGCCAGCGGGCACCGGCCTCCTCGCCGCTGCGGCTGCTGCCGCTGGTGGCCCTGGTCGACGGCTACAACCCGTCCTCGCTGCTGGCGGAGCGCACCTGGGAACAGCCGCAGTGGAAGGCCACCGCCCTGGGCATCTACCGCGACTGGCTGCCGCACGTATCCGGGTACCGGTTCACGCCGGTGCTGGACCTGGCCTATCTCGCGCACGCCCTGCACATGGCGCAGTGCGCCTTCGAGGCGCGGGCGGTCTTCACGGCCATGGGCCCGTACGCCTCCCGCATGCCGTGGAGCGTCTTCGGCGACCCCGAGGAGCAGCTGAACAAGGCGAGACGCGCGTGCGGCCTCCCGGTGCCCGATGCCTCCTGAGTCCGTTTCCCGGTTCCCCGCCCCACTGATCGACGCTCCGCGCCGATGTCTTCTGTTCCCCGTCAGAAAGGTTGCGGCTGTGTCCGATCCCGCGTCCCCCACCCGTACGAGAACCCGCCGCGCCGCGGAGCCCGTCACCCTCGACGACGACGCGACGCTGCACGCCATGGGTTATCCGCGGAAACTGACCCGGCGTTTCCGCGCGTTCGACAATTTCGCGATCTCTTTCACCATCATCAACATTATTTCCGGAATCTTCTCCTCCTTCGGATTCGGAATGAATGCCGGCGGGCCGGTGATCCTGGTCTTCGGCTGGATAGCCGTGGCCGCCATGGTGCTGTTCGTCGGCGCCTCGATGGCGGAGATCGCCTCCGCCTATCCGACCAGCGGAGCGCTCTACTTCTCGGCCGGAAAGCTGGCCAAGCGGCACCGGGGCGCCTGGTCCTGGTACACGGGCTGGCTGAACTTCGTGGGCCAGGTCGGCGGCACGGCCGCCACCGGTTACGCCGCGGCCACGTTCATCCAGGCGTTCATCGCCATGCAGTGGCCCTCCTATGAAGCCACCCCGCAGCGGGCGGTGCTGATCACCGCGGCGATTCTCGTGGTCCAGGCGCTGGCCAACACCTTTACCGTGCAGCTCGTCGCGGTGCTGAACCGGATTTCGGTGTGGTGGCTGCTGATCGGCCTGGTGGTGATCGTCACCGCGCTGATCGCCCTGCCCTCGCACCACCAGTCCCCGTCGTTCGTGACGCACTTCGTCAACAACACCGGCTTCACCAACGGCCTGTACGGCGCGATGCTCGGCCTGCTCGTCACCAGCTGGACGTTCACCGGGTTCGACGGCAGCTTCCACATGTCGGAGGAGACGGTGCAGGCGACGGTCAACGCGCCGAAGGGCATCATGCGGGCGATCGGCTACTCCGCGGTCGCCGGGCTGGTCCTCATGCTCGCCCTGGTCTTCGCGATCCGCGACTACGCGGGCGCGGCCGCCGCCGAGGCGCCGCCGGTGCAGATCCTCATCGACGCGCTCGGCGCGGGCACCGCCAAGTTCCTGCTGCTCATCGTGATCGGCGCGATGCTCTTCTGCGGCCTGGCCAACATGACCAGCAACACCCGGCAGATCTTCGCCTTCTCCCGCGACGGCGCGATGCCCGGCTCCCGCTGGTGGCACTCGGTCTCCTCGCGCACCCGCACCCCGGTCAAGGCGGTCTGGCTGGCCGCCGCCTGCTCCCTGGTCCTGGTCGTGCCGGGCTGGTGGTCGCACACCGCGTTCACCGCGGTCGTCAGCGTCAACGTGGTCGGGCTGTTCCTGGCGTACGCGGTGCCGATCTTCCTGCGGCTGCGGCTGGACACCTTCCAGCCGGGCCCGTGGAACCTGGGGCGCTACGGCAAGCTGGTCGCCGCGGTCGCGGTGACGTGGATCGTGATCAGCAGTGTGCTGTTCATGCTGCCGCAGGCGTCGCCGATCACCGCCGAATCGTTCAACTACGCGCCGATCGCGCTGGCCGTGGTGCTGGTCATCGCTACGGTGTGGTGGTTCGCCACCGCCCGGCGGCGCTTCCAGGGACCGGTCAGCTACGGCCGCCCCGACGAAGTCGCCGCGATGGACCTGATCTGACGGGCCGCCACGACCGCCCGCCGACCGCCCCGCCCCGCCGCCGCGCACGGCGGCGGGGCCCGACAGCCAAGGACGTACACCAGGTATGACCGCCTCCGGCGACATCCCGAGCCAGCACACCACGACCGCGACGCTCGCCGCTGCCCCCGGCTCCCCGGCCGGCGAGTTCACCGTCCGCCCCGCCACCCTCGAAGAGTGGCACCAGGTGGCGGAGTGGGCCGCCGAGGAGGGCTGGAACCCCGGCCTCGGCGACACCGCGTGCTTCCACCCCACCGACCCCGACGGCTTCTTCACCGGCCGCCTCGACGGCCAACTGGTCTCGGCGGTCTCCGTCGTCAACTATTCGCCCGAGTACGCGTTCCTGGGCTACTACCTGGTGCACCCGGGGTTCCGCGGCCGCGGGCTGGGCCTGGCCACCTGGCGCGCCGCCGTACCGCACGCCGGAGACCGGGTCATCGGCCTGGACGCGGTGCCCGCGCAGGAGGCCACCTACCGGCGTTCCGGCTTCACCACCGCCTACCGGACCACCCGTTACCGCGGCCGGCCGGTGCGCCCCGGCACGCCGGCGCTGCCGGTCGTGCCCGTCGGCGCCGGGCACCTGGACGAGATCGCCGCGTACGACCGGCAGTGCTTCCCCGCCGACCGCCGCCCGTTCCTCGGACGGTGGCTGACCGCCCCGGGCCACCACGCGTACGCGCAGCTGCGGGACGGCCGGGTGGCCGGGTACGGCGTGATACGGGCGGCCCGCGACGGGCAGCGCCTCGGGCCCCTGTTCGCGGACACCTCCCGGGGTGCCGAGGCCCTCTTCGACGCGCTCACCGCGCACCTCGGCCCCGACGAAACGGTCCACCTCGACATACCCGACCCGCACCACAGCGCCCGGTCCCTCGCCCTGTCGCGCGGCCTGGAGCCGGACTCGCACACCATGCGGATGTACACCGGCTCCGCCGGTCCGGTCCGGCCGGAACGCGGATACGCCGTCACCAGCCTCGAACTGGGCTGAGAACCTGTGCAGGAGGGCCCGACGGACGCCGGCGCGCGTGACGACGCGGCGGCGTTCTCCCGGCTGGTGGCGCGGTACCGGCCGGAACTGCACCTGCACTGCTACCGGCTGCTGGGCTCGTACGAGGAGTCGGGGGAACTGGTGACGGAGGCGCTGCTGCGGGCGTGGCGCGAGCGCGACACCTTCGCGGGGCACGCGACGTTCCGCACCTGGCTGTACCGCGTCGTCACCCGGGCGTGCCTGGACTTCCTGGCCGGCCGGCCGCGCGTCGCCGTGGCCGGGGAGCCGCGCGGCGGCCCGGTGCCGGCGACCGCGCTGCCCTGGCTCCAGCCCTGTCCCGACACGCTGCCGGAGCAGGTGGCGACCCAGCGGACGGGTACGGACGAGGCGGTGGTGGCCAAGGAGAACATCGCGCTCGCGTTCGTGGTGGCGCTCCAGCTCCTGCCGCCGCGCCAGCGGGCCGTGCTGGTCCTCCGGGACGTACTGGGATGGCCGGCGCGGGAGGCGGCCGAGGTGCTCGGGGTCAGTGTCGCGGCGGTGAACAGCGCGCTCCAGCGGGCCCGCCCGGCGGTACGGGACCGGCTGCCGGACCGCCGCACCGGCCGGCCACCCCCCGCGAAGCCGTCCGGTGCGCAGCCGGCCGACGCGCCGGAAACCGTGCCGGACGCCGACGAGAACACCGTGCTACAGCGCTACTTGGCCGCGCTGGGCCGGGGCGACGAGGCCGCGCTCACCGGCGTAGTGCGGCGCGAAGCCCTGGCCGCCCGGCACCCCGACCCGCCCGGCTGCCGCCGGGTGCCCACCCGGATGAACCGGCAGCCCGCCGCCGCCGTCTACACCCGTGGCCCGTCAGAGCGCTTCCACCGTGCTCACGGCCTGGAGGTGCTCCGCGTCGAGGACGACCGCGTCGCGGAGATCACCGTGTTCCCGCCCGGCCTCTTTCCGGCGGTCGGCCTGCCTCCTGTCCTGTGAGGACGAGGCCGCCGCCCTCCCGGTCGGCGTCCCAGCCCCGGGCGGTGACGCGGGCGAGCAGCGGCCCTGCTACGGCCGCGGGCACGGCGAGGCGCACCGACAGGCCGTGTGCCTCGGCGTCGGGCCGGACCTCGGCGTCCTCGGGACCGACGCCCAGGTCGGCGGTGGCGTCCAGGAGCCGGGCGAGTTCGCCGGGGCGGTCGGCGATCCGGACGCGTACGGACGCGGAGCGCGGCAGGCCGCCCGTGTGGACCGCCGGCACCTCGTCCAGCCCGGCGATGCCCCGGTCCAGGAGGTCCACGACCGTCCGCAGGCTCTGCGGGCTGCGCCGGTGCGCGGGCCCCGCCAGGTCGTGCAGGGCGGTGAGCAGCTCGCCCAGGTCGGCCTGGAGGTCCGTGAGGACGCCGGCGACGGCACCGGCGTTGGCCTGGAGGATGTCGCTCCACAGCCGGGAGTCGCCGCCGGCGATGCGGGTGACGTCGCGCAGCCCCTGGCCGGCCAGCCGCGGCGCCTGGGGCGGGCCGTTGCGGAGCCTGGCCGCCATCAGGCTCGCCACCACGTGCGGCACATGGGAGGTGAGCGCCACCGCGTCGTCGTGGGCCTGGCTCTGCATCACCACGGGTACCGCTCCGCAGAGCGCGACCAGGCACAGCGCGCGGTCGAGGGCGGTGCGCGAGGTCAGCCGGGACGGGGTGAGCGCCCAGGCCCGGTCCTGGAACAGGTCGGCGCGGGCCGCGAGCGGTCCGGACCGCTCCCGCCCGGCCAGCGGGTGGCCTCCGATGTAGCGCGTCGGGTCGGGCGCCCCGGCCAGGACCGCCCGCTCCGGTTCGGACTTCACGCTGGCCACGTCGGTGTAGGTACGGGCCAGCCCGCGCGTCTGCTGCTGGGCGAGTACGGCGGCGACCTGGCTGGGCGGGACGGCGATCACGGCCAGGTCCACGGGTCCGGGCGGCGGCCCCGGTATGCCGGCGCCCAGCGCGGCGGCGGTCCGTACGGCGTCCGCGTCGCGGTCCTGGAGGTACACCGTCACGCCCTGGCGGGCCGCGGCGAGCGCCAGCGAGGTGCCGATCAGCCCGGTGCCGACGACGGCCAGGGTGCGGATCACCGGGCACCGCCCGCCGCGTGGGCGCCGTTGCCCCGGAGCCGTTCGGTGATCAGCGCGGCGAGCCGGTCGAGCCCCTTCTCGATCCGTTCGGGCGTCAGGGTGCTGATGGAGAGCCGCAGCTGACGGCACTGCGCCGACGCGTCGTAGAAGTGGTGCATCGGGGTGAACAGCACGCCGTGCCGCCGGGCCGCGTGTTCCAGGAGGTCGTCGGTGACGGGGAACGGCACGCTGAGCACCACGAAGAAGCCGCCGGTCGGCTCGTTCCAGGTGACGCCGGGGCAGTCGCCGAAGCGCCGGGCCAGGCCCGCCAGCACCTGGTTGAGGTTCTGCCGGTAGACGGCGGTCTCGCGGCGGTTGGCCTCGACCATGCTGCATCCGTGGCTGAGCAGTTTGCCGCCGATGACCGCCTGCGCGATCGGCGAGGTGTTCACGGTGAGCATGCTCTTGATCTTCGACAGTTCGTCGGCGAACAGCCCCTCGCCGCCGGCGCCGCCGGTCACCCGCTGGTCGGCGACCACATAACCCACCCGGGCCCCGGGTACGCCGGTCTTGGCGAACGAGCCCAGGTAGACGACCCGGCGGTTGCGGTCCAACGACTTCAGCGTCGGCGGCCGTTCGCCAGAGGTGTGGAAGACGCCGTACGCGTTGTCCTCCAGCAGCAGGAGGCGCTCGGCCTCGGCGATCTCCAGCAGCCGGTGCCGGTCGGCGAGCCCCATGCTGGCGCCCACCGGGTTGGCGAAGTCGGGGGTCACGTAACAGGCGCGCACCCGCCGGCCCGCGGCCCGCGCGCGGCGCAGCTGGGTGACCAGGTCGTCCAGATCGATTCCGGACTCCCCCGTCGCCACCGGCAGGACGGGCAGGTCGGCGAGGAGCGCCGCGCCGGTCAGCCCGACGTAGGTGGGCCGCGGCGCGAGCACGGCGTCGCTGTCGTCGGCGCGCAGCGCGCGCAGCACGAGGAACATCGCTTCCTGGCAGCCGACCGTGACGACCACCGACCCGTCCACGGCCTCGATGCCCTCGTCCACGGCCAGGCTGCGCGCGATGAGCCCGGCGATGATCCCTTTCGTCTCGCCGTACTGGAACAGGGTGCGTGCGATTTCCGCTTCCGTCATCCGGCGCTCGACCCCGAGGTGATCGCAGAAGACCTCCAGGTATTTGTGCACCTGGCACGAGTCGTAAAACCCCTCGTACGGCCGTCCGGCGGCGAACGAGATCGCTTCCGGATACTTATCGGCGATCTGGTTCAGGAGATTCATCGACTCCATCGAGGCGTCGGCCAGCGATGCGTGCAGCGTCGCGGTATTCAGTTCGGCGGCGGCGAATTCCGGTTGCGTGATTTCCATGGCTGCCTTCTGTCAGTCAGGAAGCGGTACGGCGCGTACGGCCGGGGCACGCACCACACCGTCAGCATCCCTCAGGGGCCGGATCAACAGCAATGGTTGTCCCGGCGTCCGCCCGGGTCAAGGCGATAGCGCACCGGCCCGCGGCGCGCACCCCCTAATTCTTGACAGGTGCGACAGCCTTACCGCCGGTGTAATGTCTGGCGGTAACCGTAATATTTCGCCTTCCGCTGTCCGGCGGCAGTGGCGAACTCACCAAAGAGGTCTGCGGATTAGGCCGGCCCCGGCCGGGGCCGGTCATACGGCAGGTAATCCGTCCGCTTCGGTCGGCGCTCCGGCTCGACGAGCCGCGCCCGGATCATTCCTTCAAACGGGGACTCTCATGACAGTTTCAGACACCACAGCGGCAACGGCTGCTGTCAGCGACCTCTCCATCGACTACGTCGAGATGTACGTCGACGATCTGGAAGCGGCGGCGTTCGGGTGGGTCGACAAATACGCGTTCGCCGTCGTCGGCACCGGAGGGTCGGCGGAGCACCGCAGCATCGCGCTGCGGCACGGCACGATCACCCTGGTGCTCACCACCGCGACCTCCGACCGCCACCCGGCGTCGGTGTACGTCGCCGCCCACGGCGACGGGGTCGCCGACATCGCGCTGCGCACCGCCGACGTGGCGGGCGCCTTCGACCGCGCGGTCGCGGGCGGCGCGCGGGCGGTGCGCCGGCCGACCCGGCACGAGGGCCCCGGCGCGGGGGTCACGGCCGCCGTCGGCGGCTTCGGCGACGTGGTGCACACGCTGGTGCAGCGGGAACCGGGCGAGGCCCCCGGGCTGCCGGTCGGCTTCGTGGCGACCCTGCCGTCGCGGCGGCCGGTGCCCACCGAGGTGGGGCTGCTGGAGCTGGACCACGTCGCGGTGTGCCTGAACAACGGCGACCTCGCCGGGACCGTCGAGCTCTACCAGCGGGCCTTCGGGTTCCGGGACATCTTCGAGGAGCACATCGTCGTCGGGGCGCAGGCGATGGACTCCAAGGTCGTCCAGAGCCCCACCGGCCGGGTCACGCTCACGCTCATCGAGCCGGACACCACGGCGGCCCCCGGGCAGATAGACGACTTCCTCAAGAGCCACCACGGTCCCGGCGTCCAGCACCTCGCGTTCTCCTGTGACGACGCCGTGCACGCGGTGCGTACCCTGACCGGCCGCGGCGTGGAGTTCCTCAGCTCCCCGGCCGCCTACTACGACATGCTCGGCAAGCGGATCGCGCTCAGCGACCACAGCCTGGAGGACCTGCGGTCGACGAACCTGCTGGCGGACCAGGACCACGGCGGGCAGCTGTTCCAGATCTTCACCGCCTCCGCGCACCCGCGCCGCACGATCTTCTACGAGGTCATCGAGCGGCAGGGCGCGGAGACCTTCGGCAGCTCCAACATCAAGGCGCTGTACGAGGCCGTGGAGATGGAGAAGAAGGGCCAGCGTGTCCTTCGGTGAGGACGGCGCGCACGGCGAAGGGGCCGCGGACGCGCTCCTGACCCTGGAGGACGTCGAGCGTGCTGCCGCCGCGGTACTGCCCGCCGGGGTGCGGGACTTCGTCGCGGGCGGCAGCGGCCGCGAGCGCACGCTCGCCGCCAACCGCGCGGCGTTCGACCGGGTCTTCGTACGGCCGCGGGTGCTGCGGGACGTGTCCCGGTGTACGACGGGCTCCGAGCTGCTGGGCCGTCCGGTGTCGATGCCGGTGGCGCCGGCCCCGGTCGCGTACCAGGGCCTGGTGCACCCCGGCGGCGAACTGGCGGCGGCCCGCGCGGCGAAGGCGGCGGGCGTGCCGTTCACGGTGAGCACGCTGAGCACCGTGCCGGTGGAGGAGGTCACCGCGGTCGGCGGCAGCGTCTGGTTCCAGCTGTACTGGCTGCGGGAGCCCGGCCGGGCGCTGGAGCTGGCGCGCCGCGCGGAGGACGCCGGCTGCGAGGCGCTGATGCTGACGGTGGACGTCCCGTGGATGGGCCGGCGGCTGCGTGACGTGCGCAACGAGTTCACGCTGCCGGAGCGGGTGCGGGCGGTCCACCTCGGCGGCGGCGCCTCGGCCGCGCACCACCGTGCCGCCGGCGCCTCGGCGGTGGCCGTCCACACGGGCCAGGCGTTCTCCCCGGCCCTGACGTGGTCACACGTCGCGGAGCTGCGGGCGCACACGCGGTTGCCGCTGGTGCTCAAGGGTGTGCTGGCGCCCGAGGACGCGGTGCACGCGGCGGAGTCCGGCGTGGACGCCGTGGTGGTGTCCAACCACGGAGGTCGTCAGTTGGACAGTGCCCTGCCGAGCATCGACGCGCTGCCCGAGGTCGCCGAGGCCGTCGGCGGCCGCTGCGAGGTGCTGCTGGACGGCGGGGTCCGCTGCGGGACGGACGTGCTCAAGGCGCTGGCGCTGGGCGCGGCCGGGGTCCTGGTCGGGCGCCCGCCGGTGTGGGGGCTGGCCGCGGCGGGGGAGGACGGCGTCCGGCGGGTGCTCGACGTGCTGGCTGCCGAGCTGGCGGACGCGCTGGGCCTGGCGGGCTGTGCGACGGTCGCGGACGCGCGGCGGCTGCGTACGGTACGGATCGGTGCCGCGGCCGGCGACCCGTAACAGGTCATGGGCCGGCGGTGTCCGTCTTGATGGACGCCCGAGGAGAACGCTCCACGGGCCGCCGACCACTTCCTATTCGGCGCTGCTTCTCTGCTGAGGCCCCGTCAAGGACAGTGCCCTGGGCTCGGGTTCCGGCGCGCTACGGCGGCCTATCAGGGACAGCAGCGGCCCGGTCGCGAAGGTGGTGACCAAGGCCATGAGCACCAGGACGGTGAAGAGACCGGGGCCGATGACACCGGCCTCCAGCCCCACGTTCAGCACGATCAGCTCCGTCAGGCCGCGGGTGTTGACCAGCGCGGCCACCAGCGCCGACTGGTGCGGATCGAGCCTGCCGAGCCGCGCCGCCAGATACGCGGGCACCAGCTTGCCGACGGTGGCGACGGTCACGATCAGCGCCAGCAGGATGCCGGCGTCCCCGTCCATCGAGCCGATGTTGAACGACAGCCCGGTGGTGACGAAGAACAGCGGCAGCAGCAGCCCGGCGCTGTGTTCCATCGACCGCAGCACGTCGGCGTCGGGCACGCCGTCGCGCCTGGGCATCACCAGGCCGGCCAGCAGTCCGCCGAAGACGGGGTGCAGGCCCAGCGACGCGGTGACCCAGGCGCTCCCCAGGGCGAGCGCCAGCGCGATGGTGACCTGGTTGGCCACCAGCGCCTCGGAGCGCCGCAACCACCAGCCGAGGGCCGGGCGTACGACGAGGAACAGGCCGGCCACGAACACCGCGATCAACAGCAGCGTCAGGGCCCACGGGCGGCCCGGCGCGTGGCCGGTGCCGACGAGGGCGGCGGCCAGCACCAGCCACGCCGCCACGTCCATGAGCCCGGCCGCGGTCGTGGCCACCGTGCCCGCCGGGCTCCCCGCCAGACCGCGTTCGCGGATGACGGCGACCAGCACCGGCAGGGCGGTGACGGCGGTCGCCACCGCCATGAAGAGCAGGAACGAACGGCCGCCCGCGTGCCGCGGGTCGACCGCCGAGAACACGCCGGGCAGCAGCCGCACCGCCCCTGCGCTCAGCGCGGCGGGCACCAGCAGCCCGAACAGCGCCACCAGCGCGGCCGCCCGGCCGCCCCTGCGCAGCTGGCGCGCGTCGATCTCGTACCCCGCCACGAACATGAGGAGCACGATGGCCACTTGGGACAGCACCGACAGAAAAGGGAGCACCTCCCGTGGGAACAGGTGCTCCGTCGGGTTGCCGGGGAGCCGGCCGAGCAGGGTCGGCCCCAGGGCGATGCCCGCCACGATGTGACCGATGACGGCCGGCTGGCCGCACCGGCGGGCCGCCGCTCCCAGCAGCCACGAGACGACGACGATCAGCGCGACGTCGCCGATGACCACCGTCACCAGGGTCTCGGTGTCCACTTCGGCCCTCCCCCACGGGGCAGCGGGCGTCCCGGCCGCCCCCTGCACGGCTTCCTCCCACAGGCGTCTACGAGACGTTACCGCTCCCGCTCGGCGCGGCGATGAGGCTTTTCGGGCGCATGTCGGGCCGGTTCTCGTCAATGTGGCCGGGACACTTCCCACAGGGGGCCTCGCCCGCCTCCGCGAACCGCGCGTGACAACGAGCCGACCACGCTGTGGTGACCGGCTGGAACCTCGGTTTGATCCGGCGTCGGTTGTGTTCTTCGGCGTCGTTCGTATGCGGTGGGCGAATAGCGCGGTCCGGCACCGGAAGGAGCGGCGGGCGGCGTTTTCACGGCACCCGCCGGCTCCGGCCGTATCGCCTTTCCCCGTACGGAAGTACGGTCCGGCCGGACGGTCCGCAGACCGTCCAACCGGACACTTTCCCCGCTTGGACCACGCCCGGCCGTGCGGCCGGAACGTCAGACCGTCTCGACGACGTTCCGTTCCGCCCGTTGAGCGAAATCCGCCCAGATATCCGCACACTCGCGGGCCAGTTGCGCAATGATGCCGCTGCAATGCGGAGGAATGTTCGCCATGATGTCGTCCCATTCCTCCGCGCTGATCGTGTGAATACTCAGCAGCCGCAGCAGCGTGCGCCCCGTCTCGCTGAACCGCAGGGCCGGGTCGACCTTGAGGCGGCGTACGACCACCGTCCGGTCCTGCACGGGCATCCGGGCGGGTGCCGTGGCGCCCTCGTCGCCGTCGCGCGGTCCGGTGTGCCCGGCGGGCTCCCGGTCCTCGTGCGCCCTGGCCGTCCGGCCCCGCCCCTTGAGCAGCGGTTCCTCGCCCCGGCGCAGCCGGTTGCGCACGTCACGCGCCGTCTCGGGCGAGATGCCCGACGCCCGCGCGATCTGCCGCAGCGACAGCCCGGGGTTCTCGGCTATGAGATCGCCGGCGAGCCGGCGGCCCTCGGCGCCGTTGAGCGGCCTGAAGCGGCCGTCCTGGCCGATCCGGCCGTGCCCCGCCGCCGCGCCCGACACCCGGCGGCGGATCTCCGCGACGGTGCCGGGCGCAATACCGGTGACCGAGGCGATCATCCGGTCCGACCACAACGGGTGCGAACGGATGATGCGTTCGGCCGCGCTCTTGCGGTCCGCCATGGACAGCGGAAGGCCGTGCGAGATGTTCGATTCCACGGCGAGTACGAAGGCGTCGGCCTCGCCGCCTTCGAAGAATCTCACCGCGATCTTGTCGTCGCCGCGGCGTTCGGCGGCCCGCAGCCGATGGACACCGTCGATCACCCGCATCGTCCCGCGGTGCGCGATGATGGGCGGCAGCGGCGCCTGCGCCACCGCCAGCATCTCGACGTGGTCCTCGTCTTCCCCCGATATACGCGGAGAACCGGCCACCGACAGTGAACCGATCTCCACTTCGACGACCGTATCCATATCCATGTGCGCCTGCCCAGGTTCCACTCCAGGCTCCTCGCGTTGTGATTCCCCCGTGCGCAAGCTCGCGCCGACGCACCCTAACGACTTACGGCAGGCCCTTGCATCGGCGATGTCCGCCGGAGAGAGACATCGCCGGGCCGATCAGGCGTAGAAACCCACCCCCGCTTCTCGACCTCTACAACTCCGGGCGGGGGAGGAAGGTTCCCGCGTCGCCGGAAACACCCGACGCGAAGCGGAACTCATATTCAAACAAACCATCTTCCCCCATTCAGATACATACTCTAACAGTGCCTTTATCTACGGGGCACCCCTACCTGGCATGCCTGAACCTGCAATGTCGCTTTCCTCTTTCCCGGAAGCGGAGCGGCCGGAAAAGTCGATCGCCCCGGAAAAGATTGCATTCGCCACGCCCGTCATTCGCACCCCGGTGAACGAGGGGCCCGCGGGGCGCGCCCGTTCCGGCCGCCCTCGGCGCGTACCCAGCCGCCCGCCGCGCCGGCGGACCCGTCGCCCGGCCCCTGCCCCGCCGCCCGCCGCGCCGGCGGCACGTACGCCCAACCGTGACGGCGCATCATCTTGCGCACACCCTGGATCGTGTACACGACCTGGAAGCGCCGGGCGATCACGGTCTGGATGCGCTCCAGCGTCCAGCGCTGGTCGGCCCACCCGTAGGCCGCCGCTCCCCGGGCGAGTTCGGCCTCCAACTGCCGGAACTGGGCCGGCCCGAGCCGCGGCCGGGACGCCGGCCCCTTCGAGGCCAGCGCCCGCGTACCGTCGCGCTCCCAGGACTTGCGCCACCGCTGCACCGACCGCACGCTGACCCGCAGGTCCCTGGCGATCACCGCGTTGGTCTCGCCCCGCGCGAACCGTTCGACCGCCTTCCGGCGCAGCCGTTCGCGGAACTCCCGCCGCTCGGCGGTCAGTCCGCCGCCCTGTGCATATCGCATCTCTCCGACATACCGCAAGATTCGAGATTCGTCAGTATCCGGCGACATTACGGGTTCAGCGCCGGTACCCCTATCGCGGCCGCCGTGGCGCACCGGGGAACAGCGGTCCCCGGACGCACCAGCCGTCCGGCCGCGACCTCGGAAAATGGCCTGTACCAATCGAGCGGACGGTGGGTTGTGTGCGCTTGCGTCCGTCTCTCGTCGGGGTACCCCTACCGGCGGTTCAGGAGGCGGCACCCGTGGCGGCCTGCGGCGCCGGCTGGGTGAGGGTGCGCCCCATCAGCGGCGACAGGACCGAGGCCGTACTGGCGACCTCCCGCATGTCGGCTTCCTGCAGCGCCTGGTCGCCGTCGCACAGCGCGCTCTCGGGCGCCGGATGCACATCGATCATGACGCCGTCCGCACCGACCGCCAGCGCGGCGCGCATCAGCGGCAGGACCAGCTCCCGGCGCCCGCCCGAGTGCGACGGATCCACGATCACGGGCAGGTGGGACAGCCGCTGGACGACCGGCACCGCACTGATGTCCAGGGTGTTGCGGGTCGCGGTCTCGAAGGTACGGATGCCGCGCTCGCACAGCACGATGTCCAGGTTGCCGCGCTGCGCGATGTACTCGGCGGCCATCAGCCACTCGTCGATGGTTGCGCCGAAACCGCGCTTGAGCAGCACCGGCCGGCCCGCCGAACCGACCGCCTGAAGCAGCGCGAAGTTCTGCATGTTGCGGGTGCCGATCTGGAGCATGTCCGCGTACGAGGCGACCAGTTCGACGCTGCCGGGGTCGATGACCTCGGTGACCACCGGAAGCCCGGTCTCGGCGCGCACGTCCGCGAGGATGCGCAACCCGCTCTCGCCCAGGCCCTGGTAGGCGTACGGCGAGGTGCGCGGCTTGTACGCCCCGCCGCGCAACAGCGAGGCCCCGGCGGTCCGGGCCATGCGGGCGGCGGCGAGGGTCTGCTCCGCGGACTCCACCGCGCACGGCCCCGCGATGACGGACAGGGTGTCGGGCCCGATCGGTACACCGCCGACCCGCACGACCGTCCGCGCGGGGTGGTGCTCCCGGCTGACCAGCTTGTGCGGAACGGAGATCCGCACGACGTCGAGGACCCCCTTGCGGCTGCGGAGGTTGAGCGCGTCGAACTCGTCCACGTCCCCGACGAGGCCCACGATCGTACGGGTCACCCCCCGGCTGACGAAGGCGTCCCCGCCCACCGAACGCACCAGGCCGACGACGGTGTCGACGTCCTCCTGTGTGGCCCCTGGGGCCATCACCACCACCATGAGGGGTTCCTCCCGTTGCGTGGCCGGCGTCGGCCGGCCGGATCGTGTTGCGGGAAGCCGGCACGCGCCCGCACCGCCGCGCGCCGGAACGTCCGGTCCTGATGCGTGAAGGCCGCGCACCGCGCGGCGCCGTTCGCGCACCGCCCCGGCCCGCGAACAACCGGGCCCGGACCTCGTGCGCGTACCTCCGGAAAATCCGGCACACCACCACTCCGCAGCGGCAACTACGGTTTGCCCGGCGGGCGTTCACGGAAAGTGATGTCGCGGTCAATCATTCCACACGCCCTCGCCGGAGCGTCCAACCGCGCAATATCCACTGCCGCACCGCACGCCGCAAAGCCCGCACCGGCCGGGCACCGGCCGACGCCCGCGCGCCGGTCGGTGCCCCGCCGGCGTCCGCGCTCCGCTCACCCGGCGCGCAGGCAGTCGTGCGCCGAACCGTCCCCGCACCCGTCCAACCCGGCCCCGTCCGCGCCGTCCGGCTTGAGCCGCGTCGCCAGGCCGGTACGGCGCTGCACGCCCAGCTTGCGGTACGCGCGGGTCAGGTGCTGCTCGACGGTACTGATCGTGATGAACAGCGCTCCGGCGATCTCCCGGTTGGTGTAGCCGCGCGCGGCGAGCGTCGCCACGCGCAGCTCCGCGCCGCTCAGCTCGGCGGCCGGACGGCCGGCGCCGCCCGCCGTGGGCCGTTCGGGCGCGTGGGAATTTGCCGCGCCGACCGGCGGGGCCTTGAGGACGGGCGACCTGATGCCGCACTCCCGCATCAACTGCTGCGCCCTGCGCGCCGCGGCCCTCGCCCGGCTGCCGTCGTTTATGTCCCAGTACCCGTACGACAGTTCCGCCAACGCGTACGCCAACTCCAGCCGGTGCCCGCTCCGCTGGAGGAGATCCATGGCCTCGCCGAGCAGCCGCGGCCGGTCCCCCCGCTCGGCCAGCGCCGCCAGCACCCGCAACGCGACACCCCGCGTCCACGGCCGGCGGGGCCCCGGCCGGGTCAGCTCCTTCTCCAGCAGCGACCTGGCGCGGCGGTCGTCGCCCAACGACACGTACACCTGCGCGGCGTCGGCCCGCCACGGCACCAGCTCGGACAGGTCGAGGTTCCACCGCGCCATCAGGTCCCCGCACCGGTGGAAGTCCTCCAGAGCGGCGTACGGCCGGCCGACGGCGAGGTGGTAGTGACCGCGCGCCCAGAGATACAGCAGCCCGCCGGGCGTCCGAAACGCCGCTTCGGGCACGGGGACCAGCAGATGGGCCGCCGCCTCGTCCAGCCGCCCCATGGCGGTCTTCGCGTACAGCAGCGCCGCGACCGGGACGGCGACGGCCGCGCCCCACCCTTCGGGCGGGACGACGGTGAGCGCGGTGTGCGCCGACTCCTCCGCCGCGGCCAGCTCGCCGAGCCTGATCTCGATGAACGCCTTCACCGAGGCGAACAGCGACTGCCACATCGGCGTCCGGCGCTCCCGCGCCTCCACGAGCAGGACGTCGCACCAGCGCGCCGCCTCCCGCAGCCCGTCGGCGACGACGAGGGCCACCAGGGCGGCCAGCCCCGCCGCCGGGGTCCGGTCCTCGGGCCGGGTCTCGTGGAGTATCCGCTCCGCACGGGCGACCACGTCCCCGGCCGCCCGCTGGTCCAGCACGGAGGCCATCAGCGCCAGCGCCCGCTGCTGGGTGCCCTGCTCAGCCGTCAGGCCCGCCCCGCCGACCGCCTCACTCCGGTACACCCCGCCCGCCACCGCGGCCCGGTAGGAGCAGCCCGGCCCCGGATACCCGTAAGCACACCAGAGACGAGCGAGATCCCACATCACCCGCCCCCCGTCCCCCTTCCCTGCCTCCCTTTCCCTCTCCTCCCCTTCCCCCTGCTCGTCCGCCGCCCGCAGCACCTCAAGGGCCTCATCGGCCCTGCCGAACCACAACAGGTGACCGACCAGCGCCTTCGCGTCCCGCGCGGTGAGCCGCCCGGCGAGCGCGGCATCGGTGAGCGCCGGCAGATGCCGTACGGCGGAGGACGGATCGACCCGCCACCCGGCGCGCATCATCGCGACCCTGACCTTGAGCACCTGCCGCTCGTCCGAGCACGCGTCCCGGGCCGCCCGCAGGCAGTCCAGCGCCGCACCCACGTCGTTGCGTGCCAGCGCGGACTCGGCCGCCTCCAGAAGCGTGGGCAGCGCCCACGGGGCGTCGACGGGCTCCGCCGCGATCAGACGGCGCGCCAGTACGGTCGCCGGGGCACCGTGCTCGTACAGCACCCGGGCGACGCGCGCCTGCAGCCGGCCGCAGCCCGGCGGCTCCGCCCGGCGCAGCACCGCCGCCCGGCCGCACTCGTGGCGGAACCGGCCCCCGGCGAGCAGCCCCATCCGGTCCAGGCCCCGCAGGCTGCGTTCGGCCGCCGCCCGCGGCACCCCGAGCACCTCGGCCGGCTCCACCCGCTCGGCTTGCGGCCCGAGCACCGCCAGGACCCAGGCAGTACGGCGGGTGAGCGGGTCGCAGCGGTTCAGGCACAGCGCCACGGCACGCTCGTACGCCGCCCCCGGCACCAGCCCGGCGTCCCCGCCCCGGCCCGCGTCCTCGTAATCGTCCAGCAGCGCCCGTAGCAGCAGCGGGCTGCCCCCGCTCAGCCGGTGGAATTCCGAAACCGGCGGTGCGGACCGCCGCCCTTTCTGTCCGGCGACCGCCATGGCGGCGACACCGTCCCGCAGCAAGGGGCCGATCTGCACGAAACGGCACGTCGGCCGCATCAGCAATTCCTGCCGCGCCCTATTGTCTTCCCAATCAGAGCCGACGCTCTCACCGAGCACCACAAGAATCCGGCTGACATCCAGGCGCCGCACCATATACAACACACATTCCAGCGAATAGGCATCGGCCTGGTGCACATCGTCGATACACACCACGACCGGCCTGTTCCTGGCCTGCGCCAGCAGGATTCCGCACCACCGCGGAAAGAACTCGACGGCCACCTCAGCGGGGATTCCCTCCTCGGCCTCCCGCACCGGCGCCCCGCCCGCGGCCACCGGCGGCAGCCACCCCGCCGGCTCCCCGCCCGCGCCGGCCGCCTCCGCGGTACGCATCAGCTGACCCGCCACCCGCAGCGGTACGTCCCTCTCGGCCCCGACCGCCGTGGCCTGCAACCACAACGCCCCTGTGGGCGCGGCCCGCTCCCGGAAGGCGCGCAGCAGGGCCGTCTTCCCGCTGCCCACCACGCCGCTGACCAACGCCACTCCCCCGCGCCCGCCGACGCAGGCGTCGAGCATGCCCTCCAGGACGGAGAGCTCCGTGTCCCGTTCGACCAACCTCATGAGCCGGCTTCACCCCCGTATCCGGACTCGCGTGTTCAGTTGGACAGGTAACCAGTCGCGACCGACCCTTCCGCTCCAACGGTCACAAGAAATGCGCACCGGCCGATTAACCAGGCCCTCGGAACAGCCATCGCCCGCGTCCGCACCCCGGCACCGGCCCGCTCCGCCCTAACATGTTCCTTATTCCACCAACATTACCTCGCCCACGCCCCCCGAAGGCTCCGCCCGGCAAACAATTTCAGGAGCCCCCCATTCCCTCACCACTACTCCACCCAACCTCACCCAAAACCCTGACTCCAAGTAATCAAATCCCGGCCCCACCCCTCCCCATCCATTCCCCCACCACACCAGCAGCCCCCCTCACCCCGCCAACGCACCCAACCCCAGCCACCCCACGAACCCGCACCACCTCGCGGCACCCACCAACGACAAGACCCCACGGCCCGCTGGGGACCGTGGGGTCTTGATCTGCTCTGTGTCCGAGGGGGGACTTGAACCCCCACGCCCGATAAAGGGCACTAGCACCTCAAGCTAGCGCGTCTGCCATTCCGCCACCCGGACTAGGTGTGGTCTTCGCGGGGTGTTCCCCGCGGCGACATGGACAACAATACCAAGGTTTCGGAGTGCGTTTCACCTGCGTATCCACTGTGGGCATAAGCGCAGGTTATGAGGCCTCCGAGCGCCGGGCCCGACGGCCCTGACCGGGCCGCCGGCGCGCAGGAGGGGACCCGCTCGCCGGTCAGCGCTCGGCGACCCGGCTGGGGGGCTCCGCGGTCGCCCCGTCGGGCGGGGTGCCCTGGTTCGCGATCGCCTTGTGGTGGCGTACGACCTCGCCGATGATGAAGTTGAGGAACTTCTCGGCGAAAGCCGGGTCCAGTCTGGCGTCCTCGGCCAGTTTGCGGAGCCGGGCGATCTGGGTGGCCTCACGGGCCGGGTCGGCGGGCGGGAGGTTGTGACGGGCCTTGAGCTCGCCGACCTGCTGGGTGCACTTGAACCGCTCGGCGAGCAGGTGCACCAGCGCGGCGTCCAGGTTGTCGATGCTGCCGCGCAGGTAGATCAGGCGCTCGCGCGCCGCCTCGTCGGTGACGGAGGTCGCGTCGCCCGCCTCCGGTGCGGTCCCCTCGCTCATGTGCGTCTCGCCCATCCTCGTCGTACCGGTCGCCCCGGTCGGGTAGTGCTGATCCCGTGCACACTACCCGGCACGGGTGACCGGCTTAATCGCGTGCAGCGCGCAAGCCGCGCAGATGGCAGGCGGAACGGCGGGCGGTCGACAGGGAGCCTGCGGGGTTGGCGGCCGGGTCCACGGCGTCGTCGCGCTCGACGATCCAGTCTGCGCGGCGGCGGCCGTGGCGGCGTTCTACGGCGGAGAGGAAGTGGCGGTAGTCGATGTCGCCGTCGCCGACGTCCACCATGCGGTAGCCGTCGCGGGAGGCGGCGTCGTGTGCGCCGTCCTTGACGTGGAAGAGGGGGTAGCGGGCCGGCGCCTCCAGGACGTAGTCGAGGGGCTCGAAGGGGGCCGGGGTGCCGTCGGGTCGCCGGGAGAACCGGTACTGGGCGACGTAGGCCCAGAAGATGTCCATTTCGAAGAAGACCAAGTCCGGGTCGGTCTCGGCGAGCAGGACGTCGTAGAGCCGGATGCGCGGGTCGTCGATGGCGAAGCCGAATTCCTGGAAGGAAGGGGAGCCTTCGTCGCCGTTGAGTTCGATGCGCAGCGCGTTCCTGCGTCCCGCGGCGGCCCGGCCGGCCTCGAAGGAGGCGAGCGCGCCGGAGGCGAAGCGGCCGGTGCACAGCGCGGCGTCGTCGACGGTGACCGAGCCCGCCTGTCCTTGAGCTGTTCGCCGATGTACCGGCCGGCGTTCAGGCCCATGCCGTAGTTGTCGCCGTCATTCCAGCAGCGGTACGCCTGCGGGTAGCGGCGGGCCCGGCTCCCGGCGTTGCGGTTGATGGCGTTGAGCCGGCCGTGGCCGGCCTGCGGACCGGCGAAGCCGATGGCTTTCTCGCCGGGCTTGTCGTCGGTGCCGCCCGCCTGCCCAGTACGGCGCTGACGATGATCGCGCCTCCGAGGACGAAGAGTCAGGCGGCGGCCGGGGACAATGGTCCGGTGACCTACCGCTACCGCGTTCTCGGCGCCGCGCAGGCGCTCCGCCCCGACGGCACCGAGGTGCCGCTCACGGGAGCGCGGCTGCGCGCGCTGCTGGTCGCGCTGGCAGCGGGCGGCGGGCGCCCGGTGCCGTCCGACCAGCTGATCGCGCAGGTGTGGGGCGCGGAAGGGGAACCGCCCGCGGACGCGCCCGCGGCACTCCAGGCCCTGGTGGGGCGCCTGCGCCGGGCGCTCGGCGGGCCCGCGGTGACCTCGTCGCCCGGCGGGTACGGGCTGGCGGCGGAGCCGGACGCCGTCGATCTCTTCCGCTTCGAGCGGCTGACGGCGGAAGGAACGGCCGCCCTGCGCGACGGCGACCCCGCCACCGCGGCCGGGCTGCTGGACGAGGCGCTGGCGCTCTGGCACGGCCCCGCGCTGGCGGACCTGCCGGGGCGGGACGGCGACCCGCTCGCCGTACGGGCCGAACGGCGGCACGGCGAGGCCCGCCGCGCCCGGCTGGCGGCCGAGGTCGCGGCGGGCCGGGCGGCGGACGCGCTGGCCGAGCTGGCGGCGCTGGCCACGGCGGAGCCGCTGGACGAGCCGCTGCAAGCGCTGCGCATCCGGGCCCTGGCGGCGGCGGGGCGGCAGGCCGAGGCGTTGCAGGCGTACGAAGAGGTACGGGCCGGGCTCGCCGAGCGGTTGGGCACCGACCCGGGTGCCGAACTGCGCGCCCTGCACGCGGACCTGCTGGCCGGGGCCCCGGCTCCCGGGCCGCGGGCGACACCCGGAAACCTCCGCTCGCGCCTCACGTCCTTCGTCGGCCGGAGCGACGAACTGTCCGCTATATCAAGGGAGTTGACCTCACGGCGGCTGATCACCCTGCTGGGCGCCGGCGGTGTCGGCAAGACCCGCCTGGCCCTGGAGGCCGCCGAAGCGGCCACCGCCGCCGCGAACGGCACGCGGTGGCCCGACGGCGTCTGGGTCGCCGAGCTGGCTCCCGTACGGGACGGGGCGGGCGTGCCCGAAGCCGTACTGACCGCGCTCGGCGGGCGGGAGACGCTGGTGCGCGGCCCCGCCGCCGACGAACTGCACGCGCCCGAGGACGACGGGTCCGGGCGCGCTCCCCTCGCGCAGCTGGTGGAGCACTGCGAGCGGCGGCGGATGCTGCTCGTGCTGGACAACTGCGAGCATGTGATCGGCGCGGCGGCCGAGCTGGCGCATGCCGTGGCGACCGGCTGCCCGGGTGTGACGGTGCTGGCCACCAGCCGTGAACCGCTGGGCGTACCGGGTGAGGCCGTACACCCCGTCGAGCCGCTGCCGCCGCACGGCGCGCTCCGGCTGCTGGCCGAGCGGGGTGCCGCCGCGCGCCCGGGGTTCCGTACGGAGGACGACCCTGCCGCGTGTGCGGAGATCTGCCGCAGGCTCGACGGGCTGCCGCTCGCCGTCGAACTGGCGGCAGCCCGGCTGCGGGCGCTCACGCCGCGGCAGATCGCGGAGCGGCTGGACGACCGGTTCCGGCTCCTGCGCGGCGGCAGCCGGACGGCGCTGCCCCGGCAGCAGACGCTGCGCGCCGTCGTGGACTGGTCCTGGGACCTGCTCACGGCGGACGAGCGCGCGGTACTGCGCCGCCTGTCCGTCTTCTCCGGCGGCTGCGAGGCGGCGGAGGCGGAGTACGTGTGTGCCGGCCCGCCCACCCCGGACACGCCGGCCGACGTCTTGGACGGCCTCGCCTCCCTCGTGGACAAGTCGCTGGTCACCGCGGCCCCGGAGGGCCCGCGCGGCATGCGGTACCGGCTGCTCGAAACGGTCGCCGAGTACGCCGGGGAGCGGCTCACGGAATCCGGGGAACGGCCGGCCGTGGAGCTGCTGCACCTGACCGCCTACCGGGAGCTGGCCCGCACCGGCGATGCCGGGCTGCGCGGGCCGCGGCAGGCGGAGTGGCTGGAGCGCCTGGAGACCGAGCACGGCAACATCAGGGCCGCGCTGCACACGGCGGTCGGCCGTGCCGCGGAGCAGGAGGCGCTGTGCCTGGTCCTTTCCATGAGCTGGTTCTGGCAGCTGCGCAACCACCAGGCGGACGCCCGGCGCTGGTCGACGGCCGTCGCCGGGATCGCGGCCGACCCGTTCGCCGAACCCGTACGCCCCGCCGGGCCGCTGGCGGAGCGGTGCACCACGGTCCCCCCGCCGTGGTCGGGGGAACGGCTGTGGGAGGCCCGGCGCGGGGTGCGGCTGCTGGTGCTGGCGAGCAGCAGCGGGCAGGAGGGCAGCCTCTCGCCCGCCTGCCCGCCGCCCGCCCGCGCATACCTGGAGTCGGTCGTGGCCGCGTACCGTACGGGGCTCCCGCAGACCGCGCGGCAGCCGGGCGTCATGTGGTTCTTCGCCCGGCTGATGACCGGCGGGTTCGCGGGGCTCGACGAGGCGGTCGACGCGGTCGTGCGGAACTGCCGCGAAGTGGGCGACGGCTGGGACCTGGGCCTGGCGCTGCTGCTGCGCACCAAGCTGCTCGGCAACGGCCCCGCCGGGCTGGACCGCTCCGCGCGTGACGCCGAGGAGGCGCTGGCCCTCTTCGAGGACGCCGGAGACCACTGGGGCATCGCCGAGTCGCTGTCCGCGCGGGGCGAGACGTACGAACGGCGCGGACAGTACACACTGGCGGACGCGGACTTCGAGCGCGCCATGAACAGCTCGGCGCTGATCGGCGCGCACGCGCAAGTGCCGGTTTTCAAGGCGCGGTTGGCGGCCGTGCGTCTGGAAGGCATGTACACCGGAAACGCCGACGACGCGGCCGCCGATCAGGGCCTTTCGCCCCGCGCCCGGCAAGCCGAGCAACTGCTGCTGGAGGCGGTGACGGAATCCCGGCCCTCCTCCGGCGAAACGCTGAGCACGGCGCGGCTGCTGCTGGCCCGGCACTACGGCAGGACCGGGCGCACCCCTCTCGCCCGCGACCAGCTGCGGGAAGCCGAGCGGGCGTTCACCACCGGCACGCCGGAATTGTTCGCGGGCATGGTGACCGGCCTGCACGGCTGGCTGGACTGTCTCGACGGGGAATTCGGGCGCGCCCGTACGCACCTCCGCCAGGCCGTCCGGCAGCTCGGCAACCTGGCGCATCTGGTGGCCCCCCACCTGGTCACCCACCAGTTCCTCTGCGGCGCTTGGGCGATGTGCCACCTGAGCGCGGCGGAGGAGGGCGCCCGTCTGCTGGGGGCGTACGACCGTCACGCGCCCGCCGCCGAGGGCTTCGGGCTCCAGCCGCTGCCCGCCGAGACGGAGGCCCGTGTGCGCCGGCGGGCCGAGGCCGAGCTGCGTACCGCGCTGGGCACCGACGCGTACCGGCGGGCCCACGCCGAGGGCGGCGGCCTCTCGGTGCGGGAAGCCGCCGCCCTCGTCTGACGGCCGGCGAACACCGACCCCCGCGGTGTCGGCGGCGCGCCGCGCGAGGTGACGGCACGACCGTCTCAGCGGCCGCCTCCACGCGTCCCACGTCCCGCCTGCACGTACCGGACACCGCGAGCGAGCGCGCCCGGACCCCAGCTATACGGGTGATTCGCCCGCACGGCCGTCACGGCGGCGGCCTCTCCGTCAATACGTCTGCTGACAGGGAGAGCCCCGCCGTCCGCCGCCGGTACCGCCGCCCGGTGAACGGCACCCCGACGAAGAACGGATCACCACACCATGCCCGCAGACCGCTGCCGCCCGCTCCCCATCTGCTCCGCCGGCGCCCTGGCCCTCGCCGCGGCGCTGAGCGCCGGAGCCGCCCTCGCGACCGCCGCCCCGGCGGGAGCCGCACCCTCCGCCACCCACCAGGAAGGACCCCGGTCCGCACCCCGGGACCCGGGACTGCGGGTCGCCGGGGGCACCGCCGACTTCTGCCTCGCCCCCGGCGCCACCCGTGCCCTCGCGAAGGCCGCCGTCCGCCTCGCCGCCGTGGCACCGGCGAAGCTCACCGGCACGGCCGAGCGCCGCTGCGTGACCGCGCCGATCTCGGGCGGTGCGTTCGACACCCGGTTCACCTCCGGGCACCTCGCCTTCGGGGGCGGCTTCGACTTCGTACGCAAGGACGGCCGCCACCTGAAGGTCGACGCGCTGCGCGGCGACCTCGCTCGCCGGCACGTCACCGGCAACGTCAACGGCTCCAAGGCGCACCGCACCGACTTCCTCGCGTTCCGCATCGACCCCAGCCGCGTCTCGATGGGCGGCGGGCAGGTACGGGCGCAGCTCGCCTTCACCCTCACCGAGCGGGGCGCCGGCGCCTTCCGCGACGCCTTCCGTGCCCGCTCGCCGCTCACCGCGGGCCAGCGGGTGTTCGACGGGGTCGGTACGGCCCGGCTCGCGCAGAAGCCGTCCGGTACGCAGTCCGGCCCCGCGCCCCAGGCAGCCGGCGGCACGAAGCAGCCGGCGACGAGCGGCGCCCTCGACCCCGTGAACGACGTGACGGTCAGCTGAGCCGACCGGGCGGCGGGCGCGTCCTACCGGCACGCCCGCCGCCCGGCCTCCGCGCCGCCCGTCCGGAGCCCCGCGGGACACCCTCACTATCCCCCCGGCAGCGGCAACACCTGCGAGAATGAGTTTTCCCGAACCGCCGCGGGCCCGCGGACCACGGCGCGGCAAAGGAGAGGGCAGAGTCTGATGCGCGGAGGCAGGGTCGCCGTCGTGGGCGGCAGCATCGCCGGTTGCGCTGCCGCACTCGCCGCACACCGGGGCGGCGCGGCAGAGGTCACCGTGTACGAACGGGCCGCCGGCCAGCTGGCCGAGCGCGGCGTCGGCCTGGGCATGCACAACGCCCGCTACGCCGAACTGGCCGCCGCGGGCTACATGGACGCCGGCATGCCCTGGCTCCAGCTGTCCCGCCGCCGCTGGTACGCGCGCGACGGTGCCGCACCGTTCGGCCGGCTGGTGGGGGAACTGGCCCTGCCGTTCCGTACGTACAACTGGGGACCGCTCTGGCGCGCGCTGCGCGACCGGATGCCCGCGACCGCCGCGTTCCACGGGGGCAGCCCGGTCCGTACGGTCGAGTCGTCGGCCGACGGGACCGCCGTCCACCTCGGCGACGGCACCACGCACCACGCCGACCTGGTCGTCGGCGCGGACGGCTACCGCTCGGTGGTGCGCGGCGCCGCCTTCCCCGACGTACGGCCCGCGTACGCCGGGTACCTCGCCTGGCGCGGCGCCTTCCCCGCCGGACGGCTGGCCGCACTCGACGGGCTCGCCCCCGGCGGCCGGTGGCCGGTCGAAGACGCCGTCTTCGCCGTCTTCCCGGGCGGCCACGCCGTCATCTACCACATCCCCGACGCAGCGGGCGGACACCGCGTCAACTGGACGCTGTACACCGTCCCTCCCCAAGGCACCGACCTCGGCCTGGACACCCCCACGAGCCTGCCGCCCGGCACCCTCGACGACTCCCTGCACGCCCACTTCGCCCAGATCACCGGCGACCTCCTGCCGCCCTACTGGGGCGCGCTGGTGCGCCTCACCCTCCCCGGCGAGCTGTTCATCCAGCCCATGTACGACTTCACGGCGCCGCGCTACGCCGCGGGCCGCGTCCTGCTCGCCGGCGACGCGGCCACGGTCGCCCGCCCGCACACCGGCAGCGGCGCGGTGAAGGCCCTCCAGGACGCCACCGCCCTGGAGGCCGCCTGCGCCGCCGCCGGAAGCTGGGCCGAGGTCCCCGCCGCGTACGACGCCGCCCGCGGCGCCGCAGGCCGCTCGATGATGGAACTGGGCCGCCGCCTGGGCGACGCCCTCGTCCTGCGCAGCCCGGACTGGCGCACGGTGCGCCAGTCGGACCTGGACGCCTTGTGGGCGGGGACGAACACGGGCGCGTTCGGCGGGCGGGCGCTGAACGCCGAGAACGCGCCGGGCGGCGCCCGCCGGTAGCCGCGGCGCCGGCCGGCAGCCCGGCGGGGAAGTCGCTTGGGCTCTGGTCTCGACTTCTTCCGTACGTGCACAGCCGTCTCGGCCGTCTCAAGGGTTGCGACTATTCGAAAACGCGTGCGTACCGGACAATGGGAGCGGCGAGGCCGGCTCGCCGGCCGGCGAGCCGGCGCACACCAGGAACGGACGGGACTGATCAGACATGGGACGGGTCACCGAGCGGCGCCGCGTCATCCGCATCCGCGACGGAGCCGTGAGCGAGCGCCCGGACACCCTCGTCGGCGAGGAACCGCTGGAGATCCGCCTCGGCGGCAAGCCGCTCGCCATCACGATGCGCACACCGGGCGACGACTTCGCCCTGGCCGCCGGCTTCCTCGTCAGCGAAGGCGTGCTGGGCGGCGCGGAAGAACTGGCGAACATCGTGTACTGCGCCGGCGCCACCGAGGACGGTTCGAACACGTACAACGTGGTGGACGTCCAGCTCGCGCCCGGCGTCCCCGTCCCGGACATCACGCTGGAGCGCAACGTCTACACGACCTCCTCCTGCGGCCTGTGCGGCAAGGCGAGCCTGGACGCGGTCCGCACGACCGCCCGCTGGCCCCTGGACGCGCCCGCTTCCCCGGCCCGCATCACGCCGGCGACGCTGTCCGCGCTGCCCGGCAGGCTCCGGGCGGCGCAGCGGGTGTTCGACCGGACCGGCGGGCTGCACGCCGCCGCGCTCTTCGGTACGGACGGTGAACTCCTCGACGTACGCGAGGACGTCGGCCGGCACAACGCCGTCGACAAGGTCGTCGGCCGCGCCCTCCAGGAGGGGCGGCTGCCGCTGCGCGACACCATCCTGATGGTGTCGGGCCGGGCCTCGTTCGAACTGGTCCAGAAGGCGGTCATGGCGGGCATTCCCACTCTCGCCGCCGTCTCGGCACCCTCCTCCCTCGCCGTCGACCTGGCCGCCGAGACCGGCCTGACGCTGGTGGGCTTCCTGCGGGGCACGTCGATGAACGTGTACGCGGGCGAAGAACGCCTGGCCCTGGGCGCGGAGGCGGCGCGGAGCTGACCCCGGGTCACGGGCAGGCCCCCGTCATCCCGCCTCCGCCTGTCCCGGCTCCACGACGCGCGCCAGCAGCGCCATCAGCTGTGCGCGTTCGGCGGGCGTGAGCGCCGCGGTCAGCTCCTCGTTGGCCCGGTCACCCAGCTTCTCCGTACGGCGCAGCCTGCGCTCCCCCGCGGGCGAGATCTCGATGGCGTTCTTCCGCCGGTCCTTCGGGTCGGGGGTGCGGGTCACCAGGCCGTCGGCCTGGAGGTCGTTGACGACCGCGACCATGTCTTTCGGGTCGATGCCGGTGCTGCGGCCCAGTTCCGCCTGGGACACCGGGCCCAGCTCGCCGACGGCCGACAGCACCGCGTGGTGCATCATCCGCATGCCTTCCTCGGCCAGCGCCTCGGCGACGAGCCGGTGGCCGCGGGCGGCGGCCCGGCCGAGCAGCCAACTGGGGAGGGCGCGGATGCGGGCGGGCGCGTACGGGGTCTCTGCCATGGGGCCAGCCTACCGAATTCCATTGGTTGCCCCAACGAATGCTGTTACCGTTGGGGCAACCAACGGTTGGGTCCCGCCGTGCGGTTCCCCTGCGTGGCGCCCGGCCACGCCCCTCACCCCCGGAGATGCCCATGCGGCGAGTCCGCTTCCACGCGTACGGCGGTCCCGAAGTCCTGCGGACCGAGGAGGCCGAGGCCCCCGAGCCGGGGCCGGGCGAGCTGCTCGTCCGCACGGAGGCCATCGGCGTGAGCCTGCCGTCCGTGCGCCGGACGCGCGGCGACGGCCGGGGCGGCGGCGTACCGCTGCCCGCGGTCCTGGGCGGCGAGGTCGCCGGCGAGGTCATCGGCCTGGGCCCGGACGTCGCCGGCTTCGCGGCCGGCGACCGCGTCACCGCGCTCAGCTTCACCGGCTCGTACGCCGAGATCGCCACCGTGCCGGCCGCGCTGGCCGCCCGGATACCGGACGGCGCGAGCAGCGTGGACGCCGTCGCGCTGGTACGCGGCGGGCAGGTCGCACTCGCCGCGCTGGCCACCGCCGCCCCCACCGGCACGGAATCGGTGCTGGTCACGGGCGCGGCCAGCGCCACAGGGCACCTGGCGGTGCAGCTGGCCAGGCTGCGGGGCGTGCCACGGGTCGTGGCGGCCGCCGGCTCCGCGGCCAAGGCGGAGTTCCTGTACGGGCTCGGCGCCGACGAGGTCGTGACGTACGAGGACGCGTCCTGGGGCGAACCGGCCGACATCGTCCTCGACGGCGTCGGCGGGGACCTCCTACCGCGCGCGGTGGCGGCCCTCGCCCCCGGTGGGCGGCTGGTGTTCTTCAACTCGGGAGGCGGTACGGTCCCGGCGTTCGACCTCCTCGCCGGCTCGAAGACCATCACGGGACTGACCATGGCCCGCTTCGCCGCCACCCGCCCGGAGCTGTACGCCCGGCACGGCGCCGAGCTGTGGGACCACTTCTTCGCCGGCCGGCTGCGGGCCGCCGTACACGCGGAGATACCGCTGTCCCAGGCCGCGCGGGCGCACGAGATCATCGAGGCCCGCAGCAACCTCGGCAAGGTGGTGCTGCGCCCGTGAGCGCCCGCCGCGGCACGGGATTTCACACAGGCGTGCCCGGCGTACTCCGGACGGGGGAAATCCGGCCGGGCGCGAAGAAGCGCCGCGCGTGGCTTGTGGCCGTGCCGGGGGCCCAGTAGCTTCCTGCGCACCAGAGGCAGGACATGGGACATTCTACGTAGGACGTGGGATGTTCGCCGTCCCTGCCTCCCGCGCCGCTTCGCCCTCCCCTCTCATCCCCTCTCCTCCGCTCCTCCTCCGGCGCCTCGAAGGGCAGGTCGGAACATGACGCCACCGTTCCGCGCACACGACGAGCACCGCGGCAGACCCGCCACCGGGGCCGGCAACGCCCCCGCCACGGCCCCCGCCGCGGCCCTCGTCCCCGGCGCCGCACCCTGGCCGCGCTCGCCACGGCGGCCGCCGCCCTGGTCCCGGTGGCCACCGCACAGGCCCACCCCTCCACCGTGCCCGCCAGTGCCTCTCCCACCACCGGCTTCGACCAGCAGGTGCTGTTCAAGGCGGCACAGGAGCACGGCTACGCGTGCTTCCGCATCCCGGCCGTCGTACGGTCCGCCAACGGCACCCTGCTCGCCTTCGCCGAGGGCCGGGTGAACAACTGCGGCGACGCCGGCGACATAGACCTCGTGCTCAAACGCTCCACCGACGGCGGCCGCACCTGGGGCCCTCTCCAGGTCGTCAACGAAGGCGGCGGGGACACCCACGGCAACCCGGCCCCCGTCGTCGACCGCGAGACCGGCCGCATCCTCCTCGCCGAGACCTACAACAAGGGCCGCCCGGACGCCGGGAACTGCGACGTCCCCTGCGACCGCACCCCGCACCTCCAGTACAGCGACGACGACGGCGCCACCTGGTCCGCGCCCCGCGATCTGACCTCCGAACTCCGGCCCGCCGGATGGAACTCCTGGTACGCGACCGGGCCGGTGCACGGCATCCAGCTCGCCCGGGGGCGGCACGCGGGGCGGCTGGTCTTCTCCGTCAACGCCGAGAGCTACGCGGGCGGCCGGATAACCGCCAACCACGCGGCGCTGATGCTCAGCGACGACGGCGGCGACACCTGGCGGGTCGGCGCCGTGGACAGCTATCCGACCGCCGCCGACGGCACGTTCCGCCAGAAGCCGTCCGAGATGAGCCTGCTGGAGCGTTCCGACGGCACGGTGTACGTCAACGCGCGCGAGCAGGACGGCACCGACCTGGGCCACCGCACGGCGGCCGTCAGCCACGACGGCGGCGCGTCCTTCGCCCGGCCCTTCCGCGCGCTGCCCGACCTGTACGCGCCCATGGTGCAAGGCTCCGTGCTGCGATCGCCCCGGCGGAACCCCGGCCGCCCCGCCCGTACGCTGTTCGCCGCGCCCGCCGACCCCGACCGCCGCCGCACCATGACCATCCGCTCCTCGTACGACGAGGGCCGCACCTGGGAGGGCGTGGACCGCGGGGCCCGGGTCACCACCGACTGGTCCGGCTACTCGGACCTGGTGACCGTCTCCCCCGGCCTGACCGGCCTGCTGTACGAGGGCGGCGCCGCCGACGCCCGCGACGAGATCCGCTTCGCGCGCTTCACCGACGGCTGGCTCGGGCCGCGCCGGGCCCCCGACCCGACGACCGCCGACCGCGGGCGGCACGCCCGGCCCGCCCTCGTCCTGGGCGGCGCCCGCACGGTACCGGGCCGCTTCGGCAACGGGCTCTCCTTCGACGGCCGGGACGACGCCGTACGGCTGCCCTTCCGCTCCGCACTCCCCCTCGGCAGCCGGGACTTCACGTGCAGCCTCTGGTTCCGCTACCGCGCCGCCTCCGGCGAGCAGCCCTTCCTGTGGATGGGCGGCGTGGGCAGCCGCAGCCCGCAGGTGGCCCTGCGCGGCGACCCCGCCCGCAAGCGGATCAGCGCCTTCGTCACCGCGCTCGACGGCGCCCGGCCGCCCGCGACCGCCGAGGTCGGCTCCACCGCCGCCTACCACGACGGCCGGTGGCACCACCTGGCACTGCGGCGCGCCGGCGGCCGGCTCACCCTCACCGTCGACGGAGCCGACACCCACACGGCCGCCGACGTGCCCGGCTCCGTGAGCCGCAACTCGGTCTTCGGCGTCCACGCGGGACAGAAGGCGGACAGCCGCGCCCAGTTGACCGGCGACCTGGACGAAGTACGCGTGTACGGGCGCGCGTTGAGCGACGGCGAACTGGCCCGGGTGCGCGAGCACAACGCGCGCGTCAGCGGCCCGGTCGTCCTGCACCTGCCGCTGGACGAGGTGCAGCGGCCAGGGCCCGCCGCATGAGTACCGTGCCGGTTCTCACCCTGCGCCTCCGCGCGGGCCGGGCGCGCGCACGGGGAGAGGGCGGGGGGACGCAGGCCGGTGGTCCGGCGCGTCGGGTTGGCCGGGTGCCTGGGCCGCGTACCGCTTCGAGAGGACCGCGCAGACCATCAGCTGCATCTGGTGGAACAGCATCAGCGGCAGCACGGCGAGCCCGGCCTGGGCGCCGAAGAGGACGCTGGCCATGGGGAGTCCGGCGGCCAGGCTCTTCTTCGAGCCGGCGAAGGTGATCGCGATGCGGTCGCCGCGCGGGAAGCCGGCCTTCTTGGAGCCGTAGGAGGTGAGCGTCAGCATCAGGGCCAGCAGGACGGCCTCGACGCCCAGCAGGCCCAGCAGGCGCCAGACGGAGACCTGGTGCCAGATGCCCTCGACCATGCCGGTGCTGAACGCGCTGTAGACGACGAGGAGTATCGAGCCGCGGTCGACGAGGCCGAGGATCTTCTTGTGGCGGGTGATGAAGCCGATGATCCAGCGGCGCAGCAGCTGTCCGGCGAGGAACGGCACCAGCAGTTGAAGGACGATCGTGACCAGGGAGTCCGCCGAGAACCCGCCCCCGTCGCCGCCCAGCAGGAGCGCCGCCAGCAGCGGGGTCACGACGATGCCGACGAGGCTGGAGAAGGAGCCCGCGCAGATCGCCGCCGCGACGTTGCCGCGCGCTATGGAGGTGAACGCGATCGAGGACTGGACGGTGGAGGGGACCAGGCACAGGAAGAGCAGGCCGGTGTACAGGGCCGGTGTCAGGACGTACGGGACGAGGCCGCGGGCGGCCAGGCCCAGCAGCGGGAAGGCAACGAACGTGCAGGCCAGGACCGTCAGGTGGAGGCGCCAGCTGCGCATCCCGGCCATCGCCTCCCGGGTGGAGAGCCGGGCGCCGTACAGGAAGAAGAGCAGTGCCACGGCTCCGGTGGACGCGTCGCCCGCGACGGTGGCGGCGGTGCCGCGCGCGGGGAGCAGCGCCGCGAGGCCGACGGTGCCCACGAGGGCCAGGATGAACCCGTCCACGGGGAGCCAGGAGGGGATCTTGAGCTGAGGGCGGCGCATGGTCTCTTTTCGCGGTCGGTGCGGGGGGGCGGACGGTGTCCTCTCCAGCCTGCCTTGACCCGCGCTCATCGGGAAGCCCTCTTACCGTGGTGACTGTTATCACGAGCCGTGATGGCGGGGTTAGGCTGGCGGCATGTTCGATCCCGTGCAGTTGCGCACGTTCCTCGCGGTGGCCCAGACGCTGAGCTTCACCCAGGCCGCGCACCGCCTCGGTCTGCGGCAGTCCACGGTGAGCCAGCACGTGCGCAAGCTGGAGGAGGCGGCCGGGCGCCGGCTGTTCGCGCGGGACACCCATGCCGTGGACCTCACCGAGGACGGCGAGGCGATGCTCGGCTTCGCGCGCACCATCCTGGAGGCCAACGAGCGGGCCGCCGGTTTCTTCACGGGCACCCGGCTGCGCGGCCGGCTGCGCTTCGGGGCCTCGGAGGACTTCGTGCTGACCCGGATGCCGGAGGTGCTGGAGGAGTTCCGGCGCGACCACCCCGAAGTGGAGCTGGAGCTGACGGTCGAGCTGTCCGGCACGCTGCACGAGCTGCTGGCGGCCGGCCGGCTCGACCTCGTACTGGCCAAACGCCGCCCGGGTGCGACGCGCGGCCGTCCGGAGGCGGCGACCGGCCGGCTGGTCTGGCGGGACCGGCTGGTGTGGGTCGGCACGGACCGGCTGCGCCTGGACGCGCGGCAGCCGGTGCCGCTGGTGGTGTTCCCGCCGCCCGCGGTGACCCGGGCCCGCGCGCTGGAGGCGCTGGAGCGGCAGGGCCGCGACTGGCGCATCGCCTGTACGAGCGGCAGCCTGAACGGTCTGATCGCCGCCACCCGGGCGGGCCTGGGCGTGATGGCGCACAGCCTCGGCATGATCCCACCGGGCCTGGTCCGGATGCCGTCCCGGGCCGGGCTGCCGGACCTCGGCGGGGTGGACTTCGTCCTGCTGTACGGGGAGCGGGACAGCGCGGCCAGGGGCCCGGCGGACGCCCTCGCCGAAGCCATACTGGCGGGCGGCGACCGGTTGCAGCTGCCGTAGGCCGGCCCGCGCCGCCGAACGGAGAGATTCGGTGCAGATCCGGTCCCGGTGCCGTGATCGTCGGGCGCGGGCCGCCCCCGGCGATGTCCCGGCTTCTCCGGAGTCACCCGATTTCGCCGCATGACCAGCGACTACGCCATCCGTCCCGCGGGCAGGACGCCCCTGACGCGCGCCGTCCCGTTGGGGTACGGTCTCGGCCCTGTGAGGAGCACCACGAGGAGCTGGGTCATTGCGCGAGTTCACCGTCCCACCTTTGGCGACGGCGCCCCGCGTCGGCGGGTTGGCGGACGCTGTGTTCGATCATGCCGAATCGGATCCCGCGCGTACCGCGCTGGCGCGTAAGGACGCCGTGGGCCACTGGCGGGACGTGAGCTCGGCGCAGTTCCGTGACGAGGTGCTGGCCCTGGCGAAGGGGCTGCTCGCGCAGGGCGTCCGCTTCGGCGACCGGGTCGGGATCATGTCCCGTACCCGCTACGAGTGGACCCTGTTCGACTTCGCGCTGTGGTCCGTGGGCGCCCAGCCCGTACCGCTGTATCCCACCTCGTCCGCCGAGCAGGTCTGCTGGATGCTGCACGACGCGGGCGTGACGGCCTGCATGGTCGAGCACGAGGACCACGCGATGACCATCGGGTCGGTCGTCGACCGGCTGCCGCGGCTGCGCCGCCTGTGGCAGCTGGACGCCGACCCGGTGGCCGAACTGACCGCGGCGGGCGCGCACCTGGAGGACGACGTGGTGCACCGCCACCGCATGGCCGTCACCCCGGACGCCACCGCCACGGTCATCTACACCTCCGGCACCACGGGCCGCCCCAAGGGCTGCGTGATCAGCCACGCCAACTTCATGGCGGAGGCCGACAACATCGTCGAGCGGTACGAGACGGTCTTCCACTCCAAGCCCGGTGACGAGGCGTCCACCCTGCTGTTCCTGCCGCTCGCCCACGTCTTCGGCCGGATGGTGCAGGTCGCGGCCGTACGCGGCCGGGTGAAGCTCGGCCACCAGCCCGAACTGAGCGCCGCGGCGCTCCTCCCCGACCTCCAGTCGTTCCGGCCCAGCTTCATCCTCGCCGTGCCGTACATCTTCGAGAAGGTCTTCTCGGCGGCCCGGCGCAAGGCCGAGGCGGAGGGCAGGTCCGGCCCCTTCGAGAAGGCCGTCGACGTGGCGGTCCGGTACGCGGAAGCGCTGGAGCACAAGGCGTTCGGCACCGCGTCGGGGCCCGGGGGCGCGCTGCGCATGCAGCACCAGCTCTTCGACAAGCTGGTCTACAGCAAGGTGCGCGAGGCGATGGGCGGCCGGGTGCGGCACGCCATGTCGGGCGGCTCCGCGATGGAGCGCCGGCTCGGGCTGTTCTTCGCGGGCGCCGGCGTGACGATCTACGAGGGGTACGGCCTGACCGAGTCCACCGCCGCCGCCACCGCCAACCCGCCCGAGCGCACCCGCTTCGGCACGGTCGGCTGCCCCGTGCCCGGCACCACCGTGCACATCGCCGAGGACGGCGAGATCTGGCTGCACGGCGGCCAGATATTCCAGGGCTACCTGAACGACGCCAAGGCGACCGGCGCCGTCCTGCGCGACGGCTGGCTGGCCACCGGCGACCTCGGCGCGCTGGACGAGGACGGCTATCTGACGATCACCGGCCGGAAGAAGGAAATCCTCGTCACCTCCGGTGGCAAGACCCTCTCCCCCGTCGTCCTGGAGGAGCGGGTACGGGCGCACCCCCTCGTCGCCCAGTGCATCGTCGTCGGCAACGACCGCCCGTACGTCGCCGCCCTGGTGACGCTGGACCCGGAGGCGGTCACGCACTGGCTCGCCATGCGCGGCAAGCCGGACCTGCCGCCGACGGACCTGGTGCACGACCCGGACCTGGAGACCGAGATCCGGCGGGCCGTCGTCGCCGCCAACACGCTGGTCTCGCAGGCCGAGTCGATCCGTACGTTCCGGATACTGGCCCACCAGTTCAGCGAGGAGCACGGCCTGCTGACGCCCTCCCTCAAGCTCAAGCGCAAGGCCATCGAGGCGGCGTACACGGCGGAGGTGGACGCGCTGTACCGGTCGTGAGCAGGCGCGCCCCGGTGCGGCGCTCCCCCGCGCGGGGGAAGCGGTTCATCCCCGTGCCGGACGTGCCGCCCCGCGGCCGCCGGGAGGCTCGTACCTCATGAACACCGACAAGCGCGCGGGCCGCCAGGTCCTCCTCGGCCGGACCGCCGTCGCGGCCTGCGCCCCGTACCTCCTCCTCAAGCTGCTGTGGATACTGGGCTGCGACATCGGCGTGGTGGACCTCCACGGCATTGGCCGGGGCGCCTGGGTCGCCGCCAACGCCGTCACCTTCCTCATGGACGCCATCGCCGCCGCCGTGGCGTACACGCTCGCCCGCCCGTCGGGGACGCGGGCCCCGGCGTGGCTGCTCGCCCTGCCCCTGTGGACGGCGTCCGGGCTGCTCACCCCCCTGATGCTGGCCGTGCCGACGGGGTCGGCCGTCGCCGCCGTGACCGGCACGGCGAACCCGATGGCGTCCGGCGACTTCCTCCGGCCCTGGGTCTTCGTGGTCGTCTACGGCGCGTTCATCGTCGAGGGCGTCACCCTGCTCGGCGCCTTCACGGTGTACGCGCACCGGCGGTGGGGCGCGCTGCTGCGCCGGCCACTGGCATCCGTACCGGCTCCCGCCCCGGCGGTGCGCGCGGCGCGACGGTTGCTCGGTGTGCCCGCGGCACTGCTCATGGCCGTGATCGGCACCGTCGACGTGCTGTGGGGCCTCGGCATGCCGGCCGGTGCCGGAGCGGCGGCCCTGCCCGCGCGGAGCGCCATCACGGCCACGTCCGAGGTCGTGCAGGGCCTGTTCTCCCTGGCCGGCGCGGCGGGGCTGGCCGCTCTGCTCTTCCCCCACCGGGGCCCCGTCCGCCGGCTGCGCACCCGGGTGCCGCTCGCGCTGGCCTGGCTGGGGTCCGCCTCGGTGTTCGCCTGGGGCGGCACGCTGTGGCTCTCCTGGACGGTGGCCGAGGCGCTGGGCGGCGGCAGCAGTTCGCCGGCCCACGGCCTGCCCGGCCTGACGGGCGCGCTGGAACTGGTCGCGGGACTGGTGGTGCTCTGCCTGGGCGCCCTGACCCTGGCGGAGGAAACGTCCCGGAAAACCGGTTCCGGGTGCGCGGGAATGCCGCGTACCGGATGATCGTTGACGTTGGAGTACATGTACGTCGACCTAAGGATCGAATCGCTCGTGAGCAAGGTCCCCCACATCACCCTCAACAACGGCGTCGCCATGCCGCAGCTCGGCTACGGCGTCTGGCAGGTGCCGGACGACGAGGCCGCCACGGCCGTCGGAACCGCCCTGGAAGCCGGGTACCGCAGCATCGACACCGCCGCGATCTACGGCAACGAGGAGGGCACGGGGAAGGCGCTCGCCGCCTCCGGCATCGCCCGTGACGAGCTCTTCGTGACGACGAAGCTGTGGAACGACGAGCAGGGCTACGACTCGACCCTGCGCGCCTTCGACACGTCCCTCGCCAAGCTGGGCCTGGAGTACGTGGACCTGTACCTGATCCACTGGCCGATGCCCGCCAAGGACACGTTCGTGGACACGTACCGGGCGTTCGAGAAGATCTACGAGGAGGGCCGGGCCAAGGCCATCGGCGTCTCCAACTTCCAGCCCGCCCACCTGGAGCGGCTGCTGGGCGAGACCTCGGTCGTCCCCGCGGTCGACCAGATCGAGCTGCACCCGCAGCTCCAGCAGTCCGAGGCCCGCGCCTTCCACGCCCGGCACAACATCGCGACCGAGGCCTGGTCGCCGCTGGGCCAGGGCAAGGACCTCCTGAAGGACGCCACGATCACCGGGCTCGCCGGGAAGTACGAGCGCACCCCCGCGCAGATCGTGCTCCGCTGGCACCTCCAGCTCGGCAACGTCGTCATCCCGAAGTCCGTGACCCCGTCGCGGATCAAGGAGAACATCGACGTCTTCGGCTTCGAGCTGGACGACGCCGACATGGCGGCGATCGCGGCCCTCGACTCGGGCACCCGCCTGGGCCCGGACCCGGACGCCTTCAACGGCTGAGGCACCGCGGCCGGACCACGGTGTCCGGCGCACCCCCTCCCACGAAGCCGCCGCCCCGCCCGGGGCGGCGGCTTCGTCGCGTCTTGCCTCCTCCGCCCCAGCTCGCGCGCGGTTTCCCGGTTTCCCCCGGGCCGCAGGGGACGGGAAACCCCTTGGCCCGCGGTACGGCACAGGACGAGTGTCCTGGGTGCCGGGTCCGAGCAGCCGACGGCCCCGGCACACACCGAGCACCACCCAACGGAGGAGATCCGGATGATCCGCATTTCGCGTGCCACCGCCCTCGCGGCCGGCGCGGCCGTACTCGCCCTCGCCGGCAGCACGGTCGCCGCCGCCGCCGGCAGCAGCCCCGGCTCCGCGGCCGCCGCACAGCAGGCCGCTCCCGCCGCGTTCCAGGACGTCGTCTGCACCGTCAACGACAACGGCGTCAACTACCGCGGCGGTCCGGGCACCAACTACCCGGTCCTGGGCCAGGTGAACAGGGGCCAGAAGATGAACGCGAAGGGCAGCGAGGGCTCCTGGGTCATGGGTGACCTCTGGGGCGGCCGTACCGGGGTGTGGATCCACCGCGCCTACCTCAACTGCTGACCCGGCGCGCCGGCGCGCCGACAGGACAGCGGGGTGGTGGAGGGTTTCCCGGCCCGGGAGGGCCGCCACCCCGCCCGCGGCGGCCGGCCGCCTGCCACGGACACCGCACGCGAACGCCGACGGGGGCGCGGAGCGGCACGACCGCGGCAACGGCGGCCGGCCGGGGGAAGGGCATGGGGCGGGCAGGCAGCGTCTTCACCGCAGCGCGTACCCGCCGTCGGGGTAGAGCGTGGAGCCCGTCATGTACGTGTTGGTGAACAGGAAGAGGACCGCGTCGGCCACTTCGCCTTCCGTGCCCAGGCGGCCGAGGAGGGCGGCGTCCCGGTAGCCGTCCGCCGCCGGTTCGCGGACGGACGCGGGGCGCCGGCTCCAGAGGTTGCCGTCGACCATGCCGGGGGACACGACGTTGACGCGTACGGGGGCGAGTTCCACGGCCAGGCCGCGGCCCAGGCCTTCCACCGCCGCGTTGCAGGCGACGTAGGCGGGCGCCACCCCCGCCGGGCGGACGCTCGCGGCACCGGACATCAGGACGACGGAGCCGTCCTCGGCCAGCAGGGGCGCCGCGTGGCGGACCGCGTGGTACTGGCCCCAGAACTTGCTGACGAAGGGGCTTTCCGCGTCCTCGTCGCTCAACTCCCGCATCGGGCCCGTCCGGTAGGAGGCGGCGGGGGTGAAGAGGTGGTCGACGCGGTCGATGCCTCGGAAGAAGGCGGCGAGGGAGTCCTTGTCGGTGTTGTCGACGGTGCGCCAGCGGGCCGCGTCGCCCAGCTCCTTCGCGGCCGCGGCCAGTCGCTGTTCGTCGCGGCCGCCGAGGATCACGGAGGCGCCGGCGGCGACGGACCGGCGGGCCGTTTCCAGGCCGATGCCGGCCGAGCCGCCGATGACGACCACGGTGCGGCCGGCGAGACGGGCGAGCGGATCCGGCGCGGGAGTGCTGGTCATGCGGTTCCCTTCGGTGGTGGGGGGAGCGGAACGCTCGGGGGCGTACGTCACCAACCAAGGGGCGGGTGGGGGCATTCCCGTCCCACTGGCCCCCAGCCGCCTCGCTCGCCCGGCCACGATCTCAACGACCGCCGGGGGCGCCGCGGTTACCTTCCGCAACCGACCATCCTCACCCGGGGCGGAGGGCCCGCGGCGCTGGTTGACTAATCGAGTGCCGGCGGCCCCGCCTCGATGCGCCGCAGCACCGGAGCCAGGCAGTCCACATCGGGGCCGGGATCGAGTTGCCGTTCGTCCCACCAGGTGGCACCCGCGTCGCGCAGCGGGCCGATCACATCCGTGGCCTGGGCAGCGTCCGCCGGAGTGGCACCGCCGACCACGAGGTCGAAGGGGCGCTGGGTGTCGCCTTCTCGATGACCACGCACATAGGTGATCAACTCCCGCACGTCCTCAGGGTCCGGCGGGTGGCCATGCAGGGCGTTCTTGAACAGAGGCACCGCGCCATCCCACCGCGCGGCCCGTCGCATGGGCGGACGGTTCGGCCAGAATCCCCCGATCCACACCGGCGGCCGGGGCCGCTGCACGGTGGCGGGCTGCAGGCTCACGTTCCGCGCCTGGTAGTGCCGTCCGTGGTGGTCGACGGTCTCGCCCGTCCAGAACCGCCCCAGCAACTCCAGCCCTTCGTCCAGCCGCTCGGCGAGCACACGTCGATCGGTGGAGTCGCCGAAGCTGCCGTACTCGTCCTCGACCGGCCCACCCAGCCCCGCTGCGAAGACGACCCTGCCTCCGCTGAGGTTGTCCAGGGTGGCCACCTGCCGCGCGAGCTGCTGCGGTCGGTATCGCGCTACCGGAGTGAGCAGCGTCCCCACCCGGATCCGTGACGTCGCGAGCGCGGCCGCGGTCAGCAGCATCCACGCGTCCGCGAAGGGCCGCCCCGAGTACCCCCGGTAATGGACGTGGTCCCATACGAAGAGCCCGTCCCACCCGGACTCCTCGGCCGCCGCCGCGACGGTTGCCACGTTTCGGGGGTCGGCGAAGTCGCCGAAGTTCGGGATATTGATCGAGAAACGCATCCGGGCATCGTGGGCTACCCCCACCTGCCCAGGCAATGGATTATCAAAGGCGCACGGCGTACCGGCCGTCTGGCTGTTTGCGCAGCCGTCCGTCCGGACGGGTTACGCGGCGCGGGCCGTGTGGAAGGTCTGGGCGGAGAGCCAGAAGAGGTCGCCGCGGTGGGCGAGGCCGGCCGGGTCGGCCGGGTCGAGGAGCCGGTCGAGGGTGGCGCGGTCCTCCGCGTCCAGCTCGTCGCCGAACACCTCCGCGTAGCGCTCGAACTGGGTGACGGCGTACGCGCGGGTGGCGGGGTCGAGCGGGGCGGGGCGGTCCAGCAGGAAGCTGCGGCTGCGCGGGGAGCGCAGGCCCGCGGCCGTCAGGACGGCGGGCCAGTCCTCGACGAGGTCACGGGCGCCGGGCAGCGCCGCCCGCATCCGTACGAACCAGTCCTCGTGCACCACGTCGAGACGGTTGAGGAAGCCGGGGCGGCCGATGCCGAAGTCGCGGGGCAGCATGCGCGCGGGCAGGCCGCCCTCGGACACGACGAGCAGCCCCCGCGGCCGCAGCAGGCGGGCCAGCGCGTCCACCGCCGCGGCCTGGTCGCCGACGTGGTGCAGGGCCTTGCTGGACCAGATGACGTCGGCGTCCCCGACGCCGTCGACGCCGTCGGGCAGCTCGGCGGCCTGGGTGCGGAACCGGTCGGCGAGGCCGAGCCGGGCGGCGCGGTCCCTGGCGCGGTCGAGCAGCGCCTCGGTCGGGTCGACGGCGACGATCTCGGCGTCCGGGAAGGCGTGGGCGAGCAGGCAGCTGGTGACGCCGGGGCCGCTGCCGACGTCGAGCACGCGGCGGACCGCGTCGGGGCCGGGGCCGGACTCCGTCAGCAGGTCCCGCAGCCAGGCCGCGGCCTGTTCGAGGACCGGGGTGTAGACCTCGGCGTCCCGTTCCAGGTGGGTGGCCATGGCGTCCCAGTCCATCTCGGTGGCGCCGTGGTGATGGTGGTGGCCGTGCTGCGGGGCGGCGGTGCCGTGTGTGTGGTCGGTCATGGGCCGAGGGTCCGGCAGGCCGGACCGAAAGGCAACCTTTGTTGCCGGTCCGGCAAAGGACCCCGCGTCCGGTCCGGTGGCCCGGCCGCCGTAAGGTCTGGTCCGTGGGAACTCCAGGATGGATGCCGCCGACCGAGACGGAACGGCGGCTGTGTGAGGCCGGCGCGCGGGGCGACTGGGAAGGCCAGATCGCAGCGGTGGCCGGCGAGGACTTGTATCTGCTGGTGCCCCAGCAGGGCCAGGACCCGCTGCCGGTCTACGACGACCCCGCGGTGGGCGGCACGTGCATCCCCGTGACGACCCGCGGCATGCTGCCGCCGTGGCACCCCCAGCAGCTCTTCGACCGGGTCTCGGTCGACGAACTGGCGCAGGACTGGCCGAACGACAAGTGGATGCTGGCGGTCAACCCGGGTACGCCGTGTGCCGCGTACCTGCCCGCGACCCCCGCGCACCGCGGCGCCTGGGCGCGCATCCGGGCCCAGTACGGCGTGCGGCCCGGCGGAATGCTCGCCACCCACCTCGGCGGGCCGCTGCACGGCCCGCTCGCCCAGGGGCTCGCCTGCGGCGCGCCGGTCGCCGTGCACCACAGCGTGCCGTGGAACGAACTGGGCACCGCCTTCCTCGACTACGCGACCGACGCCGAGCTGCTCCGCGACCAGTGGTCGGTCGTGGACCCGGCCTCCTGGCAGCAGCGGCTGGACCAGTTGCTGAACGCGCGGTTCGTGCCGGCCGAGGCGGAGGCCGCGCTGCGTGCCCGCGCCGGAAAGGGCGACGGGAGCGGGGAGGACGCGGCGGACGCGAAGGCCGGTACGGGCGAGGTGCCGGAACTGGTGGAGAAGTACGAGGAGCGCTTTCGCGCGGACGGGTTGCTGCCCGCCGGCGGGCAGGTGAAGTCGCTCGCCGCGCTGGACCACGCACACGCCGTCAATCTGGTCCGCTGGGGTCTGGGCGCCCGTTTCTGCGCGCCGCCGCAGGCCGAGCAGGCGGTGCTGCGCGCCGGGGAGCTGGCGCGGGCGGTGTACGGCTCGTGGCAGGAGTTCTCCGCCGGCTACTTCCTGGGACGGCTGCTGGCCTTCGACAACGGCTGGTTCGGCCCGCCGTACGCGGAAGCCGTGCACATCCACCGCGTCCTCACCCAGGACCCCGCCTCGCCCTGGGCGAACCTGCCGTTCGCCTGACGGCGCCGGACGCCCGCCGACGTCAGGTGATGTCCGTGACGGTCACCGTCACGGCGACCGACGGCGCGGCACCGCCCGGTTCCCGCAGCGCCTGCCCGGCCGCCGCCGCGACACGGGTCCTGACCTCGCGGGTCACGTCCAGCGCGCGGTGGCCGCGCCGGACCGCCAGGTGGACGCGGATCCGCCAGTCGCCGGGGCCGGGCCCGCGCTCGGCCCGTACGCCGGCCACCTGGCCGCCCGTACGCCGTACCGTGCCGCGTACCAGTGCGCCCAGGCCCGACCGGAGGAAGGCGACCCCGGGTGTGTCCTCGGCCGCCCCGGCCGCGGCCCGCAGGACCCGGGCGTGCAGCTGCGCGTCGCCGTTCACGCCGTGCCCGCTTCCCCGGTGTCCGTGCCGCGGCCGCCGTGCCCCGCTTCGCCGTCCTCGCTCTCGACGAGGTCCACGACGCTGACGTCGATCTCCGCGACGAGCAGGCCGACGCGGTCCCACGCCGCCGCGCTGACCCGTTCGCGCACCCGGTCCGCCAGCACGTGCAGGGGCCACTCGTACCCGGCGGCCAGCTGCAACGCCACCTTCACGGGGCCGTGCGGCGCGAGCAGCGTGACCCGGCAGCTGCCCGCCTGGACGCCCGGCAGGGTCTCGGCGGCGGCGCGGAAGGTCTTGGCGGCCGCCGCCTCGGTGATCCACGCGTCGTCCTCGGGCTCGCCCAGCGGCAGGGTGCGTCCCGGGCGGAGTTCCGTTCTGACCAGGTCCATGACCCGGGCCGTGAAGCGTTCGGCGCTGCGGTCGTCCTCGTCGCATCCGGCTGCGACGGCGGCCTGCCGGGCCTCGCGCACGTAGGTGTCGAGCACGCCGAGGCCGGCGAGTGCCTCCTGGCAGTACGGGCACCGCGCGGCGTGCGCGCCGGCGTCCCCGTCCGTACGGCCGGGCTCGTTCTCCTCCCACACGGACGACAGCGCGCGGCCGCAGGGCAGGGTCGGGTCGTCGTGCTCGCTCAGCGCCATGCGCCCATCGCCTCCGTCAGATAGCGGCGTGCCCGGAAGACCCTGCCACGTACCGCCTGAAGGCTGATGCCCACCACCTCGGCGATGTCCTCGTACGGCAGGGCGTGCAGCTCGCGCAGCACCCAGCAGGCGCGCTGCTCCGGGGTGAGGCCGGCCATCGCCCGGGTCAGCGCCTCGACGGCGGCGGTCGACTCGGCCGCCCGCACCGGTGACGACGCGTGCTCGGGCGCGCTCGGCTCGGGCACCGAGCCGAGGTCCTGGGTGGGCCGGCGGGCCCGCAGCAGGTTCAGGCACCGGTTGGTGACGATGCGGTACATCCAGGTCTGGAACGAGGCGTCGCCGCGGAACTCCGGAATTCTGCGCCACGCGCTCACGAAGGCGTCCTGTACGGCGTCCTCCGCGTCGGTGCGGCTGCCGAGCAGCCGGGTCGCGAGGCGCAGGAGCTGAGCGCTGTGGCGGCGTACGAGCACCTCGAAGGCCCCCTCGTCTCCCTCTCCGGCACGTACGGCCAGCAGGGCATCGCTGGGTTCGGGCACTCGCCGGCTCCTTCCGTCCCTGTTTCTTAGCATTTCCGGGCGCTCTCCGCACCGGCGCACACCGCCGGTCCGACCACTCCGGGCGCGCTTGTACGCTGCGCGAACGGGCAGACGCAACGGGCCGACGCGCGCCGGGCGACGACGAGAGGACGGGCACACCATGGGCGGGAGCGGTACGGACCGGGCGCTGGTCGCCGCCGGGACCGGCAGACCGCGGGGCGCGCCGCGGCCCGACTGGCCCCGGCTGCGGACCGCGGCCCGCCGGACCCCGGTCTCGGTCTGGAACGACGACGTGTCCGACTGGGCCGCCAGCCTGACGTACTACTCGGTGCTGGCCCTGCTGCCCTCGCTCATCGTCACCATCTCGCTCATCGGCATCGCGGACCCCGCGGCCACGGAGGAGCTGATCAACCACCTCAGTGCGATCGCCCCGGCCGGGTCGGGCGCGACGGTCCGCCGGGCGCTGGTCGGCATGGCCCATTCGCGGACCGCCGCGTGGCTGCTCGTGGGCGGCGCGTCGGTCAGTGCCCTGTGGTCCTCGTGCAGCTATCTGGCGGTGTTCCGGCGGGCCCTGCACGCCATGTACCGCGTCAAGGACGACCGGCCGCCGTGGCGCAAGGTGCCGCGCATCCTGGCGACGGCCCTGCTGCTGATGGCCCTGCTGATCAGCAGCGCGGTCGCCCTGCTGGTGAGTGGTCCGATAGCGCGCGCGGCGGGGCGGCGCCTGGGGCTGGGCGAGGCGGGCGAGGAGTTGTGGAACCTGTTGCAGTGGCCGCTGCTGCTGTTCCTGGCCGTGGTGCTGGTGATGGTGCTGTTCCGTACTGGGCCGTCCCGTTCGCGCGGGCGGCGGGCGGTGCCCGGCGGGGTGGTCGCGGTGCTGCTGTGGCTCGTCTCGTCGGCGGGCTTCACCTTCTACGCCTCGTACGTGGGCACCTTCAACCGGCTCTACGGTTCGCTCGCCGGGCCCGTCGTGTTCCTGATATGGCTGTGGTTCTCCCACCTGTCCCTGCTGAGCGGCGCCCAGTTCAACGCCGAGCTGGCCCGCATGGACACCCCGGAAGACGATCCGCAGGAGAGGAACGGCCCGCAGGAGAAGAAGAGCTGATCCCCCGCCCCGTCAGCCGGCTCCGTGGCCCGTGGCGATCTCCTCGACGCGGTGCGCCAGGGCGAAGTCGAGCGCGGTGACCGCGTTGCCCGCGCTGTGGGTGTTCACCGCGACGGTGAGGGTGTTGTAGCCGAGGGTCAGTTCGGAGTGGTGGTTCAGTTCCTCCTGGACCTGGGCCACGTGCACCACCATCGCGGCACCCTGCGGATGCCGGTCGAAGGTGTAGACGCGGTTGAGCCGGCCGTCCGCCACGGACCAGCCGGGCAGCTCCGCGAGGCGGTCCTCGATCTCCTTGTCCGTCAGCGGGTCCACCGATGCGTCCATGTCGCTCTGCCTCTCCGTCACAGCGCCGTCGCGCGCACCGCCCGTACCACCGGGCCGTCCGCGGCTACCTAGATTGCAGCAGTTCCAGCCTGGCACGCCGAGGACGCTTTCGCGCCAATGTGCGAACGGCCCCGCCGCGGCCTTCCGGGGGCCGTGGGCCGCTCCTAAGCTCCTGCGCCTGACGAGCTGACCGTTACCTGGGGTAATGAGGGGGCGATCGTGGACACCGGCGACCGTACGGAACACACGCACAGACCCGGCGGCGGCACCTCCCGGCGGGCGTTACTGGGCAGCGCGGCGGCGGTGGGCGGGGCGGCCGCCCTGGGGGCGGTCGGCGGTACGGCCGCCGCGGCACCCGCGCCCACCGCGGCGCGGCGCCGCGCCGCGGGCCGTACCGTGGCCGTCCTGGGCGGCGGCGTCGCCGGCCTGACCGCCGCACACGAACTGGCCGAACGCGGCTTCCAGGTCACCGTCTACGAACGCAAGCCCAACGGGCTCGGCGGCAAGGCCCGGAGCATGGACGTACCGGACAGTGCCCGCGGCGGCCGCCGACCGCTGCCCGGCGAGCACGGCTTCCGCTTCATCCCCGGCATCTACCACAACCTCCCCGACACCCTGCGCCGCATCCCGTTCCCCGGCAACGCCAACGGCTGCCACGACAACCTCGTCGCCTCCACCGAGGTGATGCTGGCCCGCACCGGCGGCCGGGAGGACATCCGCATCCCGTTCTCCGCCCTCGGCACTCCCCCGCCCGTACTGACCCCCGACGCGTTCCTGCGCATGCTGACCGGGCTGCTGGAGACCTTCACCAGCCTCCCCCTCCACGAGGTCGCGTACTTCGCCAACCGGCTGCTGGTCTTCTTCACCAGCTGCGACCGCCGCCGCCTGGACGTCTGGGAGCACACACCGTGGTGGCGCTACCTGCGGGCCGCGTCGATGTCCGCCGACTACCAGCGCCTGCTGGCCATCGGCCTGACCCGCAACATCGTGGCGACCAAGGCCGAGATCGCCTCCACCCGCACCGTCGCCACCTGCGCCGAGGCGTTCGTCTTCAACCTGCTGGGGCGGGGCGCGGACGGGCAGCCGGACCGGGTGCTGAACCTCCCCACCAACGAGGCGTGGATCGACCCGTGGGTGGCGCACCTGCGGTCGCTGGGCGTGCGGTTCCGCGTCGGATGGACCGTACGGGACCTGAAGCTCGCGGGCGGCCGGATCGCCGAGGCGGTCGTCACCGGCCCGGACGGCACCCGGCAGCCGGTCGCCGCCGACCACTTCGTCCAGGCCATGCCCGTCGAGCACGCCCGTACCACCTGGAACGCCGCCGTACGGGCCGCCGATCCCCAGCTGGCGCGCTGCGACAAGCTGGTGACGGACTGGATGACCGGCATCCAGTTCTATCTGACCGAGCCCACACCCGTCATCCACGGGCACGTCAACCACATCGACTCGCCGTGGTCGCTGACCGCCGTCGGCCAGGCGCAGTACTGGAAGGGCCGCGACTTCCCCGCCGACTACGGGGACGGGACGGCCGCCGACTGCCTGTCGGTGGACATCTCCGAATGGGACCGGCCGGGCATCCTGTACGGGAAGACGGCCAAGCAGTGCACCCGCGAGCAGGTCGCGCGCGAGGTGTGGGCGCAGATGAAGGCCGGGCTCAACGACACCGGCGCGGCCGTGCTGCGGGACCGGACGCTGCACTCCTGGTTCCTGGACCCGGCCGTGACCGGGCTCGGCACGCCGCACCCCGCCAACGACGAGCAGCTGCTGATCCACCCCACCGGCACCTGGTTCAACCGGCCGCAGGCCCGTACCGCGATCCCCAACCTCTTCCTCGCCGGTGACTACGTGGCCGTCGACATCGACCTGGCGACGATGGAGGGGGCCAACGCGTCCGCCCGGCAGGCCGTGAACGCGCTGCTGGACGCGGCCGGTTCGAGCGCCGGGCGGTGCGCGGTCACCCCGCTGTACCGGGCCCCGGAGTTCGAGACGCTGCGCAGGCACGACGAGACCCGGCACCGGTGGGGACTGCGCAACGTCTTCGACCTGGGGTGAGCGAGCGCCCGGCGGGGCGCCCGGCGGGCGTCCCAGGCGTTCCAGCAGGTCGCCCCGACCGCTCGGCAGCAGGTGGCAGCCCCTCAGGGACGGTTCGGCGGCGAGGGCGTCCACCAGGGGCAGAGCAGTCCTGGTCGGCGTCGTCGGCGTCCGCCGGTTCCGGCGGCGGCACGTCCTCCAGCGCCCGCCCGACCTCGGCCAGCTCTCACCCCTGCGTCGAACGGGAGACCGCCGGATCGACAGCTCCGCCGGATTTCTTCGGAGACCTCTTTTCCGGCGGTGCCGCGCCATGGCCGCGACCGCACGCACCACCCGTACAGACGTACGGAATCGGCTACGGTTCGGCCATGACGACTGCTGTGGTCTCCTCGAAGACGGCGTCCGAGACGACGGGGGTGGGCCCGCTGCTGCGCGAGTGGCGGGTGCGGCGCCGCGTCAGCCAGCTCGACCTGGCCCTGCGCGCCGGCTCCTCCGCGCGGCACGTCAGCTTCATCGAGACCGGCCGCGCCCGGCCCAGCCAGGACATGGTGCTCCGGCTGGCCGAGCATCTCGACGTACCCGTACGGGAACGCAACGCGCTGCTGATCGCGGCGGGTTACGCGCCCCGGTTCCCGGAGACCCCCATGGGCGACCCGTCGATGGACGCGCTGCGCACCGGTATGCAACGGCTGCTGACGGGCTACGAGCCGTTCCCCGCCCTGGTCGTGGACGCCACCTACCACGTCGTCGCCGCGAACCGGGGCATCCAGGCGATGATGGCGGGCGTCGGCGAAAAGCTGCTGGAACCGCCGCTGAACGCCATGCGCATCACCCTGCACCCCGACGGGCTCGCCCCGCGCATCCGCAACTTCCCGGAGTGGCGGGAGCACCTGCTGGCGCAGATGCAGCGGCAGTTGGCGGTCATGCGTTCCGCGCCGCTCCGTGCGGTCTACGAGGAGGTCAGCGCCTACCCGCTGCCCAAGGGCGGGCGGGAGACCGCCGCGGGCGGCGGTCACGCGCCGTACGCGCTGCCCATGGTCATCGAACACGGCGGGCGGGTGCTGTCCTTCATCTCCACGATCGCCACCTTCAACACCCCGATGGACGTGACCGTCTCCGAACTCGCCCTGGAGACTTTCCTCCCGGCGGACCCGGAGACGGCCGATCACCTGCGGACGTGGCTGCCGTAGGGCGGCAGCCACACCGGCTCACATGGCGGGCACGCGGTCCAGAAAGCCGGAGACGGTGCGGATCCGGCCGTCCGCCGCGAGGGCCGCGACGTCGAACCCGGCGACCGGGGCCGAACCGTCCGGCGCCACCAGCTCCCAGCCGAACCGGACGACGTCGTGGTGCCCGTCCGGGGTGCCCAGCGGCCGGAAGACGAAGCCGGGGAACTGCGCGTGGGCCCCGGCGATGACGGCGGCGAGCCCGTCGTGCCCCGCGGTGTCGGCGAGCGGGTCGGTGTACGTGGCGTCCTCGGTGAAGGCCGCGGCGACGGCCTTGTCCGCGCCGTCGGCCCCGGCTCCTGCCGCGTTCCAGGCCGCGAAGTACCGGGCCACCGCGTCAGCGTAACGGTCGGTGCTGTTCTGCTGGGTGCCTGTCTGCGTCATGGCCGAACCCCTCGTACCTCGTCACGGAACCTTCTTCACCGGCGGTTCGCGGGCCGGAGTGCGCCGGCCCGCGAACCGATGCCTCGAAGATGCCGGAGCGCGGGGAGGGGGTCGATTACCAGCGAGGTAATGGGCCGGGCCGCGCTGGCGCGCGGCGCCGGCCGGTGCGTTACGCCTTGGCCGCGCCGGCCTCCTCGGTCGCGCCGGCCGCCTCGGAAGCCTCCGCCTCCGCCGCACGCCGGCGGGTGGTGCGGCGGGCCGCCATGCAGGCGTACACGAGGATGCCGGCGAACAGGAACAGCACGCCCTGGTAGATCGCCGCGTACCCGGCGCCGGCGACCAGCCAGAAGGTGAAGCCGAAGGCGACCAGGGCGAGCACCAGGTCCCGGGCGAAGCGGGCCGGGCGGACCTTGTCGCGCTCCCCGGTGAGCAGGAAGTAGATCTGGGCGCCGGCGGCGAGCAGGTAGGGCACGGTCGCCGAGAACGTCGTGATCAGTACGAGGATCTCGAAGACGCCGCCCGTGCCGATCAGGTAGTTGATCACGGTCAGGGCCGTGGCCAGCACCGAGGCGGCCAGCACGCCGAAGGTGGGCACGCCGCGCTGCTTCTTCAGGAAGGCGGCGGGGAACAGCCCGTCCTTGGCGGCGGCGTACGGCGACTGGGCGCTCATCAGCGTCCAGCCGTTGAGCGCGCCGACGATCGAGACGACCGCGGCGATCGCGATGACCGTGCCGCCCCACTGCCCGCCGAACATGGCGTTCACCGCGTCGGAGAACGGCGCCTTGGAGTCCACCAGCTTGTCGTGCGCGACGGTGCCGAAGACCGAGACCGTGCCGAGCAGGTAGACGACGGCGGCGGCGATCGTGCCGAGGACGGTGGCGCGGCCGACGTTGCGCTCGGGGTCGCGGACCTCGCCGGCGCTCATCGCCGCCGACTCCACGCCCACGTAGCTGTAGAGCAGGATCGCCGCGGCGGCCGACATGCCGCCGACGGCGCTGCCGCCGCCCTCGTTGAAGGAGCCCAGCTTGTCCGGGTCGAAGAAGAACAGGCCGACGATCGCGATGAACAGCAGCGGGACGAACTTCAGGACCGTGGAGACCAGCTGGACCGCGCCGACGTAGCGGGTGCCGGCGAAGTTGGAGAGCGCCGGGAGCCAGAGCGCGACCAGCGCCACCAGCAGGTCCATGCCCTTGGAGTCGTGGCCGGGGAAGAGCACGTGGACATAGCCGACGGCGGCGACCGCGAGGGCCGCGTTGCTGACCCATGTCATGGTCCAGTACGACCAGGCCGACAGGAAGCCGGCGAAGTCGCCGAACGCCTCGCGGGCGTAGACGTACGGGCCGCCGGTGTCCGGGTGCCGCTCGGCCAGCCGCCCGAAGACCAGGGCCAGCGCGATGGCGCCGACGGTCAGGACGCCGAAGGCGACCAGGCTCACGGTGCCGAAGGGCGCCACCGAGGCGGGCAGCAGGAAGATGCCGCCGCCGATGATGTTGCCCGTAACCAGACAGATTGCGGTCCCGAGACCGAAGCGGCGGGTGTGCCGGTCGTGCATGGCTTGGGTGAGCCTCTCGTCGTGCTGTGCGGGCCCGGAGTCGCCGGGCGACTGCTCATGGTCTTCGACCTGCAACGTCGTACAAAATCAGCGGGTATTGTCCCGCCCGGCACCGTCGGCGGGTGAAAATACTTCGGGCTGCGGCCCTCCTGACCGCAGTTCGTCCGCCGGGCCGCCGAGGGGTATCTGCGGTCCGTCCACCTCGCGCAGCCAGCGCCGCAGGATCTCGTGGACCCGCCGCGCGCCGGCCGGTGCCGTCCCGTCGGCGGTCGGCGGGGACAGTTCGGCGGGCCACAGCAGGAAGGGCCGGCTCTGCTCGCCGCCCAGCCCGCCGTGCGAGCCGATCTGCTCCTCGAAGGCGTGCACCGCGCCCGTGTCCGGGGCGCAGGCGGAGTTGACCATGATGTCGGCGGCGTGCGGGAAGCCGTCCGTGCGCCGTACGGCGTCCGCGGCGCCCGGGCCGAAGCCGGCGAGCGGGTCGCGGCCCACGACACGGCCGGTGTCCAGGTGGTGCTCGGCGCCGCCGGGGCCGAGCACCACGGCGCCGTGCGCGGCGGAGCGCACGAGCAGGAAGCCGACGCCCGGGTGGTTGGCGAGGGTGGCCAGGAGGGCCGGGTGGCGGCGCTCGATCTCCTCGCGGGCGACCCGGCCCGGCAGGTCGGGGAAGGACACCAGGCCCAGGTTGCCGGAGGCCAGCACCACGGGGTCGGACGGGCCGCACCCGTCCGCGCCCTCCGGCCGGTGCAGCGCGGCGCGGGCGGCCTCGCGCGCCTCGGCGCCGCTCGCGGTCCGCCCGGCGCGCCGGGAGACGGGCAGGCCGCAGCCGGCCCGCACCAGGTCCTCCAGGCCGAGCCCGTAGGTGTCCAAGAAGGTCGCGCCGGGGCTCTGGCCGTGGTCGGAGAGCAGCACGACGCGGTAGCGGCGCGGGGCGTACTGCGCGGCGTCGGCGATCAGCCCGACCGCGCGGTCCAGACGGCGCAGCACCTGGTGGGTGTCGCGGTGCCGGGGGCCCGAGTGGTGCGCCACCTCGTCGTAGGCGACGAGGTCGGCGTAGACGGCCGTGCGGCCCGCGAGCAGGTCGCCGATCACGGCGGCGACCACGACGTCGCGCTCGACGACGGTCGCGAAGGCGCGGAGGAAGGGGTAGAGCCCGCCGCGTTTGACGCGCGGGCTCTCCCCGCGGAGCCGGGACCGCAGGGACTGGCCCACCTCGCGAAGGACCTCGGCGGCGAAGGACACCGCCGTGCGGGTCGCGTTGGCCGGGTCGGAGAAGTACGCGAAGTAGCCCGCACGGGAGCGGTTGTGCCGGCCGCGGCGGGCGGCCACCGACATCACCAGCGCGAGCTGGTCGGCGCCGCCGCTGAAGAGGTTGCCGCGGCTCGCCCCGTCGAAGCCGAGCAGCCCGGCGTCGCCGGTGCGCGCCACGGCGCGCCGCTGGAGCTCGGCGGCGCCGCTGGGCCGGTTGCTGACGATCAGCCGGCCGGTCTCCTTCTCGTACCAGCGGAAGGCGGGCAGGTCGTGGTTGGTGCCGTGCAGGATGCCGAGCTGGCTGGCGCCGGTCTGGCTGGACCAGTCCGTGTGCCACGGGGTCAGGCGGTGGGTCGAGCCGAGCCATCCCGCGACCGTGCCCATCAGGGGTTGCTCGCCGCTCGCCGCCTCGCGCAGCAGGTCGTGCCCCAGGCCGTCGAGCTGGAGGAAGACCGTGCCGGGCGCGACGGGGCCCGGGTCGCCGGGGGCGCCACGGCGGCGCCCGTGCCGGCGCCCGGCCAGCCGCACCAGGCGCCGGCGGTACGCCTCGTCGTCGCGCACCGCGAGGAAGGTGGACGTGGCGGAGGAGGCGGCGGACATCACGGCGGCGACGATCACGGCCGTCTCCGGGGCGGCCCGGCCGCGCCCGGCGGGGATCAGGTCGAGGGCGACCAGCAGCAGCGAACCGTTCAGGAAGAAGACCAGCAGCCCGAGGACGAGGGCCGGCACCAGGAGCAGGGCCCGCACCAGCACCGGCCACACCAGGGCGCTGAGCAGGCCGAAGGCGCCGGCGGCGAGCGCGGCGGCGAGGAAGGTGCGGGGGATGCTCTCACCGTTGGCGGACTGGAGGCTGAGGTCGGGCAGCAGCGCGGCGAGCACCAGCAGCGTCAGCGAGGAGACCGCCCAGACCGCGGTCACCCGCACGAGGGCGCCGCCCGCCGTCCTCCACCGGGGCCGTCGCATCCGCGCTCACCTCGCTCCCGCCGCCCGTCACGCCCGGACACCCGCACCGGGCGTCACGCATACAGCGTGTCACAGCCCACTGACAGTCCGGCTGGACGACGGCGGCGCGCGATGAGGCAGGATCGGAAGGCGGGCGTACGGCGGAACCCTGGCCGCACGGCCCGGCGCGCGGTACGTCGTTTCCGGTCGGGAGGTCATCGTGGCGGTGGAGGTCACCTGGTGGGGGCATGCCACCGTGACGGTCGCCGACTCGGGTGTGCGGGTGCTGACGGACCCGCTGTTCACCCGGCGGCTGGCGCATCTGCGGCGGCGCCGGGGCGCGCTCCCGCCGCCGGCCGCGGCCCGGGCCGACGCCGTGCTGGTCTCGCACCTGCACGCCGACCACCTGCACCCCGCCTCGCTGGCCCGCCTCGCGCCGGGCACCCGGGTGGTGGTGCCGCACGGCGCCCTCGCCGCGGTGCCGGGGCTGCGGCGGGTCGCGGCGGCGCGCGGGCTGCCGGTCACCGAGCTGCGGCCCGGCGAGTCGGTCACGGTCCGCGCCGCGTACCCGGGCGGGCACGGCACCGGCGAGGTGACCGTCCGCGCGGTGCACGCGGCGCACGACGGGCGCCGGCTGCCGTACGGCCCGCACCGGGCGCCGGCCCTCGGCTACGTGGTGCGCGGCGCGGCGACGACGTACTTCGCGGGCGACACCGGGCTCTTCGACACCATGGCGGAGGAGGTCGGCGCCTGCGACGTGGCGCTGCTGCCGGTGGGCGGCTGGGGGCCGTTCCTCGGGCACGGGCACCTCGACGCGCGGCGGGCGGCCCAGGCGGCGGCCCGGCTCGCGCCGGTCAGCGCGGTGCCGGTGCACTACGGGACGTACTGGCCGATCGGCCTGGACGCGGTGCGCCCGCACGAGTTCCACTCGCCGGGCGACGAGTTCGCCCGGCAGGCCGGGCTGCTGGCGCCGGGGGTGGCGGTGCACCGGCTCGCGCACGGCGAGTCCGTACGGCTGGCGGGCGCGCGGTGATCGGCGGCCTGGCGGGCGGTGTGCCCGCCGAGACGCAGCAGGTGGTGGGCTATCCGTCGCTGTTCCTGCTGGTTGTGGTGGGGTCGCTGGTGCCGGTGGTGCCCACCGGCGCGGTGGTCAGCTCGGCCGCGGTGGTGGCCTTCCACCAGGACGCGCCGTGGGCGCTGCCGGCGGTCTTCGGGGTCGCCGCGCTCGCCGCCTTCCTCGGGGACCTGGGCCTGTACTGGTTCGGGCGGCGCGGTGTGCGCTCCAGGAACGGGACGCGGTGGCTGGAGCGGCTGCGCGACCGCGCCACGCCGGAGCGGCTGGCGCGGGCGCAGACCAAGCTGCGCGAGCACGGGGTGCTGGTGCTCGTGCTGTCCCGGCTGGTGCCCGCCGGGCGGATCCCGGTGATGCTGGCGTGCCTGCTGTCGCGGATGCCGGTACGGACCTTCGCCCGCGGCGACCTGCCGGCCTGCCTGGCCTGGGCGGTGACGTACCAGCTCATCGGCCTGCTGGGCGGTTCGCTGTGCAGCGAGCCGTGGCAGGGGGTGGCCGCGGCGGTCGGGCTGACGCTGGTGATCAGCACGGCCCCCGCGGTGTGGCGCCGGCTGCGCCGCGGACCGCTTCCCTAGCCCTCGTCCGCGCTTGCCGCCGGCCCGCCGTCCAGGAAGCGCGACGCGCCCACCGCCAGGTCCCACAGTTCCTCGCGCGGGCGGCCGGTGGCCTCCCAGGCGGCACGCACGCGGCGCAGCGGTTCCAAGGGCGCCTCGGCGGACAGCAGGAACGTGGACCAGTGCATCGGGGCCATCGCGCGGGCGCCGAGGTCCTGGCAGGCGCGTACCGCCTCCTCGGGGTCGGTGTGCACCGGGCGCAGCATCCAGCGCGGGTCGTACGCGCCGATCGGCAGCAGCGCCAGGTCGATGCCCGGGAACCGGCCGCCGATCTCCTCGAACCAGTGGCCGTAGCCGGTGTCGCCCGCGAAGTACACCCGGCGCCCGTCCGGGGCGGTCAGCACCCAGCCGCCCCACAGGGAGCGGCAGGTGTCGGTGAGGGTGCGCTTGCTCCAGTGGTGGGCGGGCACGAAGTCGAAGCGGACCGGGCCCTCGGGCCCCGGCAGTTCGGCCGCCTCCCACCAGTCCAGGTCGGTGACGTGGGTGAAGCGGCGGCGGCGCGCCCAGCGGGCGAGGCCGGCGGGCATCAGGAGCGGGGTGTCGGGCGGCAGGCGTTTCAGGGTGGGCGCGTCGAGGTGGTCGTAGTGGTTGTGGCTGACGACGACCGCGTCGACCGGCGGCAGGTCCTGCCAGCGGACGCCGACCGGGGTGACCCGGGCCGGGGTGCCCAGGATCTTGCGGGACCACACGGGGTCGGTGAGTACGGTCAGGCCGCCGATGCGCAGGACCCAGCTGGCGTGGCCCGCCCAGGTCACGGCGATGTCCCGGGGGCCGGCCTGGGGCATCGGGCCGGGTTCGAAGGGGAGGTCGGGGATGCCGAGGAGCGCTTCGGCGGACGGCCGCAGTTTGCCTTCGCGGGCGATCCGGGCCAGGGCGCGGACGCCGGGCAGCGGGGCGGTGAGCCGGTCGGTGAAGTCGCGCGGCCACGTCCTGACCTCGTTCAGGGGGCGGACCGGTGCGGGCGGGTGCCGGTACGGGTGGGGTCCTGGGGGCGGGAGAGGCTCGGTGAGGGAACGTTCGGTCTGTTCGGTCATCGAGGAGCTCCATTCGGTGGGCATGACCGGTGGTGGTGCCGGGCGGGGTCGGTGGCCGCGGCGCGGGCGGCCGGCGCGACGGCGCGCGGGCCCGCGGCGTGGCCGGCCGGCTACGAGGGGCCGGGGACCGCGAGGGCGGCGAGCGTGGCGGACAGGGAACTCAGCGCCTCGGTGACGTGCGGGAGCCGGAGGGGGTCGCCGGCGTCCAGGACGCGCTGCCGGTGCGCGGTGCCGGTGCCGAGCAGCGCCTCGGTGCCCAGCCGTACCCGCAGCGCGTGCGGATCGTCGCCGAAGCGGTGGCCGCCGCGGGCCGACCAGGGCGCCAGCTCGGCTTCCAGCTGCGCGGGACCGGTGACGCCCCGGGCGGCGAGGGCGGGGCGCAGCGGTTCGAAGTCCGCGTAGAGGTGGCTGCCCGCGTGCGGCGGGCGGCAGACGGCGCCGCCCTCGGTGAGCGTGTGGTGCAGCGCCCCGGCGAGCACGCCGTGCAGCCGGGCCGCGGCGGCGGTGCGGGCGCGTACGGCCGCCGGCTCGCCGAGGGCGTGGGTGACGGCGCGGGCGACCGGGCCGGCCATCGGGGTGCGCAGGGCCGCCAGCCGCTCCAGTACCGCGGCGCGCAGCGTGGCGCCGCGCCCGGTGGCGGGGAAGCGGGCCAGCGCGGCGGGCCAGGAGGCCGGTACGAGGGTGGCCCGCAGGTCGGCCAGGACGACGACGTCGTCCGGCAGCATCTCCGCCGGGCTCAGCACGACCGTGTCGTGCGGGTCGTGCAGCAGGTCGCGGCCGGTCTCGTCGCTGATGATCCACAGGCCGTCCGCCGCGGCCGCCTCGCACACCTCGTGCACCAGCTCGGGCGGCGGGCAGGTGCCGCTGGGGTCGTCGGCGACGGAGAGCAGCAGGACCCGCGGCCCCTCGCCGGCCAGCCGGGCCCGGCGCACGGTCTCCAGCAGCACGAACGCGTCCGGAACGCCGCCTGATTCGGCCGGTACGGGAGTGGGGTGCACCTCCAGGCCGAGCAGCCGGGCGGCCGGCGCGTACCACTCGGCGCAGGGGCGGGGCAGCAGGACCCCGCCGCCGGCCGCGGCGAGCAGCGCCAGGAGCAGGGCGGGCGCGCCCGGCGCGGCGAGCACGCGGTCCGGACCGGTCTCCAGGCCGCGGCGCTCCCAGTAGGCGCAGGCGGCGGCGCGCAGCGGCGGGGAGCCGCCGGGCGGTTCGGGGTCCGTGCGGCCCGAGGCGGCGGACAGGTGCGCGGCGAGTTCCGGGAGGACCGGCAGCCCCGCCGGGGGATCCGGCTCCGGGGCCGGATCCAGGGCCGTCCGCTGCATCCGTACCTCCACACTCCGCGGCAGGTCGATCGTGGGCCCATCACATGAGTGCGGGCCCCGACCACCTTTGCAGATCGCGGCGGTCCGGGCGCGGGGCGACACGTCACCGGTCGGCTGAGAGCGGGTGCCCCGGCGCGCGCCGGGGCACCGGACGGCCGTGGGGCCGGGGCGCGGCCGCGGGGTGCCTACGCCTCCCGGCCGGTGCCCGGCGCGGTGCCGGGGCCGGGGTCCGCCGGGTCGTGCGGGGCGCCCGCGCGGCGCGCTTGACGGGGGTTCCCGCCGAGGCACCGCAGCTCCGCCTCCAGCCCGTGCCCGCGGGTGCGGACCAGGGCGCCGGCGAGGTCCGACAGTTTGCGATTGGTGCGCTGCGACAGCCGGCGCAGCGCGTCGAACGCGGTGTCCGCGTCGCACCCCAGCACGTACATGAGGATGCCGCATGCCTGGTCGACGACCGGCCGGGTGCGCAGGGCGGTGTCGAGCTGGTCCACCTCGACGAGGACCTCGCGGTAGCGGCGCTCGCGGGCCAGCCCGGTCGCGGCCAGCTCACCGAGCACGTCGGTGGCCGTACAGCCCTTCTCGACCTTCAGGCCGGGCCGGAAGCCGTAGACGGTGATGGTGAGGGCGATGCCGTCCCTGCGGTACGGGAGGGTGGCGCTGGAGCGTACCCCGGCCTCCAGCGCCTTGGCCCGGTACTCGGGCCAGCGGCTCTCGTGCAGGAGGTCGTCGGCGCCGGTGGCCCGGCCGGTGTCCAGGGCCGCGGGAATCGGGCCTTCGCCGGACTCCCACTGCACGCTGACCAGGGCCGACAGGTCCGGGTGGGTGACGGCGGCCGGTGCTTCGGCGGCGTCGCCGCCGGTGCCGACCGTCGCGGCGGCGCCGCAACTGTCCGGGGTGCACCGGGCGGCCTGTTCGGCGAGGTGCGCGAGACTGCGGGCGGACGGCCCCTCGGCGAGGTCGGGCGCCCCGGTCGCGAAGAGGGTGTGGGTGGGCATCGCTGCGTCCAATTCCTGTCAGTCCCTTCGGGCCCGTAGACGGGCTGCCGTGGGCCCCATACCGGTTCGGCTGCCCGGTGGGCGAGGGCAAAAACGCCTGTTTCACGTCGAGTTCCGGTGCTTGTGGCGTCGGCGGCCGGTCGGCTTGCCACCTCGGGGGGCCGGTCCCGCGGCACACCGGATAGCGTGAAGGCATGGCCGAGGTCGAACGCGTAGCGGCGGAACTCACCGATTTCCGCAGACGAGTCGAAGAGCTGCGCGCCGCCCGCGCCCTGCCTTCCACGGAGCGGCTGTCCGTCCTGGACGCCGCTCTCTTCGAGCTCCAGCACGTCGTCGACGTGATCCTGCCGCGCTTCGAACGGGGTGCCCCCGCGGAGCGGGACAACGGCGCCCGGCGCGCCGCCGACGAACAGCAGCTGCTGCGGGCGCTGTTCCAGCGGATGCCGTTCGCGGTCGCGCTGCTGGGCCCCGACGCGGTGATACGGCGGCTCAACTTCGCCGGTACCCGCCTGTTCGGCATGCGCGCCGGTTACGCCGCCGGCCGCCCGATCACCGCCTCGCTCGCCCCCGAGGCGCGGGCCGCCTTCCGCTCCCAGGTGGCCGCGGTCTCCCGCAACGAGGGCGACCGCAGCCTGGTGGTGCGGCTGCTGCCGCCCCCGGACGGGGCCCGGCGGGAGGGCGAGTCGCTGCGCGCGACGATGACGGCGCTGCGCCCCCAGGGCGAGCCGGGCACGTCCGTGCTCACGGTCTTCCACACCGGCCCCGACACGCTCGCAGCGGACCGCCGGGACGGCGCCCGGCGGGTGGGCACGCCGCGGCCCGGCCTGTCCGAGGTGACGCGCAACGCCGAGCTGATGGACCTCCTGGACGACATGACCATGGCGCTCCTGGAGTCGCCGCGCGAGCCCGCCTCCGTACTCGACCGGGCGGCCCGCGTCCTGGGCGGCCGGTTCGCCGACTGGGTGATAGCCGACCTGGTGGCCGGCAGCGGCGGCCCGCTGCTGCGGGTGGCGGTGTACGGGGCCGGGGGGTCCGGGCAGCGCACCCCGTACGACGGCGACGACGCGTACGACGACGGTACGGAGAAGACCACGGCCCCGGACGGGACGGACGCCCTGACCGCGACGCTCGCCTCGCAGCCTCCCGGTGACTGCCCTGTCGTGGTCGAGGCGGCCCGCGCGGGCAACGCCAACCTCCAGGTGCGTCCGGAGGACCTGGGCGCGTTCGGGCACGACGCCGAGGGCGCGCCGGTACTGGCCCGCGCCGAGGTGACCTCGCTGCTGTGCGTCCCGCTCCGGACGGAGTCGGGTCCCGTGCGGGGCGTCCTGACGCTGCTGCGCACGGGCGGGCGCCGGGCCTTCAGCATGGCGGAGGCGGGCGCCGTCGACCGGATGGCCCGCCACCTGGGGCGCGCGCTGCACCCCTGATGGCGCTGCCGTCGGTCACGCCGCCTCGCTGCCGCCCGCCTGGGCGCACAGCCGCGTGCAGGTGCGGTTGATCAGCCGCGAGACGTGCATCTGCGAGATGCCGAGCCGGTCGGCGATCCGGCTCTGCGTCATGTCGCAGAAGAACCGCAGGTAGAGGATCTGCCGCTCGCGCTCGGGCAGCATCCGTAACTTGGTGCGGACCGCCTCGCGGTCGACGACGAGGTCGAATCCGGGCTCCGGGCCGCCGAGGGTGTCGACGAGCGCGTACCCGTCGTCGGCGCCGGGCAGTTCGGCGTCCAGGGAGAGCGTCGAGTAACTCTCCAGCGCCTCCAGGCCGAGCAGCACCTCTTCCAGCGTCATGCCGGTGTGCCGGGAGATGTCCCGGGCGGCGGGGCGGTGGTCGTCGGGCGCGTGGGTGAGTTCCTGGGTGGCCGCGCGGACGCGGTTGCGCAGTTCCTGGACGCGCCGGGGCACGTGCAGGCCCCACATGTGGTCGCGGAAGTGCCGCTTGACCTCGCCGACGATCGTCGGCACGGCGAAGCTCTCGAAGGCGCTGCCCCGGTCCGGGTCGTAGCGGTCGACGGCCTTGACCAGGCCGAGTGCGGCGACCTGGGTCAGGTCCTCGGTGGTCTCGCCGCGGTTGCGGAACTGCCGCGCGAGGCGTTCGGCCATCGGGATCCAGGCGCAGACGATGCTCTGGCGCAGCGCGTCGCGCTCCGGCCCCTCGGGAAGCGCCGCCAGCCTGCGGAAGTCCGCGCTGGTATCGGGGGCATCGTCGTGCGGGTGCTTGTTCTGGGTGCCCGGTCGGTGCTCGGTAAGTACAGAGGGCATGGTCTCGGCTCCCTGATCGGTGGACGGGGGTGTCCCCTGTGGGAGCGCAGCCGGGGTGCACACTCGGAGAGCAGGTCCGCTCCCACGGGCGTGCCTCCGGTCCGAAGCACACGGGTCGCGTGCCCGTCACCGGTGCCGGTAAACGCCCCGCGGGACGAATCGGCCGCCCGGCCGACAGGTTTCCGGTCCGCGTGGCCGGTAACCCGTCCGGCACGGCCGCTGACTGCCGGTCACGAACCGGCGCCCACCGGGTCACACCGGCACCGGCACCCACGGGCGGACCGCGCCGAGACCGCAGAGGAGCCACCCACCACATGAACGTCGAGCGGCTGGACGTCACCGCCTACACCGTCCCCACCGATGCCCCCGAAGCCGACGGCACGCTCGCCTGGGACACCACCACCCTCATCGTCGTCGAGGCCAGATCGGGTACGACCACCGGCCTGGGCTGGACCTACGCCGCCGCGGACGCGGGCTCGGTGGTGCGCGACCTGCTCACCCGGCCGGTCCTCGGCCGTAGCGCGCTGGACGTCCAGGGCGCGTACGAGGCCATGAGCCGGACGGTGCGCAACGCGGGGCGCCCCGGCATGGTCGCCTGCGCGCTGTCCGCGGTGGACATCGCCCTGTGGGACCTCAAGGCGCGGCTGCTGGGGCTGCCGCTGATGCATCTGATCGGCGCCGTGCGCAGCGCGGTGCCGGTGTACGGGTCCGGGGGGTTCACCACCTACCACGACACCCACCTGGCCACGCAGTTGAACGGGTGGGTGCACGGACAGGGCATCGGCCGGGTCAAGATCAAGATCGGCGAGGAGTGGGGCCGGGCCGTCGAACGCGACCTGTCCCGCGTACGCAACGCCCGCCGCGCCATCGGTCCGCGCGCCGAACTGTACGTGGACGCCAACGGCGCCTACACCCGCAAGCAGGCCGTACGGGTCGGGCAGGTGCTGGCCGACCAGGGCGTGGGCTGGTTCGAGGAGCCGGTGTCCTCCGACGACCTCGCGGGTCTGGCGGTCGTCCGCGACCTGGTGGTCTGCGACGTGGCGGCCGGCGAGTACGGGTACGACCTGCCGTACTTCGCGCGGATGGCGCCGGTCGTGGACTGCCTCCAGGTCGACGCCACCCGGTGCGGCGGCCTGACCGTCTGGCTGCGCGCCGCGGCCCTCGCCGAGGCGCACGGCCTGGAGGTCTCCGCCCACTGCGCGCCGCACGTCCACGCCCACCCGGCCGCCTGCGTGCCGAACCTGCGGCACATCGAGTGGTTCCATGACCACGTGCGCATCGAGTCCATGCTCTTCGACGGCGGACTCGACCCTTCGGGCGGCACCATCCGGCCCGGCGCCAAGCACCTCCCGGGCCACGGCCTCGAATTCCGCCACGAGGAGGCGACCACATACCGGGTGCTGTGACGCGCCGTCACCCGGCGCGCGACGGCACGGCCGTGCGCCGTCCTGCTTCGTCACGGGGTTTGTGCATCCCGAACGCGAAGGCGCCCCCCTTCACGCCGTACCGGCGTGCACTCCCGCCTGTTTGGCTTGTTGCCGCGCACGGTCACCTCATGCATCAACGGCCGTACGCGTCACTCCTGTTCGCGCCCCCCGGGAGGAATCCGTGTCCGTACCGGACCGTGTCGCCGGCCCCGCCGAGGAACCCGCCCTCCGGCCCACCGCCTTCTCGCTGCCCGGTCCGCCGAGCCTCGTCCGCGCCCGGCCGACCCGGCGCGGCGGCACCGTCCCCGGGCTGCGGTACCGGCCCGCCGCCCCCGCCGACCCGGAGAAGGCCGCGGAGGTCGACCGCAGACTGGAGGACTGGGCCCGCCGGCTGGACCTGTTCCCCGCGGCGTGGTCCGGTGACTTCGCGGAGTTCCGGTTCGGCCGGGCCGTCGTCCTGCAGCACCCGGCGGCCGCCGACCTCGACCGCCTCACCGTCGCCGGCGAGTTCCTGCTGGCCGAGAACATCGTCGACAGCTGCTACTGCGAGGAGGACGAGGGCAGGGGCGGCGCGCGCCGCGGCCTGGGCGGCCGCCTGATCATGGCCCAGTCGGCCCTCGACCCGTTCCACGGCACCCCGGAGACGGAGGAGGAGTGGCGCAGCGGCGTACAGGCCGACGGGCCGCTGCGCGCGTACTACTGGGCGATGCAGGACTACGCGGCTCTCGCCACCCCCAGCCAGGCCAACCGGTTCGTCCACGACATGGCCCGGCTGCACCTCGGCTATCTCGCCGAGGCGTCCTGGGCGCAGACGCGGCACGTGCCGAAGGTCGGTGAGTACCTGGTGATGCGGCAGTTCAACAACTTCCGCCCCTGCCTGTCCGTCGTCGACGCCGTGGACGGCTACGAACTGCCCGAGGCGGTCTACGCCCGCCCCGAGATCCAGCGGATCACCGCGCTGGCCTGCAACGCCACCACCATCGTCAACGACCTGTACTCCTTCACCAAGGAACTGGCGAGCGACCCCGACCACCTGAACCTGCCGCAAGTGGTCGCCGCCAACGACGGGCGCGGCCTGAAGGCCGCCTACCTGAAGAGCGTCGAGATCCACAACCAGGTCATGGAGGCGTACGAGACGGAGTCGGCCGTGCTGGCCGCCGCCTCGCCCCTCGTGGAGCGGTACACCCGGAGCCTGTCCGACTGGGTGGCCGGCAACCACGAGTGGCACGCCACCAACTCCGACCGCTACCACCTGCCCAACTACTGGTAGACCGAACCAGCGCAGCACAGCAAGGAGCCACCGTTGACCACCGCGCACATCGGCACCGCACGCTCTGAGGTGCCGACCCAGTCCACGTACCAGTCCCGCGTCGCGGACTACTGGAACGCCGAGGAGAACCCGGTCAACCTCGAACTCGGAAAGATCGACGACCTCTACCACCACCACTACGGCATCGGGGACGCCGACCGGTCGGTGCTGGACGAGCGGGACCCCGTGCGGCGCCGCGAACGGGTCACCGGCGAACTGCACCGGCTGGAGCACGCCCAGGCCGAGCTGCTCGCCTCCCACCTCGGTGTCCTCTCCCCCGCCGACCGCGTCTTCGACGCCGGGTGCGGGCGCGGCGGCGGCAGCGTGGTCGCGCACCTGCGCCACGGCTGTCACGCCGACGGGGCCACCATCTCCGCCAAGCAGGCCGACTTCGCCAACGAGCAGGCCCGCAAGCGCGGCATCGACGACAAGGTGCGCTACCACCACCGCAACATGCTCGACACCGGCTTCGCCTCCGGCGCGTACGCGGCGTCCTGGAACAACGAGTCGACCATGTACGTCGAGCTGGACCTGCTGTTCGCCGAGCACGCGCGGCTGCTGCGGCGCGGCGGGCGCTATGTGGTGATCACCGGCTGCTACAACGACGCCTACGGGCGGGCCTCCCGCGAGGTGTCCCTCATCAACGCCCACTACATCTGCGACATCCATCCCCGCTCGGCGTACTTCCGCGCCATGGCCCGCCACCGGCTCGTCCCCGTGCACGTCCAGGACCTGACGGAGGCCGCGCTGCCCTACTGGGAATTGCGGCGGCAGGCCGACCACCTGGTCACGGGCATTGAGGAAACCTTTCTGACGGCGTACCGCAACGGCAGCTTCCAGTACCTGCTGATCGCCGCCGACCGCGTGTGAGGCCCGCGGTGGCGGCGGCGGTCCGGGCCGCCGCCGCTACCGCTGCCCGACCGGCCGGCGCGGGCGCTCCGGGCGGCCGTGGAAGCCGAGGAGGTCGTGGTGGTCGTGGTGGCGGCGCGGGCGGCGGCCCGCGGCGTTCTTCAGGACCACGGCCAGGGCGCCGAGCATCACGGTGACGACCAGGGCCGCCACCCAGGCGGGCACGGCGAGGCCGGCGGCCAGCACCAGGAAGACGGTGAACGTGCCGCCGCCGTACAGCGCGGCGACCGCGGCACCGCCGTACATCCGCAGGCTGCGCTGCCGCGTCTGCTCACGCAGCTCGTTGCGCAGTTCCTCGCGGATCAGGCCCGCCTCATGGTGGATCTCTTCCCGTACCGCCCGCACGACCGGTTCCGCGAGTCCGCCGATGGTGGTGTTCTCAGTGGTCTTGTCGGTCATGGCGCGGCGGGTACCCCGGGGCGCGCGCCTGTAACTGGCGCGCCGGCGCCGGGCAGTTCCCCTGCTCGCCCAGCAGCCTCATACCAGCCCCAGTGCGACCGGCAGGGCGGCAACGCCGGCAGGTCTGGCCGTGGCCCGTACGAGCTTCTTCATCTGTAGTCCTCCGGATGCCCTTGCATCCACTCGTTGACGCGCTTCATGGTCTGCACGATTTCCGCCTCGTGCTTCACGATGGCCCCGCCGGAGTGGTCAGGGACCTTCTCCTGCATCTCCTTGATCCACTTCACTGGTGCGGCGAAGTGATCAGCACCTTTAGGATCCTCGTTCATCGCCCGCAGCAGGAAGTCCAGGTTTTCCACGGAGCTGTCGAGATAGCTCGCGCAATACTCCTTCGATTGACCGCAGCCTTCGTAAAGACGTGCTTGCATTCGCGCGAAGGCGTTACGGACCTCGATCTTCGGCTTCGCGGAGGCCCCGCTCCCACCGTCCGGTGGTGACGTAGCGGAGCAGGCGGAGGAGAGAAGAGCCGCCGCGACGACGAATGCGAGCACGACAGCGTTGCGGCCGCATTTCGCAGCACGAAGGGCGGCAGGTGACACATTTCTCCGATCCGGGCCGGTAACAGGCCGCGTACGCGAGACGGGCGTTCCGGGCGCGGGACTCGTAACTCCGCGGGCATGCGGGAGAGTTGCGCTGAACAGAGCAGGTCTGGACCATAGCAATGAGACTGCACATGCCACAAGGAACGGGGATCGGCCCCCAAGCCCCTATTTCCCGCAATCAGGCGGCCCGGGCCTCGCCTCCGGTGACTCAGCACGGCACCGCCACTGAAGTGCGCTCACCTTTGGCAGGTCCCGGGCCGCACAAGAAAACGACAAGCCCCCACGCAGCAGTTCGGGCGCGGGACCCCACATCCCGCGCCCGAACGCCCTGCCCACTTACCCCTTTTCCGGTGCCCGTTCCCCGTGCTTTCCTCCGTGGCCGCTCGGCCTGGGGACCGGGTACCTGCTCCGCGCGGCGTCAAACATCCGATGTGACGAGAGTGTGCGGGCCGCTCATCCGGTGCGGGCCCGGGCGCCCGAGCGGGTACGTCCGGGGGCCACCCGGCGCCGGGGATGACGGCGCAGGTACTCGCCTTCCAGTTCCGCCATGCGCGCGTTGTGTGTGGCGAGCGCGTCGGGCGAACCGTGCAGCAGGGTGTCGTGGCGGGTGCGGTGGATGGTTTCCAGCTCGCGCAGCAGCTGCTGTTCGTCCAGCCGTGCGGGCGGGACGCCCGGGGTGGTGTCCTTCGTCTCCACGGACCGCGCGGGGTCCGAGGACGTGTCGTGGGTCGGCATCAGGATCTCTCCCTCCGTGTCGGGTGCGTCCCTTCGGGTACCCGCCGCGGCACAACCACCCGGACACGTCCGGCGGAAGTCCCGGAGCAAGCCCCCGGAGGGAGACATGGAACCCGCATTCCTCACCCCACTCACCACCAGGCCGGGCCCCGGCTCCGCGGGCCGTTCCGGCGCCCCGGGCTCCCCGGGCCGCCCGGCGCGGCCGTACCCCGGCCGCTGGGACACGAGGGAGCTGCTGCGTTTCGAACTGGCGCGGCACCTGGAGCGCGAGCGGTTCCCCGCGAAGCGGCGGGCGCTGGTGCGCGAGCTGCTGGCGCGGCGGGCACCGGACCAGCTGGTGCAGGCGTTACGGGCGCTGCCGCCGGACGAGCTGTTCCGCGACGTGCCGGATGTGGTCAGCGCGCTCCTGGACGACGCCCCGGGCTGACGGGCCCGGGGCGCTCGTGTGCCCCGGGCCGCCCGGCCGTCACCGCAGCGCCCACCACCGGCCCCAACGAGAGAAGGCGAACAGCAATGGCACAGTTGGTAAGGGACGTCATGACCCCGGCCGTTGCGGCGGTCCTGCCGGATGCCTCGCTCGTCGAGGCGGCGCAGCTGATGCGCGCGCAGGACATCGGCGACGTCCTGGTGGCGGAGGACGGCGTCCTGCTGGGCGTGGTCACCGACCGCGACATCACCCTGCGCGCGGTGGCCGACGGCGTCGATCCGCTCGCCGTGTCCTGCCGCTCGGTGTGCACGCCGGAGCCCGTCTGCGTCGGCCCGGACGAGCACATCAGCGCGGCGGTGACGCTGATGCGCACGAACGCGGTCCGGCGGCTGCCGGTGGTCGAGAACGGGACGCCGGTGGGGGTGGTCAGCATCGGCGACCTGGCCAGGGCCCAGGACCCGGACTCGGCGCTCGCGGACATCAGCCGGGCCCGACCGTCCGGTTTATTACGATAGGAGCCAGTTGCGGATGAGGCGGACGACGCCGGGCACGGTGGGGCTGCTGTCTGCGCCCCGCCCTTTGGGGTACAGGTGGCGCATGCGAAAGCTGCTGAGCACCTGGGACCGCGAGATTTTCGACAGCATCGCGTCACGGCACTGGCCGGGCGCGCAGCGCGTGCTGCCACGGCTGACCCGCACCGCCGACCACGGACTCCTGTGGATGGGGATCGCGGCGGGCGCGGCCGCCCTCGGCGGGCGGCCCGTGCGGCGGGCCGCGCTGCGCGGGGTGGCGTCGCTGGCGGCGGCGTCGGCGACGGTGAACACTCTGGGCAAGCGCTCCGTACGGCGCGACCGGCCGCTGCTGGACGCCGTGCCGGTCATACGGCAGCTGAGCCGCCAGCCGTTCACCACGTCCTTCCCCTCCGGCCACGCCGCCTCCGCCGCGGCCTTCGCCACCGGCGTCGCCTTCGAGAACAAGTGGTGGGGCCTGGCGCTGGCCCCGGTCGCCGCCTCGGTGGCGTTCTCCCGCGTCTACACCGGCGTCCACTACCCCGGTGACGTACTGGCGGGGGCCGCGCTCGGCGTGGGCGCGGCCCTCGCGGTACGCGGCCTCGCGCCGACCAGGGCGCAGCTGGCGCCCCCGGCGCGGCCCGCGGCCGACGCGCCCTCGCTGCCCGGCGGCCGGGGGCTGTTCGTGGTGGCCAACCACGCGTCCGGGCAGCGCACGGGGTCGCGCCCCGACCGGGTGCAGGAGGTGCGCAACGTCCTGCCGAAGGCCGAGGTCGTGCTGTGCGGCGACCCGGAGTCCCCGCCGATCGACAAGGCGCTGGAGGAGGCCGCGGAGCAGGCCAAGCAGGCCGGTGGTGCGCTGGGCGTACTGGGCGGCGACGGCACGGTCAACGCCGCGGCGGTGGTCGCGGCACGGCACGGCCTGCCGCTGGCGGTGCTCCCGGGCGGCACCCGCAACCACTTCGCGTACGACCTGGGCGTCGAGACGCTCGGGGACGCCGCGCGCGCGGTGGAGACCGGGGAGGCGGTCGCGGTGGACCTGGCCGGGTTCCGCACCACGCCGGGCGGCGAGCCGAGCTACTTCCTGAACACGTTCTCCGTCGGCGCGTACCCGGAACTGGTGCGCGTACGGGAGGAGTGGGCGGGCCGGATCGGCGCCTGGCCCGCCGGGGTGCTGGCCGCCTGGAAGGTGCTGCGCACGGCCGACCCGGTGACGCTGGAGGTCAACGGGAAGCGCCGGGAGCTGTGGCTGCTGTTCGCGGGCAACTGCGCGTACCGCGGGCTCGGCCTGGCGCCGGTGCGCCGGCACGACCTGGCGGACGGCGTGCTCGACGTACGCGTGGTGCACGGCGGGCGGCTGGCCCGTACGCGGCTGCTGACCGCGGCCCTGACGGGTGCGCTGCGGCACTCCCCCGTCCTGAGCGAGTCCCGGGTGCGGTCGGTGCGGATCGGCGGCCTGGCGGAGGGCAGCGTGCTCGCGTACGACGGCGAAGTGGCGCCGGCGCCGCGCGAGTTGACGATCTGCAAGGAGAACGAGGCGCTGACGGTCTACCGCCTTCTGCCCGAATAACGAGACGGCATTCTCAGGATACGATCACCCGGCGTACGGTTTCCCCACCACCGACCGGGAGCGCGAAGGAGCCGTCCGCCATGCCGCACGAGTCCGCCGTCTACACCCATGGCCACCACGAGTCCGTCCTGCGCTCGCACACCTGGCGCACCGCCGCCAACTCGGCGGCGTACCTGCTGGACGCGCTCGAACCGGACATGGAGGTCCTGGACGTCGGCTGCGGCCCCGGCACCATCACGGCCGACCTGGCCGCGCTGGTGCCGGACGGGCGGGTGACCGGGCTGGAGCACGCCCCGGACGTACTGGAGCAGGCGCGGGCCACCGCCGCGGGGCGCGGCCTGGACAACGTCCGCTTCGTGACCGGTGACGTCCACGCACTGGACTTCCCCGACGCCTCCTTCTCCGTCGTCCACGCCCACCAAGTGCTCCAGCACGTGGGCGACCCGGTCCGGGCGCTGCGCGAGATGCGGCGCGTCACCGCGCCGGGCGGGATCGTCGCCGTCCGCGACGCGGACTACGCGGCCATGACCTGGTACCCGGCGGTCGACGGCATGGACGGCTGGCTGGATCTGTACCGCCGGGTGGCCCGCGCCAACGGCGGCGAGCCGGACGCGGGCCGGCGGCTGCGCGCCTGGGCCCGCCAGGCCGGCTTCGCCGACTCCGCGATCACCTCGTCCGCCACCGCGTGGTGCTACGCGACGCCCGGGGAGCGCGCCTGGTGGAGCGGGCTCTGGGCGGACCGGACCGTCGCCTCCGCGTACGCCGGGCTGGCGGTCGACGGCGGCCACGCCACCACGGGCGAGCTGGCGCGGATCGCGGACGCGTGGCGGGAGTGGGGCGCGCGGGAGGACGCCTGGTTCGGCATCCTGCACGGCGAGATCCTCTGCCGGGTCTGACCCGAACGCCCGCATATTTCCGTATCACCCCCTATATCGCTGTATGAAGGGTTCGTGACACGAACGCACGGACCGGCCGTCCTGGCCGCCCTGGCGGCGGTGACGCTCCTGGCGGCGGGCTGCGGCCCCCAGCAGCCCGCCGCGGGACGGCCCGGCGCCGGCGCCGCTTCCCGGCCCCCCGCCAAGGCCGCCGTTCCCGGCGGCTTCACCCTCCTGGCCACCGGCGACGTGCTCCCGCACACCGAGATCATCGAGCAGGCCCGCAAGGACGCGCACGGCAGCGGCCACGACTTCGGCCCCATGCTCGCCGGGGTCCGTCCCCTGGTCACCGACGCCGACCTGGCGATCTGCCACATGGAGACGGTGTACGGCGAGGACGGCGGCCCCTTCACCGGCTACCCCGCCTTCATGTCGCCGCCGCAGGTCGCCGCCGCCCTCAAGGCCACCGGCTACGACTCCTGCTCCACCGCCTCCAACCACACCCTGGACGCCGGAGCAGCCGGGGTGCGCCGCACCCTCGACGCCCTGGACGCGGCCGGCGTGCGGCACGCCGGCTCCGCCCGCTCCGCCTCCGAGGCCGCCCGCCCCGCCCTCCTCAAGGCCGGCCGCGCGACGGTCGCACAACTCGCCTACACCTACGGCACCAACGGCATCGCCCTGCCCGAAGGGCAGCCCTGGGCGGTCGGCCTCATCGACCGGGACAGGATCCTCGCCGACGCGCGGGCCGCCCGCCGCGCGGGGGCCGACGTCGTCGTGGTCAGCCTCCACTGGGGCACCGAATGGCAGCAGGAACCCGACGAGCAGCAGCGCACCCTCTCCCGCGCCCTCACCGCCGCCCGGACCGGCGGCCGCCCCGACATCGACCTGATCCTCGGCACCCACGCCCACGTGCCGCAGGCGTACGAGAAGGTCAACGGCACGTGGGTGGTGTACGGCATGGGCGACCAGCTCGCCGGCTACATGTACAACCCGCAGGGCGCGGTGGACTCCCGCGGCAACCAGAGTTCGATGGCCCGCTTCACCTTCGCGCCGCCCGGCGCTGCGGGCAGGCGCTGGACCGTGGCCAAGGCGGAGTTCGTCCCCCAGCTCACCGACGTCGGCAACGCGTTCCGCGTCGTCCCGCTGCGCCCGGACGCGCCGCGCGGCAGCGCGCACGCGCGGGCCCGCGACGCGATCCGCGAGACCGTCCTGTCGCGCGGCGCCGCCGCCGACGGCCTCGCGATGACCGGTTGACGCCGCCCGGTGACGTAATTCCCCAACTGATCGCGTCGCGGAGGCACCCCAACTACGCTCGTTCCCATGGACATTCTGGGGACCTCCTTGCGGGTGTGCGTGACCGACCTCGACGCCGCGATCGGCGTGTACGAACGGCTGACCGGCTCGGAGGCGGTGCGCTTCCGGCACGGCGGCGTCTCGGTCGCGGCCGTCGGCTGCTTCTTCCTGATGAGCGGCCCGGAGGCGCAGCTGTCGGTGCTCAGCAAGATCACCGCCACCCTCGCCGTCAAGGACGTGGACGACGCGGTGGCCGATCTGACGGCGGTCGGCGCGCAGATCATCGCGGGCCCGCTGCCGACGTCGATCGGCCGCAACCTCGTCGCCCGCCACCCCGACGGCTCGGTCTTCGAGTACGTCGACCGGAAAGCGGCCTGATGTCCGGCGACATACGCCCGCAGCACCGGGCCGTCATGGCCACCGTCACCGAGATCGTGGGACGGGTACGCGCGGAGCACGCCGGGCTGCCCACCCCGTGCGCCGCGTGGAACCTCGGGCAGCTGACAGCCCACATGACGGGCCAGAACCACGGTTTCGCGGCCGCCGCGCGCGGCCAGGCCGTCTCGGCCGCCGACTTCGCGCCGCGGCCGGCGGGCGGCGCGCCCGGCGAGCAGTTCGCGGCGTCGGCGCGCGAGGTGCTCGCCGCGTTCGCCGAACCCGGCATATCTGAGCGCCGGTTCGCGCTGCCCGAGCTGGGACCGGACGTCACGGTCCGGGCCCAGCGGGGCATCGGCTTCCATTTCGTGGACAACGTCGTGCACGCCTGGGACGTGGCCAGGGCCCTCGGGACGAGCGTTGCCTTCGCCCCGGAGATCCTGGCGATCGCCCTGGACATCGCCCGCGCGGTACCCGGCGGCGAGGTGCGCGAGGGGCCGGACGCCGCCTTCGGTCCCGTACGGGCCGCACCCGGCACCGCGCCCGCCCTGGACCGGGTGCTGTCCCTCCTCGGCCGCTCCCCCGCCTGGCCGGGCGGCGCCTGACGGCCGGCGCCGCCCACCCGTCAGGAGACCTCCAGCACGATCTTCCCGCGCGTGCGGCCCTCCTGGCTGCGGCGGAACGCCTCCGCCGCCTCGGACAGCGGCAGCGCCGTGTCGACGTGCACGGTGAGCTTCCCGGCGTCGGCGAGGTCCGCCAGCGCGGACAGACCGGCACTGTCCGGCCGCACCCACACCAGGTGCCCGCCCTTCTTGCGCACATCGCCTTCGACGATGGAGGCGACCCGGGAGGTGTCCCGCAGCAGCTCCTGCGAGACGTCGACGGCGCCGTCGCCGACGAAGTCCAGGGCCGCGTCGATCCCGTCGGGCGCCAGCTCCCGCACCCGCTCGGCCAGGCCGTCGCCGTACGTCACCGGCTCGGCGCCGAGAGAACGCAGGAAGTCGTGGTTGCGCTCGCTGGCCGTACCGATGACGCGGGCGCCGCGGGCCACCGCGATCTGCACACCGAGCGAGCCGACGCCGCCCGCCGCGGCGTGCACCAGGACGGTCTCGCCCGCGGTGACGCCGACCCGGTCGAGCGCCTGGTAGGCGGTGAGCCCGGCGAGCGGCAGCCCGGCGGCCTGCTGCCAGTCGAGCGCGGCCGGCTTGCGCGCCAGGGTCCGCACGGGTGCGGCGACCAGTTCGGCGAACGTGCCCTGCTGCACCGCGTCCTTGCGTACGTACCCGATCACCTCGTCGCCGACCGCGAACTCGGTCGCGTCCTCGCCGCGCGCCTCGACCACCCCCGCCACGTCCCAGCCGGGGATCAGCGGGAAGTGCACGTCCATGATCGGGTCCAGGTAGCCCGCCAGCACCTTCCAGTCGACGGGGTTGACCCCGGCCGCCTTGACCCGCACCAGCACCGAGTCCGGCGCGACCTTGGGGTCGGGCCGGTCGGTGTAGTGGAGTTGGCCGGGGTCGCCGTAGCTGTTCGCGATAACTGCCTTCATGCGCGTTCCAACGAGCGACCGCACCGGATCATTCCGCGAGGCACCCGATCGGCGCAGGCAGACGGGTTGCGGCGGGGTGTACGGGCCGCCTCACACCGCCCGCATCCGGAAGTCGTAGTGCTCCGGCAGCGGATGCCGCCTGCGGGCCTCGGCGCGGACGGCTTCGGTGACGGGGCCAGGGCCCGCCGTGAGGCGTTCGGCGACGGCGGACCAGGTGTCGCCGAGGATCTCGTCGCCCTCTCGGAGGTCGGGGACCTCGAAGCCGCGGTCGAAGAGGGCGCGGGCGGCGGCGGCGTCGCCCCTGGCGAGGGCCACTCGGGCCGCCAGGAGGGCGAAGCGGCCGTCGGCGCGGGTGTCCTGGGGCAGGCGGTCGAGGGCGGCGGCGGCTTCGTCGGCGCGGCCCGCGGCGAGCAGGGCGGGGACGGCTTCGCGTACCAGGGCCGGCAGGAGGGCACCGGCCGCCCCGCCGTCCTCTTCGCCGTGCGAAGCGCAGGCGAGCGCCTCCGCGAAGCGCTGGGCCGCGCGTGCCGTTTCGCCCGCGGTTTCCTCGGCGACGGCGAGGCAGTACAGGGGACGGCAGTCGGTGCCGTGGGCCAGGGCGCGTTCCCAGCTGCGGACGGCCTGGGCGCGGTCGCCCGCGTGCCACTGGGCGATGCCCAGGTGGTAGTCGGTGGCCGGGCCGGGCGGCGCGGACTCCAGCAGGTCGCGCCACGGCGCGGCGACCAGCGGGGCGACCGGCACGCCGCCGCCGCGCGGGAAGTCGCCGGTGTGCAGCAGCGCCAGCCAGGGCTGCTGCTCGGGGCCGATGGTGGATGCGGCGAAGGGGGTGCCGGGCAGGTCGTGGCCGGTGCGGGCGCATTCCAGGGCGCCCCAGCCGGAGCCGGTGGCCAGCGTCTCCTTGGGTTCGAGGTCGGCGTACGGCCGCCAGGCCTCGTAGGCCGCGTCGATCCGCTCGTGCGGCAGCCGCGCTTCGAGCCGGTCGCCGACCTCGCGAAGGGCCGCCGGCCAGTCCGCGCCGTGCACCGCCACGGGGTCGGCGGCGAGCGGCCCGTACGCCTCCAGCCAGGCGAACTCCGCGCCGCCTTCGAGCCGTACGTGCTCCAGCTGGGTACGGGCCAGGCCCGCCTGGATCTCCGCGTAACCGCCGCTGCCGGGCTCGGTGAGCCACTGCTGCCAGCGGCGGCCCGCGCGGCCCGCGCCCCACAGGAACAGCTTGCGGCCGCGCAGCGTGTCGGTGGAGGTGTGCACGAGGCCGTGGCCCGTGGCGTCGAGCGAGGCGATCCAGCGGCGTTCGCCGTCCGGGATGTCGTAGAAGTGGTCGGCGGGGAACTCGCTGCGCAGCGGGTACGTACGGTCGGCGCCCTCGGATTCGGGGACGGGGACACGGCGCAGCGTGTGCTCGTACCCGAAGTGCCAGGCCGCGTCGGCGGGCGCGAGGACGCGGGTGTGCTCGTCCTCGGGCACGGCGATGTTGGTCCACCAGTAGGCGGGGGCCGCGTTCAGGTGGGGGTTGCGGACGCGGACGCCGGCGTAGAGGAAGTCGGAGCCTTCCGGGAGCCACAGGTCCACCTGGAAGGGGAGGTCCCGCAGTCGTTCCCACTCCCACAGGCGCAGCATCTCGCCGCCGTCGGGCGCCGGTACGGTCGCGGCGTGCACCGGGGCGCAGGAGAGGGTGGTGTGTCCGGTGGCACCGGTGTTCCACTCGATGCCGCCGGAGAACCAGGCGCCGTTGAGCGCGAAGTTGGCGGGCTGGAGGACGGGGTTGCGGTACAGCAGCTCGCGGTCGGTGGGCTTGTGGTGGAGCGAGTACACCCGGCCGCCGAGGCCGGGCAGGACGGTGGCGCGCAGCCGGTCGTTCTCGATGACGAGGGCATCGAGGGCCGTTGCGGAACGCGCGCGTCCGTAGCCGTCGCGGAGGCCCACGGGCAGCAGGGAGTCCAGCGGCTCGTACGCGAACTGGCGGGCCATGTCGGGCGGCAGGTCCGTGCCTTCGGGCAGCGTGACACGGTGGACGTCGCGCGGGGCGCGCACGGCGGGCAGCGGATTGACCGGCCCGACGGGCGCCGCGGGAAGGGTCAGGGTCGTGCGTCGCACACTCGTGGCCACGGCTGCCTCGCATGGTTGTACCGGGCCGCCTCGGGTGCGGCGGCCGCCTGTTGACCATGGAACCCTGTCGGCGCGCGCCTGAACAGGGCCACTTGTGGCCAGGTGTGGTCAAAGCCCCACAAGAACGCTTTCGAGAAGGTCGGCCAGCAGCTTCGCGCCGGTACCTTCGGGATCGAGGTCCGGGTCGTAGATGGTGAGGTCGAGGCCCGCGCAGCGCGGGGAGGCCGCCAACGGGGCGAGCAGTTCGTACAGTTCCCCGGTGCGCAGGCCGCCGGGGTCGGGGCTGTCGACGGCGGGCAGCACGGACGGGTCGAGCACGTCCGCGTCCAGGTGGATCCAGAAGCCGTCCGGTGCCGTGCTCTGGAGGTCGCGCAGGACCTTGCGGGCAACGGCGTCCGGGCCCTGTTCCCGGATCTCGCCTGCCGTGCGGTTGCCTATGCCGAGCGAGGCCAGTTCGGGCCGGTCCTCGTCGTCGTCGCGGATGCCGAGGATGTGCAGGTCGGTGTCGCGCACGTACGGTGCCAGGCCGTCGATGCCGGTGAGGTCGGCCTGGCCGCGGCCGGTGATCTGGGCGGCGCCCTCGCCGGCGGCGGCGCCCAGCGGGCCGGTGCGGTCGGTGTTGCCCGGGTGCCGGAAGTCGCCGTGCCCGTCGAGGTAGGCGACGCCGTATCGGCCGGTACGGCGCAGGCCCAGTACGGCGCCGAGCAGGATGGAGCAGTCGCCGCCCAGCAGGACCGGGAACTCCCCCGCCCGCACGTGCGCCTCCACGCGGCCGGCGAGGCGGCGGGTGTAGTCCGCGATGGCGGCGGCGTTGAAGTCGCCGTCGCCCTCCCGCCAGCCGCCCAGGTCGTAGCGCGGCGGCGTCACGACCCCGCCCTCCAGGGCGCCGAGCCGCCGCAGCAGGCCCTGTTCGCGCAGCGCGCCCGCCAGCTTGTAGCAGCCGGGTACGGTGCCGGGCGCGGGCGGGCGCAGGCCGAGGTTGGAGGGGGCGTCGAGGAGCACGATGCGGCGCATGCCGCCATCTCACCTCACCGGCGCCCGGTCTTCAACAGGACGCGGGCAGGGGGGCGGGCGGGTGCCGCGCCGCCGCATGACGTACCGTTGCAAGCGCATCGGTACGGCGAAGGACGGCGGACCGGCGACCGGGACGAGGGGAACGGCGATGACGACGAAGCACACCTACCGGGTGATCGTGCGCGGCACGTGGCACGGCCTGACGGACCGGGCCAGGGCCGCGCTGCTGGCCGAGGCGGACGACCACGGCCTGGCGCAGCACCGGTTCACCCCCGAGGGAGCGCTCGCCTACGACACCGCGCTGCGCTCGTTCACGTACCGGTACGAGATCGTCTCGGACGCGGCGGACGGCGAGGAATTGGCGGCCGCCCTCGCCGAGGAGAAGGCGGAGGCGGCGCTGACGGCGGCCGGGTACGGCTACCGCGACCTGCGGTCCTCCGCCACCGACATGGACACCATGAAGATCAACAGGAAGGGCCGCTGACGGCTCACGCCGCGGGCGGCTCGGTGCACCGCAGCTGGTTGCCGAACGGGTCGGTGAGGGTCAGCGTCAGCCCGATCTCGCCGTCCTCCTCCAGTCCTGGCTGCAGGAACGGGTAGTCCTTGGCGGCCAGTTCGGCGTGCAGCGCCCGTACGCCGCCCAGTTCGGCGTACACCACCGTTCCCGGCGTCCCGTCCCCGTAGTGCTCGGACAGGTGCAGGACGAGGCCGCCGCGCGACACCTGCGTGTACAACGGCAGTTCCGGCGCGAAGCGGTGCTCCCAGTCGACGGTGCAGCCCAGGTAACCGAGGTAGAACTCGTGTGCCTTGGCCACGTCGAACACGCGGAGCACCGGTACGGGGTGACGGAAGGTGATCTCGGACATCAGGCCGCCTCGAACATGTCACTGGTGATGGCCCAGCGTTCGTGGTCACGCCAGGCGCCGTCGATGAACAGGAAGTCGGGCGAGCAGCCCTCCAGCCGGCAGCCCGCGCGCCTGACCAGGGCGATCGAGCGTTCGTTGGCCGGCTGAACGTTGATCTCCAGGCGGTGCAGCCCCAGCGCGCCGAAGGCGTACCCCATGGCGAGCCGCAGCCCCTCGCTCATGAGCCCCCGCCCCGCGGCGTGCGCGAAGGCGCCGTAGCCGACCGCCCCGCAGCGGAACGCGCCGTAGACGATGTTGTTGATCGTCAGGAAGCCCGCGATCCGGCCGGTCTGGTTCGCGCAGACCAAGAACCCCTCGCGGGTCGGTTCCCGCAGCTTGGCGAGGTAGCCGTCGTACGCCGCGGCGGTGGTCGGCGGCGAGAGCCACGGCCGGTGCAGGGACACGCTCTCCCGCGCCCGCGCCGTGAACTCGTCCCGGTCCGCGGCCGAGAAGTGCCGCAGCGCCACCCGCGGCCCCATGGCGAGATAGTGATCGTCGGCCATCGTCCGATCCTATGGAGCCACGGAGGCGGGCGCCAGGCGATACGGACATGTGCGCGAGCCGCGCCGTCCCCCGCGCCGCGGTACCGGGCCGCCGGCGCCGGTCACGGCGCGGCGGCCGTGCGGGTCGCGCAGGCCGCCGTGTAACCCTCCGGCACCGACACGTCCGCCATGTGCCAGCCCGGCACCGCGACCGGGCTCGGTCCCGCGCCGACCAGGGTGGTGGTCATCAGGTCGCCCGCCAGGCCGCTTCCCGTGCCCTTCAGGTAGGCCTCCTTGCGCGTCCAGCAGCGGGCGAAGGCGGCGGGCCGCCCGTCCTCCGGGAGGGCGTCCAGCGTCGCGCGCTCCTGCGGGTGGAGCATGCCCGACACCTCGGCCACGGTCCGGGGCGACGCCGGCCTCTCGATGTCCACGCCCACGGGCGTGGGGGCGAACCCCAGCAGGGCCATGTCGCCGGTGTGGGAGAGCGAGAAGTGCAAGGGGATTTCGGCGCCGGCCAGCGCGGGGCGGCCGTGCGGCTCGTCGCAGCAGGGGCAGGGTTCGCGTACGAACCGGAGCTCTGCCGGGTCGCGGTCGAGGTACGCGCCGAGCAGGCGGCGCAGCGCGCCGTGGGAGGTGGCGTACGTGTCGCGGTCGCCGGGCCGTACGAACGCGGCGGTCCGCTTGCGCTCGGTCTCGTCCAGCACGGCGGTGTCGTGCAGCCCGGCCTCGGGCACGGTGCGGACCAGCCACAGCGACACCGGCTGCCCGCCCCCCGCCGGCAGCGGGTCCGGCAGCGCGGCCGCGTCGTACACCTCGGGTATCAAGGCGGGCCGCACGGCGCCACGCTCCTCGCTCGGGGCCCAGGTATCGCCCGTGGTCATCGGTCGCACTCCCTCGTCCTGTTTCTCGCGCGCCCGTCCGGAGCCGGCCGGCGCGGCCGTCCGGTTACGGCCGTACCCGGTGACCGTACCCGGACTGCGGGGCGCGCGCGGCCAACTCGCGCTCCCCGGCGCTCGGAGCGGCCAGGGCCAGGCGGCGGTGGGTACGGCGGAGCATCGCACGGGCGAGGACGGGGTGCACGCGGCGGACCACCGCGAAGTAGAGCCGCCCGCCCGTGTTGTGGGTCCGTACGACCGTGCTCAGCGTCACCCGGCCCTCGTGGCCCGTGGTCCGCTCCCCCGTCCCGGGGCTCTCGACCAGGATCGACGCCCGGAAGTCCAGGTGCCGGGCGTCCTGGCCGAGCAGGATCTCCCCGCCGTCCGCGGTCTCCGCGCGGCCCAGCTCGGGGAACGCGCCGCGCAGCACCCCCTTCCAGGCCGCGGGGTCGCGCGGCATCCCGGGCGGCAGCGGCAGCTGCCAGGCGTCCTGGAAGTCCGTACGGGCGAAGGCATTGCGGGCCAGGCGGGCGCCCGAGGGGACGGCGACGGCGGTGGGGCGCTCCCACAGGAGCCGGTTCAGCAGCCGCACCCACCGCGACCGGCGGGCGGGGGCCCGGAGCGTGCCGGTGGCGGCCAGCTCGACGTTGTCGAGGGCTTCTTCGACGACGGTGTCGTGCAGCCACCGGACGGCGATCGGCCACGCCGCCCGCCGGGCGCCCCGGAACCGCCCCTCCAGGACGTGGGTCACCCGGCAGTGGTCCGCGTCGAGCGGTGTCACCTCGAAGGCGTGGTAGCCGCCTTCGGGGAAGTCGAACCGGACGCGGCGGCCCGGCTCGTAGGCGGTGACGCGGTACCGGACGAAGCCGTGGCCGCCGGTCGCGCCGACGCCCAGCGGGCGGTCGAAGCGCATCGCGGGCCAGCCGGGCACCGGGAAGAGCGGGTCGTCGTCGCCGGCCAGCCGGTCGAGCAGGGCTCCGACCGCCGCGGCGGACGCTCGGACGGTGCGTGCGTGGACATCGTGGACCGTGCGCATCGGGCATCTCCATACGGTGGCGTATGTTCAACCGTACGGTAGCGTACGGACATGGCGCAACGGCGAACGGACCACCCGGCGGACGGCACGGACAACGGCACGCGAAACGGCCGCGAACAGGGCACCGGGGCCGGGCGCGGCAGCCGGGCGGCAGCGAAGAGCGGCGGCACCCGCCGGCGCCTGACCGCCGAGGACTGGGCCGACGCCGCCCTCGCCGCCCTCGGCGAAGGCGGCCTGGCGGCGGTGGCCGTGGAGCCGATCGCCACCCGCCTCGGCACCACCAAGGGCAGCTTCTACTGGCACTTCGCCAGCCGGGACGCCCTGGTCGAGGCCGCGTTGGAACGCTGGGAGCAGTCGTGCACCGAAGCGGTCATCACCGCGGTGGAGGCGGAAACCGACCCGGAACGGCGGCTGCGCGCGCTGTTCGCGTACGCGACCGCGGCGGCGACCGACGATCCCCTGGAAGTCTCCCTCCTGGCGACGGCGGCCGACTCCCGTGTCGCGGCGGTCCTGCGCCGGGTGACCGACCGCCGCGTCGGCTACCTCGCCGGGCTCTTCGCCGAACTGGGCTTCCCCGAGGCCGAGGCACACCGCCGTGGGCTGCTCGCGTACACGGCGTACCTCGGCCACGCCCAGCTGGGGCACGCCGTGCCGCAGAACCTGCCCGGCCGCGCGGACCGCGACCGCTACCTGGACTCGGTGATCGGCACCCTGCTCCACCGGGAGCACACCGGAGCCCGCCGGACCGGCGTCGAAGCGGAATGACCGCTGCCGCGGCCGGCCGTACGGAAAACGACAACCAGGCCGACCACCTGCCCTCCGCCCCCTTATCTCCCCCTGACCCGCCTTCCGCCAACCTGACACCAGGAGTTCATCGACTACACCGACCGCGCAGTCCTCTCTCCGGGGGTCCTCATGACCGAGACGCTGCCCTTCCCGCAGGACCGCACCTGTCCCTACCACCCGCCCACCGGATACCAACCCCTGCGTGAAAAGCGCCCGTTGACGCGGGTGACGCTCTACAACGGGCGCACGGCCTGGGTGGTGACCGGCCATGCCGAGGCGCGGGCCCTGCTCACCGACCCGCGGCTGTCCGCCGACCGGCAGAACCCGGCGTTCCCCGCGCCCGCACCGCGCTTCGAAGCGCTGCGCGCCGTGCGGACACCGCTGCTCGGCGTCGACGACCCCGAGCACAACACGCAGCGCCGGATGCTGATACCGAGCTTCAGCCTCAAGCGTGCCGCCGCGCTGCGCCCGCAGATCCAGCGGACCGTCGACCGGCTCCTGGACGCCATGGAGGAACAGGGCCCGCCGGCCGACCTGGTGCCGGCCTTCGCGCTGCCCGTGCCGTCCATGGTCATCTGCGCGCTCCTCGGCGTGCCCTACGCCGACCACGAGTTCTTCGAGGCCGAGTCCCGCACGGTCCTGCAGAGCACCGAGCCGCAGGGCGCGCTCACGGCGCGCCGGCGGCTGGAGGAATACTTCACGGACCTGGTGGCCCACAAGCGGGAGCACCCGGGCGACGGCCTGCTGGACGAACTGATCGCCGAGCGGCTGGCGACCGGCGAGATGCGGCACGAGGAACTGGTGAGCACGGCCATGCTCCTGCTGGTCGCCGGCCACGAGACCACCTCCAACATGCTCTCGCTGGGCACCTTCACCCTGCTGGAGCACCCGGAACAGCTCGCCGCGCTGCGCGCCGACCCCTCGCGCGTCCCGGACGCGGTCGAGGAGTTGCTGCGGTTCCTGTCGATCGCCGACGGGATGGTGCGGGTGGCGACCGAGGACATCGAGGTGGGCGGTGCGACGATCCGGGCGGACGACGGCGTCATCTTCTCGACGTCGGTCGTCAACCGGGACGGCGCGGCCTACGCCTCGCCGGACACCCTGGACTGGGACCGTTCCGCGCGTCACCACGTGGCCTTCGGCTTCGGCGTCCACCAGTGCCTGGGCCAGAACCTGGCCCGCGCGGAGATGGAGATCGCCTTCACCTCGCTCTTCGCCCGCTTCCCCGGCCTGCGCCTGGCGGTGCCCGCCGCCGAGGTGCCCGCCAAGCCGGGACACACGCTCCAGGGCCTGGTCGAACTGCCCGTCACCTGGTAGCCGTACGGCTGCCCGCGCCACCGTGGAAGTACCCCGAACGAACGGAAGAGAGCCCTATGAAGATCGACATCGACACGTCCGTGTGCATCGGCTCGGGACAGTGCGCGCTGACCGCCCCCGGCGTCTTCACCCAGGACGACGACGGCCTCAGCGCCCTGCTGCCCGGCCGGGAGGACGGCGCCGGCGACCCGCTCGTACGGGAAGCCGCCCGCGCCTGCCCGGTCCAGGCCATTACGGTCTCCGACGACACGCCCTGAGCAGCTGTTCGCGTCCCCGGTTCTGAGCAGCCTGGAGGCCACGTACGGTCGGTTCCGAGTTCACGGACAGCGGCCAGTGAGGGAACGCAGATTGCGCTCCACACCAGGGGGGACGTCATCCCTGCACGGGTGCCGAGCGGTGCGTACCGGGTGGGGCGGGGTGTCGGCCCGTCTCGCCGACGCGGTGTCTGCCCACGCGATGTCGTCCACCACCAGACCTGGCTCGCGGGCCATGGCCGCCGGAGTCACCCCGGTGAACTCCAGGACGTCGCGATGCAGGTGGGACTGGTCGGCGTAGCCGCTGTCCGCCGCGATCCGGGCCGCGTCCTCGCCCGCCGCCAGGCGGCGGACGGCATGGTCGAAGCGGACCAGTTTCGCGGCGCGCTTGGGCGGGAGACCGGTCTGCGCCAGGAACCTGGACCACAGACGTTTGCGGCTCCACCTGACCTCGGCTGCCAGCGCGTCGATCCGGACCCGGCCGCGGCTGCCGACGATCCGGTCCCAGGACCAGGCCACCTGGGGGTCCGCGGACGGCCCCGTCTCTGCCCGGCGGGCGAGCAAGGCGTCCGTCAGGGCGAAACGGTCCTGCCACGAGCGGGCTTCGCTCAGTTGCTCCCGGATCCGTGACGCGCCCCGGCCCCACAGGTCGTCGAGGCTCACCACGTGCTCCAGCTCCGCCGGGGAGGTGCCCAGCGCCGCGTACGCGACCAACGGGGACAGGCGCACCTCCACGCACTCGATCGTCTCGCCCCGCACGCGGAGAGCGCCGTGCGTGAACCCGGCGACAAGGCTGCTCAGCTGCTGCCGGTCCGTGGCGGTATCGACAACGAGCGGACCGCCGCCGAACTCCAGGACCAGTGTGACGGCCGGGTGCGGGACCACCCGCATGTCGACCGGGCCGACGTCGAGGTCGCGGAATCCTGCCAGGCCGACACCGGCTGTCCGGCTGGGCCGTGGCGGTCTGGCCACGGCCCACCTGGCCACCGCCTCACGCTCGCGTCCAGGGCATCGCGTGGATCGCATCACCCCATGCTAAGCGGGGACCGAAGGGAACATTCCTCCAATACGCCGTCACGTGCCGAAGGCGACAGTGGGTCCATGAGCCACAACATTGTCCAGAACGCCTTCCAGGCATTCGCCAGTAACGACCCGGACCAGATCTCCGCGGTCCTCACCGAGGACGCCGAATGGCTGTCGCCCCCTGGGAACGCCACTGCCGCCGCGCTCGGGAGGACCAACCACATGGTGGGCAGGGACGCGATCGTGCGCTTCTTCGCCCAGGACTTCCCCCGCTTGTATGCGCGTGACGTCGCCGTCACCTTCCACGGCGTGCTCGCCGACGGCGAGCGGGTGGCCGTGGAGGCGACCATGACGGCGACGCTCGCCAACGGCAATCCCTACAGCAACGACCACTGCTTCGTCTTCGAGCTGCGGGACCAACTGATCCACCGGGTCCGCGAGTACGCGGACACGGCCCGCGGTCTCCGCATGGTCTTCGGCGAAGTCCCGCAGCAGTTGTCCCCCGATCCGGCCTGCGGACCTACCCCGGCGCCCCCGGCACACGACCAGCCGGGCACCTGACATCGACAGCCACCACACTAAGTGATCACTGGCGGCCAGGTGTCTCCACAGACCCTATGTGCCGCCGACGACCACGGGGAGTTCGAGCATCCCGGTCTTCTCGCGCGTGCTGCGCACCGTCACCGGTTTGATCCCGCGGTTGCCGAAGTACGCGGTGTCGCTGGCGGCCACCACGAAGCGCAGCCGGTGCCCCCGCTCGAAGCGGTGCACGATCGCGGGCAGGTCGACGGTGAACTCCCGGGTGACGTCGGGCACCCTGACCGGGGCCACCTGGCGGTGGATCAGCGTCTTGCCGCCGTTCGGGGCGATGTCGTAGAGCTTGAGGAACAGGACCAGCCGGTCGGCCGCGTCGCCGGAGCCCTGCGTCCGCTCGGCGGCGGGAGAGTCGACTTCGAGGGTGGCCCGCGGCGCGCCGACCACGTCCACGGCACGCCCGCCGACCGGCTGCGACGTCCAGTCCAGGTAGGTGCCCCGGGTGTCGTACGGCTTGCGGTTCGGCAGCTTCAGCAGTTCGGCCAGCGAGCTTTCCGAATGGCTCGACGCCAGCCGCCAGTTGCGGTACTGGCGGCTGCCGGGGACCACGTCCGCCGGGCTGTCCACGAGCCTGCCGTCACCGGACAGGTACAACCGGCGCGGGACGCCGCCGGGGAAGACCTCCGACGTGGCGTACGCCGGCCCCCGGCGCACCCAGTCCCGGTAGTAAGCGAAGGCCGGGCCGGTGTCCGTCTCCCACCTCTGGCGCAGGTAGCGGCCGAACCAGGCGAGGACGCGCCGCCCGACGTAACTGCTCTCGAAATCGCCCTTGGCGAGGTCGAGTTCACCCTCCGCCGGATCGGTCATGCCGCCGCTGTGGCCCCAGGCCTGCCAGATCATCTTCGTTTCGGTGCCCTGCGCCCGGAGGGCTTCGTACGTGGCGGCCGCCTCGTTGAGGTTGAAGAGGGTGTCCGCCTGCCCCTGGACCAGCAGAGTGGGGGCCCGTACCGCGCCGAGGTAGGAGACCGGGGAGAGGCCGCGCAGGTAGCCGAGCACGGCGTCCGTGCGGGCCGCCGGGTAACGCCCCGAGTTCAGCAGTTTCTTGGCCTCGCACGCCCGCGCCACGAAGTGCACGCACCCGGCGCCGCCCTGCCCCGACTTGTCGAGACGCGGGTGGAGCAGCCCCTGCGCCTCGCCGATGAGGTAGAAGCCGTTGGTCCACTGGTACTTGTACACGCCGGGCCACGGGCCGGACGTGCCGGCGGTGCGGTCAGCGCCGTTGGGGGCCATGGAGTAGGCCAGGTCGTGCCAGGTGATCAGCGGGACCAGCGCGTCCACCCGCTGGTCCACCGATGCGGTGGCCAGCTGGATGGCGCCGCCGTACGAGCCGCCGAACATCCCCACCCGCGGGTCCCCCGGGCCGTCCGCGGTGACGAAGTCGACCCGGGTCCCGTCCTTCGCCGGCCGGGTGCCGGCCAGGAAGTCGAGAATCCGGCTCGCCGCCCGCCCGTCGACCTGCGGGTCGTCGAGGGAGATCGGGCAGCCGGTCCGGCCGAAGCCCAGGCCCGAGTAGGCCAGGGCGGCGTAGCCGCGGGAGGCGAAGGCGCGTGCGATGGCGTCCGTGGAGCCGTCCGACTTGCTGCCGCCGAAACCGTTGGTGGTCAGGACGGCCGGGGCCGGGTGCGCGGCGTCCACGCCCTTGGGGCGGTAGAGGTCGGCGTCCAGGGTGCAGTCCCGGCCGCCGGCCCGCACGGTCAGCTTCACGGTCTGGACGGTGTACGGGGGCTTCCCCTTCCGGGCCGCCGCGGCCGTCCCGGCGGCGGTGAGCGGTCCGATGAGGGCGGCGCACGCCGCGAGGCACACGGTGACGGTGACGGGCAGGCGGACGGAGCGGGTGCGCGACGCGCGCCGGACGGGTCGGTACTCGGCACCGGACAGGGCTCGGGACACGCTGGGCACGCAGACCTCCACAACGGCATGCCGTACCAAGCGGTCGGTACCGGCCGGCTCATGGTGTGACACGGGTAACAAACGTGTCAACACTCGCAAAGGGGATTGTCCCCCTGCCCGGCCAGGACCATCCGGACGGCTCCGCCCGTACCACTCGTTGGGCTGCACGAACAGCGGAGCGCCGCCCCGCCGGACCACCCGTACGAGACCGGCGGCAGCGCGGCTGACGGGCGCGGCGGTCGCTCGTTGGAGTGGCGGCCGGCGGCGCACACCCGGCGGTCAGGAAACCGGGGCCACCGTCTTCTTGGCCAGCTCGTACGCCGGGAGCATCTCCTTGTGCTCGGTGTTGTCGAACCCGCCGAGGTGGACGACGGTCGCGCCCTTCGGCGTCACCACCGCGAACGCCCGTTCCTGCTGGGGCTCGTCCCGGATCGGGCTCTTCACCGTGTAGGCGACCTCGGCGGCGGGCAGGTCGCCGGCCTTGATGTCGCTGATCTCCTTCTTGTCGACGCCCTTCTCCTCGGCCGTGAAGGCCTCCAGGACCTGGCGCGGCGACTTCTGCGTGCCGTCCGCGGTCCACACGCGGATGAACCCGATGTTGCCCGCCGGCTTGGCGTCGATCTCGCACGCGCCCCTGACCGACGTACGGCCCATCAGCTTGCCGAGCAGTTCCCCGTCCTCGGCCGAGAGCCCCTTGGGCTTCCACGCCTTCGCCACGTCGAACGACACCGGCAGCTCGCAGGCCGTCCCGGCGGCCCCGATCCGGGTGCCCTTCTTCCACGCGTCGGCGTTGCCGGCCTTCGCCTTCTCGTCACCCTTCGCCGCGTTCGCCGGAGCCGAGGCCGCCGCCGAGGGCGAGGCCTCCTTGGCGGCGTCGCCGCCCTTGTCGGCAGTGGACGAGCAACCGGCGAGCACACCGATCGCGAGCACGGCGGACACCGCGCCCCATTTGCCCTTACGCATACAGGCTTCCCCCCATAAATAGGACTACAGCGCGGTAACTTAACCCGACGACCGTGAAGTGCCCAAACCGTTATGCGAACGGGGAGATTCCCGAGAAATGGCGGTGGTCACGGGCCGGTGCCCCGGGCCCAGCCCTTCTCCAGGGCCTGCCACTGGGCGCGTTCTCGACGGCTCAGCCCCGACGGCGGCACCAGCCGCTCCGGGTGCGCGTCTCCGGGCCCGGTCTCATCCGCAAGGGCCGGCGCCGGGAATTCCGTCACCGAAACGCTCCACCAGCAGCACTGGCCCAAGGCCGCCAGCCCCGACCATGCCGCGTGGACGAAGCGCCACAGACTCCGCCCGCTCCGCATGCTCCGCCCTCCTCGTCCGGCCTCGCGCGCTCCGAGAACGAGCACCGCGTACCGCGCACCGCGTCAGCCGTGTGCAGTATGCGGATCCGTCCTTGAGCGCGCTTGGAGCCCGACGCAGGCGGCTCCTGCCGGCCGGGGGCGGCCGTGCGCCGCTACTTCGTCAAATCCAGTACGGCGACATCCGGTCGGCTGACGCCGAAGGTCTGGGCGTACAGGGAAAGTTCCGCTTCGAGGGCGCGGACGATGGTGTCCTCGCGGCGGAAGCCGTGGCCCTCGCCCTCGAAGGCGAGGTAGGCGTGGGGGGGGCCCTGGCCGGCGACCTTCGCGAGGAACCGTTCGCACTGCGCGGGCGGGCAGACCACGTCGTCCAGTCCCTGGAGGAGCAGGAAGGGCGCGGAGATACGGTCCGCGTGGTGCAGCGGGGAGCGGTCGCGGTAGCGGTCGGGCACCTCGTCGCGCGGGCCGATCAGGCTTTCCAGGTACTGCGACTCGAAGTCGTGGGTGCCGTCCTCGGCCCAGCCCACCAGGTCGAGGACCGGGTAGCTGATCGTGCCGCAGGCGTACAGGCCGGTCGTGGTGAGCGAGGCCGCGGCCGTCCAGCCGCCGGCGCTGCCGCCGCGGATGGCCAGCCGGTGCCGGTCGGCGGTGCCCTCGTCGGCCAGCGCCTCGGCGACGGCCGCGCAGTCCTCGACGTCCACCACGCCCCACTGCTCGCGCAGCCGTTCGCGGTACTCCCGCCCGTACCCCGTCGAACCGCCGTAGTTGACCTCGGCGACGCCGATGCCGCGCGAGGTGAAGTAGGCGATCTCCAGGTCCAGTACGAGCGGGGCGTGGCCGGTCGGGCCGCCGTGCGCCCAGACGACGTACGGCGGCAGCTCGCCGTCGGGCGCACGGTGCCCCGGGCTGTGCGGCGGGTAGATGTGGGCGTGGATGTCGCGGCCGTCGGGGCCGGTGAACGTGCGGATCTGCGGCTCGGGGTAGTGGACGGGGTCCACGGCGTCGGCGTGCCGGGCCGCGATCACCCGGGACCGGCCCGTACAGGTGTCCAGTTCCACGATCTCGTACGCGCTGCGCGGGCTGGCGGCGACGCCGACCACCCGGCTGCCGTGCACGGCCAGCGAGGGCGCCCACTCCGTCCACGGCCCGGCCGCGTCCACCAGTTCGCCGGTGACCGGGTCGAGGATGCCCAGCGCGGTGGCGCCGCGGCCGTGCACCACCGCGATCGTGCCGCCCTCCAGCGGCAGGAACCAGCGCAGTCCGAGCTTCCACAGCGGGCCGCCGAACTCCTCCTGCCTCGGCCGGCACAGGCGCCTGCCCGGCGTCCCGGCCGCGTCCGGGTCGGCGCGCCGCAGCTCCCACCAGCCGTCGGCGTCCGAGACGTACAGCAGCGTGCCGTCCGCGTCCCACTCCACCTGCGCGACGGATTCGCCGGCGCCGCCGGCCAGTTCCCGTACGCCGGTGAACCGCCCTTCGCCGGTGACGTCGGCGAGCAGGACGACCGTGCCGTCCCACGGCATCCGCGGGTGGTCCCAGGCGATCCACGCCGCCCGCCGCCCGTCCGGCGAGACCCGCGGGCCCGTCACGAAGCGGTGCCGGTCGTCGCTCAGCTCGCGTACCGCCGCGCGGTCGCCGGCCGCCGAGCCGTCCAGCGGCACGGCCGCGAACACCCGGCGCAGGTCGGCCGGTCCGGGCCCGGTGAACTCCTCCAGGACGCACCACACCTCGCCGCGGTCCAGGCGCAGCACCGGGTCGGCCCAGCGCAGTCCGCCGCCGACGGGCGAGACAGGGGTCAGGGGGCGGGGCGCCGCCTCGCCGTCCGGCTCGAACACGTACAGCCGCTGGTCGGCGAAGTCGCAGAAGACGGCCACCGTGCGGCCGTCCGTGCCCACCGCCCCGGCCCAGGGCTGGCCGCCGTATTCGATGACCCGGCTGCGCACGTTCCAGGGCGCGGGCAGCACCGGCTGTTCCGTGCCGTCGGAGCGCCTGCGGACCAGCGCGCGCCGGCCACCCTCCGCGGGGCGGGGTTCGGTCCACCACACCTCGTCACCGACCACGCCGACGAACTCGGGGCGGCCGTCGTGCACGGCGACCATCCGGGCGTCTATCGGGGACGGCCAGGCTCCGTAGGGGGCCGTGGTCACCATGGTGGCGTTCCTCCTTAGGCGTGGGAGCCGCTAAGCCTGTCGTACACGGGGCCGGGCATCAACCCGTTCGGTGCGTCACCGTGGTCCGGTGGTGGCCGGAAAGGGACGGTTTCGCGCGGGGCACGCGGGCGGCGTGCTCCAACGTTCCGCCACCTGCTCACGCACGGCCCGGCCGCCCCGTCGTCGACGTCAGGAAGTGGTCCAGGACCCGCACGCCGAAGTGCAGCGCCTCCACCGGGACACACTCGTCGACCCCGTGGAACAGGGCCTGGTAGTCGAAGCCCGGGGGCAGCTTGAGCGGCGAGAAGCCGTATCCGGCGATGCCCAGCCGGGAGAACTGCTTGGCGTCCGTACCGCCCGACATGCAGTACGGGACGACGTGCCCGGCCGGGTCGAACCGCTCGATGGCGGCCCGCATCGCGGCGTACGCCGGGGAGGCGACCGGGGCCTGGAGCGCCACCTCGCCGTGGTCGTACGCCCAGGACACCTCGGGCCCGGTCAGCCGGTCCATGGTGGTACGGAACTCCGCCTCGCCGCCGGGCACCACCCGGCCGTCCACGTGGGCGACGGCGTTGCCCGGGATGACGTTGACCTTGTAACCGGCCTCCAGCATCGTGGGGTTGGCGCTGTTGCGCACCGTCGGCTCGACCAGCGCCGCGGACGGCCCCAGCTTGCTGAGCAGCGTGTCCACGTCGAAGTCCGGCGCGTCCACGTTGGTCTCGATGCCGTGCAGGGCGGCCAGTTCGGTGAGCGCGGCGCGCACGGTGTCGGTGATCCGGACGGGCCACCGGTGCTCGCCGATGCGGGCCACGGCAGCGGCGAGCCGGCTGACGGCGTTGGCGCGGTTGACCTTGGAGCCGTGTCCCGCCTTGCCCTCGGCGGTCAGTTTCAGCCACGCGGTGCCCCGCTCCCCCGCCGCGACCGGGTACAGCCGCATCCCGCCGCCCGCGTGGAAGGTGAACGCCCCCGACTCGCTGATGCCCTCCGTACAGCCCTCGAAGAGGCCGGGGTGGTGGTCGGCGAGGAAACCCGAGCCGTCCACGGCGCTGGCCTCCTCGTCGGCCGTGAACGCCAGCACCACGTCCCGCCGGGGGCGTACGCCGGTACGCGCCCATTCCCTGACGACGGCGAGCACCATCGCGTCCATGTTCTTCATGTCGACGGCTCCGCGGCCCCACACGACGCCGTCCGCGACGTCCCCGGAGAACGGGTGCCTGCTCCAGTCGGCAGGCTCGGCGGGCACCACGTCCAGGTGCCCGTGCACAAGCAGGGCCGCCGCGCCCGGGTCGGTGCCCTCGACGCGCGCGACGACATTAGTACGGCCCGGACTGCGCTCCAGGAGGACGGGCTCCAGGCCGGCTTCGGCGAGCCGCTCCGCGACGTACTCCGCGGCCGGGCGCTCCCGGCAGTCGCCGCCGCCGCGGTTGGTGGTGTCGATGCGGATCAGATCGGACGTGAACCGCACGACCTCGTCGAGGGCCTGCCGGCCCACCGTGTCGTCCGGGCGGTCCGCCATGTCGCCGGCGCTGTCAGCCATATTGCTCCTCCACCGCCGACGACACGACGGTGGTGACCGTCTTGAAGCAGCGGATCGCTTCGTACATGTTCTCGCTGGTATACGCGACGCGGCGCTCCCCGGTTCGCTCGACACCCGGCACACACGTCGCCTGGCCCACCAGGTGCTCGGCGTCGAACTCCATCGCGACGGTGAACGGGCCGCCGTGCACCGGGTCGGTGCGCACCGCGAGCGCCGCCGCCTCGCACGCCGCCGCTCTGATGTCGGCGGCCGTGCGGGCCGGTGTCCGGCACACGGCCGCGTACCGGGACACGTAGTCCTTGACGGCCACGGCCCGCGCCCGGGGCGCGTACCCGGCGGCGTCCTCGCAGGTCCGGTCGTCGCCGGTGACCAGCACCACCGGCACCCCGTACTCGGCCACCACCAGCGAGTTGAGGTACCCCTCGCTGGCCCGTGTGCCGTTCACCCACACGCCGGTCAGGGAGTTGGCAAGGTACGTGTGGGCCAGCACGCCCTCCGTTCCGGCGCCCGTGTGGTACCCGACGAACGCGACGCCGTCCACGTCGCCGTACTGGACGCCCTCGACCATGCTGAGCGCCTTGTGCTTGCCGCTGAGCAGCTGCGCCCGCTCGTCGAGCTGCTCCAGCAGCAGGTTGCGCATGGACCAGTGGGCCTCGTTGACCAAGACCTCGTCGGCGCCGCCGTCGAAGAACCCGGCGATCGCCGCGTTGACGTCCGAGGTGAACACCGGCCGGAACCGCTGCCACTGGGCGTGGCCGGGCAGGACGTCGTCCGGCCACGTCACCCCGGTGGCGCCCTCCATGTCCGCGGAAATGAGGATCTTCACCATGCACCCGTCCCATCGCAGGCAGGAGGCAGTCCGCTCCCGCACGGCTCCGGCGGGCCGCGCCGTGGCGCACCCCGCCGGGCAGGCTTCCCACCATAGCCAGGACCGGCCGCCGCGCTCCCGGCCTCGGCACGAGTGCGCCCGATCGCCGCAACCCGGCACCGGGCGCCGCGCCACACCCCCGTGGCGGCACGGCGCCCGTCCCGGGACTCAGCCCTGGGCGGCCGGGCGGGGCGGCATCCAGTGCCGGACCTTGAAGCCGCCCTTCGCCAGGGTTTCGAACGGGGCGCTGCTCTGGCCCCACTTCCCGTCCACGTGGTGGCCGGCGGAGAACGTGCCGCCCGCCTTGTCGGCGAAACCGCGTGCGTCGAAGGCGAAGTGGACGTCGTCGCCCGGCCGGCGCTTCAGCTGGCCCGCCCCGGTGAGCGACGGTTCACCGGTGGTGCTGCCGGCGGCCAGGGGTGCCGGGACCGGTGCCGTCGCCGCCGGAGCCGCCATCGCCGGGACCTGTATGCCCAGTGTCAGCGCGGTCCCGGCGCACAGGGCCAGGGCCGCGGCCGCGGCGACGCGAAGGGGACGGGAACGGAGCATGCTTCCTCCTGGGGCGTGGGCGTCCGGTGGCGGACCACCGGCCGGCCGGCTGTCCGGCCGTGCACCACGGTGCCGTCCGCCGCTCTCGCCCCACATCGCGCTCGGGGCCGGGCCGCCTCCGCCGTACGGGGGAAGCACGGGGGTACCCACGGCCGATGCGCGGTCGGCCGCGGGCCCTCGGAGGCCGTTCCCCGGCGCCCGGACCGTCCGTACCGGCCGGGCAAAAACGTTACGTCCGACCGTCCGCCGCCCCCGCCACCAGCCAGTTCGTGGGAATCTCGATCCGCGAGCCGTCCGCCCGGTACTCGGTCGTCATCAGCGGCAGCCGGCCGGTGGCGATCACCCGCAGGCCGTAGGCGGCCAGCAGCTCGGGGACGACCGAGTCGGCCATCTCGCCGGGCGCGATGCCGTGCGCGAGCACGGCCAGCAGCTTGCCGGGCGGGCCCTCGGGGCTCTGGGCCAGCGACACGAACACGTCCCTGGACGCCTCGGCCGGTTCGACGGCGAAGATCCGGCCACGGCGGCCCAGCAGCGTCGCGATGTTCTCCACGATCCGGGGCCGGTCCTTCGGCACGCACTGGTGGAGCACGCCGCGCAGGTACACGTTGGCGTCGCCCAGCTCGCCGTGCAGGGCGCGCACGGCCACCGGGTCGGCCGCGTCCAGGCGCCGGTACTCGGCCGCCCCCGACGGGTCGTCGGCGCGGGCGCGCCCGACGGCCGCCTCCGAGAGGTCGACGCCGATCGCGCGGGGGTACCGCCCGGCCAGGAAGCGGGTCTGGGTGCCGTTGCCGCAGCCCAGGTCGACGACCGGGAGCGCGGCATCGAAGTGGTCCGCGAACAGCGGCAGGTGGAGTTCGGCCGTCAGTGACGGGTCGGAGTCCCAGAAGACCTCGCCCTCGCCCTCCGGCGCGTCACGCCAGAAGCCTTCCCAGGCCCGCAGATAGTGGCTTGAAGCGCTCATGGCCAATTGCTACTGCCGCACCCGGCCTCCCGCAAGCCCGGCAACCGTTCTTTCACGCGGTGTTCGAGCCCCGCGTACGCCCGTTGCGCGGCTGGTTGCTTCCCGTACGCGGCAGGTTCTGCTCGAACCAGACCGTCTTGCCGGTCGCCGTCCGGCTCGTGCCCCACTCCCGGGCGAGCCTGCTGACCACCCGCAGCCCGCGCCCGAACTCGTCGTCGTCCTTCGCGCTCAGCATCTGCGGCAGCGCGTGGTCGTCGTCCGAGACCTCGCACAGCAGCGCTTCCGTCCGCACCAGCCGCAGCAGTACGTGCTGGGTGTGCGCATGCCGTACCGCATTGGTGACGACCTCGCTGACGAGCAGCTCGGCGGTCTCCGAGGCCGCCGCGAGCCCCCAGCGCGCGAGCTGGCCGCGGACCAGCCGGCGGGCGCGGGCGGCCTCCCGCGCCTCGATGGCCAGCCGCCACTCGGCGACGTCCTCGGGCGCGATCCCGTTGAGCCGCGCCATCAGCAGCGCCACGTCGTCCTTGCGGCCGCCGCGCACGTTCAGCGCGCGGATGATGGCGTCGCAGGCGTCGTCCATGGACGCGGCCGGGTGGGCGGCGGACTCCGCGAGCGCCGCCAGGCCCACCCCTATGTCCTCGCCCCGCACCTCCACCAGGCCGTCCGTGCACAGCACCAGCCGGTCGCCCGCCGCCACCGGGACCGTGACCGCCTCGAAAGGCACCCCGCCGACGCCGACGGGCGCACCGGTCGGCAGCTCCAGCAGCTCGCTGCGGCCGTCCACGGCCCGTACCAGGACGGGCGGGATGTGTCCGGCGTTGGCGATCGTCAGCTGCTGCCCGATCGGGTCGTAGACCGCGTACAGGCAGGTCGCGAGGTAGTTGTCGCCCAGCCGCTGCGCGAGGTCGTCCAGGCTGCGCAGCAGCTGGGCAGGGTGCATGTCGATGGCGGCCATGGTCTGCACGGCCGTACGCAGCTGGCCCATCATCGCGGCCGAGTTCAGGCCGTGCCCCATCACGTCGCCGACGACGAGGGCGGTGCGCGAGCCGGGCAGCTTGATGGTGTCGAACCAGTCGCCGCCGACCCGGCCGAGGCGGGCACCGGGCAGGTAGCGGGTGGCCGTGTCGCAGCCGGCCATGCGCGGTTCGATGTGCGGGAGCATGCTGTCCTGGAGCGTCTCGGCGACGTTCTCCTGGTACGTGTACATGCGGGCGTTGTCCAGGACGAGGCCGGCGCGGGCGGCCAGTTCGGCGCCCGTCACCCGGTCCATGTCGTTGAACTCCATGCGCTCCGGGTGGCGCAGCAGGATCATGAAGCCCAGCACCACGTTGCGCGCCTTGAGCGGCACCACCAGCAGCGACCGCCGGTTGATCAGCGGGCTGATGTCCCGCTTCTCGAACTGCGCGGCGATCGCGTTCCCCAGCTCCTCGCTGATGCGCGGGATCAGCACCGGCTCGCCGGTGGTCATGCACTGGAAGAACGGCGTGTGCACGGGGAAGGGCATCGACTCGCCGACCGGCACCACGTCGTCCCACCGGCCCGGCTCGTCGTTGTGCTCGACCGCGACGCGGTGCCACATGGTCGTGGCGTCCGGCGGGCCGTCGGGGAACCCCTCGCCCGCGATGACCTGTTCGCGCAGGTAGGTGCCGGCCACGTCGGTGAAGCGCGGCACTACGGCCTCGCTGACCTCCTGGATGGTGTGGGACAGGTCCAGGGACGAGCCGATCCGGCCGCTGACCTCGTTCAGGAACTCCAGCCGCTCGCGGACGGCGGCGTATTCGAGGTCGGACTCCAGCTCCGCGGCGGCCTCGGCGGCGGACTGCGCGTCGGCCCCCGGGTCCTCTGCCGTCCGCAGCAGCCGGGCCCGCCGCTCCACCCGGCGCGGCACGCCCCAGTCCGGTGTGACGGGGAAGCGCGCCTGCTGGCTGATCTCCAGCACCGGATAGCCCAGCTCCAGCACCTGGGAGACGATCCGGGCGCTCTCCCGGGGGCTCATGCTCGGCAGGATCTGCGGCAGTTGGGCGGCCAGCACCTCGGAGCCCTCGAAGTCCGTGTGCAGCGCGAAGCCGGGCGCGAACCGCTCGTCCTCCCCGGTGCCGGTGCCTTCCGCATCGCCGTGGCCGTGCAACTGGTCGGCGTCCGCCGCCAGCACGAGGAGCCGTTCCGCGCCGGGGCCGACCAGCGGGTACGCCCACCACAGGATGTCGACCGTGCCGCGCTCCACGTCCGCCATCCGGGCGCGGCCCGCGGTGGGGTAGCCGGACCGGCCGCCCAACGACGCTTCCAGGTCGGGGCCGTTGCACCGCTCGCCCTCGGGGGCGCCGCCCCAGCCTGGCCCCGACCACTCGTCCTCGCCCAGCGCGCCGGAGACCGGCATCAGGTCGACGGCGGGCGTCCCCACCGCTTCCTCCCTGGCGGGCCCGAAGAGCCTGCGCGCACCCGTGCTCCAGTGGGAGACCAGTCCGTCGGCGTCCACCAGCACGACGGCGAGCGGTATCCGCCCGGGCACGGTGTCCCGTGGCGCCGGCACCCGAGGCACCGCGCCCACCCTGTCGTCGCCGTGCGACGGGCCACGCTCCATGGGCGGTTGCTCCTTCGTACACCGATCTTGCACCACCGCTACCACGGTACGACCGCGGGGTGACAGTGCGGGCGGCATTCACCGAATAGGTGGTGCGCCCCGCGTGAACGACCATGGCGCAAGCCGATCGGTCGTTCCGCCCGCCGGGGCCGCCTCCCCCGGGCCGCCGGCACCGGCCGCCGCGTACGGAACACGCCGCCCCGGATACGGTCTTGCGCGCGCCCGTATGGTGAGGGCGTGACCGGACGGACCGAGCAGGTGACCGAACGGACCCGGCGGACCAAGGCCTCCCGCGGCGGGCGGCGGGCGGGCCCCGCACCGGACGTCTTCGCCCCGCGCGGCGGCAACGACCAGGCCGAAGGCCCCGTGCCGCTGCACCGGCTCGACGTTCCGGCCCCCCACCTCCTGCCCTTCGCCATCGGCTCGTTCGACACCATCGGCCCCCTCTCGCGGGCCGGCTTCCCGCACCGGCACTCCTTCCACGAGATCGTGTACGTGACGGGCGGCGCCGGCACCCACGTCCTCGACCTCGCCCGCCTGCCGCTGCGCCCGCCCCACCTGTGCTTCATCACGCCGGGCCAGGTGCACTACTGGGACCGCGTCTCCGGCCTGCGCGGCTGGGTGATCCTGTTCACCGACGACTTCCTGCTGGCCCACCCCGGCGACCGGGACGCGCTGGCGGAGCTGGGCGAACGCCCGTGGATACACCCCGGGCCCGGCGACGCGGCGCGGCTGACCGGCCTGGTGGGCGAGATGCTGCGGGAGTACGGGGAGCGGGCGCCGTCGTTCGTCTCGGTCCTCCAGGCGCAGCTGCACATCCTGATCGCCCGCGCGTTACGGCTGTCCGCACCGGACGGCACGCCGGGCCCGCGCGGCACGGGCGGCGCAGGCGGGTCGGGCGAGGCGGGCGGCCGGCCCGCCCTGGTGGCGCGGGAGTTCACCCGGCTGTTGGCACAACACGGCCCCGGAGGCCGCACCGTCCGTTCCTACGCCGACGAACTGGGCGTCTCTGTAGGGCATCTGGCCGATCTGGTCAAGCGCAGCACCGGCCGGACTCCGGGCGCCCTGATCCGGCACGCGCAGACCGTGGAGGCCAAGCGGCTGCTGTCCGGTACGCAGCTGACCGTGGCCCAGGTGGCCCGGCGGACGGGCTTCGCCGACCCGGCGTACTTCTGCCGCTTCTTCCGCAGGGAGACGGGGCTGAGCCCCGGCGACTTCCGCCGCACGGCGGGCGGCACCGGAGGAATTCACCATGACCCCCGCGCCGAGTCCATCGAAGCCCCGCCGCGGCCCGAATAGCGTCTGTCGCCGTCAGCCAGCCCCACCGGCGAGGACGGCACCCGGCTCCTGCCACCCCGTACCGGGGCCCTCCTCGCCCCCTTCCCCCGGCTCAGGAGCGCACGATGGAAGACGGACGCACAGACGGCACCGACAGCGCCGAGAGAGACACCGACGGCGGTACACGCAGAGGGATCACCCGTAAGAACGTGCTCAGGGCGGCCGTCGCGGCGGTGCCGCTGCCGCTGCTGCTCGGCGGGGCCGCCCTGGCCCGCGACACGAAGCCCGCCGAGGGCGGCACGCTCACCCCCACCCCGTACTGCGAGGACACCGACGACCCGACCCCGTCCCAGACCGAGGGCCCGTACTTCAAGCCGAACTCGCCGCTGCGGGACTCGCTGATCGAGGCGGGCACCCAGGGCACGCGGCTCACCGTGAGCGGCTACGTCTTCGGGCTGACCTGCCAGCCGCTGTCCCGCGTTCTGCTGGACTGGTGGCAGGCGGACGCCAACGGCGCCTACGACAACGCCGGGTTCCGGTTCCGCGGGCACCAGTTCACCGACGCGCGCGGCGCGTTCAAGCTCACCACGATCGTGCCGGGCCTCTACCCGGGCCGCACCCGGCACCTGCACGTCAAGGTCCAGGCACCGAACCAGCCGATCCTCACCACGCAGCTCTACTTCCCCGGCGAGCCGCGCAACAACACCGACCCGATCTTCAACCCCGCGCTGCTGATGAATGTGCGGCAGAACGGGCAGACCAAGGAGGCGACGTTCGACTTCGTCCTCCGGGTGAAGGGCTCGCCCTCCCCCACCCCGACGCCCACGGGCAAGCCGACCGAGCCCGGCGGCAGCTGGGCCGCCGGCACCGAGTACCGGGCGGGTGACCAGGTCACCTACGGAGGCGCCTCGTACGCGTGCCTCCAGGCGCACACGGCGCGCGACGGATGGGAGCCGCCGGCCGTACCGGCCCTGTGGCGCCGCACCTGATCCGGGACGGCGGAATGCCGTCCTCCGGGTGTCCGGCGCCGGGCGGGCGTGCGGTCAGTCCTCGTACCCGAGCTGGAGATCGTGCTCGGTACGGCCGGCGCCCGCGACCTGGAGGACGGCCGCCACCGGCGGGTAGCCCGCCGCGACGACGGTGTACTCGCCGTCCGGCAGCTCCACGAAGCGGAACCGCCCGTCAGGGCCCGTGGTCGTGGTGTCCATGACGCTGTCGTCCGCGTCCAGCAGTGTGACCCGGGCGTTCTCGACGGGGTGCCCGCCGCCGGCCCGCACGGTCCCGCGCAGCACCGTGCCGCCCGACAGCTCGACGTCCTGCCGGGTCTCCCGGTCCGCCCGCACGGCCACCGGCAGCGCGGTGGGCCGGTAGGTGGGGGCACTGGCGGCGAGGGTGTACGCGCCGACCACCACTTCCGGGAGGACGTAGCCGCCCTCGCGCCCGCTGCGGGTGGTGGCGGCGACGTCGCCGCGCTCGTCCGTGAGCGTGACCACGGCGTCGCGTACGGGCGTGCCGTGGGCGGTGGCGACGGTGCCGGCCAGCCGTCCGGCGCCGCCGAGCACCACGTCGACGCCGAACGCCCGGTCGCCGACGGTGACGTCGACCGCCTGCGGCTGGTGTCCGCCGGCGGCCGCGACCAGCACGTACGAACCGGCGCCCGGCGCGCCGAGGGTGTACCGGCCGTCCTCGCCGGTCGTCCCGCGCGCCACCTGGCGGCCACCGGTGTCGATGAGCGTGAGAGTGGCGCGGGACACCGGACTGCCGTCGTGGTGCCGGGCCTCGCCGTACACCTCGACGACGGGGCCGGACCGGCGGCCGGAGTGCGGCGGGCGGTCCGGGCCCCGGCGCTCCGGCGGGCAGGGCCCGGCCACCGTCCCGGTGCGGGCCTGCGGCAGGGAGACCTTCTCCCAGGGCGGTGGGGCCGCGGGGGCGGAGAGGTACGGGTCCCACGGTTCGTCCTTCAAGAAGACGGCGAGCAGCAGGCCCAGGAGAAGGGCGGGGAGGAGGAAGAGGAAGACGCGCGGTACGAAGTCCGCGTAGCCGGCGGCCGGGCTGTCGCGCAGCGCGTCGGGCATGGCGCCGACCAGCCTGGGGACCAGCGATTCGGGCACGGCGGCCCGGTGTGCGGACGCCGGCGGGCCGCCGAGGTGCCCGGCCAGCCGGTCGGCGAGGAAGGTGCCGAAGAGGGCCGCGCCGACGGTGCCGCCGAGCCGCCGGAGCGTGCCGTGGGTGCCGGCGTCCGCCGTCGCGGCACCGGCGGCGGGTCCGGTGCGGCGTACGGAGTCGCGTACGGCCAGCACGAGCGCCGGCAGCACGCAGCCGATGCCCAGGCCCAGGGCGGCCGTGCCGAGGCTGTGGGCGGGCCGCCCGGCGTCCTGCGGCACCCGGCACAGCAGCCACATCGCACAGGCCGCCAGCGCGCAGCCCAGCACCGCGCACCCGCGGTGGCGACCGGTGCGGCGGACCAGGTGTCCGCAGCCGGTCGCGCCGAGCGCGAGGCCGCCCGCCAGCGGCAGCATCAGCAGCCCGGACCTGGTGGGAGAAGCGCCGTCGGTCACCGGCAGGAAGGTCGGCAGGTACGCGGCGGCGCCGAAGAGCGCGACGCCCAGGGCCGCGCCGACCAGCCCGGGGACGGCGAACACCGTGTCGCGGAAGCGGCGCAGCGGCAGCAGGGGGTCGGTGACGAAGTACTCGACGGCGACGAACATCAGGCCGGTGCCGAGCACGCCCAGCGCGAGCCCGAGCACGGTCCGCGAGGTCCAGGCGTACTCCGTACCGCCCACGCCGGCCAGCAGGACGAGGCCGGTGGCGAACGCGGCGAGCAGCAGCGCGCCGCCCGGGTCCGTCCCGGGGCGCACCGCGGGCCTGGGCGGCGTCGGCACGAAGGCGGCCACGATCAGCGCGAGAACGCCGAACGGCGCACCGGCGAGGAAGCACCAGCGCCAGGAGGCGTGGTCGGTGAGGTAGCCGCCGAGCAGCGGGCCGGCCGCGCAGGCCAGCGCGCAGGCGGTGCCCAGCAGCGCCAGGGAGCGGCCGCGTACGCGCGGCGGCACGAGGCCGGTGACGACCGCCTGGACGCCGATCACCAGTCCGCCCGCTCCGGCGCCCTGGAGGGCGCGGAAGGCGGTCAGTTCGGCCGTCGAGTGCGACCGGCCCGCCAGCACCGAGCCCGCGGTGAACAGCAGCGCCGCGAGGACGAGCGCGGCCCTGCGGCCGAACGCGTCGCCCAGCTTGCCGTGCAGGGGCAGTCCGGCCGCGGCGGCGAACAGGTAGGCGGTCACCACCCAGGTCACCGGGGCCGGGCCCGGCAGGTCGCCGTCGATGCGCGGGAGCGCGGTGACGGCGATCGTCTGGCCGAGGGCCGCGGCGAGCGCGGCGGACAGCAGGCCGAGCAGGAGCGCGCGCGTCCCGCGCGTCCAGCGGGGCCGGCCGTCGTCGTCCGCGTCCTCCCAGGCCGCCCGCGCGCCCGGTACCGCCGCCCACCGCCCCTGTTCGGTCAGGGTGGTCCCGCCCACGTACTGCTCCCCTCGTCACGCCTGCGCCGCCGCCCCTTTCTCGCACCGGGCGACAAGGCGTTCAAGCGCGGCGAAAGGCGGCGCGGGAGGCGGGTCCGGGGCCAACCGCGGTGCCCGGGGCGGCCGCCGGGCGCCCATCAGGGGTTTCCCGGAGGAGGCGGGACGTTCCGGCACGGACGACGCGGCGACGGAAACCACCCGAACCGGTGAGCTTGCCGCGACCGTTGATGGTCGCGGCAGGCCCGTGCGGCGGCAGGCGGGAACGCCGCGCTACTTCTCCGTCTCCTTGGCGAGGTTGGCGAGCAGCGCGTCGTAGATGCGGCCCAGGCCCTTGGGCGCGAACGCCCGCTCGAAGAAGCCGCCGACGCCGCCCGCGCCCTGCCAGGTCGAGGTGACCACGACGTTGGCGCGGCCCTCGCCCGCCGGGGTGACCACCCAGGTCGTCACCATGGAGGAGTTGCGGTCCTTCTCCACCAGCTGCCCGTCGGTCGGCTCGTCGACCTCCAGCAGGCAGTCGCGCACCCGCTTGCTCGTGGCCTGGAGCTTCCAGTGGACGAGGGTGCCCTTGCCGTCGCCGCCCTCGCGCACCTCGTACTCGCTGAAGTGCTCGGGCAGCAGCTTTCGGCGCGTACCGCTGTAGTCGGCGAGCGCGTCGAACACGTCCTCCGGGTCCGCCGCGATCTCGCGCTGCGTGGTGGCCTCGACCTGGCCCATGTGTCTCTTCCTCCGGTGCTCGTCTGCTGTTCCCGCGGCCCGCGGGGCGTACCGGCCCCGCGCCGTGCCGCAGGAGCACCACCTTAGGCGCGGCCGGGCCCGCGCATGCCCGTGCGTCCAAGTGGCCCGGGCGGAGAATCCGGCCGGGCACTCCGCCGCGCTCTTCGGCACGGAAGCCGTCAGCCGCGCGGTCGGCACCCCGGAACCCCGGGGGATCACCTTCCACGAGGTACGCGCCCGGTCGATCGTCAACCGGGTCCCCGGCACCTCCCGGATGCCGTTCGAACGAACGGTGAACCCCTACCGTGACTGCGGTCACGCCTGCGTCTACTGTTTCACCCGCAAAACCCACACCTACCTGGACCTCGACACGGGCCCGGGCTTCGACTCGCAGATCGTGGTGAAGGCCAACGCGCCCGAGCTGCCGCGCGCGACGGTACGGGCCGTCGCGGCGGCCGGCGCGGCCTCCGAGGCGCCGCTCGTCCTGCACCTGCGGCCCGGCGCCCGCGAGTGGTTCATCGCGTGGCCGGCACGGCACCACCCGTATCCGGTGCGGCGGTACGAGCGGATGTACGCGGACGGCGCGTACGCCCCCAAGTAGTACCAGCGCCGGATCACGCGCCAGGCGCACGAGCTGGCGGCCGCCTACGGCATCGGCCCCGCGCGCCCCGGCGAGAACCGCCGCATCTCCGAACCGACGGCCGGCCCGCCCGCTCATGGCCCCGCCCGCTCCCCCGGTTCCTCCTGGACGCCGAGGCGGGCCAGGGAGGCGGCGGCCGCCGCCGCCAGGCGGGGGTGGTCGCGGGCCGCGGTGAGGGCCGGGACCGCGCGCCGGTCGCCCAGCGCGCCCAGGCCCTCCACGCAGGCGAGCGCCACCCGCCAGTACGGGTTGTGCGGGGTGAGCAGCCGTTCCAGGGTCGCGATCAGGGCCGGTACGGACTCGGGGGCGCGCAGCTCGGCGAGCAGCCGTACCGGGTGCAGGGCGTAGGCCGTGCGCAGCGGGTTGGTGGCGAGCGCGGCGGCGGCGCGGGCGGTGCGCGGGTCGCCGAGGCGGCCGAGGGCGTGTGCGGCGGTGGCGCAGCGGACCGGGTCGCGGTAGTTGAGCAGCAGGACGAGCGTCTCGAAGGCGCGGCGGTCGCCGGCGGTGCCCAGGACGAACGCCGCGATCTCGCGTGCCCACAGGGGGCGCTCGACGGCGGTGAGCACCCGGGCCAGTTCCTCGCGCCCCGCCGGGGTGTTCTTGCGCGCCAGCCCGAGGAGCCGCTCGTAGGCGACGAGGTCCTGCGGGGAGCGGAGTTCGGCACGCACCCGGTCCGTCAACTCGTGGAATTCGTCTTCCATTTGCCGCTCCCCTCCCGCGGATTTCTCACGGTACGTGCGACGTGGCCCGGGCCACAGCCTAAATCCCCGCGCCACCCCTGGCGCTCCTGGTTACCGGCGAGTTAATCTGCTGGGCACGGGCAGCACCCCTGCCCGGGCGGCCTGGTGACGCAGCCGCCACAGCGTGCAGTCGGTTCGGCGTCCAGCACGACGCTCACGGCGCGGCCCCGGGACAGGGCCCGCCGGCCCAACACCCGCCCCGCGCATGCCCCTCGCGCATGTGCCCGGCCCTCCTCAGTCGTCACTTCCCGCCTGCGCACCCGGGCCCCCGCTCCACGGGAACCCCGTCCGCACGGGATCCACTCTCTGGAGTCTCGCGATGGACCGTAAGTCCACCCCTGACCTCTCAACCGATGTCTCCACCGTCCCCAAGGTCTCCACTTCCTCCACCGGGTCTCCGCCCGCCAAGGCGCCCCAGGCCCTGGCCACCGTGGCCGTCGTCGGCCTCGGCACGATGGGCACCGGCATCGCCGAGGTGCTCGCCCGGGCCGGCCGCGAGGTGATCGGCATCGACATCGACGACGCCGCGGCGCGCCGGGCCGTCGCCGCGCTGGAGGCGTCCACCGCGCGGGCGGTGCGCCGGGAGCGCGTCACCGAGCGGGAACGCCAGGTCGTGCTGGCCCGGTTCCGTACCTTCCGCGACCTCCAGGCCGCCGCCGAGGCGGATCTCGTCATCGAGGTGGTGCCGGAGGAGTACGAGCTCAAGCGGCAGGTCCTCGCCGCGCTGGACGACATCGTGCGGCCCGACGCGATCCTCGCCACCGGCACCAACGCGCTGTCCGTGACCCGGCTGGCCGCCGACTCCCGGCACCCCGAACGCGTGCTGGGGCTGCACTTCTTCAACCCGGCGCCGGCCATGAAGCTGGTCGAGGTGGTCTCCTCGGTGCTCACCGCGCCGGCCGCCGTCGCGGCCGTCACCGGGCTCGCCCGCGAACTGGGCAAGGACCCGATCGCGGTCGGCGACCGGCCCGGGTTCGTCGCCGACGGGCTGCTGTTCGGCTACCTGAACCAGGCCGCCGCGATGTACGAGTCCAAGTACGCGACGCGCGAGGACATCGACGCCGCGATGAAGCTGGGCTGCGGCCTGCCCATGGGGCCGCTCGCGCTGCTCGACCTGATCGGCGTGGACACCGCCCGTACGGTCCTGGAGGCGATGTACGCCGCCTCCCGCGACCGGCTGCACGCGCCGGCGCCGGTCCTGGGCCAGCTCGCCGAGGCGGGGCTGACCGGCCGCAAGGCGGGCCGCGGCTTCTACACGTACGAGGCGCCGGGGAGCGCCGTGGTCGTGCCGGACGGCCAGACGCCCTCCGAGGCCCACGAGGCGGCCGCCGGGCGCACGGTGCGCAGCGTCGGGGTGGCCGGCTCCGGGACGATGGCGGGCGGGATCGCCGAGGTGTTCGCCAAGGCCGGTTTCCAGGTGGTGCTGGCGGCCCGCGGCCTGGAGAAGGCCGAGGCCGCCAAGGCCCGGATCGCCAAGTCCCTGGACCGCTCGGTCGCCAAGGGCCGGCTGACGGCCGGGGCGCGGGACACCGCGCTCGCCGCGATCACGCCCGCCGGTTCGCTGGACGCCTTCGCCGACGTGGACCTGGCGGTCGAGGCGGTCGCCGAGGACCTCCAGGTCAAGCAGCAGCTGTTCGCCGCCCTGGACAAGGTGTGCAAGCCGGGCGCCGTGCTGGCCACGACGACCTCCTCGCTGCCCGTGGTGGCCTGTGCGCGTGCCACCTCGCGTCCGCAGAACGTGATCGGCATGCACTTCTTCAACCCGGCGCCGGCCATGAAACTGGTCGAGGTCGTGCGTACGGTCCTGACGGCCGACGAGGTGCACGCGACCGTGCGCGCGGTGTGCGCCCGGGTCCGCAAGCACCCGGTGGACTGCGGCGACCGGGCCGGGTTCATCGTCAACGCGCTCCTGTTCCCGTACCTGAACAACGCGGTCAAGATGGTCCAGGAGCACTACGCGTCCCTGGACGACATCGACGCGGCGATGAAGCTGGGCGGCGGCTACCCGATGGGCCCGTTCGAACTGCTCGACGTGGTGGGGCTGGACGTGTCGCTGGCCATCGAGAAGGTGCTGCACGCCGAGTTCCGCGACCCGGGCCTGGCGCCGGCGCCGCTGCTGGAACATCTCGTCGCCGCGGGCTGCCTGGGCCGCAAGACCGGCCGCGGCTTCCGTGAGTACGCCCGGCGCTGACGCGTGGCGGAAGGACCGGCCGCCGGCCGGTGGCGGATGGGGCGGGCTGCTGGATCCCTCCGGCGGCCCGCGCCCGCGTCCGCGGGACCGTGCGTCGGCCGATGCCGCAGGCCGCGGGAATATGCAGTACCGTCCCCACATGTCCCAGCCCGCCCGTACGCAGCCGTCCGACGGATCCGAAGCCACCACCCCCGGCACCCGCCGGGCCGCCGCCCAACGACTGAAGATGCGCCGCGAACTGGCGGCCGCAGCGATGGAACTGTTCGCTGCCAAGGGCTACGAGGCGACGACGGTCGACGAGATCGCGGCCGCGGCCGGTGTCGCCCGCCGCACGTTCTTCCGCCACTTCCGCTCCAAGGAAGAGGCGATCTTCCCCGACCACGACGACACGCTCGTACGGGCCGAGTCCGTCCTGGACGCCGCGCCCTCGCACGAGCACCCGCTCGACACGGTCTGCCGCGGCATCAAGGAAGTCATGCGGATGTACGCGGCCTCCCCTGCCGTCTCCGTGGCGCGCTACCGGCTGACCCGCGAGGTGCCCACCCTCCGCGAAGCCGAGATCGCCTCGGTGGCCCGCTACGAACGTCTCTTCACGCGCTACCTCCTCGGCCACTTCGACGAGGGCGCCCACCACGAGGGCGACGACGACCCGCTGCTGGCGGAGGTCGCCGCCTCGGCGGTGGTCACCGCGCACAACCACGTCCTGCGGCGCTGGCTGCGGGCGGGCGCCGAGGGCGACGTGGAGGCGCAGCTCGACCACGCCTTCGCCATCGTCCGCGCGACCTTCGGCACGGGCATCGGCGCGGGCCGCGGCCCGGCCGGGACGAGCCGCCAGGAGCCCTCGGCGCGGGCGGCGAAGCAGGGCGAGGTCCTGGTGACGGTGGCCCGTACGGACGCGCCGCTCGACGAGGTCATGCGCACGATCGAGAAGGCGCTCAAGCAGCGGTCCTGAGATGACTGCGGGCCCCGGCACCAGGGGCGGCGTGCGTGCCGCCCGGTGCCGGGGTTGCGCATTTTCCTGTGCCCCCATAGGGCGACATTTCACCATTTCGCCAGATCACCGTGCCGCTCATGCGTAGCAGGCGGATGACATCTGAGAGAAATTGTTGGCACTCAGTGTCTTGTCGACTGGCACGCGGTGTCATACCTTGATGTTGTCCGGGCGGCCGGCGCACAGAGATCATCCGTGCGCCGGCTGTCCCAGCAAGCCACTCGTGCCTGCCCGCCCGGACGCCTGCGTCACAGGCACCCTCACCGCGCTCACCCGCGCTGCCGGAACACCCCTCAGCCGAACCGACGGCATCGCCTCTGCACCACCCCCGACGTTCCCTCAAGCCGTTTCCCTCGACTGGCTTCGCCGGAGGCACACCGTGAACCAGATACTTGACGCGATCATCGCGCCAGAGAGCACCCGCGAAGACTTCGCCGCTCTGCCCCTGCCCGACTCCTACCGCGCGGTGACCGTGCACAAGGACGAGGCCGACATGTTCGACGGCCTCGCCACCAAGGAGAAGGACCCCCGCAAGTCGCTGCACGTCGAGGAGGTGCCGGTGCCCGAACTGGGCCCCGGCGAGGCCCTGGTGGCCGTCATGGCCTCCTCGGTCAACTACAACAGCGTCTGGACCTCGATCTTCGAGCCGATGTCCACCTTCGGCTTCCTGGAGCGCTACGGCAAGCTGTCGCCGCTGACCAAGCGCCACGACCTGCCCTACCACGTCATCGGCTCCGACCTGGCCGGCGTCGTGCTGCGCACCGGCCCCGGCGTGAACTCCTGGAAGCCCGGCGACGAGGTCGTCGCGCACTGCCTGTCCGTCGAGCTGGAGTCCGCCGACGGGCACAACGACACGATGCTCGACCCCGAGCAGCGCATCTGGGGCTTCGAGACCAACTTCGGCGGCCTCGCCGAGATCGCGCTGGTCAAGTCCAACCAGCTGATGCCCAAGCCGGACCACCTCAGCTGGGAGGAGGCGGCCGCCCCCGGGCTGGTCAACTCCACCGCGTACCGCCAGCTCGTCTCGCGCAACGGCGCCGGCATGAAGCAGGGCGACAACGTGCTGATCTGGGGCGCCAGCGGCGGCCTCGGCTCCTACGCCACCCAGTTCGCGCTGGCCGGCGGCGCCAACCCGATCTGCGTGGTCTCCAGCGACCAGAAGGCGGAGATCTGCCGGAAGATGGGCGCCGAGGCGATCATCGACCGCAACGCCGAGGGCTACCGGTTCTGGAAGGACGAGCACCACCAGGACCAGCGCGAGTGGAAGCGCTTCGGCAAGCGCATCCGCGAGCTGACCGGCGGGGAGGACGTGGACATCGTCTTCGAGCACCCGGGCCGCGAGACGTTCGGCGCGAGCGTCTACGTCACGCGCAAGGGCGGCACGATCGTCACCTGCGCCTCCACCTCCGGCTACACCCACGAGTACGACAACCGCTACCTGTGGATGTCGCTCAAGCGCATCGTGGGCTCGCACTTCGCCAACTACCGCGAGGCGTGGGAGGCCAACCGCCTGATCGCCAAGGGCAAGATCCACCCGACGCTGTCCAAGACGTACACCCTGGAGGAGACCGGCCAGGCCGCGTACGACGTGCACCGCAACCTCCACCAGGGCAAGGTCGGCGTGCTGTGCCTGGCGCCCGAGGAGGGCATGGGCGTGCGCGACCAGGAGAAGCGCGCTCAGCACATCGACGCCATCAACCGGTTCCGGAACATCTGATCCGGACGGACGGACCCCGAAAGTACGGACCAACATGACCGAACGTCACAAGGATCGTCCGTGGCTGATGCGGACCTACGCCGGGCACTCCACCGCGGAGGCGTCCAACGCGCTCTACCGGCGCAACCTCGCCAAGGGCCAGACGGGCCTGTCGGTCGCCTTCGACCTGCCGACGCAGACCGGTTACGACCCGGACCACGTCCTCGCCCGCGGCGAGGTCGGCCGGGTCGGGGTCCCCGTCTCGCACCTCGGCGACATGCGCCGGCTGTTCCAGGACATCCCGCTGGAGCAGATGAACACCTCGATGACCATCAACGCCACCGCGATGTGGCTGCTGGCGCTGTACGAGGTGGTCGCCGAGGAGCAGGGCGCCGACATCGCGAAGCTGTCGGGTACGACGCAGAACGACATCGTCAAGGAGTACCTCTCGCGCGGGACGCACGTCTTCCCGCCGGGCCCGAGCCTGCGGCTGACCACCGACATGATCACGTACACGGTGGCGCACATCCCGAAGTGGAACCCGATCAACATCTGCAGCTACCACCTGCAGGAGGCGGGCGCCACGCCGGTGCAGGAGATCGCGTACGCGATGAGCACCGCGATCGCCGTGCTGGACGCCGTACGGGACTCGGGGCAGGTACCGCCGGAGAAGTTCGGCGACGTGGTCGCGCGGATCTCGTTCTTCGTCAACGCCGGGGTCCGGTTCGTCGAGGAGATGTGCAAGATGCGCGCCTTCGGTCGCATCTGGGAGCGGGTCACCCGTGAGCGGTACGGCGTGGAGAACCCCAAGCAGCGCCGCTTCCGCTACGGCGTCCAGGTCAACTCCCTGGGCCTGACCGAGGCGCAGCCGGAGAACAACGTCCAGCGGATCGTCCTGGAGATGCTGGCCGTCACCCTCTCCAAGGACGCGCGCGCCCGCGCCGTCCAACTCCCGGCCTGGAACGAGGCGTTGGGCCTGCCCAGGCCGTGGGACCAGCAGTGGTCGCTGCGCATCCAGCAGGTGCTGGCCCACGAGTCGGACCTGCTGGAGTACGACGACATCTTCGCCGGGTCGCACGTCATCGAGGCCAAGGTCGCCTCGCTGACCGAGGAGAGCCTGGCCGAGATGGCGCGGATCCAGGAGATGGGCGGGGCGATGGCCGCCGTCGAGTCCGGCTACCTGAAGTCGCAGCTGGTCTCCTCGCACGCCGAGCGGCGGGCCCGCATCGAGGCGGGCGAGGAGAAGATCGTCGGCGTCAACTGCTACGAGTCGACCGAGCCGAACCCGCTCACCGCCGACCTGGACACGGCCATCATGACCGTCGACCCGGACAACGAGGCGGGCGTGGTGCGGGCGCTGCACCGGTGGCGGGACAACCGCGACGAGGCGCGGGCGCAGGAGTCCCTGTCGGCGCTGAAGAAGGCCGCGGCGGGCGACACGAACCTGTTCGCCGCGACCCTCGAATGCGCCCGCGCGGGCGTGACCACCGGCGAGTGGGCCTGGGCCCTGCGGGACGTCTTCGGCGAGTTCCGGGCGCCGACCGGCGTCTCGGGCGCGCCGCTCGCCGTCACGGCGGAGGCGGGCACCCCGCTCGCCGCGGTCCGCGAGAAGGTCGAGCGGACCGCCGCCGACCTGGGCACCGGCCGGCTGCGACTACTGGTCGGCAAGCCGGGGCTGGACGGGCACAGCAACGGCGCCGAGCAGATCGCCGTACGGGCCAGGGACGCCGGCTTCGAGGTCGTCTACCAGGGCATCCGGCTGACGCCCGAGCAGATCGTCGCGGCGGCCGTCGCCGAGGACGTGCACTGCGTGGGCCTGTCGATCCTGTCCGGCTCGCACGCCGAGCTGGTGCCGGACGTACTGCGGCGCCTGCGCGAAAGCGGCGACAGCGACATTCCCGTCATCGTCGGCGGCATCATCCCCAACGCCGACGCGGCGGCCCTCCGGGAAGCCGGAGTGGCGGCCATCTTCACCCCGAAGGACTTCGGTATCACGGAGATCATCGGTCGTATCGTCGACGAGATCCGTACCGCGAACAAGCTCGACCCTCTGGAGGTCCCCGCATGAGTGGCGTCAACCGCCTTCGCCCCCGCCGTTCCTGCCTCGCCGTCCCCGGCAGCAACCCGCGCTTCCTGGAGAAGGCCCAGGGCCTCCCCGCCGACCAGGTCTTCCTGGACCTGGAGGACGCCTGCGCGCCGCTGGCCAAGGAAGGCGCCCGGCACACCATCGTGGACGCCCTGAACAACGGCGACTGGTCGGGCAAGACCCGCGTCGTGCGGGTCAACGACTGGACCACGCACTGGACGTACCGGGACGTCATCACCGTCGTCGAGGGCGCCGGGCAGAACCTGGACTGCATCATGCTGCCCAAGGTCCAGGACGCCCAGCAGATCGTCGCGCTGGACCTGCTGCTCACCCAGATCGAGACGACGATGGGCTTCGAGGCGGGCCGGATCGGCATCGAGGCGCAGATCGAGAACGCCAAGGGCCTGGTGAACGTGGACGCCATCGCCACCGCGTCGCCGCGCCTGGAGACCATCATCTTCGGCCCGGCCGACTTCATGGCCTCCATCAACATGAAGACGCTGGTCGTGGGCGAGCAGCCGCCCGGGTACGGCGCGGACGCGTACCACTACATCCTCATGCGCATCCTGATGGCGGCCCGCGCCAACGACCTCCAGGCGATCGACGGCCCCTACCTCCAGATCAAGAACGTGGACGGCTACCGGGAGGTCGCCGGGCGCGCCGCCGCGCTGGGCTTCGACGGCAAGTGGGTGCTGCACCCCGGCCAGGTCGAGGCGGCCAACGAGGTCTTCTCGCCCTCGCAGGAGGACTACGACCGCGCCGAGCTGATCCTCGACGCGTACGAGTGGCACACCTCCGAGGCGGGCGGCAAGAAGGGCTCCGCGATGCTCGGTGACGAAATGATCGACGAGGCCAGCCGCAAGATGGCGCTCGTCGTCAGCGGAAAGGGCCGCGCCGCCGGCATGACCCGTACCTCGAAGTTCGAAGCCCCGGAGGCGTGAGCGCGATGCAGTTCGGCCGTACCTATGAGGAATTCACCGTCGGGGACGTCTACAAGCACTGGCCGGGAAAGACCGTCACGGAATACGACGACCATCTCTTCTGCCTGCTCACGATGAATCACCACCCGCTGCACATGGACAGCAACTATGCGGAGCGGACCACCGACTTCGGCAAGAACGTCGTCGTCGGCAACTACGTCTACTCGCTGTTGCTGGGCATGTCGGTGCCGGATGTCTCGGGCAAGGCCATCGCGAATCTGGAAATCGAGTCGCTGAGGCACGTGGCGCCCACTTTTCACGGGGACACGCTCTACGGCGAGACGACGGTGCTCGACAAGACACCGTCAAAGTCCAAGAGTGACCGCGGCATCGTGTACGTGGAGACCAAGGGCTACAAGCAGGACGGCACCCTGGTGTGCGTCTTCCGGCGCAAGGTGATGGTGCCGACCGCCACGTACGTCAAGGAGCGCGGCGGGGAGCAGCCGGGCCGCCCCGAGCTGCGGGAACCGGCCCGGAAGGAGAAGTGACATGAGCGGACGCCTCGCACAGACCGAGGGCCTGACGGACATCCAGCGGGAAATCCTCTCGACGGTCCGCGACTTCGTCGACAAAGAGATTCTGCCGGTCGCGACCGAGCTGGAGCACCGCGACGAGTACCCGACGCAGATAGTCGAGGGCCTCAAGGAACTCGGCGTCTTCGGCCTGATGATTCCCGAGGAGTACGGCGGCCTCGGCGAGTCGCTGCTGACGTACGCGCTGACGGTGGAGGAGATCGCCCGCGGCTGGATGAGCGTGTCGGGCATCATCAACACCCACTTCATCGTGGCGTACATGCTCAAGCAGCACGGCACGCAGGAGCAGAAGGAGTATTTCCTGCCGAAGATGGCGGCCGGCGAGATCCGCGGCGCCTTCTCGATGTCGGAGCCGGCGCTCGGCTCGGACGTCTCGGCCATCACGTCGAAGGGCGTTCGGGACGGCGCAGGTTATGTACTGACCGGTCAGAAGATGTGGCTGACCAACGGCGGTTCGTCAACTCTCATCGCGGTGCTGTGCCGTACGGACGAGGGCCACCCGGAGGGCACCGCGCCGCACAAGTCGATGACCACCTTCCTCGTGGAGAAGGAGGCGGGCTTCGGCGAGGTCCGGCCGGGGCTGACCATCCCCGGCAAGATCGACAAAATGGGCTACAAGGGCGTCGACACCACCGAACTGATCATGGACGGGCTGCGCGTCCCCGCCGACCGGGTCCTCGGCGGCGAGACCGGACGTGGCTTCTATCACATGATGGACGGTGTCGAGGTCGGCCGGGTGAACGTGGCCGCGCGGGGCTGCGGCGTCGCGCAGCGCGCCTTCGAACTGGGCGTTTCGTACGCGCAGCAGCGGCACACCTTCGGCAAGCCGATCGCCCAGCACCAGGCGATCCAGTTCAAACTTGCCGAAATGGCGACAAAGGTGGAAGCGGCCCATGCGATGATGGTCAACGCCGCACGCAAAAAGGACTCGGGGCAGCGAAACGACCTTGAGGCCGGCATGGCCAAGTACCTGGCCTCCGAGTACTGCAAGGAGGTGGTGGAGGACGCGTTCCGCATCCACGGTGGCTACGGCTTCTCCAAGGAGTACGAGATCGAGCGCCTCTACCGGGAGGCACCGATGCTCCTCATCGGTGAAGGCACCGCCGAGATCCAGAAAATGATCATCGGCCGACGGCTACTGGAGGAGTACCGAATCCAGGGGTGAACGCCCGATTTGGGGTGTTTTATTCAGGACGAAGATCACACCCCGTCATCGTTGTTCGGCCACGGATTGGCTCTGGCTCTTGGCCAGTTGCCGCTCGCAACCGATACCATCCCGGGAAAGCCGCCGTCCCCCATTGCATATGCGGCATCCTCCGCTACGAAGGTCATCCATGCCCCACAGCCAATCCTCTGCACAACGCGGTCGTGTCCGCCTCGCGCGCGGAGCGTCGCCGTGGCTTCTGCCGACCGTCGCGACGGCAGCGGTCAGCCTGGCCCGTTCCCGTCGCTCGGGACGCTGGGCCGCCGCCGCCGTGCCCGCCACCGCACTGGCGGCGGGCATGCTGTGGTTCTTCCGCGACCCCGAGCGCGAGATCGCTCAGGGCCGCGTCATCTCCCCGGCCGACGGCGTGGTGCAGAGCATCATGCCGTGGAAGGACGGGCGCACCCGCGTCGCGATCTTCATGAGCCCGCTGAACGTCCACGTCAACCGCGCGCCGCTGGCCGGCACGGTGACGTCCGTGGAGCACATCCCCGGCGGGTTCGTCCCGGCGTTCAACAAGGAGAGCGAGAACAACGAGCGGGTGGTCTGGCACTTCGACACCGAACTCGGTGACATCGAGATGGTGCAGATCGCCGGCGCGGTGGCCCGCCGCATCGTCCCCTACGTGCCCCAGGGCTCGAAGGTGGAGCAGGGCGAGCGCATCGGCCTGATCCGTTTCGGGTCGCGTGTCGACGTCTACCTCCCGGCGGGTGTCGAGGCCGCGGTCGAGGTCGGCCAGGCCACCACCGCGGGGGTGACTCGTCTTGACCGTGATTGATCCCGACACACAGCCCGGCTGGGTAGCGGAGGTCGACGAGGAGGACGCGGCCGGCGACATGCCGCTGTCGACGCGGTTGTCGATAGCGGACACGCTCACTCTCGGCAACGCGATCTGCGGCTTCATGGCCGTGTACTTCACCACCACCGGCGTCCTGATCCCGCACCTGGCGGGCAACGAGGACGGCGGGATGGCGCGGCACAGCGCCGCCATGGCGGTGATCCTGATGCTGCTGGCCTCCATCTTCGACCTGTTCGACGGGCTCGTCGCACGCAAGCTGCGGGCCTCGGCGATGGGGGCCGAGCTCGACAACCTCTCCGACCTGATCAGCTTCGGGCTGGCGCCGGCGTACTTCGTCGTCACCTGGGGCATGGTCGCCCCGGACTCGCACCAGCGGGTCTCGGTGGTCGCGGCGGTGGTGGTGCTGCTGGCGGTGATCCTGCGCCTGGCCCGGTTCTCCTGCGTGACGCTGCGTGACGGCATCTTCCAGGGGATGCCGAGCCCGTTCGGCGCGCTGACCGTCGTCGCGATCGTCCTGCTGGAGCTGCCGTTCGTGCCGACGCTGCTCGCGATCATCGGGGTGGCCTGGCTGATGGTGAGCCGGGTCGAGTACCCCAAGCCGCGGGGGCGGCTCGCGGTGGCGATGCTCAGCTGGATCGTGCTGAGCATGGGCATGCTGGCGGCCTGGGCGCTGGACGCCCCCGGCGGCCAGACCCTGCTGCAGACCGGCTGCTCCCTCCAGATCGTCCTGGGCGCGATGATCCCCGTCTTCGCGACGGCCCGCCGGGTCAACGCCTTCCGCGACAACCGCCGTGAGGCGCGCAGCGCGCAGATCCAGTAGCGGATCCAGGTCCTCGGACCACGAAGGCCCCCGCCGAGCGCATCAGCGCGGCGGGGGCCTTTTGCCGTATCCGGGAGTGCGCGGGCCGGGGTCCGTGCGCCCCCGGGCCCGCGCTCCTCAGCGCCTCACAGCAGGAAGTCCCGGGCCAGGGCTTCCGCGGCGCGCTCCAGGAGGGGGCCCGCCTCGGCCATGCAGCGGTCCGGGTCCGGCTCCAGCTCGGTCAGGGCGTAGGCGCGGCGGATGCCGGCCCGCCCCAGGGCCTCCGGCGGCAGGGCCAGGCGGCCGCAGACCGCCGCGACGTCCAGACCCGCCGCCCTGGCCGCGGCCGCGACGCCGGCCGGCGCCTTGCCGTGCAGGGTCTGCTCGTCCAGCGAGCCCTCGCCGGTGACGACGAAGGTGGCACGGGCGAGGGCCGGGGCGAAGCCCAGCACCTCCAGCATGACGTCGATGCCCGGCCGGAAGACTGCGCCCAGGCCGACGAGGGCGCCGTAGCCGATGCCGCCCGCCGCGCCCGCGCCGGGCGCGAGGGCGTGCTCGGCGGCGCGCGGCCCCACGGCGCCCTCCAGGACCTTGGCGTAGTGGGCGAGCGCCGCGTCCAGGGCCGCCACGTCCTGCTCGCTCGCGCCCTTCTGCGGCCCGTAGACGGCGGGGGCGCCCTTGGGCCCGGTGAGCGGGTTGTCCACGTCGCTGGCGAGGACGACCTCCGTACGGGCGAGCCGCGGGTCCAGGCCCGAGAGGTCGGCGGTGGCCAGGTCGCGCAGCGGCCCGCCGCCCGGTTCCGGCGGCGCGCCCGCGGCGTCCAGGAAGCGGGCGCCGAGGGCGGTGAGCATGCCCGCACCGCCGTCGGTCGTGGCGCTGCCGCCGACGCCGAAGACGATCCGGGCGGCGCCCGCGTCCAAGGCCGCGCGCAGCAGTTCACCGGTGCCGTACGTGGTGGCCGTGAGCGGCGCGAAGCGGCCTTCCGGAAGGTGCTGGAGGCCGGACGCCTCGGCCATCTCCACCACGGCCGTGCCGTCCTCGTGGAGGGCGAAGGTGGCCGTCACCGGGTCGCCGACCGGGCCGGTGACCCGGGCCTCGTGCCGGGCGAAGCCCGCCGCCAGTGCGGCCGCGACCGTGCCGTCGCCGCCGTCCGCGACCGGGACGGACTCCACGGCCAGGCCGGGGACGGCCCGGCGCAGCCCGGCCGTGACGTGCCCGGCGACCTCGACGGCCGTCAGCGAGCCCTTGAATTTGTCCGCGGCGATCAGTACCCGGGGGGCCCGGTCCTGGTCCGCCGCCGGTGTCCTTGCTGCGTCCGCCACTGTTTCCCCTTGCTTTCGAACTGGCAGTCGCGCCGCTGCGACCTTATCCGGCGCGGGGCGCGGCGAACAGGGACCGGGGACGCCGCACGGCGCGCCCATCCGGCATAGCGCCCCTTTCAGGTCATAGTGGGACGCCATGAGCGCGCAGACGTCCGAGGAACCGACGCCGGAACCCGTGCCGGGAGGCGCGGCGCACGACCCGCCGCCCGACCTCGTCCTGGTCGGTGTCGGCGCCGCCGCGGTCGTCGCGGTGGTGGCCTGGGCGGCCCTGGGCAAGAAGAATTTCGAATCGGTCAGCGGTACCGCGCTGAACTGGGTGCTGGGGAATTTCGGCTGGCTTTTCGTGGTGGCCGCCGACGCCTTTCTCGTCATGTGCGTTCTCATCGCATTCAGCCGTTTCGGCAGAATCCGGCTCGGCAAGGACGACGCGGAGCCGGAATTCGGAAATCTCGCGTGGATCGCGATGATGTTCAGCGCCGGCATGGGAATCGGCTTGATGTTCTACGGCGTGGGCGAACCCCTCCAGCACTACGTCTCCCCGCCACCCGCGAGCGGTGTCGCCCCGCAGAGCGGCGCCGCGGCCCGTACCGCGCTGGGGTACTCGTTCTTCCACTGGACGCTGACGCCGTGGGCCATCTACGGCATCGCGGGCCTCGCACTGGCCTACGCGGGTTTCCGCAAGGGACGCAGCAACCGGCTCAGTTCCGCGTTCGTACCGCTGATCGGCGAGCGGCGGGCCGGCGGGCGGCTGGGTCACCTGATCGACCTGCTGGCCGTCTTCGCGACGGTCTTCGGCACGGCCACCAGCCTGGGCCTCGGCGCCCTCCAGGTCGCCAAGGGCCTCAACATCACCACCGGCGCGGCGGACGGCACGGCCGTGCAGCTGGTCATCATCGCCGCGCTGTCCGCCGCGTTCGTGGCGTCGGCCTTCTCCGGGCTGCACAAGGGCGTCAAGTGGCTGTCCACCCTCAACATCGTGCTGGCCGCGCTGCTGATGCTGTTCGTCTTCGTGCTCGGCCCGACGGTGTACGTCCTGGACAGCATCCCGGCGAGCGTCGGCGGCTACCTCGACGACCTGCTGCCGATGGCCTCGCGGACGGGCGCGTTCACCGACGCGGGCTGGCTCGGCGCCTGGACGATCTTCTACTGGGCGTGGTGGCTGTCCTGGGCCCCGTTCGTCGGCACGTTCATCGCCCGCATCTCCCACGGCCGCACCATCCGCGAGTTCCTGTTCGGCGTACTGCTGGTGCCCAGCGCCGCGACGATGGTCTGGTTCTGCGTCATGGGCGGCAGCGCGATCCGGCTGGACGCCAGTGGCCGCGCCGACCTGGCCGGGAACGCCAAGGACGCGGAGGCGTCGCTGTTCGGGATGCTGGACGCGCTGCCGGCCGGCACCGTCACCTCCTGGGTGGCGATGATCCTGGTGATGACGTACTTCATCACCAGCGCCGACTCCGCCTCCCTGGTCATGGGGTCGCTGACCAGCCGGGGCGCGCTGCACCCGCGGACCTGGCTGGTGGTCACCTGGGGCATCCTGATGGCCGCGGTCGCCGCGGTGCTGCTGGTGGCCGGCGGGCTGGACTCGCTCCAGACGGCGACGATCCTGGTCGCGCTGCCGTTCGTGTTCGTGATGCTGGCGCTGTGCTGGGCGCTGCTGAAGGAGCTGCGCGAGGACCCCGGCGCCGGGCCCGCGCGCCACCAGGCGCTGCACGGGCTGCGGGACGCGGTGCGCACCATCGTCGGCGAGACGATCACCGAGCAGGGGCGGGGCCGGCACCCGCGGCTGCGGCGGGCCGCGGACGCCAAGCGGGCGGGGGACGACACGGGAACGTCCCCTTGACCTCAAGTCCCCTTGAAGTTGCATCGTCGTCGTATGACGTTTCTCCCGGACTCCGCGGTCCCGCCGGGCCGCCTGGCGGTGGGCGTGGTGCTGCCGTCGCCCGCCGTGCAACGCGCGCAGAAGCTCGGCCTCGCGGACGCGGCCCGGCACGCGGAACAGGCCGGGCTCGACCTCGTCTCGCACGGGGACCGTCCGGCGGGCGGCGCGGCGTCGCCGGACGCCGCGGTGGCGCTGGCGACGGCGGCCGGCGCGACCGGGCGCGTCACCGTCGTCGGCGGGGTGGGCGTACCGGCGCTGCGGCCGCTGGCCCTGGCCGCCCGGCGGATCGCGAGCCTCCAGCACGTCGCGGACGGGCGGCTGGTGCTGGGCGTGGAGCCGGGCGGCGGGCGCGAGCAGTGGGCGGCGGCCGGCGTGCCGTACGAGGAACGGGGCCGCCGGACGGACTCGGCGCTGCGGCTGCTGCCCCGGCTGCTCGCGGGCGAGCCGGTGCCGCTGCCGTACGAGGCCTCAGGCGCGGAGGCCGGTCCGGTGCCCGCCGTGCCGGTGCCGCCGGTCTGGATCGGGGGCAACTCCCCCACCGCGATACGGCGCGCCGCGCGGCTGGGCGACGGCTGGTTCCCTTCCCTGGCGCCGTCCGCCGAGGTGGCCGAGGGCGCGGTGCGGCTGGCCGAACTCGCCGTCGTACACGGCCGTAAGCTCCCGGTTGTCGCCGTCGGCACCACCGGCGTACTCGGTACGGAACCGGGCCTGCCCGGCCGGGCGGACATCGCGGCACGCCTCGCCGCCGCCCACGGCTCCCCGGCCGGACGCTTCGTGGACGTACCCGTGACCGGCGGGCTCCAGGAGGCCGCGGAACGCCTGCACAGCTATTGCGGCGCGGGCGTCAGCCGCATCCTGATGAGGTTCGCGGGCGGTGACTGGCGCCACCAGGTGGACCTGCTGGCGGACGTGCGCACCCTGCTGCGCTGAGAAACGGCCGTGCGGCGGTGGGTGGCGGCGTCCTAGGCTGGCCGGCATGAAGGAGAGCACGGACCGCTCCGGGCGGGCGCACGAGTCGCGTGAGGACTACTGGGCGGAGAGCGGGGCGGCCGCCCTGGCGAAGGTGCCCGGCGTCATCGGTGTGACGCTGGGAGGGAGCCGGGCCAGGGGCACCCACCGCCCGGACTCCGACTGGGACTTGGGCGTCTACTACCGCGGCGAACCCGACTTGCCGGCCCTCGCGGACCTGGCGGCGGAGGTCACCGGCTCCCCCGTGGAGATACACGCGCCGGGCGCGTGGGGGGACTGGGTCAACGGCGGCGCCTGGCTGGTGATGCCGGACGGCAGCCGTGTCGACTGGCTTCTGCGGGATGCCGACCGGGTGTCACGGGTGTGGCAGGAGTGCCGGGCGGGCCGGTTCGAGATCGGTGCCCAGGTGGGCCATCCGCTGGGGTTCTGGTCCCCGGCGTACGCGGGCGAACTGGCCCTGGCACGCCTGCTGGCCGACCCCACCGGCGAACTGGGCCGGCTGCGAGAGGAGACGCGCGAGTACCCGGAGCCACTGCGGGCCGCGCTGACGGGCACGGCGGTCTGGGACGCCGGGTTCTCCGTGGCCATCGCGGGCAAGTCGGCCGCGTCCGCGGACACCTTGCACGCCGCGCTGTGCCTGGCCCGGGCGGTGGGCGACCTGACACAGGCGCTGCACGCCCACCACCGGACCTGGTGCGTCAACGAGAAGGGCGCGCTCGCGGCAGCGGCGTCCCTGCCCGGCACGCCGCCCGGCTTCGCGGAGCGGGCGGGCGCGCTGCTGGGCGGACTCGGCCGTACCGGGGCCGAGTTGACGCGTTCACTGGAAGCCGCCGAGCAACTGGTGGCGGAGGTACGTGCGGTGGTGGACGGCTCCGAGTGACCGGCTCGGGCCGGTGGCCCGGGGCGACCGTACTCCTCACTCCTCCCCGATCACCAGCTGCCGCCCGCCGGGGCCTGACCCGCCCGGCGCCCCCTGCGCTCCGCCCCGTTCGAAGTCCAGCAACAGGCGCTTGCGGTCGAGTCCGCCGCCGTAGCCGGTGAGGCTTCCGCTCGCGCCGATGACGCGGTGGCAGGGGATGATGATGCCGATCGGGTTCTTGCCGTTGGCGAGGCCGACCGCGCGAGCCGCCGAGGGCTTGCCGATGCGCTCGGCGAGCTGCCCGTACGAGAGCGTCGCGCCGTACGGGATCTCGCGCAGGGCGTCCCAGACGACCCGCTGGAAGGGCGTTCCGCGCGGGGCGAGCGGCAGGTCGAAGCCGGTCAGGGTGCCGTCGAAGTAGGCGCGGAGCTGCCGGACGGTCTCGGCGAAGGGCGGGGCCAGTGGGTCCTCCGGCGGGCCGAAGGACTCCTGGGGCGGGCGGTGGCGCTGATCGGTCATGTAGAGGCCGACGAGGGTGTCCCCCTCGGCCACGAGGGTCAGCGGGCCGTACGGGGTGTCGGGCAGGACGGCGTGGCAGCGCTCGCCGCCGGTGGCTTCGGGAACGGGAACGGACATGGTGCGCCTCAGTCGGTGGGGAGGTGGTTGATGGGGTGGTCGTCGGTGGCCCAGAGGTACTGGACGGCGTACGCGCGCCACGGGCGCCAGCGCGCCGAGTGCCGGACGAGCGCCGCCGGGGTGGCGGGCAGCCCGAGGTGGGCGGCGGCACGGCGCAGGCCGAGGTCGGTCGGCGTGAAGGCGTCCGGGTCGCCGAGGGCCCGCATGGCGATGCACTCGACGGTCCACGGGCCCACGCCGGGCAGCGCGGCGAGCTGGGCGCGGGCCCGCTCGCGGTCGGTGCCGACGCCGAGCTGGACGTCGCCGCCGGCCAGGGCGCCGATCAGCCCGGTGAGCGTGGCGCGCCGGGTGCGCGGCATGGCCAGCGCTTCGGGGTCGAGGCCGGCGAGGGCCGCGGCCGGCGGGAAGAGGCGGGTGAGGCCGCCCGCCGGATCGTCGATCCGCTCCCCGTGCGCGGCGACCAGCCGGCCGGCGTGCGTACGGGCGGCGGCGGTGGACACCTGCTGGCCCAGTACGGCACGGACCGCGAACTCGTCCGCGTCCACCGTGCGCGGCACCCGCCGCCCCGGCGCCTTGCCGACGAGCGGGGCCAGCACGGGGTCCTCGCCCAGCAGCCCGTCGACCGCCTCCGGGTCGGCGTCCAGGTCGAGCAACCGGCGGCAGCGCGCGATGGCTCCGGCGAGGTCGCGCAGGTCGGTGAGGGAGAGCCGGCAGTCGATGTGGCCGGGGCGCGGGCTGAGGGCGACGATGCCGTGCCCGTACGGAAGGCCGAGCGTGCGCCGGTACGCGCCGTCCCGCCACTCCTCCACGCCCGGTACGGCGGTCGCGGCCAGGTGCCCGAAGAGGTTGTCGGGGCACAGCGGCTGCCGGAAGGGCAGCCGCAGGGCGAGCATGCCGGGCAGGGCGGCGCCGGCACCGGGCCTGGCGCGCCGCCGCAGCTCGCTCGGCGCGAGCGCGAACACCTCCCGCACGGTCTCGTTGAAGGTGCGGATGCTGGCGAACCCGGCGGCGAACGCCACGTCCGCCATGGGGAGTTCGCTGGTCTCGATGAGCAGCCGGGCGGTCTGGGCGCGCTGCGCGCGGGCCAGCGCGAGCGGGCCTGCGCCGAGCTCGGCCAGCAGCTGCCGCTCGACCTGGCGGGTGCTGTAGCCGAGCCGGGCGGCGAGCCCGGGGACGCCCTCGCGGTCCACGATGCCGTCGGCGATCAGCCGCATGGCCCGCGCCACGAGGTCGGCGCGCTCGTCCCACTGCGGCGAACCGGGGCTGGCGTCCGGGCGGCACCGCTTGCAGGCGCGGTATCCGGCCTGCTGAGCGGCGGCGGCGCTCGGGTAGAAGGTCATGTTCTCGGGTTTGGGAGGCACCACCGGGCAACTGGGGCGGCAGTAGATGCGCGTGGTGCGCACCGCCGTGTAGAACCAGCCGTCGAACCTGGCGTCCTTGGACTGTACGGCGCGCAGACAGCGCTCGAAGTCGGTGTGCATGTCTCCAGCATCCGGCAGCCACGAGCGCCGGGCTGGCGGTTTTCCGACATCAGCGTGCGGTGACCAGCGGGGGCGCCGCGGACTGTCGCGATCCGGGCGCGCCGCCCCGGGGTGGCATACGGCACCCGCCGCGAATTTGCTTCGGGCCGGGGCCCGTATGCGAGAGTGGGCCGACCCGGTCGGCCGGGCGCGCCGCGTGCGCTGCCGCTGCCGGGACCCCCTACTTCAGACGGACGGTTCCGGCCGCGCCCTCGCGTGTCCGGAGTCGTTCCCCTCCCTACGTCCTTTTCCAGAGAGTGATGCAGGCAACGACTCTTCTTCCCCGGACCGCGGACCTGTTCACGCAGGGCCTGGAGCTCCAGGAGGGTGCCGCCCTCCTGCGATTCGGCGCCGCGCGGCAGCGGCCCGCCGACCGGATCGGCTGGTCCGGCGCCGGTGCCGCCGCCTGGCTCGACGAGGCCCGCGGGCACGTGTGGAGCGTCGGCGAACCCGGCGCCGCCGCCGGCCTCGTCGTGCGGGCCGCGCAGGGCCTGCCCGACCGCGTACGGGAGTTCACCGGGCCGCGCGGCACCGAGACGCTGGCCGGCCGGCACCTGGCGGTGACCGACGTCGTCGAGTGGATCTTCCGCTGGACGCTGGAGGAACCGGCCGTCCACCCCGCGGAGGACCGGGTGGTCACACTCGACGAGAGCCACCACGACGAGCTGCTCGCTTTCCTCAACGAGCACAGCCCGGCCCACTCGACCGGTCCCGGCTCCGCGGACGTCAGCCTCTGGGCCGGCATCCGCGGCGCGGACGGGCGGCTGGTGGCTTGCGGCGCCATGAGCAGCCTGCGGGACAGCGGCGCCCCGCTGATGGCGTCGGTCGCGACCGACGCCGCCCAGCGCGGGCAGGGGCTCGGCGCGGCGCTGACGTCGTGGCTGACCCGGCACACCGTGCGCCGGCACGGGTTCTGCACGCTGTGGCAGCTGGCCGACAACGCGCCCGCCGAGCGGCTCTACGACCGCCTCGGCTACCGCAACGAAGATCCGTGCGTGTCGGCGCGGATCGCGTCCGGCTGAGCGGGAGCACCGTACGGTCGCGGCCCGCGGCCGGTCAGCCCACCCGGGCGGCGAACGCCTCGTACGCCCGCTCGCCGAAGAGGACGAAGCGCACCTCGGCCACGGCCGTCCTGGCGGCCCGCACCGTCTCGACGGCGATGCGGGCCGCGTCGTCCAGGGGCCACCGGTAGACCCCGGTGGAGACGGCGGGGAAGGCGACGGTACGGGCGCCCAGCTCGTCGGCGACCCGCAGCGACTCGCGGTAGCAGGAGGCGAGCAGGTCCGAGCGGTCCTCGGACCCGGTCCAGACGGGGCCGACGGTGTGGATCACCCAGCGGGCCGGCAGCCGGCCGGCCGTGGTCGCCACGGCCTGGCCGGTGCCCAGCCCCCGTCCGTAGTGCGAGGCGCGCAGCGCGCGGCACTCCGCGAGGATCTCGGGCCCGCCGCGCCGGTGGATGGCGCCGTCCACGCCCCCGCCGCCCAGGAGCGAGGAGTTGGCGGCGTTCACGACGGCGTCCACCTGCTGTTCGGTGATGTCGCCCGCGACGAGGGCGAGGGCGGGGGTGTGTGCGGTCATACGGCCATCATGGCCCGGCCGCCGGGCGGCGGCGGGGACGTCACCGGGCCGTTGTGAGGTAGCCGGTGAGCATGGCGACGAGTTCGTTCTCAAAGCGGGTGACGTCGACGGGGTCCGGTGCGGCGAGGAGCTGGTGGACGACGAGTTCGATCGTGGCCACGACGAGCCGGGCGGCGACCTGCGTGTCCTCGACTTCGACCTCGGGGTGTCCGGCGATCAGGTCGTGCACGTAGGCGGTGCGCGCCTGCTTGTGCCGGTAGATCTTGTCGAGCAGTTCGGGGGCCCTGGGCGCCTGCTCGGCCATGACGCGCAGCAGTTGGGGATCGTCGAGGTGGTTGCCTATCGAGGTGCGCACGAAGAGGCGGATGGTCTCTTCCAGGGATTCGGGCAGCTGCCCGTCCCGGTGGCTGTCGGCGGCGGCGATCCCGGCGTCGAGGTGCCGGGTCACCAGCTCCATCAGGATCGCGTCCTTGTTCGGGTAGTACTGGTACAGCGAGCCGATCGAGACGCGTGCCCGCTCGGCGATGCGGTTGGTGGTTCCCGCGGCGTAGCCGTACTCGGCGAAAACGTGAGCAGCCGCGGTGAGGATGCGCTGCCTGGTGGCTTCGGCGCGGGCCTGGCGTGGCTGTTTACGTGGCTGGAGTCCGCGGCGGTCCGCTGTCATGGCACCTCCCGGGCGGCCCCTCGAAAGCGAGTGGCGAGGACCTGAGCAATTACTCACAATAGTGCCATGAGCTGCGACGGAGCACTTAAGGAGTCCTCATGACCCCTACCGGGACCAGGCCCAGGCGGCTGTCCCCCGACGAGGTACGCGCCCGGCTCGGCACGCCCCACGCCATGGTCAAGGACAAGATCCACGACCACATCGACGATCTCTCCCGCCGCTTCATCGCGCTGTCGCCCTTCGTGTCGCTGGCCACGGCGGACGCGGCGGGACGCGCCGACTGCTCACCGCGCGGCGACTACCCGGGGTTCGTGAAGGTCCTCGACCCGTACACGCTCGCGCTGCCCGACCGGCCGGGCAACAAGATCGCCGACTCCTTCCGCAACATCGCGGAGAACGACGGGGTCGGCCTGCTCTTCCTGGTCCCCGGGGTGCGGGAGACGCTGCGGGTCAACGGCAGCGCCTACCCCACCGACGAGCCCGACGTGCTCACCCGGATGCGCACCGAGGCCAAGGAACCGGACCTGGCGATCGTCGTCGAGGTGGCCGAGGCGTACTTCCACTGCGGCCGTGCGCTCATACGGTCCCGGCTGTGGGACCCGGCGAGCCAGGCCCTCGCCGACGAGATGCCGCCGGCCGGCGAGATCGCCGCCACGCAGCTCGGGCCCGACGTCGACCCGAAGCAGTTCGAAGCCGTCCTCGAAGAGTCCTACCGCAAGCTCTACTGACCGCGCAGGAAAGGGAATCACCGATGCAGCGGACCGTCATCGACCGCATCGACCGGGTCACCGAAGACGTCGTCTCCCTCGTTCTGCGCGGCGCCGACGGGCCGCTGGCGCCCTGGGAGCCGGGCGCCCACGTCGACGTGGCCCTGCCGAACTGGCTGACCCGGCAGTACTCACTGTGCGGCGACCCGGCGGCCCTGGAGACCTACCGCCTCGCCGTGCGGTACGAGCCGCTCAGCCGGGGCGGCTCCGAATACATCCACCGTTTCCTGCGCCTGGGCCGCCCGCTCGGCGTGTCGCTGCCCCGCAACCACTTCCCCCTCGTCCCCGCGCCGCGCTACCTCTTCCTCGCCGGGGGCATCGGCATCACCGCCGTCCTGCCGATGCTGCGTGCGACGGCCGGGGCGGGGCTGCCCGCCTCACTCGTGTACGTGGGGCCGTCGGCCGACACCATGCCCTTCGCGGACGAACTGCGCTCCACCTACGGCGACGCCGTACGCGTCGTCGCCACGCGGCAGCACGGCAGGCCGGACCTCCGGGCGCTGGCGGCGGAGCTGGAACCCGGCACGCTGGTCTACTGCTGCGGCCCGGCCTCCATGCTCGCGGCGGCGGAGGCCGCCTTCCCGGCGGAACAGCTGCGCATGGAACGGTTCCAGCCGACGCCCAAGGTATTCGCCCCTGACACGGCTTTCGAGGTCGCGTGCGCCCGGTCGGGGCGGACGGTCCACGTGGATGCCGACGAGTCGCTGCTGAACGCCCTGGACCATGCCGGGCTCCCCGTGTCGTCCGGGTGCCGTGAAGGCGTCTGCGGCAGTTGCGAGATCACCGTTCTCGACGGGGAGGTCGAGCACCGGGACGACGTCGGCGCCCCCGAGGGCCGGATGTACGCCTGCGTCTCCCGCGCGCTGGGCCCGCGGCTGGTGCTGGACCTCTGAGCGCATCGCTCAGAGGCTCGCGAGGAGGTCGTCGAGCGGGTCCGGCACCTGTCCGGGGGCGAGGGCCTCGACGAGGAGGCGGCCGTAGCGGATCTTGCGGCCCTTCTTCGTACCGAGGAAGCGCCGCAACTGCCGCTGCCGGGACCGGCCGTGCTGTGCGGGCTGGTGCAGAAAGGTCTGCCAGGAGCGCAGGTCGCCCTCCGCCGCGACGATCTCCTCGGCCCTCGCCGTGCCCAGCGCGCGGACGAGTTCGTCCTCCAGGTCCGCCACACACACGAAGAAGCCCCGGCGCGGTGCCCGTGCGCGCTCCAAAGCACGGTCGTAAAAGCGCTGTTCGTTCTCGTCGCACAGCCCCGCCAGGCGCAGTCCGAGGCCGGGCGGCCCGAGGAGGGCGGCGTAGCGGCCGACGCTCATCGCCCCGCCCATCGGCACGACGCACACCCCCTCGGCGGTCAGGTCGCGGCCACGCCGTACGGCCAGCGCCTCGACGGCCGCGAGGTCACTCGGCCCTTCCAGCAGCACCGCCGTGCGCACCCCCAGCCGTACGGCCAGGTCGCCCGCCGGGCCGCCGGGGCCGCCGGCCGCCCAGCAGCCGACCGCGTCCCGGAACGCACCCATGTCCGCCGACGCCCGCATGTCCGCCATGGAGCGAGTCTGCCCCTCCGGCGACGCCGCGGCACGCGATATCCGGCGGCCCCGGGTCAGCCGGTGGGGCGCAGGCGGCGCCAGACCGTCCTGGCGGCGTGGTGGCCCGGCATGCCGTGGACGCCGGGGCCCGGCGGGGTGGACTGGGAGCACAGGAAGACCGCCGGGTGGGCGGTGGTGTACGGGACGCGGGACAGCTTGGGCCGGACGACCAGGCCGAGGCCCGCCGCCGAGCCCGCGCCGATGTCCCCGCCCACGTAGTTGGCGTTGCGGGCGGCCAGCCGGGGCGGCCCGGCGACGGCGCGGGCCAGCACCAGGTCGCGGAACCCGGGTGCGAACCGCTCCAGTTGGCGTTCCACCGCCTCCGTCGCGTCGCCCTCCCAGCCGTGCGGGACGTGGCCGTACACCCAGAAGGTGTGCTTGCCCTCGGGGGCGCGGGTGGGGTCGACCAGGCTCGGCTGCGAGGTGATCAGGAAGGGGACGGACGGCGCACGGCCGTCGGCGGCGGCGCGCAGGGCGGTGCCGATCTCGCCGCTGGTGGGGCCGAGGTGCACGGTGCCGGCCCGCCGGGCGGCGTGCGACGTCCACGGCACCGGGCCGGACAGCGCGTAGTCGATCTTGAAGACGCCGGGGCCGTACCGTACTCCGCGGTAGGCGTTGCCGAGCCCCGCGATCCGGGCCAGGGCGGTCGGCGAGGTGTCGAAGACGTACGCGCGGGCCGGGGGCAGGTCGTCCAACCGTTTGACCTCGTACCCCGTGTGCACCACGCCGCCGTGCAGGCGCAGCAGCGCGGCCAGGGCGTCGGGGATGGCCTGGGAGCCGCCGCGCGGGACCGGCCAGCCGCCCGCGTGCGCGGCCAGGGCGAACATGAGGGCGGCGCCGCCCGTGCCGGGGCTGCTGAGCGGCGCGATGACATGGGCGGCGAGGCCGGCGAACAGGCCGCGCGCCTTCTGGTCCCGGAAGCGGCGGTTGAGGAGCGCGGCCGGCTGGGCCGCGGCCAGGCCGAACCGGGCGTACGTCACCGGGTCGCGCGGCAGGCCGAGCCACTGGGTGCGCAGGAAGTCCGCGGCGAGGGTGTCCCACTTGCCGACGAAGGGCGCGAGCAGCCTGCGGTACGTCCCGGCGTCGTGCGCGCCGAGGGACATCGCCGTCTCGCCGACGGAACGGGCGAGCACCGCCGCCGTACCGTCGGGAAAGGGGTGCGCCAGTGGCAGCTCCGGGTGCAGCCACCGCAAGCCGTACCGCTCCAGCCCCAGGGCGGCGAACGCGGGCGAGCCCACGGCGAGCGGGTGCACCGCCGAGCAGGGGTCGTGCCGGAAGCCCGGGAGGGTCAGCTCCTCGGTACGGGCGCCGCCCCCGATGGTGTCGTGGGCCTCGAAGACCTCGACGGCCAGGCCGCGGCGGGCCAGTTCGACGGCCGCCGTCAGCCCGTTGGGGCCCGCCCCGATCACCACGGCATCGAGCATCGTCGGCACCTGCGCCACTCCCCTCGTGTGCGACCCTCGCCCTTGAGGATCAGTCGGCGGCCGCCAGCAGTCCGAGGATACGCCGGGCCGTCGCCGCGTCCCGTGCCGCGGTGAAGGGCAGCGCGTTGCCGCCGGCTATCCGGAACGGCTCGCCAGCGACCGTACCGCTGGCGCCGCCCGCCTCGTGGACGAGCAGCAGCCCGGCCGCGTGGTCCCACGCGTTCTCCCAGCTGAAGGCCACCGCGTCGATCCGGCCCTGCGCGATGTGCAGGTACTCCAGGCCCGCCGAGCCGCAGGGGCGCGGGGCGATGCCGGCGGTCTCCAGGGCGGCCAGCACCCGCTTCTGCTCGTCGGTGGTGAAGTCGTAGTGCGATATCGCCACGTCCAGCACCGCACCGGCCGCCGGGGACCCCGGGCGCAGCGGCGTCCCGTTCAGCTCGGCGCCGGCGCCGCGGCGGGCGGTGGCCATCAGGTCGAGGGCGGGCGCGTACGTCCAGGAGGCCAGCAGTTCGCCGCGGAGCGCCAGGGTGACGAGCGTGGCGAAGCCCGGGTCGCCGTGCACGAACTGGCGGGTGCCGTCGACCGGGTCGACGATCCATACCGGCGCGTCGCCGCCCAGCGCTCCGAGCACGGCAGGGTCGGCGTGCACCGCCTCCTCGCCGACCACCAGCGAGCCGGGCAGCAGGGTCGTCAGGGCGGCGGTCAGGTGCTCCTCGGCCAGCCGGTCGGCGACCGTGACGAGGTCGTGCGGGCCGTTCTTCTCCACCACCTCGTGGGCGGCGAGCTGCCGGAACCTCGGCATGATCTCGGCCGCCGCCGCCTTGCGGACGGCGTCCTCCACCGCTGCCGTGTCGAGCGCTCGCAGCACCTCCTCGGCGGTGCGCGTCGCTTGCGTCGAGTCCGTCGTGTCTCCCGTATCCGTGTGAATCGCTTCGATCATGACTCCATCGAACCACGACCCACTGACACAGGGCCTGGACAGGAGGTGAACTCCGGATGCCGGAGCCGGGCCCGGCGGGGGCCGCCCCTGCCTCCACCGCCGCTCCCCTACCGCCCCACCGCGTACCCCTGCATCCCCCGCGGGTTCGCCGCCGCCGACAGCACCCCGGTCTCCGGGTCCCGCGCCACCGCGGACAGCCGCCCCTCCGACCACGGGTCGCCCACGGTCACCGCGTGCCCGCGGCGCCGCAGCCCCCCGATCACCTCCGCGCCGATCCGGGACTCGACGGTGACGGCGCCCGGCCGCATGGCGCGCGGGAAGAAGGAGCCGGGGAAGGAGTCGTTGTGCCAGTTCGGGGCGTCGATGGCGCCTTGGAGATCGAAGCCCCCGCGCACCGGCGCGCGCAGGGTCGCGGCGAGCAGGAAGTGCAGCTGCCACTGGTCCTGCTGGTCGCCGCCCGGGGTGCCGAAAGCCATCACCGGCACGCCGTCGCGCAGCGCCAGCGACGGCGTGAGGGTGGTGCGCGGCCGGCGGCCGGGCGTCAGCGAGTTCGGCAGCCCCTCCTCCAGCCACGCCATCTGCAGGCGCGTGCCGAGCGGGAAGCCGAGCGCGGGGACCACCGGGTTGGACTGGAGCCAGCCGCCGGAGGGCGTCGCGGAGACCATGTTGCCCCAGCGGTCCACGATGTCGATGTGGCAGGTGTCGCCGCGGGTGGCACCGCTCCGGTCGACCTCGGGCGCGATGACGGGCGCGGCACCGGGCGTGCCGGGCCCGGCCACGGTGGGCTCGCCCGCGCCGCTGCCGGCGCCCGGCGCTCCGGCGGCGTCCTCGCCCGCCGCGACCGCCAGGGCGTGCTTGCCCAGCCGGGGCGCGCGGCCGTCCGGGCTGCCGGGCCGCAGCCCGTACGAGGCGCGCTCGCCGATCAGGGCCCGCCGCGCCGCGTTGTAGTCCTCGCTCAGCAGCGTCCCGAGCGGCACCTCGGCCGCGTCGCCGTACCACGCCTCGCGGTCGGCCATGGCCAGCTTGCAGCCCTCGATGAGCAGGTGCACGTACTCGGCGCTCCCGTACTCGGGCAGCTCAGGCGGCAGCAGGGCGAGCTGCTGGAGCAGCACCGGCCCCTGCGACCAGCCCCCGGCCTTCGCCACCGTCCACCCGTTCCAGTCGTACGTCACCGGGTCCTCGTACGTCGCGGAGAAGGCCGCGAGGTCGTCGCCCGTGAGCGTGCCGGCGTGCCGCTCGCCGGAGGTGTCCATGGCAGGCCGGGCGGCGAAGGCGGCCAGCGCCTCGCCGACGAAGCCCTCGCGCCAGATCCGCCGCGCGGCGTCGATCCGCGCCTCCCGGCCGGCCTCGGCGGCCTCGGCCTCACGGGTCAGACGGCGCCAGGTGGCCGCCAGCGGCCGGTTCCTGAGCAGCCCGCCGGGCGCGACCGGCCGCCCCTGCGGAAGGTAGATCTCGGCGGACGATATCCACTCCGTCTCGAACAGTTCCCGTACCGTCGCGACCGTCTCGCCGACCCGCTCGACGGCCGGGTGCCCGTGCTCCGCGTACCCGACGGCGTACTTGAGCACCTCGCCGAGGGACTTGGTGCCGTGATCGCGCAACAGCAGCATCCACGCGTCGAACGCGCCGGGCACGGCGGCGGCGAGCGGCCCGGTGCCGGGCACCAGCCCGAGCCCGAGCGAGGTGTAGTGCGCCACGCTCGCCCCCGCGGGGGCCGGGCCCTGGCCGCACAGCACCCGCACCGGCCCGCCCGCCGGCGCGAACACGATCGGCACCTCCCCCGCCGGACCGTTCAGGTGCGGCTCGACGACATGCAGCACGAACCCGGCGGCCACCGCCGCGTCGAAGGCGTTGCCACCGTCCTCCAGCACGGCCATCGCGGACTGCGAGGCCAGCCAGTGCGTGGTCGCGGCCATGCCGAAGGTTCCCTGGAGGGTGGGACGGGTGGTGAACACGTGGCTCCTCGCTTCGATGAACGAACTCTCTCCCGCCCTCTCCCCCGCCCCGGGCCCGACGATGCCACCGGGCGCCCCGAAGGCACCGGGCCACCCACGAGGACGCCGGCAAATCCGCTCGCCGTCCCCGCAGCCGCTGCATACGCTCGCGGCATGACCGGTACGGATCCCGCCAGCGCCCCGACCTCCCACGACTCCGCCCGGCGCCCCCTGGTGGCGATTCTCAGCGGCGCCGGCATCTCCACCGACTCCGGCATCCCGGACTACCGCGGGCCGAACGGGCTGTGGCGGCGGGACCCCGAGGCGGAGAAGCTGGTGACGTACGAGTACTACATGAGCGACCCGGACATCCGGCGCCGTTCCTGGCGGATGCGGCAGGACAGCCCGGCCCTGCGCGCCCGGCCGAACGCGGCCCACGAGGCGATCGCCCGGCTGGAGCGGTCCGGCGTACCGGTCCGTGTCATCACGCAGAACGTCGACGGGCTGCACCAGCTCGCGGGCGTACCGGACCGCAAGGTCCTGGAACTGCACGGCACGGCCCGCACCGCCGCCTGCACCCGCTGCCACGCCCGGTCGCCGATGTCCGAGGCCCTCGCCCGGGTGGCCGCGGGCGACCCCGATCCGGCGTGCGCCGTCTGCGGGGGCATCCTGAAGTCGGCGACGGTGATGTTCGGCGAGCGGCTCGACCCCCAGGTGCTCGGTACGGCGACGAGCGTGGCCAAGGCGGCCGACGTCTTCATCGCGGTGGGCACGAGCCTCCAGGTCCAGCCCGCCGCCTCGCTCGCGGGGGTGGCCGCCGAAAACGGCGCCCGGCTGGTCATCGTGAACGCCGAGCCCACCCCGTACGACGACCTGGCCGCGGAAACGATTCGCACCCCCATCGGGACCGCCCTCCCCGCCCTGCTCGCCACCCTCGCCGCCGAGGGCACCGGTTCCTGAACCGCCCCCTTTGCCGGGAATGCCGTCGCCGGCGCTACGGTTGTCCCGGCTGCCGGCCGTCCGGGTCGTGCGCCGGAACAGGACAGCGGGAGGATGCGCCGTGCAGGGCAAGCACCACGGTGAGTACAAGGTGCCGGGCGGCAAGCTGGTGGTCGTCGATCTCGACGTGACGGGCGGGGCGCTGCGTGACGTGCGGGTCGCCGGGGACTTCTTCCTGGAGCCGGACGAGGCGCTGGGCGCCATCAACGGGGCGTTGGAGGGGGCGCCGGCCGACACCGACGCGCGGGGGCTGGCGGCGCGGATCGACGCGGCGCTGCCGCCCGGCGCCGTGCTGTTCGGCTTCACGCCGGAGGCCGTCGGCATCGCGGTGCGCCGCGCGGTCGCCCAGGCCACCGACTGGACCGACTACGACTGGCAGATCGTCCACGAGGAGCCCCAACCGCCCGCCCTGCACATGGCGCTGGACGAGGTGCTGACCGCCGAGGTGGCCGCCGGGCGGCGGCCGCCGACGCTGCGGGTGTGGGAGTGGGACCGCCCGGCGGTGATCATCGGCAGCTTCCAGTCGCTGGCCAACGAGGTGGACCCGGAGGGCGCCGCGCGGCACGGGGTGACGGTGGTGCGGCGGATCAGCGGTGGTGGCGCGATGTTCGTGGAGCCGGGCAACACCATCACCTACTCCCTGTGCGTGCCCGCCTCGCTCGTGCAGGGGCTGACCTTCGCGGAGAGCTACGCCTATCTCGACGACTGGGTGCTGGCCGCCCTCGGCGACATGGGGATCAACGCCTGGTACAAGCCGCTCAACGACATCGCGACGGACGCCGGAAAGATCGCCGGAGCTGCCCAGAAGCGCATGGTCGCGGGTGACGGCGCGGTGCTGCACCACGTGACCATGTCGTACGACATCGACGCGGACAAGATGGTCGAGGTGCTGCGGATCGGCAAGGAGAAGCTGTCGGACAAGGGCACCCGGAGCGCGAAGAAGCGGGTGGACCCGCTGCGCCGGCAGACCGGGCTGCCGCGCGCCGAGGTCATCGAGCGGATGATCGGCTCCTTCCGGGCGCGGTACGGAGGCAGCGCGGGCACGGTCTCCCAGGAGGAGATGACGCGGGCCCAGGAGTTGGCGGGCGGGAAGTTCAGTTCGCCGGAGTGGACCGCGCGGGTGCCGTAGTAACGGGTGCCGTAGTAGCGGTTCGGATCGGCGCGGCTGACGTGCGCGGCGTGCCCGGGTTTGCCGGTGGCGCCGCGCCCGGTCGGCGTGCCCGGCGTCACACGGCGTCCTCCGCCGGCGTCTGCGTGACGCCGGCGATCTCGTCGTACGCCTTCTGCAGGTGGTCCGGGCGTCCCGCCTGGACCGTCAGGAAGCCGCCGATGCCGAACAGGCCGCTCTTCTTGCGGGCGGCGAGCTTCTCCTCGAAGACGTCGCGCGGCATGCCCCGGGTGTAGAGGGACTTGCCCATCAGCGGAAGCTGGATCTTCACGTTGGCCGCGGGGTCGCGCACCGTGCCCGGCGGGTCCTCGCCCTTCTCGACCTGCTGCATCGCCTCGAAGAACCGGCGCCGCAGCAGGGTGATGCCCTTGTCGCTGCGCCCCAGGCTCTCCGTGGTGCGGTCGGCGACGGCGCCCTGGCCGACCCATGCGGAGAAGTCCTGGTTCCCGGTGTGCGAGGTGAGGATCTCGCCGGTCTCCGGGTCGGTGAGCGGCCCGTACCAGTACGGGATCTTGTCCTGCTCCTGCTTCCCGGCGGGCACGTCGTCCGGCAGCACCGAGTACTGCCACGTGATGTTGAGGGTGCGCCGGTCGTCCACCGGGACGCGGAACTCGATCGTGTTGCCGGAGGCGAGCGTGTACGGCCAGAGGCAGAGGATGCCGCCCTCGCTCACGTCGTTCGTCCCCGCGTACGTTCCCTTGGGCGGGACGGCGGGGGTCTCCACGACCCTGCCGTTGACGAAGCCGTACTCGAACTCCAGGAAGTCGATGGACAGGTGCCGCGGCACGTACTCGGGGTCGTCCGGGTTGGTCCGTACGGCGTTCCCGTTCAGGTGCAGCCACTCGAAGTGCACGGGGTCCATGCCGTTCTCGTGGCACTGGAACCAGTTGCACGGCAGCTCGGTCATGATGATCTCGACGAACCCGTGCTCCCAGCTGAAGAGCTCGAAGTCGGGCAGCAGCGGTGCCGGGTCCGGGCCCAGGTAGGCCCAGACGAGTCCGCCGAGCGTGGCGGTGGGGTAGGCGGTGACACCGGCCTTGTCGCGGAACCCTCCGGAGGGGCCCGCCTCTTCGAACGGCTGGCTCGCGCAGCGGCCTTCGGCGTCGAAGCCCCAGCCGTGGTAGGGGCAGCGCATGAGGGCGCCGTCGACCCACCCGGTACTGAGATCGGTGCCCCGGTGCGGGCAGTGCCGGGTGATCAGGCCGTGGCTTCCGTCGGGCTTGCGGAACAGTACGAGGTCCTCGCCGAGCAGCTTGACGGGCTTGACGCTCCGCTCGCCCAGTTCCAGGACCGGGGCGATCGGGTGCCAGTACCGGCGGAGCAGTTCGCCCATCGGCGTACCGGGTCCCACTTCCGACAGGATCCGGTTCTTCTCGGCTGAGAGCATGATTGGTCCCTTCACCTTGCAGGTGTGCGGTCGTGCGAGAGCTCCGCGGACGGCCCGCTCCCGGCGAACCGACGCCCAGGCAGAAAGTGTCGCGTCGTCACCGTCGCGCCCGGGGCGCGGTGTCCGGGCCGCTCCGGGCCCTCGTCCCGGATCCCGGCCACGCCTGTCCGCCCAGGCCCAGCCATCATGCGGGGGCCCGCGCCGCGTTATCCACCGGCAGGTTTTACACCGAATAACCACTCGGCGAATTGATCTTGCGCGACGGAGACGGGTGCGCTACAGGAGGCCGAAGACGGAGCGCGGCAGTGGGAACGCGAACCGCATCAGACGCATCTACCGTCACAAGAAGCTCAAATGTCACTCGGGTAGTGACACTTTGTGCCGCTGGAGCACATGATGTCGGCTAACGGCACAACCGGGCCGGAGCCTCAGGCAACGGAGGTGGTGCACGCATGGACATCCGCAACGGCACAGGACACGCGTGCCCGGCACTGCCCACCGGCCGCGAGGTGACAAGACAACCGCACGACGCCGTCCCACGTCCGGAGCGGGCGCCACAAGCGTCGCACGCGCCGGAATTACGGGCAGGCCGTACCACAGGGGGACTCACGATGAACGCGGAAGCACTGCGGGCGTTGTTGACGGAACGGCGGGCATCGGTAGCCCCGGAAACCCACGGGCTCAGCCGCCCCAGCGGCAAGGGCCGGCGCGCCGCCGGCCTCGCCCAGCACCAGATGGATCTCCTGCTCAACCGCGGCCTGGGCACCTACCAACGCCTGGAGTCGGGCAAGTACCGGCATCCTCCTGTCGACCTCTTGCACGACATCGCCCGGCTCCTGCGGCTCTCCGAGCTGGAATGGACCGCACTGTGCCGGTACGCCGGCATCGGCGATCCGCCCTGCCCGCTCAGCCCGCAGTCCGGGGAGAAGGTGCCCAACCTCTGGAAGGACGCCGTCAAGGGCATCTCCCACGCGGCCTGCGTCATGAGCGCTTCATGGAACGTCCTGGCGCACAACCAGTCCTTCGAGGACATCTTCGCTCCCGGCACCTGCCCCTCCAACACGCTGGAGTGGCTGCTCTTCGACGGCCGGCACCTCCTGCCCAACTGGGCCGACTCATGGGCCCGGCACCTGCTGCCCATGCTGCGCGCCGACCTGGCCGGGCGGCCCGAGGACGAGGTGCTGCGCCGGCTCGAGGCCTCCGTGCTCGCGGACCCGGACACCGGCCCGCTCTACGGTTCGGCCACCGCCGTCGACCACCCCTACGAGGTGGAACGCCCCCTGATGCACGCCCGGCTCGGCCCCGGCTGGATCAACATGTGCCTCGCGCAGCCCCTTTCGTCACCGGGCGCGCGGCTGTGCATCCTCATCTTCCGCCCCATGAAGGCGAGCCCCGCCACCATCCTCCCGCCCCGGAACCAGGGTTGCTCCGTTCCGGCGATGGAGCGGGTCCAGCTGCTCAGGTCCTGACGGGACGGCCGGCAACAATAAGCCGACTGCTTTTTGGGTGTAAAAGACAGCAGTAGATAACACGGCGCCGACCGGCTGATGATGAATGGGCCGAGCGCGCCGCACAGTGGCGACACGACGCCACCTCCATCCCATGGCCCTGCGGCCATCTCCCGCTCCGCCGACCCCGGCGCAGCCTGCATTTCACGCCGTCGGCGTTTCCTTACGGAGGGCTTACTGATGCGAACTTCCGCTGTCCAGAGCGTACTTTTTGTCGGTGGAAAGCGGACCGAAGCGCTGGAAGCCGCTCGCAACGCAGGGCTACAGGTCATCTACTTGGGCCAGACGGCCGATATGAGCGACCGGCATCGTCAGCTGGCGGACGCCGCGTTCCTGTTCCCCGAATTCTCGCCCGAACTCGCGCTGCGCGCCGCCGTCGCGCTCCGTGAATTTCTTCCGTTCGACCTTGCGTACACCGCCGGTGACGCGTACCTTCAAACCGCCGCACAGATCAACGACCGGCTCGGGCTCCCGTCGAACCCGCTGCACACGGTCCGCGCGGTCAACGACAAGGCCCTCATGCGCGAAGTACTGCGCGGAAAACCGGTGGGCCAGGTCGCTTCCGCGGAAGTCCGCAACCGGTCCGACCTCGAAAACTTCGCCAAGGCGAACGGCTTCCCCCTCATCCTCAAACCGAGCCGGGGCAGCGCGAGCAAGGACATCCACATCATATCCGACGCCCTTTCCCTTTCCGACGCGGCCGGTTCGTCGTTCACCGATGACGAAGCGACCGGGGACACGGCGCCCTGGGTGGTCGAAGAGTTCCTGGACGGCCGGGAATTCAGCATCGAGACGCACAGCGCCGCCGGTGAGCACCGGATCCTCGCCGTCACCGAGAAATTCAAGAACGAGCACTGCGTCGAGATCGGCCATGTGGTGCCGGCCCGCATCACCGACGCGGAGCACACCCTGCTCGCCGACGAGACGAAATCCGTACTGACCGCCCTCGGCGTGGAGGAAGGACCGGGCCACACCGAACTGATCCTCACCGCCCGCGGCCCCCGCCTCGTCGAGACGCACACCCGCCCCGGCGGAGACGCGATCGTGGAACTGATCAAGATCGCGGCGGGCCACGACATCCACGAGCTGACCTTCTCCTGGCTGTCCGGCAAGCCCGCCGGCACGGCGCGCAAGCCGTCCGCCAACGCCGCGGCCATCTGGTTCCGCACCGCGGAGCCGGGGCGTGTGACGGCCGCCGGGGGCGAGGCGGCGGCCGAGGCCGGCGAAGGGGTGCTGTTCGCCTCGCTCTCGGCGTCCGTGGGCGACGTGGTCCGCGAAGCCCGCAGCTCCGACGACCGCAGCGGCGAAGCGCTCGCCGTCGGCGACGACGCGGACAGCGCGCTGCGCCGCGCGCAGGAAGCCATCGGCCGCCTCGTCGTCGAGACCGAGCCGCTCGGCCACGGCTGACCTCCACCTGCCCGGCGCGGCCCCGGCCGCGAGAAGGCCCCACCCTCCTGACGTCCCGCCCTCCGACGACCCACGCAAGGAACGTGCACCATGACGACGAACACCACCCCCTCCGGAGAGCCGGAGTCCGGCAAGCCGCTCCTGCTCCTGGTCGGCAGCGGCGGCCAGGCATGGCGCGAGTACGTGCTGCGTGCCATCGTGACCAGGTACCGGCTGCACCTGCTGTGTCCCGCGCCGCCCTCCTGGGAGAAGCCGTACATCGACGGCTACACCGTGGTCGACACGCTGGACGCCCCGGCGATGGCCGGCATCGCGCGGGCCTCGGGGCAGACCTTCGCCGGCGTGCTGACGTACGAGGAGACCCGGGTCGAGTCCGCCGCCGAGCTGGCCACCGAGCTGGGGCTGCGCACCAGTCCGCGTGCCGCGGTGCACGCCTGCCGGGACAAGTATCTCGGCCGCCGGGCGCTCAAGGAGGCGGGGGTGCCGCAGGCCGAGTCCGTGGCCGTCGCCGACCTGGCGCAGGCCAAGGCCGCCGCCGAGCGGATCGGCTACCCCGTGGTGGTCAAGCCCCGCGCGCTGTCCGCGAGTTGCGGGGTGACCTTCGTGGCGGGACCGCAGCAGCTGGAGGACGCCTACAAGGAGGCCGGCCGGATCTGGTTCGACGAGGTGCCGCGTTCGGAGGCGCCCATCCTCGTCGAGGAGTTCCTGGACGGCCCGGAGATCAGCGTGGAGGCGCTCTGCCGCGACGGGCGGCTCACCGCGCTGTTCGTGGCGCGCAAGGAGCTCGGCTACGCCCCCGGCTTCGAGGAGGTCGGCCACACCGTCCGTGCGGACGACCCGCTGCTGCACGACGAGGACCTGCTCAAGGTCCTGCAGGACGCCCACACCGCGGTCGGCCTCACGGACACCGTGACCCACACCGAGCTGCGGCTGACCGCGGGCGGGCCGAAGGTCGTGGAGATCAACGCCCGGATCGGTGGTGACCGCATCCCCTACCTGGGTCAACTCGTCACCGGCATGGAGATCGGCCTGGTGGCCGCCGACCTGGCCGCCGGCGTGGTACCGCAGATCCCGCAGCCCGCGGGCCCGGCGGCGGCCGCCGTCCGCTTCCTCTACCCCGAGCGGGACCTGAAGCTGGAAGCCATCGAGATCGACGAGGCCGCGCTGCCCGCCTCGATCCACGAAGTACTGCCGCTGGCGGAGCCGGGCAAGGAGCTCTGGCTGCCGCCCGTGGACAACGCCCGCTCCCGCTACGCCCTGGTCATCGCCGTGGGCGAGAGCGAGAAGGACTGCGCGGCCGCGCTCGACGAGGCCGCCGCCGCGGTGACGGCCAAGGGCACCGCGCTGTCCTGACCACGCCTGGCAGTGCCCATCATCGCACCCTGGGGGAACACCCGTGTCGAAAGTCATCGCCATCGTCTCCGGTGGCATGGATTCCGTAACCATGGCACACCAGCTCAAGGAGCAGGGCAACGAGGTACACCTGCTCTCGGTCGACTACGGCCAACGCCACCGCAAGGAGCACGACTTCGCCGCCCTGGCGGCGGCTCGGCTCGGTGCGGAACACCAGGTGGCGGACCTGAGCGCCGTGGGCGCCATGTTCCGCGGCTCCTCGCTCACCGACCCCACGGTCGACGTGCCGGAGCAGACCTGGGAGGGGTACGGGGAGAGCCCGAACATCGTTCCCAACCGCAACGCGCTGCTGCTCGCCGTCGCCTTCGCCATCGCCGTCGTGGAAAAGGCCGAGTCGGTGGCGATCGGCATCATGGCGGGCGACGCCACGTCGGTCCCCGACAGCACGCCGGCCTTCCTCGAATCCTTCATCGCCATGGAGCGCCTGGCGACCAGGGGCTACGCACATCCCGACCTCGATCTGCTCGCCCCGCTCGCGGGGCTGCAGAAGAGCGACGTCGTCCTGCTCGGCGAACGGCTCCGCGTCCCGTGGACGCAGACCTGGACCTGTCTGCGCGGCGGAGCGGCCCACTGCGGCCGCTGCGCGGCCTGCTGGGAGCGCCAAGAGGCCTTCACCGAGGCCGGCGTGGACGACCCGACCACCTACGAAGGGACCAGAGGATGACTCTGCGCATCACCAAGCAGTTCGCCTTCTCGGCCAGCCACCAGCTGGACGGCCTGCCCGACGGACACCAGTGCGGCCGCCTGCACGGCCACAACTACCTGGTGGAGGTGGAACTCAGCGCCCAGCGCGACCAGCTGACCGCACCGGGATTCGTCCGTGACTACGGAGACCTGTCCGGGATCAAGGGCTGGATCGACGAGTGGCTGGACCACCGGCACCTCAACGACGTGGTGAAGGAGGGCAACCCGTCGGCCGAGAACCTCGCGATCTGGATCTACGAGCAGTGGTGCACGGTCTACCCGGAGCTCACGGCGGTACGTGTCTCCGAGACGCCGAAGACCTGGGCCGAGTACCGCCCCTGATCCTTTCGTTCGATACCGAAAGCCCCAACGACCACGTGAGACAACCTCTAAAGGGGGTGATGCCTTGTGGAACCGGAGCTGGTAGTCAACGAAATCTTCGGCCCCACCTAGCGCCTTCCAGGGCGAAGGACGCTCGATCGGCCGTCGCTGCGCATTCGTGCGGCTGGGCGGCTGCAACCTCTCCTGCCGGTGGTGCGACACCCCGTACACCTGGGACTGGACCGGCAGCAGCGATACGGGGGTCAAGTTCGACCCCAAGAAAGAACTGCACCGGATGCCGGTCGGCAAGGTGGCGGAACGACTGCTCGACTATCACGTCGAACTGGTCGTGATTTCCGGTGGAGAGCCTCTCAACCAGCAGAAACGGCTGGTGCCGCTCGTCGGCGAACTGATGCGGCACGGTGTCGAGATAGAGATCGAGACCAATGGCACGCGGGTTCCCGACCAGCGTCTAGTGGCGGCCGGTGTACGTTTCAACGTCTCGCCGAAGCTGTCACACGCGGGAGACCCCGTCGAGATGCGCATCGTGCCGGAGGCCTTACGGGCCCTGGCCGCACTGCCGTCGAGCACTTTCAAATTCGTCTGCCGAGAGGTCGCCGACCTGGACGAGGTCGGCGAATTCACGGACAAGTTCGACATCACTTCTGTCTACATCATGCCCGAGGGGCAGAGCAGAGAAGAAGTGGACGACCACATGCAAACGCTGGTGTCCGCGGTCATCGACCGTGGCTGGAGCATCACGACCAGGCTCCACACCCTGGTCTGGGGACAGAAGAGGGGTGTCTGAGAGATGCTCAACAAGAAGATCGAGGATCAGTACCTGGCCGTCGATCCCGGCGCCGCCGGCGCGGAGGCGCCGGACCCGCTGGAGGGCCTCGCCAGGCGGCTCCTGACGGAGATCGGCGAGGACCCGGACCGCGAGGGCCTCAAGGACACGCCGGCCCGCTACGCGCGGTGGTGGCGCGAGTTCACCAACTACGACCCCGGCACCATCGACACGCTCTTCGAGACGACGTCCTCGGGGCAGATGGTCGTGGTCTCGGACATCAAGGTGTGGTCGCTGTGCGAGCACCACCTGCTGCCCTTCAACTGCTCGCTGACCATTGCCTACCGGTCCGCCAAGCACCTGCTGGGGCTGTCGAAGTTCGCCCGCATCGCCCACCAGCACGCCCACCGGCTGCAGGTCCAGGAGCGCCTGGTGTCGGGCATCGCGGAAGACATCATGAGCATCACCGAAGCGCCGGACGTCGCCGTCATCGGCCAGGGCGAGCACCTGTGCATGACCATGCGGGGGATCAGGACCGTCGGCCTGATGACCTCCACCTCGTTCCACGGTGTCTTCTCCGAGGACGGCTCCGCCCGGTCCGAGCTGCTCTCCCTCGTGCGCTGAGCCCCGGGCTCGCCGGCAGCCGGCCTGCGCCACGTCAGTTCGTCGTCGCGTCAAGAGAGTGGTACACCCATGTCTGAAACGTTTCCTGTCATCGATATCCGGGATGCCGAGCGGGGCCCCGAGGCCCGGGCCGAGTTCCTGGACCGGCTGCGGCCGGCCGTCCACGACATCGGTTTCTTCCAGCTGGTGGGGCACGGCGTGACCGGCGCGGCCGAGCTGATGGAACTGTCCCGTGAGTTCTTCGCGCTGCCGGACGAGGAGCGCCGCGCGCTGGACATCCTCAATTCCCCGCACTTCCGCGGCTACTCGGAGCTGGGCAGGGAGCGGACACGCGGGGTGCCCGACCAGCGGCAGCAGCTCGACATCGGCCCCGAGCGGGAAGGCGGCCGCCCGGGCCCCGGCGAACCGGCCTACCGCTGGCTGGCCGGCCCCAACCAGTGGCCGGCCGGCCTGCCGGGCCTGCGGCCCGCCGTCCTGGACTGGATGGACCAGCTGACGCGCCTGTCCCACCGGCTGCTCCGGCTGATACTCGAATCGCTCGAAACACCGGCGGACTTCCTGGACACGGTGGTGGACCCCGATCCGCAGGTGCACTTCAAGCTGCTGCACTACCCCGGCCCCGCCGGCGCGGCGGACGTCGACCCGGCGGACCAGGGAGCGGGCATCCACAAGGACCTGGGGCTGCTCACCCTGCTCGTCCAGGACAGTGTGGGCGGACTCCAGGTGGCCGTGGACGGCGAGCACTTCGTGGACGTGCCGGTGGTACCGGACGCGTTCGTGGTGAACCTGGGCGAACTGCTCGAAGTCGCCACCCGCGGCTACCTGCGGGCCACGGTGCACCGGGTCGTCCGGCCCGCGCCGGGCGTCGACCGGTACTCCATGCCGTTCTTCTACAGCCCCCGGCTGGAGGGGTCGATGCGGCCGCTCCCCACCCGTTACGTCAGCGAGGCCGGCGGCGTGGTCGTCGATCCGGACAACCCGCTGTTCGCCTGCTACGGCGACAACGTGATGAAGGGGCTGACCCGCGGGTTCCCCGAGCTGATCGCCCGCCACCACCCCGGTCTGCTGGCCGCGGCGGACCGGTGAGCCCGGACGGGACCCGCTCCGGCAGCACCCCCTCCCCTAAGGAGCCAAGCAGTTGAGCAACCGCAAGCCAGCCGTCCTCCTGGTCGATCCCGTGTCGGTCGGAGCGGGCTACAAGCAGGCGGTCCGGGACATGGACCTGGGCATCGTGTCCCTCTTCACCAACGAGCCGGCGGACCTCAAGGTGACCTGGCCCCACCACGCCAAGGGCGACGACGTCTCCTTGTACGCCACCGAGGCCGCCGAGGTCCTGGCCCGTCTCCCGGACCTCGATTACGAGATCAAGGCGGTCGTGCCGGGCTCGGAGTCCGGCGTGCACCTCGCGGGCGTCATCGCCCACGAACTCGGCCTGCCCTGCAACGACGTGGAGCTGGCGCGGGCCAGGCACGACAAGTCCCTGATGCGCGACCACGCGGCCGCGGCGGGGCTGCGCATCCCGGCCTACCGCCTGGTCCACGACCCCTCCGAGGTCCGGGCGGCCGCCGACGCCATCGGCTACCCGGTCATCGTCAAGCAGACCGAGGGCGCCGGCTCCATCGGTGCCACGCTGGTCCCCGATGCCGCGAGCGCGGCGGACTTCCAGGTCGTCGACAAGACCAACTTCTTCGGCTGGACGGTCGAGGCGTGGCTGGTCGAGGAGTACATCCGGGGCCGCGAGTTCGCGGTCAACGCCTTCAGCTGCGACGGCGACCACCGGGTGATCGACATGTGGGAGTACCGCAGGCCGGACGACCGGGATTACGACTTCCCGCTCTGGGACAACGTCCAGGCCGTACCGGACGACCCCGACTGGGCGCGGATCGAGGAGTACGTGATCCGGGTGCTCACCGCCTTCGGCGTGCGCCGCGGCCCGAGCCACACCGAGGTGAAGGTCAACGCGGACGGCGTCTTCCTGATGGAGGTGGCGGCCCGGCTGCCCGGCGGCCCGGCCACCGACCAGTGGTCGGAGTTCACGGACATCCGCCCGTTCCACGAGACCGTGGAGTGCTATCTCGGGCAGCGCCCCGCCGTCATGGACAAGCCCGTCAACAGCCGCGCCATGTTCGGCGCCATCGCCATCCACAACGAGACCGGCCCCGGCACCCTCGTGGCCGTCCACGGCCTCGAAGAGGTCCGGAAACACCCGGGTGTCGACAAGGTCCTGGTCTCCTACGAGCCGGGCGACCACGTGCCGCTCACCCGGGACATCCTGTCCATCCCGGTGGGCGCCTGGGTCTCCGGACCGGACCAGGAATCGGTCGTACGCGTGCTCGCGGAGGTCAGATCCATGATCAACCTGGAGATCACGCCGGACCAGCCGGCCGGCTGACGGTCTCCCTCCCTCGCCCGGGGCGGCCTTCCGGCTCCCGCCCCACCTCTATGCGGTTCCCCTCATCAGCACAGGAAGAAGAACTCGGCATGGACGTTCGCAAGATCGACGAGACAATCGGCAAGTTCCTCGCGGAGAACTACACCCAGGAGCGCATCGAGCAGCTGGCGGACCGGTTCTTCCACAAGGGCGTGGTGAAGTTCGACGAGAACGCCCGCCTCGTCCCCCAGGAGATCATGACCGCCGTCCAGGCGGAGGCCGACCGGCTGGTCGACGAGCACAAGGAACGGCGCGACCTGCTGCTGCGCACCACCGGCAACACCCCGCGCAAGATGAGCGTCGTCAAGAGCGAGGACATCGAGCGGAGCGAGCTCATCCGCACGATCGCCACCTCGGAGTCGTTCCTCGGCTTCCTCGGCCGCATCGCCCGTGAGCCCATCATCCCGCAGGTCTCCACGGACGAGCGCTACCTGATCACCCACCAGGAGTTCAAGGCGGACACCCACGGGTGGCACTGGGGCGACTACAGCTTCGCCCTCATCTGGGCCCTGCGGATGCCGCCCGTCTCCTGCGGCGGCATGCTCCAGGCCGTGCCGCACACGCACTGGGACAAGAGCAACCCCCGCATCAACGAGACCCTGTGCGAGCGCCAGATCGACACGCACGGACTCGTCACCGGCGACCTCTACCTCCAGCGCACCGACACCACGCTGCACCGGACCGTGCCGCTCACCGAGGACGGCGCGGCCCGCACCATCCTCAACATGACCTGGGCGGGCGAGCGCGACCTCGACAAGCCGCTCGTCGGCAACGACCGCTGGTGGGAGAACCCGGAGGCGAAGGCCGCGCAGGCGGTGAAGTAGGCCCGCGGGCCGGCTGCCGGCCCGCGACCCGCAGTACGGACGAGGCGCCGCGACGCGGCGCCGCCCCCAAGGGCCGGGCACGCGTACCGGACGCGTGCCCGGCCCCCCGTGGCCGGACCCCGGACGGAACCCGAGTGACGTGACCAGTAGTCAGATCACCGCCCTCTTCCTCGACATCGCACTGATCGCCGCCCTGGCCTGGGCCGGCGGCACCGTGGCCCGGCGGTGCGGCCAGCCCGCCGTCATCGGCGAGATCGTGGCCGGCATCCTCCTCGGCCCCACCCTGCTGCACGGGTCGTTCACGGAGACGGTCTTCCCGCCGGAGATACGCGGCCACCTCGGCGCCCTCGCCGACATCGGCATCGTCCTGTTCATGTTCGCGCTGGGCATGGAGTTCGACTGGTCCGCCAAACGCTCGATGCGGCGCACCTCGCTCACCATCGCGGCCTGTGCGATGGTGTTCCCGTTCGCGGTGGGCGCCGGCCTCGGACTGTGGTGGGGGCCCGGCGAGACGTCGGCGGGCCGGCTCCCCTACCTCCTGTTCATGGGCATCGCGCTGTCGGTCACCGCGTTCCCCGTGCTGGCGCGGATCATCGAGGACCGGGGCATATCCCGTACCCCGCTCGGTCAGTTGGCGCTGTCCAGTGCCGCGCTGTGCGACATCTTCGCGTGGGTCCTGCTCGGTGTGGTGATGCTGCTCTGCGGCAGCGGCACGCCCTGGCGGCTGGTCTGGTTCGTCCCGTACGCCGTCGTGTTGATCACCGTCGTACGGCCGCTGCTCCGCGTGGTGATGCGCAAGGCGGGCCGCGAACTCGACCTGGTCGTGACCTTCGCGGGCCTGCTCGCGTCCAGCGCCGCCACCGAGTGGATGGGGCTGCACTTCATCTTCGGCGCCTTCGTCTTCGGCATCGTGCGCACGAACGCCAGGCGCGGGCTGCCCGAGACGGTGGACACCCGGCTCCGGCAGGGCCTCGGCTCGCTGGGCAGCCGGCTCTTCATGCCGATCTACTTCGTCGTGGCCGGCTGGCAGGTGGACCTCTCCAGCCTGGGGCCGTCCCACCTGCTGGACCTGTCGGTGCTCCTGGTCGCCGCCGTGGCCGCCAAGTTCCTCGCCGCGGCGGGGGCCGCCCGGCTCTCCGGCATGACCGGGCGTGACGCGGCCGCCATCGGAGCCCTGATGAACACGCGCGGGCTCACCGAGCTGATCGTGCTGACCGCCGGGCGCGAGATGGGGCTCCTCGACGGCACCCAGTACACCCTGCTCGTGGCCATGGCCGTGCTCACCACGATGTCCACCGGACCGGTACTGAAACGGCTGCTGCCGCCCGCCGACCGCTCCGGAGGGGGTGCGGGCGCCGCGGCTCCCGAGGAAGCCGGGCCTACCGGGCAGCCGCTCCCGGCCGGTGCGCCGGCGCGTGACGCGCTGCCCGGCCCTGCCCCGCGCGAGGCGTAGAGCGGTAACTCCCGTAATCTCTCCGTTCGTTGCCATACGCACCGCAGAGCAAGGAGTCCAGCCGATGTCCGCCGAGCCCCAAGTGGTGCCGGAAGTAGTACCGGAGACCGCGCCACGCGGTCCGCTGCACAGCTACCGGGAACTGAGGAAGGTGCCCGGGTTCTGGCGGATCGTGACGGTCGGCATGGCGTCGAAGCTGCCGTCCAGCATGGTCGAGCTGAGCCTGCTGCTCCTGGTGAGCCGGACGTACTCGTACGGGACGGCGGGCCTGGCCGTGGCCTTCCTCGCGATCGGCCAGTGTGTGACCGCGCCGCTGCGCGGCCGGCTGATCGACCGGCACTCGCCCCGCCTGGTGCTGCTCGGCTGCCTCGCGGGCTATACGGCGGCGACCGTATTAGTGCTCGTGGCGGCGTCCGGACCGGGGTCCGCCGCCACGGTCCTGGTGATGTCGGCGGTCCTGGGGGCCACCTCGCCGCCGGTCGCCGTCCTGATGCGGACCGTCTGGCACAACGCCGCCGAGCACGGCATGTTCACCACCGCGATGGCCCTCGACTCGGCCATGATGGGCACGGCGCTGGTCACCGGCCCGGTGCTGGCCAGCTGGCTCAGCCTGTCGTTCTCCGCGGTCGTCCCCCTGATCGTCATCACGGTGCTGACCGCCTTCGTGGTGTGCCTGCTGCTCGGCACCGAGGTCCCACCGCGGCCGGCCGGGAAACGGCACTGGCTCGGACCGCTGACCTCCGCGCCCCTGCGGCGCCTGCTGATCGCGGACGGGCTGTTCGTCCTGGCGGTGACCGCCACCGACGTGTTGCTGCCGATCTACGCGAAGGAGCACGACGCGGCGGTGTTCACCGGCGCCTATCTGAGCGCCCTGTCCATCGGCAGCGTGCTGGGCAGCCTCGCCCTGGGCACCATGCCCCGCTTCCTGGCCCGCGGCCCCAAGCTCTCCATCCTGCTCTGCGTCTTCGCGGCGGGAGGCGGCGCACTCGCCCTCGCCGCCCAGGTCTCCCCGGTGGCGGTCCTGGTGCTCAGCCCGGTGGCCGGGCTGGTCCTCGGCTCCGTCTTCGGCACGCTGCGGACGGTGGGCAGCGACCTCGCGAAGGAAGGCGAGGTCACCGAGACGATGTCCTGGCTCACCAGCCTCGACATGGCGGGCGGCGCGGTGGGCGCGGCGGTCTTCTCGCACCTCGCCGTCTCCGAGGGGAGCGGGACGGCGCTGGCGCTGGTCCCGGTGGTGGTCGTGCTGAGCGCGGTGGCGGGCTGGACGGCGCGGACGCCGTCGGCCAGGCAGGGCTGACGGCGCGCTACGCCGCCGTGCCCAGGCGGAAGCGGGCCGCGACCTCGTCCGCGAGGTCGCCGACCGGGCGGCCGCCGTCCATGGTGATGACCGTGCTGCCATAGGCGGCCGCCTGGCGGCGTACCTCCGCGTCCCACAGTTCGTCCCGGGCGAGCCGCTCGGACAGGGTGGTCCCGGGGGCCCGGCTTCCCCAGCCGACCGGGGCACGCACCGGGTCACTGCGGCGGGCGCGGAGCGCGGCCAGCCGGAATTCCGGTGTGGGGAGGAGGAACACCGCCTGGTCGGGGCGGGTGAGCAGGGGGGCGACGTGGCACGGCAGGTTGCCGAACCAGTCCACCAGCACGGGCCGGTCGGCGGGGAGCGCGAGCAGGTCCTCGATCTCGAACGCGAACGTCTCGGCGACCACGCTCTGCGTGAACCCGCACGCCTCGTCCGGGCTCCGGCCGTCCCACAGGGAGCCGGGCGGTTCGTCGCGGGCCGCGTGGAAGTGCGGGTGCTGCCGCGGGGTGCAGCGTGGCAGCCAGGTGTGCTGGGCCAGGTCGCCGCGGTAGACGACGGCGCCGTGGCGCCGGGCCAGGATTATCGCCAGGGTGCTCTTGCCCGCCCCGGTGCCGCCGGCGATCCACCGGACGTGGGACAGCCGGCCGGCCGCTGCCGCCGGCGTCGTACGGGCAACTGAACGAAAGAGTGACTCCGTTGGGGGGCGCCTCATACGGTCCATGGTCCTCGCACCTGCCGCGAAGCTCCAAGACCGCACCGGGCGGGGAGCATCAGGAGTGGGCAAAGAGTCCAGGGAGGCGGGTGGGTCGATGCGCGCCCCCGCGCGCTGCCGCGCGTCTTGTGCGCCCCCGCAGGATCCGTGCGCCGGGTCAGCGCTCCGGGTCGTACGGCCGCAGGTCCAGCCCCGGGTCCCCGCCGGTGGCCAGCACGGCCGCGACCCGGCCCGCCCACGGCCCCATCGTCAGCCCGGTCGGGCCGAGGCCGCCGGCGACGACCAGCCCGCCGAGCCGGGGCACCCGGCCCAGGAGCGGGCGGACGTCCGGCCCTGCGGGACGGAAGCCGACGCGGGTCTCCAGGTGGGTGGCGCCGGCCAGGCCGGGCGCGACGGCCAGGGCCTCGGTCAGCACCTCGGCCAGGCCCGCGGCCGTCACACGGTGGTCGAATCCGGTACCGGACTCCCGGGTGGCGCCCGCCACGACCCGCGAGCCGCCGAAGGCGACGAGGTAGTGCCCGGTGGCGCGGGGCATGACGACGGGCCAGTGCCCGGTGTCCGCGCCGGGCAGGGACAGGTGCACGATCTGGCCGCGCTGCGGTGCGATCCGTACGGTGACCCCGGCGGGCGCCAGCAGGCCGGGCGCCCAGGCGCCGGCCGCGACGACGACCGCGTCCGCGGTGAGGTGCTCGCCGTCCACCTCGATGCCGGTGACGCGGTCCGCCGTGCGGGTCAGCGCCGCGTGACCGGGACGCACTTCGGCACCGCGCCGCCGGGCCTGGCGCAGCAGCGCGTCGCGCAGCCGGCCGCCGTCGACGCGCGCGCCGGCGGCTATCCGCACGGCCCGCAGACCGTCCGCGAGGGGCGGGAACAGGGAGCGCACCGCCGCCTCGTCGAGGTCGTCCACGTCGCCGGTGTCGGTGGGGCCGCGCCGCCGTTCCAGCACCCGCCGGCGGATGCGCCGGAGGTCCGCGTCGTCGGCGGCGAGGGCGAGCGCGCCGACGGTCCGGTACCCGAAGTCGTGTTCGCCGGCTTCGGCGAGTTCGGCGACCAGTGGCGGGTAGTACCGGGCCCCTTCGGCGGCGGCGCGGAACCAGTCGGGGTCGTCGTGCTCGGAGGCCCAGGGGCAGACGATGCCCGCGCCGGCGGCGGTCGCCTCGCCGGGTGCCGGGCGGCCGGCCAGGACGACGTCCGCGCCCAGCCCGGCCGCGTGATAGGCGGTGCTCGCGCCCACGATGCCCGAACCGACCACGGCGACGCGCATGCCGGCCCCCTTTCCCTTCTCGGCGGTCAGCCCGCGAGCTCCGGAATGATCTGCTCGCCGTACGCGTCGATCGTGGCGTCCCTGGCGTCGTGCATGGCGTACAGCGCGAACTGGTCGACGCCCAGTTCCCGCAGGCGGTGCAGCTTTTCGAGCTGGGCCCCGGGCGGCCCGAGCAGGCAGAAGCGGTCCACGATCTCGTCCGGCACGAAGGCCGTGTCGGGGTTGCCCGAGCGGCCGTGGTGGGCGTAGTCGTACCCTTCGCGCGCCTTGATGTACGAGGTCAGCGCCTCGGGCACGATGCCGGAGTGCTCGCCGTACCGGCTGACGAGGTCGGCCACGTGGTTGCCGACCATGCCGCCGAACCACCGGCACTGCTCCCGCGCGTGCGCGAGGTCGTCGCCGACGTAGGCGGGGGCCGCGACGCAGATCGTGACGTCGGACGGGTCGCGGCCGGCCGCCGCCGCGGCGTCGCGTACCGCCTTGACCATCCACTCGGTCAGGAACGGGTCGGCCAGCTGGAGGATGAACCCGTCCGCCAGCTCCCCGGTCATCCTCAGGGCCTTGGGCCCGTATGCGGCCATCCACACCGGCAGCCGCCCGTCGCGCACCCACGGGATGCGCAGCGCGTGGCCGCCCACGTCGGCCTCCCGGCCCTCCGCGAGGTCGCGGATGACGCGGATCGACTCGCCGAGGCGGGCCAGCGTGTTGGGGGCGCGGCCCGCCACCCGCATCGCCGAGTCGCCGCGTCCGATGCCGCAGACCGTGCGGTTGCCGTACATGTCGTTGAGGGTGGCGAAGGTGGAGGCGGTGACCTCCGGGGTGCGGGTGGAGGGGTTGGTGACCATCGGGCCGACGACCAGGCGTTCGGTGTGCTCCAGGATGCGGCTGTAGATGACGAACGGCTCCTGCCACAGCACGGAGGAGTCGAAGGTCCAGCCGTAGCGGAAGCCCCGTTCCTCGGCGCGGCGCATCGTGGCGACGACGTGCGAGGCGGGCGGGTCGGTCTGCAGGACGACTCCGAAGTCCATCACGGCCTCCTCAGTTCAGGTACTGGCAGGTGCCGCGCGGGGTGTACTGGCCGTGCCCCGCGCGGCCGGTGTAGCGGCGCTCGTCGATGACGGTCTCGCCGCGCGAGAGGACGGTCTCCACGCGCCCGGTGACGGTGCGCCCCTCGTACGCCGAGTAGTCGACGTTCATGTGGTGGGTGTCGGCCGAGATGACCTGCTCGGCGGACGGGTCGTAGATGACGAGGTCGGCGTCGGAGCCCGGGGCGATGGTGCCCTTCTTGGGGTAGAGGCCGAACATCCGGGCCGGTGTGGCGCAGGCGATCTCGATCCAGCGGCGGCGGCTGAGGTGCCCGTCCACGACGCCCTGGTGGAGCAGGTCCATGCGGTGTTCGACGCCCGGCATGCCGTTGGGGATCTTGGAGAAGTCGCCGCGGCCCAGCTCCTTCTGCCCCTTGAAGCAGAACGGGCAGTGGTCGGTGGAGACGACCTGGAGGTCGTTGGTGCGCAGCCCGCGCCACAGTGCGGCCTGGTGCTCGCGGGGCCGCAGCGGCGTACTGCACACGTACTTGGCGCCCTCGAAGTCCGGCTCGGCCAGGTTGTCGGTGGACAGGAACAGATACTGCGGGCAGGTCTCGCCGAAGACGTTCAGGCCCTTGTCGCGGGCCTGCGCCAGTTCGGCGACGGCCTCCTCGGCCGAGACGTGCACGACGTACAGCGGGGCGCCGGCGACCCGGGCGAGCTGGATCGTGCGGTGGGTGGCCTCGGCCTCCAGCAGTTCGCGGCGCACCTCGCCGTGGTAGCGGGGGTCGGTCCTGCCCTCGGCCAGCGCCTGTTCGACCAGGACGTCGATCGCGATGCCGTTCTCGGCGTGCATCATGACGAGCCCGCCGTTCGCGGAGGCCTGCTGCATGGCGCGCAGGATCTGCCCGTCGTCGCTGTAGAACACGCCGGGGTAGGCGGTGAACAGCTTGAAGGAGGTGACGCCCTGTTCGACCAGCCGGTCCATCTCCTTGAGCGTGTGCGGGTTCACGTCGGAGAGGATCATGTGGAAGGCGTAGTCGACGGCGCACTGGGCGTCGGCCTTGGCGTGCCAGGTGTCCAGGCCCTCGCGCAGGGCCTGGCCGCGCGTCTGGACGGCGAAGTCCACGACGGTGGTCGTGCCGCCCCAGGCGGCGGCCCGGGTGCCGGTCTCGAAGGTGTCGGAGGAGAACGTTCCGCCGAACGGGAAGTCCATGTGGGTGTGGGCGTCCACACCGCCCGGGATCACGTACTTCCCGGTGGCGTCGAAGGTGCGGTCCGCGCCCGCTGCCCAGCTCTCGGCGGTGGTCGTGCCGTGTGCGGCGAGGGCGGCGATCCTGCCGTCCTCGACCAGGACATCGGCGTGGATCTCGTCGGCGGCGGTGACGACCAGGCCGCCGCGTACGACTGTTCGGCTCATGCTTCCGGCTCTCCCTTCCACGCACACCAGTGGTGCTCGGCGGCGCCGGGAGGGACACGGCCCGGCGTGTCGGCCGGCCGGGCGGCGCGCCCCAGGTGACGCCGCGTCACGGCCGGTCTACACCCGTAGAGCGCGGCCGTGCAGCAGACCGTAGAAGCATGTCACCCACCGTGGCAACACCATGACCGTTAATCAGCGTGATCGGATGCGCCGCCGGCCGGACGGCGCACGGGGCACGCCGTGCCCCGCTCGCGTCATTTCATCTTTTGCGCAACCCGGGAACCATGCCGTGCACCGTCGCGTTGCCCCGTGGGGGACATCGCGAAAACACCGGACCGCTACACAACAGGAGACTCAGCACCATGGGCGTCAGCCTCACCAAGGGCCAGAACGTCGTTCTCAACCAGGACGGCACTCCACTGGCGGACGTGACCGTCGGCCTGGGCTGGGACGCCCTGCCCACCGCCGGCACGGATTTCGACCTCGACGCCTCGGCGATCGTCTGCGGGCCCGGCCAGCGCGTGCTGTCCGACGCGCACTTCGTCTTCTACAACAACCTGGCCAGCCCGGACGGCGCGGTCCGGCACACCGGCGACAACCTGACCGGCGAGGGCGAAGGGGACGACGAGCGGATCCTGATCGACCTGGACCGGCTCGGCGAGGACACCGCGCAGGTCGTCTTCACCGTCTCCATCCACGACGCGGAGCGGCGCGGCCAGAACTTCGGGCAGGTCAGCGACGCGTTCATCCGGGTCGTCGACAACCTGACGGGCCGCGAGATGTGCCGCTACGAGCTGTCGTACGACGCCGCGGGCGAGACGGCGATGGTCTTCGGCGCCCTCTACCGGCGCGGCGGCGAGTGGAAGTTCCGCGCCATCGGCCAGGGGTACGCGAAGGGGCTGGCCGGCATCGCCGCCGACTACGGCGTCAACGTCGGCTGACCCGCGGGGCCGGAGGGGCGGCGCCCCTCCGGCCCGCACGGCGCCTACAGGTGCGAGGCGATGACCGGAATCAGGTCCTGGAAGGTGCGGCCCATCGCGGGCTCGCCGATGGCGGCCATCTCCCAGCCGCCGCCGGACCGGCGCACCTTCGCCATGATCTGCGCGGTGTACGCGCCGCCCCCGGTCAGGGTGTAGCGGGCCAGCTCCTGGCCGTTGCTCTCGTCGACCAGGCGGCAGAACGCGTTCTGCACCTCCTCGAAGGTCTGCCCGGTGAAGGAGTTCACGGTGAAGACGATCTGGTCGACGCGGGCGGGCACCCGCTGGAGGTCGACGAGGATCGCCTCGTCGTCGCCACCCTGGCCCGCGCCGCCCACCAGGTTGTCACCGGTGTGGCGCACCGAGCCGTCGTCGCTGATCAGGTGCTGGAAGAAGACGACGTCGACGGGTTCCTTGCCGGCGAAGAGCACGGCCGAGGCGTCCAGGTCGACCTCGCGGGCCATCAGCTTGGCGAGGAAGCCCTTGCGCGCGGCGGCCTGCCAGCCCAGCCCCATCCGCACGACGCTGAGCTCGCCCCCGCCGGACTTGCTCAGGCTGATCTTCTGACCCTTGTCCAGATTCACGGTCATGTGCGCTCACTCCTGCGTCGGGATGGCCTGCCTCGGGGCAGGGCGGCGGCGCCGCCACCGGCCGGGAGGCAGAAATCTACAACACTGTAGAGGTAATGGAGAAGTAAAGACACGGGCGCTGGACGGGCGGGACGAAGACGCGTGCCGGGGCACACGGACGCCGGGCGGGCGGCGGCCGCACCGGGCGGACGGCGCTTGGCGGGCCCCGCCGGGACACTCACGGCGGGACCCAGTCGTACGGTACCCAGCCGGGCGTCCGCACAACAGACCGCGTCGCCGCTTTCACGGCGCCGCGGACGCCCGTTCCGCCCGCCGCCGCGGGGAGCACACCGGCTCCGCCGCCCGCCGCGCCAGTTCCCGCAGCGCCAGCGCCGAGGCCGACCCGGGCTCGGCGTGGTAGGTGACCAGTTGCTGGTCGGGGTCGGCCGGCAGGGTGAGCGTCTCGTAGGCGAGCGACAGCGGCCCCACCACCGGGTGCCGCATCCGCTTCCCGCCGAAGTTCTTGTCCCGGACGTCGTGGTCGGCCCAGATCCGGCGGAAGTCGGCGCTCTTGGCGGACAGCTCGCCGATCAGCGCGCACAGCCGGGGATCACCGGGGTACCGGCCGACGTCCCGCCGCAGGAAGGCCACGACGGCGCTGGCCTTGTCCTCCCAGTCGGCGTACAGCTCGCGGGTGGCCGGGTCGAGGAAGACCAGCCAGGCCGTGTTGCGCTCGTCGGCGGGCATCGCCGCGAAGTCGCCGAGGAGGGCGCGGGCGAGCCGGTTCCAGCCGAGGATGTCCAGCCGCCGGCCCACGACGTACGCCGGGACCCCCTCCATCGTGTCCATCAGCGCCTGGACGGCGGGACGCACCTGCTGCGTGCGGGGCGCGGTACGCAGCCGGCGGGAGGCCGGCCGCGCCAGGTGGGCGAGGTGGGAGCGCTCGGCCGGGGTCAGCCGCAGCACGTCCGAGATCGCGTCCAGCACCGCGGCCGAGACGTTCAGCCCCCGCCCTTGTTCGAGCCTGATGTAGTACGCCACGCTGACTCCCGCCAGCTGCGCCAGTTCCTCTCGCCGCAGCCCCGGCACCCGCCGGCGCCCGCCGTGGTGGGCCAGGCCCACGTCCTCGGGCTGGAGCCGGGCGCGGCGGGAACGGAGGAACTCGCTCAGTTCGGTGCGCTGGTCCATCCCGCAATTATGGCGGGCGCCGCGCGGCCCCCGGCGGGCGAGGGCCGCCGGGCGCCCGCGCCGTACACGCCAGGGTGGTCCCGGCAGTAGTAGGAACGCCGAGCGTAGGTTCGAGAGGGCACTGGTTGCCCCGGGCATATGGACCCACCCTGGACACCATGAAGCACACCTCTGTCCCCGCATACGCAGCACCCGCCCCCAAGGCTCCGCTGGAGCGCATTTCCATCGAGCGCCGGGAACCGGGCGCGCACGACATCCTCATCGACATCAAGTACGCGGGCATCTGCCACTCCGACATCCACACCGTGCGGGCGGAGTGGGGCGACGGCGGCCGGTTCCCCATCGTCCCCGGGCACGAGATCGCCGGCGTGGTCAGCGAGGTCGGCCCCGAGGTCACCCGGTACGCGGTCGGCGACCGGGTCGGCGTCGGCTGCTTCGTCGACTCCTGCCGCGAGTGCGAGAACTGCCTGGCCGGGCTGCAGCAGTACTGCACCGGCGAGCTGGGCCAGGTCGGCACGTACAACGCCGTCGGCCGTGACGGCCTGACCACCCAGGGCGGCTACTCCACCCACCTCGTCGTCGACGAGAACTACGCCCTGCGCATCCCGGACAGCCTCCCGCTGGACGCCGCCGCGCCGCTGCTGTGCGCCGGCATCACCCTCTACTCGCCGCTGGCGCGCTGGAAGGCCGGTCCCGGCAAGAAGGTCGCCGTGGTGGGCCTCGGCGGCCTCGGCCACATGGGCGTCAAGATCGCGCACGCGATGGGCGCGGAGGTCACCGTACTGAGCCAGTCGCTGCGCAAGCAGGAGGACGGCCTGCGGCTCGGCGCCGACCACTACCACGCCACCTCCGACCCGGAGACCTTCGAGAAGCTGGCGGACAGCTTCGACCTGATCGTCAACACGGTCTCCGCCAACCTCGACCTCAACGCCTACCTGGGCCTGCTGCGCACGGACGGCACCCTGGTCCAGCTCGGCGCGCCGGAGCACCCGCTGCCGATCGAGCCGTTCGCCCTGATCGGCAACCGCCGGTCCTTCGCCGGCTCGCTGATCGGCGGCCTCCAGGAGACGCAGGAGATGCTGGACTTCTGCGGCGAGCACGGGCTCGGCGCCGACATCGAGGTGATCAGCGCCGACCGCGTCAACGAGGCGTACGAGCGGGTACTCGCCAGCGACGTCCGCTACCGCTTCGTGATCGACGCCGCGACCATCTGACGGCGGCACGGCAGGGGCACACGGCCCCTGCCGCCCCGGGTGCCGCCACGTGGGCGACACCCGGGGAATCACCGTGGGTACTGTTCCGGCGACGCGTTCCGTGCTACCTTGAATTCAGTTGCAGTTTTGGTACCCATAAACGTTATGTGCGCCTGACGGTATGTGACCGTCGGGCGTATTTTGTTTCTGCCGGTCATATCCGGATGGGCTCAATTGCGGCGACCTGGAAACCGCGAAGTGCGGATTCCTCAACTGCCACGATCGAAGGATAAAGACATGGCAACCGGCACCGTGAAGTGGTTCAACTCCGAAAAGGGCTTCGGCTTCATCGAGCAGGACGGCGGCGGCGCCGACGTCTTCGCCCACTACTCGAACATCCAGGCCCAGGGCTTCCGCGAGCTGCAGGAAGGCCAGAAGGTCAGCTTCGACGTCACGCAGGGCCAGAAGGGCCCGCAGGCGGAGAACATCGTTCTCGCCTGATCGCCGACGCGATAGCGCACCGCATTACGGCGCGAGCCGGAACCGCCACCCGAAAGGGTGAGGTTCCGGCTCGCGTCGTTCTGTGCACGCTTCGTCCGCCGGACTTTCCCGGGCACTCAGGCGGACGTCAGCTGCCGCTCGGCCGCCCGCAGGGCCTCCGCGAGGAGCCCGGCGCCCGTCTCCGCCTCCTCGGCGGTCAGGGACAGCGGGGGCGCGACGCGCAGCGCGGCGCCCGACAGGCCGCCCTTGCCGACCAGCAGACCGCGCTCGCGGGCGGCCTCCACGACGAGGTTCGCCGCCTCCGGCGACGGCCGGTCGGTGCCCGGCCCGACCAGTTCGACGCCGATCATCAGGCCGCGCCCGCGCACCTCCCGCACGATCCCCAGCCCCGCGGCGACCGCCCGCAGCCGCTCGATGAGCAGGCCGCCGACGCGCCGGGCGTTGCCCTGGAGGTCGTGTTCGAGGAGGTACGTGAGGTTGGCCAGGCCGGCCGCCATGGTGACCGGGCTGCCGCCGAAGGTGGAGATGGAGTTGGCCGTGAGGCAGTTCATCACCTCGGCGCGGGCGACGACGCCGCCGACGGACATGCCGTTGCCGATCCCCTTGGCGAAGGTGAGCAGGTCGGGCGGGCCGTTGCCGGCGTGCGCCTGCCAGCCCCAGAAGTGGTCGCCGGTCCGGCCCCAGCCGGTCTGCACCTCGTCCGAGATCCACAGGATGCCGTGCCGGTCGAGCACCTCCCGGAAGGCCGCGTACAGGCCGTCGGGCGGTGCCGTGAAGCCGCCGACCCCCTGCACCGGCTCGGCGATCAGCGCCGCGACGCCCGCCGTCTGCCCGAGCATGTCCTCCAGGTCGGCGACGCAGGCGTCGATGTACGCGGCGTCGGACAGCCCGGCGTACGGGCCGCGGCTGCGCACGCCCCCGTGCACGTACAGGGTCTGGAGCGGCGACAGGCCGGTCGGCGACCAGCCGGCGTTGCCGGTGACGCCGACGGTGGAGAAGGACCGGCCGTGGTAGCTGTTGCGCATCGCCAGGACCTGGTTCGAGCGCCGGTACGCCGTGGCCAGCAGGAGCGCGGTGTCGTTCGCCTCCGTACCCGAGGTGGTGAAGAAGACCCGGGCGTCGGGGATGCCGGAGAGCCCGGCGATGCGCTCCGCCAGGTCGACCATGGGGCGGGAGAGGTAGAGCGTCGAGGTGTGCAGGATACGGCCCGCCTGCTCGGCGACGGCCTTGGTCACCTCGGGCAGCGCGTGGGCGGTCATGGTGGTCAGGATGCCGCCGAAGAAGTCCAGGTAGCGGTTGCCGTCCGCGTCCCAGACGTGGCGCCCCTCGCCGTGCGTCAGCTCGATGGGCCGTTCGTACAGCGGCGTGAGCCAGTCGGGCATGACGGCGCGGTGCCGGGCGCGCAGGCCCGCGGCCCCGGCGGCCGGCGCCGCAGGCGCGGGCCCGTTGCCCGCGGTCACGGCCGGACCAGCCCGTCGTACGCGTCGGGGCGGCGGTCCCGGTAGAAGGCCCACTGCTGCCGCACCTCGTCGATGAGGCCGAAGTCCAGGTCCCGTACGACCAGTTCCTCCTTGGTGTCGCTGGCGGTGCCGCCGACGAACTGCCCGCGCGGGTCGACGAAGTAGCTCGTCCCGTAGAAGTCGTTGTCGCCGTACTCCTCCACGCCGACCCGGTTGATCGCGGCGACGAAGTACTCGTTCGCCACCGCGGCGGCGGGCTGCTCCAGCTGCCACAGGTAGGCGGACAGGCCGCGGGAGGTGGCGGAGGGATTGTAGACCAGCTGGGCGCCGTTGAGGCCCAACTGCCGCCAGCCCTCGGGGAAGTGCCGGTCGTAACAGATGTAGACGCCGATCCGGCCGACGGCGGTGTCGAAGACCGGCCAGCCGAGGTTGCCCGGCTTGAAGTAGTACTTCTCCCAGAAGCCCTTGACCTGCGGGATGTGGTGCTTGCGGTAGGTGCCGAGCACGGTGCCGTCGGCGTCGATGACGGCGGCGGTGTTGTAGTAGAAGCCGGACTGCTCGACCTCGAACACCGGCACCACGATCACCATGCCGGTCTCGCGGGCGAGTTCCTGCATCCGGCGCGTGGTCGGCCCGTCGGGCACCGGCTCGGCCCAGCGGTAGTGCTCCGGCTCCTGGACCTGGCAGAAGTACGGGGCGTTGAAGACCTCTTGGAAGCCGATCACCTGCGCGCCCTGCGCGGCCGCCGCCCTGGCGTGTTCCTCGTGCTTCGCGATCATCGATTCGGTGTCGCCGGTCCAGGTGGCCTGGACCAGTGCGGCGCGTACGACGTTACGGACAACATCGGGCATGAGCTGCTCCTTCGTCGAGCCGTCGGCCAGCGGGCCAGGCGGATCTACGCGTGTGGAGGCGACCGTAGGCCCCGTGCGGCGGCGAGGCAAGACCATCTCCCCCGGCGGCGCGGGTCAGGTCCTGCTCCTGCCCGCGCGGGCGAAGCCGCCCGTACGCAGGGCGCGGGTGATGTCGCGGTGGCAGTGCGGCGAGACGCCGGCGGCCGCGTCGAGGAGCAGCGGAGCCAGTTCGTCCGGCGCGCTCGTGGTCACGGCCGCCGCCTCCTCGGGCGTACGGGCCCTGACCAGCGCGGCGAACAGTTCGCGGGCCTCGCCGGCGCGGCCGGCGCCGAGCAGCGCCAGCGCCGTCCGCGCCACTTCCCCGACGGGCCGGGCCACACCCTGGCGCAGCAGCCGCACGTTCTCGGCGGCGCGGCCGGCGGCGGCCAGCGCGTCGGCGGCCGCGGCGAGCCGGTCGGGCGGCAGGCACGCCACCTCCCACAGCAGCGTCGGCACCTCGGCCGCCAGGCCGGCCTGCTCCAACTCGGCTATCAGCACGGGCAGCTCGGCAGGCCGGCCGTGCGCGGCCGCGCACAACAGGGCGTGCGCCTCGCCGCCGCGCCCGGCCGCCCGCAGGCGGGCGAGGCGGCGGGGGCGCTCCGGCGTCCGCACCGCCCCCGCGTTCTCCGGCACCGCCGTGTCCACGCCGGGCCCGGCGGCCTCCGGGAACCGGTGGCGCACCTGCCTGCCCGCCAGCGCGTCGATACGGTCACGGAGTTCACGCGCCCGTGCCGCGGACCGCGCGTGGTCGTCGCGGGCCCAGGCCAGCTCGTCGGCCAGCCGCGCCGCCTCCGGGCCGCCGGCCGCGGCTCCGTCCCCGGCCGGCGCCCCCAGGGCGGCCCGCAGCTCCCGCTCGCGCAGCGCCGCGTACTGCCGTTCGCGCAGCATCGCGTCCAGTCGTTCCCCGAGGAGGGCCGGCGCGGCCGGACGGGCGTCGTACGCCGCGACCGCCGCCTCGTGGAGCCGGCGCGCCCGCGGCCCCGCGGTGCGTACGGCGTGTTCGCCGCGCAGGCCCGCGAGGTCGTGCAGCAGCGACTCCACCACGTCCCACGGAGGTACGTCGTCCCCGTCCAGGCAGGCCCGCAGCCCCTCGGGGTCACGGGCCGTGAAGACCCCGAACCAGCCCGCCGTCGCGTCGAGCATCCGCGTCAGCCCGCGCAGGAACCGCGCGAACTCCTCCACCGGCGTGCCCGGCCTTTCCGCTGTCGCCATGGTCCTCTCCCCTCCCCCGGCCCCCGTGCGTCCGCCCACCCCCACCTCACGCCCGGCGCGCATCCGGCACCAGCCGTGTTTCGGTCTCGATTACGGCCGCGCCACGGGCGCGTTCCGGGGGCCTGCGTACGAGACCGCCGCAGGCCCGTACGGGGGGCCGGGGCGCGGTCGCGCATCGCCCCGCGCCCGCGGGGCACCCGCTGTCGTATGACCGACAACGAAGGACCGCCCGCCCTGGACGAGTCGTACTGGATCGCCACCACACCAGGCACGTCCTACCCCCCGCTCACCGAGGACACCGACACCGACGTGACGGTGATCGGTGGCGGGATCGCCGGGCTGAGCACGGCCTGGGAGCTGGCCGGGACCGGCCGCCGGGTCACCCTGCTGGAGGCGGACCGGATCGCCGCCGGCGTCACCGGCTACACCACCGCCAAGCTCTCCGCGCTCCACACGCTGGTCTACGACCGGCTGCGCCGCACCCGCGGGCCCGAGGGCGCCCGCCACTACGCCCGGTCCCAGCAGGGGGCCGTCGAGCACGTCGCCGAGACCGCCGGCCGCCTCGGGATCGGCTGCGACCTGGAACGGGGCCCCGCCTTCACCTACGTACGCGACCCGGACGGCGCGGGGCAGCTGCGCGCGGAGGCGGAAGCCGCCCGCGCAGCCGGGCTGGCGGCCTCCTTCGTCACCGAGACCGGGCTGCCGTTCCCGGTGGCCGGCGCGGTACGGGTCGAGGACCAGGCCCAGTTCCACCCCCGCAAGTACCTGCTGGCGCTGGCGGAGGACTTCCGGTCCCGCGGTGGCGTGATCCACGAGCGCACCCGCGCCACCGGGCTGCACGAGGGCAGCCCCTGCCGGGTGACGGCCGAGTCGGGCGCCACCGTGACCTCTCGGGACGTCGTGGTCGCCACGCACTATCCGGTCTTCGACCGCGCCCTGCTGTTCACCCGTCTGTCGCCCCGCCGGGAGGTGGTGGTGGCCGCCCCGGTCGACGCCGGCCGCGACCCCGGCGGGATGTTCATCACGCAGGAGGAAGGCAAGCGGTCCGTGCGCACCGCGCCCTACGGCGACGGGCGCCGGCTGCTCATCGTCACGGGCGAGACGTTCACCCCGGGCACGGCCGACGCCGGCGAGAAGTTCGCACGGCTGACCGACTGGACACACCGGCACTTCCCGGGGACCGAGGTGGCGTACCGGTGGGCGGCCCAGGACAACGACGCCACCGACACCGTCCCCCTGATCGGCCCCTTCCACCCGGCCGCCCGCCACACCTATGTCGCGACCGGGTTCGGCGGCTGGGGCCTGAGCGGCGGCGTAGTGGCCGGAAGCCTGCTGACCGGGCTGATCGCCGGGGACCCGCCGCCGTGGGCCGGCCTCTACGACCCCCGCAGGCTGTGGAGCGCCGTACGCGAAGCCCCCGCCTTCCTCAAGCACCAGGCGCAAGTCGGCCGGCACTTCGTCGGCGACCGGCTGCGTACGACGCACGTCGACTCCGTGGCGGACATCGCGCCGGGAACCGGCGCCGTCGTACGGGTGAACGGGCGGCACCGCGCCGTCCACCGGGACGAGGACGGGACCACCCGGGCCGTGTCGGCGCGCTGCACCCACCTGGGCTGCCTGGTCGCCTTCAACGCGACGGAGAAGGCGTGGGAGTGCCCCTGCCACGGCTCCCGCTTCGCGCCGGACGGCTCGGTGCTCCAGGGCCCGGCCACCGAGGCGCTGGCACCGCGGGACCTCCCGTAGCCGGACCGGCCGACGAATTTCGGCCCTGATCGCGGCCGTCGCCGCGGCGCCGCGCCGCCGTTGCCGCCCGCCCGGGCCTGCCCGGGCCGTGGCCCGCGCGCCCTGGGGCGGCGCGGACAATCAGCCACCTCGCACTCGGAGCCGCTCGCGGGCGGCCAGTACATTGGCCCACTGCGGAGCAGGCGTGGCCGTTTTCGTTAGGGTTCACCGTCATGTCCGTATGCCGCGCCATCCGGCGGTTGCGGCGCTTCACTACAGAATGGACCCGTTTTGACCCCGCCCTGCCTCGTCCCGCTGTCCCCCGCCACCTGGGCGTGGACGCACGACAGCACCGCCTGGGGATACAGCAACTGCGGCCTCGTCGCCTCCGACGGCGAGGCGCTCCTGATGGACACCCAGTTCACCCTGGAGGGCACCCGCGAGCTGCTGGACGCGATCGCCGGCGCCGTGCCGGACGCGACGATCACCACCGTGGTCAACAGCCATCAGAACGGCGACCACACCTGGGGCAACGAACTGGTCGAGGGCGCGGAGATCATCACGTCCGCCGCGTCCGCCGCCCACCTGTGCCACGAGATGACCCCGGAGACGCTGTCGGCCCTGAGCCGCACCGAGCCCACGTCCGCGGTCACCGCCTACGCCGTCGAGCACTTCGGCGGTTTCGACTTCGGCGGCATCACCGTCACCGGGCCGACGCGCACCTTCACCGGCACCACGGAAATCACCGTCGGCCGCCGGACGGTGGAGCTTCTCGACCTCGGTGCCGCGCACAGCGCGGGCGACGTCGCCGCGCACGTGCCCGAGGACGGCGTGGTGTTCACCGGTGACGTCCTGTTCACCGGCGGCCACATGATCGTCTGGTCGGGTTCGCTGACGTCCTGCGTCGCGGCGTGCGACACGCTGCTGGCCACCGGGGCCACGACCTTCGTCCCCGGGCACGGAAAGGTCACCGACCGGGCGGGGGTGACCCGGTTCCGCGACGGTCTGTCCCGGGTCTTCGACGCGGCCACCGCGTACGCCCTGAGCGGCACCGAACTGGCCGACGCGGCCCGGCTGGTCAAGGCGGCCCACGCGGGCGGCCTGGCGCACCCGGAGCGGCTGTTCACCGCGGTCGCCGCCGCCTACCAGGAGGCGGGCGTGCGGGACGTGCCCTCCGGCACGTTGGAACTGGTCGAGGGGATGGCTCAGCTGGCCGCCGGATAGTCGGACGGCACCACCAGCATGAGCCGCTGCGTACGGTCGCCGAGCGGCGCGAAGCAGCGGAAAGTGACCTCGAACTCCTCGTCCCCGTGGCCCGGCAGGTACAGCCAGCGCCGGTCGCCGTCGGGGTGGGTGACCGTCGTCAGGTCGTCGTCGAGCAGCCGGGCCGCGCACCGGTCGCGTTCCCTGATCTCGGCGACGACCTCCGCCAGCCGGCGGTTCTCCGGCTGCTCGGCGGCGGCGAGCCGGAGCTGGGACGCCATCGGCTTGGCCCAGTCCTCTTCCCAGTTGATCAGCTGTAGGCGCGCTTCGGGGTAGGTCAGCGCCCAGATCATGACGTTGACGCCGTGCTTCATCCACGGCCAGTCCTTCTCGCACGCCGCGTTGTACAGGAGCACGTCCCAGGCCGAGTCGGAGAGGTACGCAGGCCAGGGCTGCACCTGGATGAGGGCCGTCGTCGACGGGTCCACGGTGCCGGACGGGCGGTACAGCGGCGGCGGCGCCTGCCCCCGCGCGTAGACGAACAGCGTGTGCCGCTGGGCCTCGTCGAGGTCGAGGATGCGCACGATGCGCTCCAGCCACTCCGTCTTCGGCTTCTCGATACGGCCGGATTCCAGCCTGCGGTACCAGCCTTCGGTGACGCCGGTGAGCGCCGCCATCTCGGCCTGGGTGATGCCGGTCCGGTCCCGGTGGCCGAAGGTGGCGGTGAAGCCCGGCACCTGGTGGGGGTCCCTCGGGCCGCGCCAGTCCCGCAGGAAGTCGCCGATCCGGCGCTTACTGGACATGTGCTCCCATACTCCCCTCGGTTCGGTAAAAGGATCGGAAAGATACTGGCGACTTTAGCGCCACTCCGCTACGCACCCGCACGCCGCCCTCGCCTCCCGTCTTGCCCGCAATTTCCATGAACACGGACAAACCCTCCGTCTTCCCCCCGCGAACCGACACACCGCCTACCGGAACTCCGAGTGCCGGTCACCCGGTGTCACCGCCGGCAGACGAGAACGATCAGTCGGCTTGTGCCACAGTGACTCACCCCGCCGAGCAACCGAGAGGCACCCATGAACCGCAGCGTCTTCGTCACCGGTGGCAACCGGGGCATCGGCCTGGCGATCGCCCGCGCCATGGCTGCCGACGGGGACAAGGTCGCCGTCACCTACCGCTCGGGCGAACCGCCCGCCGGGCTCCTCGCCGTACCGTGCGACATCACCGACCCGGAGCAGGTCGAGGACGCGTACCGGCGGATCGAGGAAGCGCACGGCCCGGTCGAGGTGCTGGTGGCCAATGCCGGCATCACCCGGGACGGCCTGCTGATGCGGATGTCCGAGGACGACTTCGGCGACGTCGTGAACACGAACCTGACCGCCGCCTACCGGCTGGCCAAGCGGGCCAGCCGCGGCATGCTGCGGGCCCGCAAGGGCCGCATGATCTTCATCGGCTCGACCGTCGGGCTGCGCGGCGAGGCGGGCCAGGCGAACTACGCCGCCGCCAAGGCCGGCCTGGTCGGTCTCGCCCGCTCCATCGCCCGCGAGCTGGGCTCGCGCAACATCACCGCCAATGTCGTCACGCCCGGCCTGACCAGGACCGACATGACCACGACACTCCCTGAGGAGCGCCTGGACGCCATGCTGGAGCAGATCCCGCTGGGCAAGGCGGCCGAGCCCGAGGACATCGCCGCCGCGGTGCGCTGGCTGGCGAGCGACGCGGCGTCGTACATCACCGGTGCCGTCATCCCGGTCGACGGCGGCGCGGGGATGGGCCACTAGACGCCGCGAAAACGGCCGCACCGCGCCTGGTTCCACGGGCGCGGACGCGCCCGCCGCCCCCATGACAGGGCAGTGCTGTGAACGCTTGGACGGGGGTCAGGCGCTCACGCACCCGGGGGCAGGAGGGGAGCCTGTGAGGCGCCGGTTCACCGGTGCCTCACAGGCGTATGGAGTGCGGGGAGGCCGCGTTCGCGGTCAGGGGCCGGCGCCTCACGGGGCACTTCGATGCGGTGCGGTCACGGCGGGACCGGCCAGGAGCAGCAGCGCGTCGACCAGGCCCTCGGCGGGCGACCCGGTGGCCAGGCGGCGTAGCTGCTGGCCCAGGACGAGGGCGACCACCGTACCGGCCAGCCGTTCGGCGTCCGCGACGCCCAGGGCCGTCAGGATGCGGGCCGCCAACCGGTCGTAGGCGGCGAACGCCTCGGCCGCCGCGGCCCGCAGCCGCTCGTCGCGCCCGGCCTGCACGTACAGTTCGAACGGCGCGATGTGCTCGCTGTCGAACGCGGTGCCGCCGGCGACCCGGCCGACCAGCGCCGCGGCCTCGCCCAGGCCGATCCGGTCGACCCGGCTGTCCTCGGCCAGCTCGGTGAAGCGCCGGGTCTCCTCGGCGACGAACCGCAGCAGGCTCTCGCGCAGCAGGTCGTGCTGGGTCGCGAAGTGGTACGTCACCGAGCCCGGCGAGACCCCGGCCTCCTTGGCGATGCGCCGGTTGGTGACGGCGGCGACGCCGTCCCGGCCGATGATGCGCAGTACGGCGCCGATGATGCAGCGGCGCGTGTCACCGGCGTGGCCCGGCGGGTGCGCGGCGCCGGGCTCCGGAGCCGGTCCCGGGTCCGCGCCGCCCGCCGTCACCGGCCCACCGCGTCCGGCCGTGCGTGGCCCGCGGCAGCGGCGGGGTCCGCCGGGACCGCCGGGCCGGGTCCGTTCGCCGACGAGGTCACCCGGGCCGCCGCGTCCGCCACGCCTTCCGGCCCCGACAGTCCTTCCGGCCACCGCTCGTGCCACCGCAGTTCCCCCTCCAGCTGGGCCGCCAGCGAGATCAGCAGCGGCTCCGAGTGGGCGGGGCCGAGGAGTTGCGCGCCCAGGGGCAGCCCTCCCCGGGTGAATCCGGCGGGCACGCTGACGCCAGGCCAGCCGAGGACGTTCCACGGCCAGGCGTACGGGCACGCGGCGATCATCGTCCGATCCGTCTGCCAGCCGTTCATCTTCGCGAGCGTGCCGACGCGCGGCGGCGGGGTGGCCGTCGTCGGCGTCAGCACCAGGTCGTACGCGTCGAACAGGGCTCCCACCCGCCGGCGCTGGCGGTGCTCGGTCGCCCGCGCCCCGCGCAGTACGCGCCCGCCGAGCAGCCGCCCCAGCCGCGCCGCCTCAAGGGTGCGCCGGTCCAGCAGGGCGCGGTCGGGCGCCCGCGCCACCCATTCGCGTACGCCCGTCGTCGCCCGCGGCACGAACGCGAGGCCGATCAGCCCGTAGTCCGGCTCGGCCTCCTCGACGTGGTGGCCGAGGCCCGCGAGCGTGCGGGCGAGGGCGGTGACGGCGGACCGCACCTCCGGGTGGAGCGGCTTGGGCGTGAAGGTGAAGGCGGGTTTCCAGGAGAGCGCGATACGCAGCCGCCCCGGGTCCCGGTCGGCCGCCTCGCGCGCCGCGACGGGAGGGGGCCGGTGCAGGTCGCCGTCGTGGTTGCCGGCGGCGGCGTCGAGCAGCAGCGCCGCGTCGCGGACCGTACGGGCCAACGGGCCCAGCACCGTGATGCCTTGGAAGGACTCCGGGTCGGGCCAGGTCGAGAGGCGGCCGCGCTGGGGCTTGATGCCGACGAGGTGGGTCCAGGCGGCGGGGATGCGGACCGATCCCGCGCCGTCCGTGCCGAGGGCGGCCGGTACGAGTCCGGCGGCGACGGCCGCGGCCGAGCCGCCCGACGAGCCGCCGGGTGTGTGGCCGGGGTTCCAGGGGTTGCGGGTGTCGCCGAACGCGGGGCCTTCGGTGAACGGCCACTGCCCCAGCTCGCAGGCGTTGGTCTTGCCGACGACGACCGCACCGGCCGCGCGCAGCCGCCGTACGACCTCGGCGTCCGCCGCCTTGGGCGGGAACTCCCCCGCGCACCCGAACGCGGTGGGCTCGCCCGCCACGTCGGTGTCGTCCTTGACCGCGACCGGCACGCCGAGCAGCGGCCGCCGCTCCCCCGCGGCCAGCCGCCGGTCGGCCGCGGCGGCCTCGGCGAGCGCGGCCTCGGCACGGACCCGCCGGAAGGCGTTGACCGTGCCCTGGGTGGCGTCGACGCGCTCCAGCGACCGCCGTACCAGCTCGGCCGAGGACACCTGTCCCGCCGCGAGGGCCGCGGCCTGCTCGGCCAGCCCTTCGTACTCCCTGGTGCCGTTGTCCCGTATGCCCATGGCTCCCCCTTGCCGGCACTGTTCGTTCGAACGGACAGTTCCGACGGTAACCGGGGAGGGCGCCCGCTTCAACGACGCGTCAGTGCCCGGGGCGTACGACCATCGCCGAGCCGCCACCGCGCCGCACCTTCTCCGCCGCCGCCAGCCAGCGGCCGCCGGGCAGGCGTTGCACGCCGGTCGCGGCGCCGATCTCCGGGTTGCGGGTGAACCGGTGGCCGATGGCTTCGAGTTGCGCGCGGACCGGGCTGTCCCACAGGCCGGGTTCCAGCTCGGTGGCGGCCGCGTTGCGCTGGCTGGCGCGCGGCGCCGCGATGGCGTCGACCAGCGGCATGCCGCGGTCCAGGTGGTTCAGCAGGCTCTGCAGCACCGTCGTGATGATCGTCGCGCCGCCGGGCGAGCCCAGCGCCACCACGGGGCGGCCGCCTTGCAGCACCACGGTCGGCGACATCGATGACCGCGGGCGCTTGCCGGGGCCCGGCAGGTTCGGGTCGTGCACGGCCGGGTTCGCCGGGGCGAAGGAGAAGTCCGTCAGCTCGTTGTTGAGCAGGAAGCCGCGGCCCGGTACGACGATGCCGCTGCCGCCGGTCTGCTCGATGGTGAGGGTGTAGGCGACGACGTTGCCCCACTTGTCGGCGACGGTCAGGTGGGTGGTGTTCTCCCCCTCGTACGTCGTCGGGGCGGCGCGGCCGCCGGCCCGGCAGGGCCGCGGGTGCCACGGGTCGCCGGGGGCCAGCGGGCTGGTGAGCACCGCGTCGTCCTTGATCAGGCAGGCCCGGGAGTCGGCGAAGCGCTGCGAGGTCAGGCCGCGGGTCGGCACGTCCTCGAACTCCGGGTCGCCGACCCAGCGCCCCCGGTCCGCGAAGGCGATACGGCTCGCCTCGATGTAGCGGTGCAGGTAGTCCTTCTCGCTCAGCTTCGACAGGTCGCGGTGCTCCAGGATGTTGAGCGCCTCGGCGATGCTGGTGCCGCCGGAGGAGGACGGCGCCATGCCGTACACGTCCAGGCCCCGGTACCGGGTCCTGGTGGGCGCCTGGCTCCGCACCTCGTACGCGCTCAGGTCCTTTTCCGTCAGGTCGCCAGGCCGTACCTTGCGCTCGGCGCCGGGGCGCACCGGCGGGTGCCGGACGGTCCGCAGGACGTCCTTGCCCAGCCGCCCGTGGTACAGCGCGCCGACGCCCTTGTCGCCCAGTTCCCTGTACGTGCGCGCCAGGTCGGGGTTCTTGAGGGTGGAGCCGACCACCGGGAGTTCGCCGCCGGGCAGGAAGAGGCGGGCGGACGCGGGGAAGTCGCGGAAGCGCGCCTCGTTTGCCGCGGTCTGCGCGCGGAAGGTCTCGTCGACCGTGAAGCCGTCGCGGGCCAGTTTCTCCGCGGGCTTGAGGAGTTCACGCAGCGAGCGGGTGCCCCACCGGTCCAGCGCGGTGTCCCAGGTGGCGGGCGTGCCCGGGGTCCCTACGGAGAGCCCGCTGGTGACCGCCTCGGCGGTGGGGATCGGCTTGCCGTTCTCCAGGAACAGCCCGCGGTCCGCGCTGAGCGGCGCGGTCTCGCGGCCGTCGAGGGTGCGTACGGTGCGGGACTTGGCGTCGTAGGAGACGAAGTAGCCGCCACCGCCGACTCCGGCCGAGTAGGGCTCGGTGACGCCGAGGGCGGCCGCCGTGGCGACCGCGGCGTCCACCGCGTTGCCGCCCTTGCGCAGCACCTCGATGCCGGCGGCCGAGGCGTCGGCGTCCACGCTGGCGACCGCGCCGCCGTAGCCGGTCGCCACGGGCACCTTCGGCGGGGTGGCGGCCCGGAGCCCGGCCGGAACGGCGCCGGGCGGCCGGGTGGCGGCCGGGGACTGGGCGGCGGCCGGAACCGCGGTCAGCGTGCCCGCGAGCGCGGCCACCACCCCCAGTACGGAAAGACGTCGGGCAGGTGTCATGCGGCGTTTCCTCCTGGCCTGTTCGGGCGGCAGGGGCCGGAGCCTACCTGCGTGATCACGGGGGCGACAGGGGGCGCGAGGGAGGGGCGCGAAAGGGGCGCGAACAGCCCTGTGGCACGCGGGTACGCAACCGGCCCGTGCCGCCGCATAGCGGGCGGCGCTCCCCATGCCCGGACGGACCAGGGCAAGGCAGCCCAGCCGCCCGCCCCGCGTTCGAACACACACCCGGGCTGCCGCTACGCTCCCCCGCCATGGACGACACCCTGCTGCTCCTGACCGTGGCCGCGGCCGCCCTGCTCGTGGGCGCCGCGGCCGGCTGGGCCGCGCTGTCCGCGGTGGCGCGCCGCAAGCTGGCCCGCGAGCAGAGCTTCTTCGGGCTGCCGGACGGCTCGGAATGCGTGCTGGTCACCCACCGGGACAGCACGTCGGCCCACTGGAGCATCCCGCGCCACGACGCGCTGGCCCTGCTCGGGCTGGCGTCGGTGGTGGAGAACTGCGGGGCGCACGCCGAGGTCGCGCCGCACGACACCGGGCTCCAGGGCTTCGGCGCCCGCACCGAGTTCTGCGTCGGCGACCCGACCGCGCACCGGCGTCTCGCGGCCCACATGGCGAACCTGCTGCCGGGGGTCGCCGTGCACCCGGGCGACGAGCGGGGCATCGGACGCGGCACGTTCGCCGTCGGCGGCTCCACGTACCGGCTGGAGCCCGGCGCCGTGGAGTACGTCCTGCTGGCCCGGCTGACCGCCGTCGAGAGCGGCCGGCCGGTTTTCCTCGCGGCCGGTCAGCGCCCGGTCACGCACCGGGCCGCGGTGCGGCACCTGGTGCGCAACCGGGCCAGGCTGGCCCGCAAGTACGGCGCGGACGGGCAGTTCTGCCTGCTGCTCAAGGTGGTCAACTCGCAGGCGTACGGGCCCGACGTGGTGGAGCTGGTCGCGGACGTGACCAAGTCGGCGACGGTGCCGGCCGAGCCGAAGGGGCACCGCGCCGGCGCCTGAACCCCGCCGTCAGCCGAAGTACATCACCTCGGGCGCCGGGCCGCGGGAGTATGGCCGCCACGGTTCCAGGCCCGGCCCGTTCGGGGCGCCGGTGGCGACGAAGGCACCGAGCGCGCCGCCGAACGCCCGCGCCAGGCGGTCCGCCTCCGGCCCCGGGCGGCCGAGCATGGGGCTGTCCCGGTACGCGTCGAACGTCCCGAAGAGGAAGGGCAGTTCCGAGCAGTGGGTGGCGCCCAGGGCGGCATCGCCGCCGTCCGGGCCGCGGTCGAAGCGGTAGACGTACGCGGGCGTGCCCTGCGCCGCGCGGCGCTCCGCGAGGCGGGTGGCGCCGTCCCGGAACATCCAGCCGGTGGCCGCCTCGGTGAGCAGCACGGCGGGCGGCGCGTCCGGCCGCAGCCGCGCCAGGTCGTCGTACGTACGCGCCGCCTCGCCGGTGCCGCCGGTACCGAACTCGCCGGCGGACACCTCGCGCATGACCCGGAGGACGTCGTCCCGGGTGAACCCGCCGACCCGCTCGTCGAAGGCCAGGAACGCGGTCATCTCGTCCCGCACCGTGCCGATCAGCAGCCGAGCGCTCCCCAACGCGCCGCCGGCCACCGCCTCCTGGGGCGCCACCGGCAGCCCGTATCCGCCGCGCACCGGATACATGGGCGGCCCGATCCGGCCCGGGCGCGCACGGCCCGCCGACAGCCGGGCGTACGCGTCGAGCAGCCGCTCCACCGGCAGCCCGCGCAACTCCTCCAGCAGTTCGTCCTCGTGGCCGGGCCCGGTCACGCGGTCCGGCACTCCCAGCAGCCCCAGGAACTCCGCCGCGATCCCGGCCGCGTCGGCCGGGTCCTGGGGCGGCAGGCCCCACGGCCCGCTCTGCGCGACGACCCGGCGCACCAGCCCGCGGGTCTGCGGCGCGACCGCGAGAGCCAGGGCGGCGTACGCGCCCGCCGACTGCCCGCCGACCGTGACCCGGGCGGGGTCGCCGCCGAAAGCGGCGATGTTGGCGTGCACCCAGCGCAGCGCGGCCGCCTGGTCCCGCAAGCCGAGGTTGTCGGCGCCCGCCTCCGGGAGGTGGAGGTACCCCAGCGGCCCCAAGCGGTAGTTGGCGGTGACGACGACGATGCCCGCGAGCGCGGCGAGCCGTGCGCCGTCGTACCAGTCCCAGCCGCCCGAGCCGCTGGAGAAGCCGCCGCCGTGCAGCCACACCAGCACGGGCAGACCTGCGCCGGGCTCCCCCGCCGGGCTCCAGACGTTGAGGTTGAGGCAGCCCTCCTCGTTCCAGTCGGGGGTACGCGGGCCCATGACGCGCTCCAGGCGGGAGGGGCCCTGCGGCACGGCGGGCCCGGGGCGCGCGGCGTCCCTGACACCGGACCAGCCCTCGTGCGGGCGCGGCGGCGCGAAGCGCAGGCCGCCGACCGGGGAGGCGGCGTACGGAAGGCCGCGGAAGGCCACGACCGGCGGCGCGCCCGCCCCGGCGCTCCCCACGCCGCCACCCGCCGGGTCCGGCACCCCGCGCACCAGGCCCCGCTCCGTCTCCACGGCCCGCCACCACTCGCCCACTGCGGCCATGTCCAGCCCTTCCGTCAGGTTCGGCCCCCGCGCACGCGTCCGTTCTACGCGACACCGGGCCGCTTTCGCACACGCCGCGGCCGCGAGCCCCGGCCCGCGGCCGCCCGGCTGTGCCGACGCCACCGGAAATCTTGGTGTGGTACTCCTGTACCAACGGCTCCGGTGCGCCGGGGCCCAGGGTGAACGGCCACAACACACCCCAGGGAGCCCGGTGATGACCGAGCGCAAGCCCCCCGGCGTCGGTTTCGAGACCTGGACCGACCGGCAGATCCGCGAGGCCACGGAGCGCGGCGACTTCGCCGGCCTGCCCGGCTTCGGCAAACCGCTGTCCGGCCTGGACAAGCCGTACGACGACATGTGGTGGGTCAAGGAGAAGATGAGCCGGGAGAAGCTCTCCTTCCTGCCGCCCGCCCTGGCGCTGCGCAAGGAGGCGGAGGAGGCCCTCGAAGCCGCGGCCCGTGCCCCGTCGGAGCGGGCGGTGCGCCGGATCGTCGGCGAGATCAACACCAAGATCCAGGAGGCGGTCCGGCAGCCGCCTCCCGGCCCGCCGCTCAACCTGGAGCCGCTGGACGTGGAGCGCGTGGTGGACGAGTGGCGCGAGCGGCGCGGGCAGTAGGCGGGCCGCCCGGAAAACGGGAGGCGGGGCCGGCGCGCGCCGGCCCCGCCCGCCGGGCTCAGACGACCGAGTGCGCGAACGTGGTCGTGATGCCGGTGGCCTCGCGCGGGGCGAACGGGGCCCGCCAGTCGCCGGTGCCGCGGTAGACGTACGTCGTGTCGTCCCGGTTGGTGACCAGGAGGTCGGCCTTGCCGTCACCGTCGGTGTCGCCGAAGCCGATCAGCTGCCGGTAGGCGTTCCAGCCCGCGCCGATCTTCACGCGGTCCGCGAACGTGCCGTCGCCGTAGCCCAGGTACAGCCACAGCACGCCGTTCGGGTCGCGCGCCACCAGGTCGCCGCCGGAGGCGCCGGCCACGTCGCCGACCGAGGTGATCTCGTTGTACATGTTCCAGCCGGTGCCGGCCTTCACCCGCGGGGCGAACGGGGCCCGCCAGTCGCCCGTGCCCTTGTAGAACCAGAGCACGCCGGCGGTGTCGCGGGCCAGCAGGTCGCCGCGGCCGTCGCCGTCGATGTCCCCGCCGCCCGTGATCCGGTCGTACATGTTCCAGCCCTTGCCGATCCTGGCGCGGGCGGCGAAGGTGCCGTCGCCCTTGCCCAGGTACAGCCACAGCACCCCGTCCTTGTCGCGCGCCACCACGTCGCCGGCCGACGCGCCGGCCACGTTTCCGACGGCGGTGACCTCGTTGTAGATGTCCCAGCCCGAGCCGATGCTCTCGAAGCCGTAGCTGTTGAACTTCCTGGTCTCCGGGTCGCGGAAGGTGTCCTTGCGCCACAGCGTGCCCGAGCTGTCGCGCAGCACCAGGTCCGGCGTGCCGTTGTCGGTGTAGTCGTGCGGTGCGGGCTTGCGCGCCACCTTGAAGGTGCCGCTCTTCTCCAGGGACGGGCCCACGCCGTTGAGCGGCTTGGCGGTGAACGTCCAGGTGTAGTCGCCGTTGGGGGCGGCCGGCTTGTCCATGAAGCCGTCGAGCTGGCCGTTCCAGGAGAAGTCGACCCAGCCGGGGCCGCTGCTGTCCGGGCCCTCCGCCTGCTCGGGGCGCAGGGTGTACGTGTCCTCGGTGCCGGTCGCCCGGTGCCGCAGGGTGACGGTCACCTCGACGTTGCGGCGCGACAGGCGCCAGCGCGGCTGCCACCGGCCCTTGTCCAGGTCGGCCACGGCCGGGACCCGCGCGTCGGTGAGCGTGACCTTCGTCGGCTCGCCGGAGCTCGCGATCAGCTTCGCGACCGGCGCGCCGTCGGCCCCGGGCGAGATCCGGTACAGGCCCTCGCCGTGTTCCACGGTGCCGCCCATCGCCAGCAGGGCGCCGTCGGGCGTGGGGGTGAGGGAACTGAAGTGGTCGATGACCCTGCGTTCCGCGCCGCCGCCGACCGGCATGGCGCGCACGGAGATGTCCTTCTCGTACGAGCCGTCGGAGGCCGCCCGCTTCGGTCCGTACACCGCCCAGTCGCCGACCAGCCCCACTTCCGGGGTCGTGACGTCGTGCAGTTCCGTGCTCCGGCGCCCGCCGTCACCGTCGCCGTCGAGCCGCACCGTCTGCAGGTCGGCACGGAGGTCGGACATGAACATCGTGCCGCTCACCGCGAAGTTCTTGCCGGACACGGCGGCACCGGCGGTGTAACCGTTCGTCAGCCTGCGGTCGGTGTGGACCTTGCCCGTGGCCAGGTCGACCGCCACGTAGTAGTAGATCTCGCCGACCTGCCGGCAGCGCATCACGGCCGCGCCCGGGCCGCCCGCCACCAGGTGGTAGCCCTGCGCGTCGGGCAGGCCGGTGACCACCCGGTCGGTCACCTTCTCCCCCTCGGGGGTCAGCAGGTGTACCTCTTCGTCCTTCTGGTCCTTGCCGACCCTCTTGTACGCGAACACCGAGGAACCCACGGTGCCCATGTAGTAGTAGCCGTACGAGGCGAGGTCGACGACCGTGGACTTGCCCGTGGCCATGTCCCGCAGGGTGAGCTTCTTGACGCCGGTGCCCATGACCGGGTCGTCGCCGAGCGCGACGACGTCGGACGCCATGCCGTACTCCGTCGCGTACCCGTACTTGGAGTCGCTGTGGGCCAGCTTCGAAGTGACGCCGTCCGCGTAACGCGTCCAGAGCACGGCCCCCTGCGGGTCCACGGAGAGGTAACCGGTGGTGCCCGCGCTCACGATCTGGGAGCCCGCAGCGATCTTCGCCGCCGGGGTGGCCGGTGCGGCGGCCGCAGTGGTTGCCGGCGGGGCGGCGAAGGCGGGTGCGGCGAGCGGTCCGGCGGTGACGGCCAGGCCGACTGCGACGGCTCCGGCCAGCAGCCGTGCGGACCGTCTCGGTATCGGGGAAAGAGTCATCTGCCCTCCTGGCAACGCACTGAACAGCCGGAGAGCGGCCAGGGGCACGATTCCCCCCGGGCCGAAGGAAACCGTGTGCCCCCCGCTGGTGATCTACCCAAATCCTACCAACATGCCCTTTACCCAGATCACATCCCCCCTGGTCACAGGGGGGACGCGGGCGCCGCACGCCCGGCGGTGACGCCCGCTCACCGCTGTTCCGTGGCGAGCCATCCCGCGAGCCCCAGCATCCCGAGCCCCGTTGCCGCGTCCAGCCGCCCGCGTACGCGCCGGGTGATGCCCAGGGCCTTCAGGCGGCCGCCCAGCCCCGCGTAACCGCAGGCGCAGCAGAACTCGACGACGATGTAGGCAGCCCCCAGGGCGAGCAGCGGGAGGACGACGTGCGACGCGCCGCGGGAGAGGAACTGCGGCAGGAACACGGTGAAGAGGACGAGCGCCTTCGGGTTGGCGGCCGCGACGACGAACTCCTGCCACGCCAACCGCCGCGCGGACACGCCCGGTCGGCGCGCCTCCCGGGGCGGCCCGCTCCCGGCCTCTTGCCGCGCGGGGCGCCGCCCCGCCGTGGCCACCGTACGCACTCCCAGCCACGCCAGGTACGCCACCCCGCCCCACTTGACGACGTTGAACGCCACCTCGGAAGCGGTCAGCACCGCCCCCAGCCCGGCCGCCACCGCCGCCACCATCAGCGCGAACGCGCCGAACCTGCCCAACGAGGCGCCGACGGCCGCCCGCGGGCCGTGCCGCAGGCCGTTGCGCAGCGCCAGCAGCTGGTTGGCCCCGGGAGTGGCGGCCAGCAATACGGCCGCCGGGAAGAACGCGGCCCACTCGACGTCCGTCATCATGCGTTCACGCCTATCCCGTAACGCACGGGACGGCGCGGAACAGGTGCCGGACGCCGGGCCCTCAGGGGTGCAGCGCCTCGCGCACCCGGTGGCAGGCGTCGATCGCGCGGGTCGTGGCCTGGGTGCACAGCCGGCAGTGCTCGTGGTGGCCCGCGTGGGCCCGGCACAGGTTGTTGCTGCGTTCACAGGCGATCACGCACGCGTCGAGCTGCGCGGCCAGCAGGCGGCCCTCACCGCCGCCGTCCCGCAGCAGCAGGCGCAGCGTCGTCCCGGTGACGTCGTGGCAGTCCAGGTCGGCGCGGACGGCCTCCCGCAGCCGGTCGGCGTCGTCGGCGGCGAGCATGCCCGTCGCGCAGGCGAGGACGGCCTTCTCGCAGTCGGCGAGGGCGTCGGCGGCCGGTGCCAGCACGTCGCCGGCGAGCCTGGCCTTGGTGGTGATGCTGTCGAAGAGCGCGTGGGTCTGGAGCATGACGGTCTCCGAGGTGCGGGTGTCTTTTCGCTGGACGTGGTGCCTTTTCGCCGAACGTACTGCCGCCCGCCGCGGCAGGACACCCCCGCGGCGGAGCACGTGCGAACCCGTCACGGCAGCCGCCCGTCCGGCCCGCCCCAAATTGGCATCCCAAAATCCAATTCAGTACGGTGTGGGTGTGCGACTGACGAAGAGCACCGACATCGCCCTGCGGATCGCCATGCGTCTCGCGGTCCTCGGTGACCGGGACCAGGCGCCGACCACGCGGGAGGTGGCCGGCGCCGTCCAGGTGCCGTACACGCACGCCGCCAAGGTGGTGAGCAGACTCCAGCACCTCGGCGTCGTCGAGGCGCGGCGCGGCCGCAACGGCGGCCTGTCGCTGACCGAGGCGGGCCGTACCGGCTCCCTGGGCCACCTGGTCCGCGAGCTGGAGGGGGTCGGCGACGTGGTGGGGTGCGAGGACGATCCGCCCTGCCCGCTGCGCGCGGCCTGCCGGCTGCGCGGCGCGCTGCGTGCCGCGCAGGAGGCGTTCTTCGCTTCGCTCGACCCGCTGTCCATCGAGGACCTGGTGGGTGCGCCGACCGGCCCCCTGCTGCTCGGCCTGACTCCCCGCCCGGAGGGCTGACCGGCCCTACCGCACACCCCCGCCCCGGCCCGTACGCTTGCGGCGAAATGCGAATCTGAGATGCAAGTTATCTCGGCATCTCCTCCGACCAGCCACCCCCTCAGCACATCTCAAGAACAAGAACCGGAGCAGCCGATGTTGTCGTCCAAGTCCGCCGAGACCGTACGTGCCACCCTCCCCGCGATCGGGGCGGCCATCGGCGATATCACCCCGCTCTTCTACGACAAGCTCTTCGCCGCCCACCCCGAGCTGCTGCGCGACCTCTTCAACCGCGGCAACCAGGCCGGCGGCACCCAGCAGCAGGCCCTCGCGGGCTCCATCGCCACGTTCGCGACGCACCTGGTGGAGCACCCGGACGAGCGCCCCGACGCGCTGCTGTCCCGCATCGCGCACAAGCACGCGTCCCTCGGGGTGCGCCCCGAGCAGTACCCGGTCGTGCGCGAGCACCTGTTCGCGGCCATCGCCGAGGTGCTGGGCGACGCGGTGACCGACGAGGTCGCGGCGGCCTGGGACGAGGTGTACTGGCTGATGGCGAACGCCCTCATCGCGATCGAGAAGGGCCTGTACGAGGCGGCGGGCACGCCGGACGGGGACGTCTGGCGCGAGTACCGCGTCACCGGGCGCTTCCAGGAGACCGAGGACGTGGCGACCTTCGTCGTACAGCCGGTGGACGGCGCCCCGGTCCCCGCGTCCCGGCCCGGCCAGTACGTCTCCGTACAGGTGCGGCTCGCCGACGGCGCCCGGCAGATACGCCAGTACAGCCTGTCCGGGCAGCCGGACGGCGGCCTGCAGTTCTCCGTGAAGCGGGTGGCCGGTGACGCGGCCGGCTCGCCGGCGGGCGAGGTCTCCAACCACCTGCACGCCCGTGTGCACGGCGGCGAAGTCCTGCGCATCAGCGCGCCGTTCGGTGACGTGGTGCCGGAGGAGAGCGGCCGCCCGCTGCTGCTCGCCTCGGCCGGCATCGGCTGCACCCCCATGATCGGGATCCTGTCCCGGCTCGCCGCCGACGGCTCGGCCCGCCGCGTCGTCTCCGTACACGCCGACCGCTCCCCCGCCACCCACGCCTTCCGTGCCGAACTGCGGCAGCTGACCGGGAAGCTGGACAACGCCACGGCGGAGGTGTGGTACGAGCGGCCCGAGGGCGCGGACGAGGCCACCGCGGACGTCACCGTCCACGAGGGCCGGATCGACCTGAGCCGCATTCAGGTCCCGGCCGGCACCGTCGCCTACCTCTGCGGCCCGGTGCCCTTCATGAAGGCCGCCCGCGGCCAGCTGCTGGCGGCCGGCGTGGGCGCCGCGGACATCCACTACGAGGTGTTCGGACCCGACCTGGGCCTCTGACCAGGGCATGCGCCCGGCCCGCCGGCCGGGCGCAGCACCGGGCCCCGGGCACCCGGGCGTTATCCATCCGCAACCTACCGACGGGTTACCAGCGGTAAGAATCACATCTTACTCTCCAGTCACTTCAGCCTTGAAGCACTAGGAGCAGTAGATGTCGCCCTCTCGCACCACGCTGCGCACCACCGTCGGTACCGTCTCGGCAGCCGTGCTCGCCGCCACCACCCTCGCGGGCGCCCCGATGGCGAACTCCGCCACCGCCGCACCACACGCCACCGCCGGCGCCCCCGCGGCCACGCAGCAGGAACTCGCCGCGAAGTTCCCGGACGTGCGGTTCGTCGACATCACCGGCGACGGCGGCATCACCCTGAAAGCCAACGTCTTCACGCCGGGCGACGCGGTCCCCGGCCGCCGCTACCCGCTCGTCGTGCTGCCCACCAGCTGGGCCATGCCGCAGATCGAGTACGTCGTGCAGGCCAAGAAGCTCGCCGACGCCGGGTACGTGGTGGTGGGCTACAACTCCCGCGGCTTCTGGCAGTCCGGCGGGCAGATCGAGACCGCCGGGCCGCCGGACATCGCCGACGCGTCCAAGGTCATCGACTGGGCGCTGGCCAACACCCCCGCCGACCCCGGGAAGGTGGGCATGGGCGGCGTGTCGTACGGCGCCGGAATCAGCCTGCTGACCTCGGCCTTCGACAAGCGCGTCAAGGCGGTCGCGGCGCTGAGCGGCTGGGCCGACCTGATCGACTCCATCTACAGCGGCCGCACCCAGCACCAGCAGGCGGCCGCGCTGCTGGGCGGGGCGGGCGCGCTCACCGGGCGCCCCAGCCCGGAACTGAAGGGCATCCTCAAGGACTTCCTCGGCTCCGACCTGGCCAAGGAGCAGGACATGATCAAGTGGGGGGCCAAGCGGTCCCCCGTGACGTACCTCGACAAGATCAACGCCAATGGCGCGGCGATCATGCTGGGCAACGCCTGGGGCGACTCGCTCTTCCCGCCCAACCAGTACGCCGACTTCTACGAGAAGCTCAAGGGGCCCAAGCGGCTGGAGTTCCGGCCCGGCGACCACGCCACCGCCGAGGGCCTGGGCCTGCTCGGCCTGCCGAACGACGCCTGGGACCACACCAAGCGCTGGTTCGACCACTACCTCAAGGGCGACGACAACGGCGTCGACCGCGAGGCGCCCGTACAGCTGAAGTCCCGGTCCACGGGCGCCTACGAGGGGTACAAGAGCTGGCAGGACGTGCCGTCCGCGCACCGCAGGATCGCGCTGGACGGCACCCGGCGGATCGGTACGAACATCGACTCCGGCGCCAACGGGGGAACGATTTTTCTCTCCAGCCTCCTGGACCAGTTCCTCAAGATCCCGCCGCTGGCCTCCATCCCGCTGCTGCCGCGCTCGGCCGCGGCCGTGTGGCAGTCCGAGCGGTACGCCGCCGCGCAGCACATACGCGGCACGGCGAAGCTGCACACCACCGTGACCAGCACCGCCGAAAGCGGCACCGGCATCGCCTACCTCTACGACGTCGGCCCGCTCGGCGTCGGCCGGCTGGTCTCGCACGCGCCGTTCACGTTCCACGACAAGGCGCCGGGCAAGCCGTTCGGCGTGGACCTGGAGCTGTTCTCGACGGCGTACGACGTACCGGCGGGCCACCGGCTGGCGGTGGTCGTGGACTCCGTGGACCCCCTCTACATCGAGCACAACCCGGCCGGCGCCAAGCTCACCTTCTCCTCCCCCGCCGCCGACCCGTCGTGGGTGTCGGTACCGGTACGCGACTGAGCACCGGAGCCGGGGTCAGTGCTGCTGCCGGGCGCCGGGCAGCAAGGTCCCCGGCTCCGGCGCGTTCACGTCCACGGCCTCCGTCTTCGGGCTCTTGCGCTGCCGCTTCGCGACCCGGTACGCGCACCACGACAGCAGCATGCACATGCCGATGTAGACGGGCGAGACGATCAGGACGACCGGGATGAAGGGCAGGTCGTAGTCGAGGTTGGAGGCGATCAGCTTGCCCGCGTGCAGGAACTCCTCGTAGGTGATCAGGAAGCCGAGGGAGGTGTCCTTCAGGGCGACCACGAGCTGGCTGATGATCGTGGGCAGCATCGCGCGGACCGCCTGCGGCACCAGGACGTGCGTCATGACCTGCGTCTTGCGCATGCCCAGCGCGTACGCGGCCTCCCGCTGCCCGCGGTCCACCGAGTGGACGCCGGCCCGGAACACCTCCGCCAGCACCGAGCCGTTGTACAGCGTCAGCCCGGCGACCAGCGCGTACAGCGGCTCGGCCCGCAGCGCCACGTAGATGAAGAAGATCATGACCAGCACGGGCATCGCGCGGAAGAACTCCACCAGCAGCGTGGCCGCCCAGCGGACCGGCGCGTGGTCGGAGAGCCGGCCGGCGGCGAGCACCGCGCCCAGGACGAGCGAGAGCACGGCGGCGATCGCGAACGCCTTGAGCGTGTTGCCCAGCCCTTCGAGCAGCAGCTCCTGGATGCCCTGGTACGCGAACGGCGTCCACTTGCGGCCGCTGAACTGGCCGGTGTCGACCAGCAGGTAGACCACCCAGGCGGCGATGGCGAGGATCACCGCCGTCGCCGCCACCCCGTAGAGCAGGTGCCGGCGCCTCGTGCGCGGTCCCGGGACGTCGTAGAGGGCGTTGGCAGCGGTCATCGGGGAACTCCCCAGCGCTTCTCCAGCACGTTGAACAGCGCGCTGATGGTCAGGGTCACGATCAGGTAGCCGACGGCGATCCAGATGAAGGACCAGATGATGCTGTAGCCCAGCTCGTTGAGCGTCTTGTAGGTCCCCAGGAGCTCCACGACGCTGAAGGAGCCGGCGATCGCGGAGTTCTTGGCTAGCGCGATGAGCGTGGAGCCGATGGGCGGGATGACGGTACGGAACGCCTGCGGCAGCACCACGTCCCCCAGCGTCCTGGAGAAGGTCATGCCGAGGCTGCGGGCCGCCTCCCCCTGCCCCACCGGGACGGTGTTGATGCCGGAGCGCACCGCCTCGCAGATGAAGGCGGAGGTGTAGCAGCCCAGCGCCAGAATGGCGAAGATCTTGAAGGGCAGCACCAGCCCGAAGCGCGGCAGACCGAGCAGTACCGCGAAGAACAGCAGGGTCAGCGGCGTGTTGCGCAGCACCGTCACCCACACGGTGCCGAACGCCCGCAGCGAGCCGACCGGCGCCACACGGAAGGCCGCCATCACGATGCCGACGACAAGGGCGAGCAGGGAGGCGAAGACGGTCAGTTCGACGGTGCCGAGCAGTCCCTTCCCGTAGAGGGAGAAGTTGTCCAGGAGCACGTTCATCGGTCGGTCCTCGTCCTCAGCTCGCCGGGTAGCGGTCGATCGCGGGCGGCTTCGGAGCCGGGACGCCGGACAGGCCCAGCGTCGCGTCGTACGCCTTCTTCCAGTCGCCGTTCTTCTCGTGGGCGGCGAGGGCGTCGTCCAGCGCGAGGCGCAGGGCGCTGTCGCCGCGCGGCACGCCGATGCCGTACGGCTCCTCGGAGAACGGCTTGCCGGCCAGCCGCATCTCGTCGGGCGCCTTGGCGGCGTAGCCCATCAGGATCGCGTCGTCGGTGGTGACGGCGTCGACCTGGTACGTCAGCAGGTTGTCCACACACACCGAGTACGTGTCGTAGGCGACCAGATCCGCCTCGGGGTAGTCCGCCTGGATGCGCTGGTACGGCGTGGAACCGGCCGCCGAGCACACCTTCTTCCCCGCCAGGTCCCCCGGCCCGTCGATGCCCTTCTGGTCCTTGCGCACCAGCAGGCCCTGCCCCGCCATGTAGTACGGGCCCGCGAAGCCCACCTGCTGCTTGCGCTTGTCGTTGATCGTGTAGGTGCCGACGTAGTAGTCGATCTGGCCGTTCTGCAGGGCCGTCTCGCGGTTGGCGGAGGAGATGGTCTTGAACCGGATCGTCTTCGGGTCGAAGCCGAGCGAGGCGGACAGCATCTTGGCGATCTCGACATCGAAGCCGGTGTACGTGCCGGAGGCCGGGTCCCGCTCGCCCATGTACGGCTGGTCCTCCTTGGCGCCGACGACCAGCCCGCCGCGGCTCCTGGCCTTGCGCCAGGTCGCCGAGGCGGGCAGCTGGAAGCCCCGGGCGGTCGCGTAGTGCGGCAGCTGGCTGCCCTTGGGGCCCTTCACGGGCGGGCTGCCGGGCTTGCCGCAGCCGGCGGCCAGCAGGGCGGCGGTCAGCGCGAGCGTCACGAGCGCGTATCGGTTCTGGTGCACGACGGCGCCCCCGTTCAGTGCTTGAGGATCTTGGAGAGGAAGTCCTTCGCGCGCTCGCTGGCGGGCGCGGTGAAGAACTCCTCGGGGGCGCGGTCCTCGACGATGCGGCCGTCGGCCATGAAGACGACGCGGTTGGCGGCGGAGCGCGCGAACCCCATCTCGTGGGTGACCACGACCATGGTCATGCCCTCCTGGGCCAGCTGCTGCATGACCTCCAGCACCTCGTTGATCATCTCCGGGTCGAGGGCCGAGGTCGGCTCGTCGAACAGCAGCGCCTGCGGCTCCATGGCCAGCGCGCGGGCGATGGCCACGCGCTGCTGCTGGCCGCCGGAGAGCTGCGCCGGGTACTTCTCGGCCTGCGCGGCCAGCCCCACCCGCTCCAGCAGTTGGCGGGCCCGCGCCTCGGCCTCGTCCTTCTTGCGCTTGCGGACCTTGACCGGCGCGAGCATCACATTGGCGAGCACGGTCTTGTGGGCGAAGAGGTTGAAGGACTGGAAGACCATGCCGACTTCGGCGCGCAGCCTGGCCAGCTCGCGCCCCTCCTCCGGGAGCGGGTGGCCGTCCAGGGTGATGGTGCCGGACTCGATCGGTTCGAGGCGGTTGATGGTGCGGCACAGGGTGGACTTGCCGGACCCGGAGGGCCCGATGACCACCACCACCTCGCCGCGGCCGACGGTGAGGTCGATGTCCTGGAGGACATGCAGCTTCCCGTAGTGCTTGTTGACCCCGCGCAGCTCGATCAGCGCATCACCGGCCATATGCAGCCCTGCTCACTCTCGTCCGTACGGCCAAGGGACCGCAAACTACCCGTACGAAAGCGGCACTTCTCCACTGACACGCACAAAAGCCCAGATAAGCCACGCTTACCGGCGAAATTCCCCACGCCTGCCGGGCCCGGTGCGCCACCCGCCCTGGCCCTAGCTGTGCTGTCCCGGGACGTTGGTGACAGGCGACGCGCCTGGAGTGGTGCTTGAACGAGGTGAGGGCCTTCTGGCTCGGTGTGGATTGCGACATCTA
>NZ_JBIRJY010000002.1:0-72970 GCF_044329785.1 Streptomyces sp. NPDC017529
TCATAATCGAGTCGGCGGTTCGAATTCCGGCAAGCCGAAATTGTTCCCGTTCGGGAGTCGTGCAGTAGTGGTTGTGCCGCCGGTGCGGCGCGAGGGGTTGTCGCGGTGCCTGTCGGCGCCGTGGCAACTCGGAGAACACTACACGAGGGGTCGGAGCGCTTCAAACCCGTGCGCGGGGGCGGCTCGGGGCGTAGCGTGGGCCGCATGACCTCGCATGCGCTCGTACAGCAGTGGTGGCCCGCCTGACGGCGGCCGCCCCACAGTGCATGCAGACGACGGCCGCCGCTTTCGGCGGCCGTTTCGCGTATCTCCTCGCAGCCGGCCGGCGGGTGCGGCGGTCCCGGGACCAGTAGTTCGGGAGACGAGAGATGACGCGGATCTTCAGTGGTGTGAAGCCGACGGGGCACCTGACCCTGGGCAACTACCTGGGGGCCCTGCGCCGCTGGGCGGACGAGGACCAGCACCGGGCCGAGGCCCTGTTCTGCGTCGTGGACCTGCACGCGCTGACCGTGGACCACGATCCGGCGCGGGTGCGCAGGCTCAGTCGGCAGGCCGCCACGCTGCTGCTCGCCGCGGGCCTGGATCCGCGGCTGTGCACGTTGTTCGTGCAGAGCCAGGTCGACGAGCACACGCGGCTGGCGTACCTGATGGAGTGCACGGCCTCCGACGGCGAGATGCGGCGCATGATCCAGTACAAGGAGAAGGCGGAGCGCGAGCGGGCGCGGGGCGGGAGCGTACGGCTGTCGCTGCTGACGTACCCGGCGCTGATGGCCGCCGACATCCTCGCGTACGGGACGCACGAGGTGCCGGTGGGTGAGGACCAGACGCAGCACGTGGAGCTGACGCGGGACCTGGCGGTGCGGTTCAACCAGCGGTACGGGCAGACGTTCGTCATTCCGCGGACGACGAGTCCGAAGGTGGCCGCGCGGGTGATGGATCTGCAGGACCCGACTTCGAAGATGGGGAAGTCGCACGCCCGTACCGCGGGCATCGTCTATTTGCTGGACGAGGCGGAGGTGGTGCGGAAGAAGGTGATGCGGGCCGTCACGGACGCCGGGACGGACATGGTGTACGACCGTGCGGAACGGCCGGGGGTCGCGAATCTGCTGGATGTGCTCGCGGCGTGCGTCGGGGGTGATCCGGCGGGGCTGGCCGAGGAGTACGACTCGTACGGCGCGCTGAAGAAGGACACGGCCGAGGCGGTCGTGGAATTGCTGCGTCCGGTGCGGGAGCGGCACGCCGAGCTGGTCGCGGACCCGGGATATGTGGACTCCGTCCTGCGGGACGGGGCCGAGCGGGCCCGTGCCATGGCGCGGCCGCGGGTGGACGCGGCGTACGAGGCGGTGGGGTTGCTGCCGGCGAATTGAAGGGCGGCCGAGGCCGGCCGAAGGCCGGTGGCCACCGGGGGGCGGGCGCGCCGGTGGCCACCGGGCCGGAGTGCGTGCGGCGTGGGTCAGCCGTTGCCGGAGGCCAGTTCGCGGCTGCGGTCGCGGGCCGCTTCGAGGGCGGCGATCAGGGCGGCCCGTACGCCGTGGTTCTCCAGCTCGCGGATGGCGTTGATGGTCGTGCCCGCCGGCGAGGTGACGTTCTCCCGGAGGGTGACCGGGTGCTCGCCGCTGTCGCGGAGCATGGTGGCGGCGCCGATGGCGGCCTGCACGATCAGGTCGTGGGCCTTGTCGCGCGGGAGTCCGAGCAGGATGCCGGCGTCGGTCATCGCCTCGACGAGGAAGTAGAAGTAGGCGGGTCCCGAGCCGGACAGGGCGGTGGCCGCGTCCTGCTGGGTCTCCGGGACGCGGAGGGTCTTGCCGACGGTGGCGAAGATCTCCTCGGCGCGGGTGACGTGGGCCGCGGTCGCGTGGGTGCCGGCCGAGATGACGGACATGGCCTCGTCGACGAGGGCGGGGGTGTTCGTCATGACGCGTACGACAGGGGTGGCGTCGGGCAGCCGCTCCTCGAAGAAGGCGGTGGGGATGCCGGCGGCGCCGCTGATGACGAGGCGGTCGGCGGGAGTGTGCGGGGCCAGCTCGGTCAGCAGCGCGCCCATGTCCTGCGGCTTGACGGTCAGGATGAGGGTGTCGGCGGACTTGGCCGCCTCCGGGTTGGTGACGGGGGTGACGCCGTAGCGGGTACGGAGCTGCTCGGCGCGTTCGGGGCGGCGGGCGGTGACCATCAGGTCGGAGGGGGCCCAGCCGCCTCGGATCATGCCGCTGAGGAGGGCCTCGCCGATTTTTCCGGTGCCGAGTACGGCGACCTTCTGGGTCATGTTGCGGTTCACCTCGCCGGTGGGGCTGCGGATACGGGACGGCCGGGCGGGCCGCTGGTTGCCTGGTCATCCTCGCATCGCGGGGTGGCGGAGGGCGGGGGCGTTCACGTTGTGGGCACGGCGGGCGGACGGGCCGGGGCGGGGTCCTGCGGGTGCGGCCCTACGGGGTGCGGCGGCGGAGGGTGGTGGTGCCGAGGGCGAGGACGAGGAGGGCGCAGGCGGTGACGACGAGGGGGGCGAGGTTCTGGCGGACGGTGAGGTCGTCGTGGACGGCGGGTGCCTGGGTGACGTAGCCGATGCGGGGGCGCAGGCGGGTGTGGCCTGCGGGCCGTCCGAGGACGTCGAGGGTGCCGGTGGCCCTGGCCTGGGTGCCGGCGACGGCGCGCATCAGGGTGGTCTTGCCACTGCCGGAGGGCCCGAGGAGGCCGGTGACGCAGCCGTGACGGACGTCAAAGGTGAGGCGGTTCAGGACGGTGCGGCGGCCGCGTACGACGGTGAGGGCGCGGGCCCGGACGGCGGCGTCCGGGGTGTCGGCCGGCCCCGTGGTGGCGGCCGGTTCCGCTGGTCCGGCCAGGCCGCGACCATAATTCATCACGCGTTGAAAATGGCGCCGCGCGCCTGGGCGCGTCAAGGCGTCCGGCGCGCTCCGGCGACCGCCGGGGTGACGGGAATCGACCACTCCCGTTCACTGACTCAGCGTTTACATGACGGTTACACAGAGACTCGCTCAATTCCATGCCCCTTTGGACAGAATGAAGTTGACTGCCCAACCACTGCCGGAGGGGGCCGACGTCATGCGCCGCGTGCTGCTGTTCGTCATGGCAGCGCTGCTGGCGTTCCCGGTCCGTTTCGACGGGGCCTACGGGCAGGCGGCCGGCGGCGGGGCCTCGGCACGGGCCGGCACACACACCGCGAGCGTCGTCGCGCCGTACGCGCACGACGACCGCGACTCCGCGGACACGGCGACCGAGCGCTGCCCGACCGGCCGCAGCGCGCGCTCCGCGACCGGCATACCGGCCTCCCACCCCGGCGGCGACCAGACCCGGTGCGCGACCGACCCCACCGTCCCGCCGGCCGCCGCCCCGCACCCGACGGCCCCGGTCACCGGGTGCCGCGCCGTACCTCTGACGCGTTCGGGCCAACTCCCCATAAGCCATCGCGTCTTCCGCTGCTGACCGGCACCGGCACCGGTGCCGACGCCGGCAGCCACACCGACGAGAGGTCTCCCGACGGCGCCTGACCACAGGCGCCCCCGGGCGGTCCCCCGTGCCCGCACGGCACACGGTGCACGGATCCCACGGATCGATCCAGGCATCCGCCCTTCCCGCCCGGCGCAGGTCAGCGCCGCGCGGTCCACCGCAACGCCCGGAGGCATTCCCATGCAGAAAATCACGGACATACGCGCGGATTTCACCGCGTCCCTCGTCGTCTTCCTCGTCGCCGTTCCCTTGTGCGTCGGCATCGCCGTCGCCTCCGGCGTACCGGCCGAACTCGGCCTCGTCACCGGGATCGTCGGCGGCCTGCTCACCGGGGTCCTGCCCGGGAGCAGCCTTCAGGTCAGCGGGCCCGCCGCCGGCCTGACCGTCCTCGTCTACGAGGCGGTGCAGGAGTTCGGGCTCGGCACCCTGGGCGCGCTGGTGCTCGTGGCCGGCGCGCTCCAGCTGGCCATGGGAGCGCTGCGGCTGGGGCGCTGGTTCCGCGCCATCTCGGTGGCGGTCGTCCAGGGCATGCTCTCGGGCATCGGACTCGTCCTGATCGCCGGGCAACTGTACGCCCTGGCCGACGCCAAGGCACCCGGCACCGGGCTCGCCAACCTCGCGGGGCTGCCGGAGCTGGCGGTCGACACGATCTGGTCGGACCAGGCGCTGACCGCGGCGGCCATCGGCGTCGGCACCATCGCCGTTCTGGTGCTGTGGCCCCGCTGGCGCCGCGCGGCCCGTGTACTGCCGGCTCCGCTGGCGGCCGTGGCCCTGGCGACCGCCACCGTGGCCCTCCTCGGCCTGCCGGTGGCCAGGGTCGAGGTCAAGGGGCTGGTGTCGGCCGTGCAGCCGCCGGGCGGCGCGGACTTCGCCCAGCTCCTGGGGGTCGGCGCGGTGGGCACCGTACTGGCCTTCACGCTGATCGCGTCGGCGGAGTCGCTGTTCAGCGCCGCGGCCGTGGACCGGCTGCACGCCGGGCCGCGCACGGACTACGACAAGGAGCTGATGGCGCAGGGCGCGGGCAACGCGGTGTGCGGGCTGCTGGGCGCGCTGCCGATGACCGCGGTGATCGTGCGCAGCGCGGCGAACGTCCGGGCCGGGGCCAGGACGAAGGCGTCACGGGTGCTGCACGGCGTGTGGCTGCTGCTGTTCGCGGCGGCGTTCCCCGCGGCGCTCGGCGTCGTGCCGCTGGCCGCGCTGGCGGGGGTGCTCGTGCACGCGGGTTTCAAGCTCATTCCCGTACGGGAGTTCAGGCCGCTGTGGCGCGAGCACCGGGGCGAGGCCGTGGTGCTGGCGGGGACCGCGGTGGCGATCGTGGCGACGAACATGTTCGAAGGGGTCGTCATCGGCCTGCTGATGGCGGTGGCGAAGTCGGCGTGGGAGACCTCGCACGTGCACCTGGAGGTGTCGGGGCCGCAGGACGGGCCGCTGTACGTACGCGCTCTCGGCAACGCCACCTTCCTGCGGCTGCCCCGGCTGCTGGACCAGTTGGAGGCGCTGCCGCACGACCGCGACGTCGTTCTGGACCTCTCCGGGCTGCGGCATCTCGACCGCGCGTGCGCGGCGGCGCTCGGCAGCTGGGCGGAGCGGCGGCGGCCGGCGGGCGAGCCCGGAGCCGGGGCCGCGGCAGTCCGGACGTAAGGGTGGATAAGCGTCGTTAAGCGGAAGGGGGCGGCGTTGCGGGGCCAAAGGGCCGTAGGGTCGGGGAGCTTGATCAACCCGCCCTACGACCCTAGGAGCCCCGTGATCCGCCGGCCTCTCCGCTACTGCGGTGCGACCGCCGCGCTCTCCGTCGCCCTGCTGCTGTCCTCCTGCACGAGCGCGACCCGCCTGGACGGCACGCACGGCGCGGGCAGCGTGCAGGACCCGCTCTTCCGCGCCCTCGGCAATGGCGGCTACCAGGTCGGCCACTACGGACTCGACCTCGACTACGACGTACGCGGCGGCACGCTGGACGCCACCGCCGAGATCAGCGCCACGGCCCGGGCCGACCTCGCCTCCTTCAAGCTGGACCTCCAGGGCATGAAGGTGCGCGGCGTACGGGTGGACGGCAAGGACGCCGAGTTCACCCGCAAGGGCCACAAGCTGACGGTCCGCCCGCAGGAGACCGTGCGGAAGGGCGCCACGTTCCGTACGACGGTCGAGTACGGCGGCGAGCCCGAGGAGATGACGGACCCGGACGGCGCCACCGAGGGCTGGGTGCGCACGGCGGACGGGGCGTTCGTCGCGGGCCAGCCGGCCGGGTCCATGACGTGGTTCCCCGGCAACAACCACCCGGGCGACAAGGCCGCGTACGACTTCAAGATCACCGTGCCGGACGGGTACACCGCCGTCGCCAACGGCGAGCTGCGCGGCAAGAGGAGCGAGCGGGGCCGGACCACCTTCGAGTGGCACAACGGCGAGCCGATGGCCACCTACCTCGCCACCGCGACGATCGGGAAGTTCACCGTCGAGGAGTCGCACACGAAGGGCGGGCTGCCCGTCTACACCGCGGTGGACCCGGCGGAGGCCAAGGAGAGCGCCGGGCCGCTGGGCAAGCTGGACGAGATCCTCGACTGGTCGGTGAAACGGTTCGGCCCGTATCCGTTCTCCTCCGCCGGGGCGATCGTCGACCACACTCCCGAGCGCGTCGACTGGGGCGCCCTGGAGACGCAGACCAAGCCCGTCTACGCCGGCGCGCCGGACGAGGGCACGGTCGTGCACGAGACCGCCCACCAGTGGTTCGGCGACTCGGTGACACCGAAGACCTGGAAGGACATCTGGCTCAACGAGGGTTTCGCGCAGTACGCGGAGTGGCTGTGGGAGGAGGACAAGGGCGGCCGGACGGCGCAGCAGCAGTTCGACGCGCTGTACGCCACCGACGAGGACGACGAGGAGATCTGGGGCTTCCCGCCCGCCGACCCCGGCAAGCCGGAGAACGTGACCGGCGACCCCGTCTACAAGCGCGGCGGCATGGTCCTCCAGCAGCTCCGGAAGGCCGTCGGCGACGAGGTCTTCTTCGGCATCCTCAAGGACTGGCCGAAGGAACACCGCCACGGCAGCACCGACACGCAGGAGTTCGTCGACTTCTGCCAGGACCGCACGGACACCGACCTGGAGGACCTGTTCGACGACTGGCTGTTCGGGGACGGAAAGCCGGACTGGGAGTACTGACCGGACCGGAAGAACCGGGGCGGCCGGCCGCGGGTGCCCCGGGCCGGCCGCCCCGCCCCTCACAGCGCGCCGAAGTCCAGGTGCGCCAGCTTGTCGGGGTTGACGACCGCGTCCGCCTCCGTGATCCGGCCCTCGTGGACCGTGAAGGCGATCACCGCGGTCTGCTCCCCCACCGGGTCGACGAAGACCAGGCCCGGCGCGCCGTTGACGTCCCGTACGAACAGCCGCATGGTCGCCGGGTCGAAGTTCCTGCCGACCAGCCCGCACGTGTACCGGGCGACCTTGTCGCGGCCCAGGACGGGGCGGCGGGCCGCGGTGACCCGGCCGCCGCCGTCCGTGCGCCAGATGACGTCCGGGTCCAGTACGGACATCAGCGCGTCCAGATCGCCGGCGGTGACGGCGGCGAGGAACGCCTCGACGGTACGGCGGTGCTCCGCGCGGTCCACGGTGCGGCGCGGGGCCTCGGCCCGCACCCGCCTGCGGGCGCGCGAGGCGAGCTGCCGCACGGAGTCGGGGGTACGGCCCACCACCTCGGCGATCTCCGGGAACGGGACGGCGAAGACGTCGTGCAGGATGAACGCGGTGCGCTCGGCCGGGGTGAGCCGTTCCAGGACGGTGAGCAGCGCGAGGCCCACGGACTCGTCCAGGGTGACCCGGTCGCCGACCGCGTCGTGGGCGCCGCCGGCGACGACCGGCTCCGGCAGCCACGGGCCGACGTACGTCTCGCGGCGGGCCCGCGCCGAGCCCAGCAGGTCGTAGCAGACCCGGCTGACGACGGTCGTCAGGTAGCCCGCCGGGCTGGCCACTTCCGTGGTGCCGGGCAGTGCCTGCCAGCGCAGCCACGTCTCCTGTACGGCGTCGTCGGCGTCCGTGACCGTACCCGTGATCCGGTACGCCACCGCCCACAGCCGGCCCCGCTGCTCCTCGAACCGCGCGAGCCGCTCGTCCCTCGCCGCCTGCGTCACGTCGTCACTCCTTGTCCGTACGGGCCGCCGGGTACGGGCCCCCTGAGTGAGACGGTCCCGCGGGCCGGAGTGTGACAGTCGCTTCGCGGCTCCCGGGGAAGAGCGGCTGCTAGCCGCGCTTCTTCTTCGACGCCTTCGGTGTCTTCTTGGCTGCCGGGTTGCCCGTGCGGGTGCCGCGGCGGCGCTCGTGGCGTTCGCGTTCCGCCTCGTACTCGGCGCGCCGCACGCCCTCTCCCGGTGCCTCGACGAGGCTGCGGCAGAAGTAGGCGAGCAGCGAGCCGATGAAGCCGATGAGCAGCAGGCTCTGCGCGGACCGGTCGGCCGGGCGGTCGGCGGGCGCGTCGGCGGCGGCGCGGGTCAGACGTTCCCAGGTGCGGCGGAAGGCGACCGCGCTGCACACCGCGAAACAGGCCACGACCAGGGCGTTGAGGAACGAGCCGACCTCGGCGATCTCCAGGCCCTGGAAGGCGAAGCGCAGCACCACCGCGCCGGCGGCGGCGAGCGCCAGGGAGCCGGCGGCGACCCCGGCCCGGCGCAGGCCGTAGCCGCCGTCGTGGTGCACCCAGGTCGTCCCGAAGAAGCGGATCGGGGCCGGCTCGGGTCCGGTCCGGTCCGGCGCGGGCCGTGTCTCGTCGCTCATGGCGTCGATTATCCCCGGCGGGTCCTGGCGGGTCCCGGCGGCCGTACGGCGTGGCCGCCGTGCCGTTCAGTTCGCGCAGAGCGGGGCCACGAAGCCGTCGCTGCCGGTGCGGACGTAGCTGTCCGAGACGTACTGGCCGGGGGCGATGCAGTCCCAGATGTCGTTGGTGCCGTACGGTCCGCTGACCCGCTCGCCGTGGCGCTGGCAGCGGATGGCGATCCGCGCCCCGTACGGGAGCTGCCGGACGAGGGAGGAGCGGCTGCTCGGGCCGCTGCGGACGTTGAGGCGGTAGCCGGGCGCCACGGGATAGGTCACCGCGGCCGAGGCGGCGGTGACCTCCTCCGTGCCGGCGCCTTCGACCGTGCCGACGGCGTTCTCCTGCGTGCTGGTCATGGCGTGCTCCCCCGTGGTGTCGTCCGGTGGCCCGATGCGGCCGGTGCGCGGCCGCGGCCGTGCACCGCGCACGCTAGCAAGCCTCACCTGTCTCGTACGCACCATCGACTAGGCTCCGTGCGTCGCGTCTGCGGCCCATGACACGGGGGTGGGGAGATGCCGCCGCTGCGCGGTTCCGGGGCGGATCCGGAAGCGGAACGTCCGCAGTACGCGGGCCGGTACCGCCTTGACGCGCGCCTGGGATCCGGCGGGATGGGCGTCGTCCATCTGGCGCGGTCGTCGTCCGGGCTGCGCCTGGCGGTGAAGGTCGTGCACGCCGAGTTCGCCCAGGACCCCGAGTTCCGCGGCCGGTTCCGGCAGGAGGTGGCGGCGGCGCGGCGGGTGAGCGGCGCGTTCACCGCGCCCGTGGTGGACGCCGACCCGGACGCCGCCCTCCCCTGGATGGCCACCCTCTACATCCCGGGGCCGACCCTCGGCGACCACGTGAAGCGGAACGGTCCGCTGCCGCCCGGCGAGCTGCGGCGGCTGGCCGCGGGCCTCGCCGAGGCGCTGCGCGACATCCACCGGGCCGGCGTGGTGCACCGCGACCTGAAGCCGGGCAATGTGCTGCTCGCCGCCGACGGCCCGAAGGTCATCGATTTCGGTATCTCGCGGCCCGCGGACAGCGAGATGCGCACCGAGACCGGCAAGCTGATCGGCACGCCGCCGTTCATGGCGCCCGAGCAGTTCCAGCGGCCGCGCGAGGTGGGGCCCGCGGCGGACGTCTTCGCGCTGGGGTCGGTGCTGGTGCACGCGGCGACCGGGCGGGGCCCTTTCGATTCGGAGAGCCCGTACATCGTCGCGTACCAAGTGGTGCACGACGAGGCGGATCTGACGGGCGTTCCGGAGGACCTGGCGCCGCTGATCCGCACCTGTCTGGCGAAGCGGCCGGCCGACCGGCCGACGCCGGACATGCTGATGCGGCTGCTGAGCACCGAGATGCCGGCGGAGGCCCACGAGGAGGCGTACGCCGGTCCGCCGGCGGCCGCCGAGGCCGTCGTGCCCGCGCAGGTGGCCGCGCCCGGGCAGGCCGGGGCCACGCACGTACGGGACCGGTCGCCCGAGGTGGCGGAGCCCGCGCGGCAGGATGCCGAGGAGGCCGCTCCCGCGGAGGCGAAGGCCGCGTCGGCTCCCCGCCGCCGTTGGGCGGTCTGGTCGGCCGTGGCCGCCGTGCTGGCCGGCGCGGGGACCTTCGCGGGCGTACGGACCATGGGCTCCGAGGGCACCCCGGCGCTCCAGACGCGTACGCCCGGCGCCACGGCCGCCGCCTTCCGCCCCTGGCACACCCCGCTGGTCGAGCGGCCCGCGGGGCACCCCGCCGAGATGCCCTTCTGCACGTACGGCGCGTCCGCGCTGTTCTGTGTCGAGCGGGGCCTGAAGGCCGGGCGGGTCGATCCTGAGAACGGCACCGTGTCGTGGCGGAAACCAGGCGAGCCGGTGCGCAAGGGCGACACCCCGCCGGGCGCGCCGGTGTTCTCCGGCGGGCTGCTCTACGTGCGCTCCCCCGACGGCAAGCGGCTGGAGGCGCTCGACCCGTCGGCGGGCGGGCAGGGCGCGACGCGCTGGAGCAAGGACCTGACCGGGTACGACGCCGACATCCGGTTCGTGGGCGGCACCCTTTTGCTGACCGCGCGGGACGGCACGGTCACCGCCCTGGACAGCGCCACCCACCGGGAGCTGTGGCACCACCGCTATCCGGCCCAGCCGCTGGGGCAGTTCACCGCGTACGGGGACGGCCGTACCGCGTACGCGGCCACCGTCGCGGCGGACGGCGCCACCACCGTGGTCACCGCGATCGACCCGGCGCACGGCACGCTGCGCTGGGAGCGGCGGCTGCCGGGCTCGCTCACGCCGGCCGGTACGGGCGCGTCCGGCTCGGTCTACTTCACCGCCGCCGACCCGCTCGTCGTCACCCGTACCGCGGCCGTCGTCCGCTACGACCCCGGCACGCACCGGGTGCGGCGGCTGCCGCTGGGCGCGCCGGTGGACGACGCGGCGGCCGTGGCGCGCGGCGAGACGGTCTACCTGCTCGCCGCCGGCGGCACGCTCCAGGCGGTCGGCGACCGGCGCTGGAGCGTGGAGACGTCGGTGAGCCGGGCGTCGGCGCCGGTGCTCGACCCGAAGGGCGAGCGGCTGTACTTCACGGGCGCCGACGGCCGGCTGCTGGCCGTGGAGACCCGGCGCGGCGCGCTGCTCGGCCAGACCCCGCCCCGGCTGGCGACCGGCCGTACCGGCTACCTGGAGAAGCTGCCCGCGCCGCTGCCCGATCCGCGGCACGGCCGGGTGTACGCGGCGGCGCCGGACGGCACGGTCTTCGGCGCCGACGCGGAGAACCCCGCCCGCTGGTGACGGCGGACGGGGTTCGCGGGGCCGGGGCCCGGCTCAGCCCAGCTTGGTCACGTCGCGTACCGCGCCCTTGTCGGCGCTGGTCGCCATCGCCGCGTACGCGCGAAGGGCCTGCGACACCTTGCGCTCGCGCTTCTTCGGCGCGTACACGCCGCCCAGCGCCTCCCGGCGGGCCGTCAGCTCCGCCTCGGGCACCAGGAGTTCGATCGAACGGTTCGGGATGTCGATACGGATGCGGTCGCCGTCCTCGACCAGGGCGATGGTGCCGCCGGAGGCCGCCTCAGGGGAGGCGTGGCCGATGGACAGTCCCGAGGTGCCGCCGGAGAAGCGGCCGTCGGTGACCAGCGCGCACGTCTTGCCCAGGCCGCGGCCCTTGAGGAAGGACGTCGGGTAGAGCATCTCCTGCATGCCGGGGCCGCCCTTGGGGCCCTCGTAGCGGATGACGACGACGTCGCCCTCCCTGACCCGCTTGCCGAGAATCTTCTCGACGGCCTCCTCCTGCGACTCGCAGACCACGGCCGGGCCCTCGAACGTCCAGATCGACTCGTCGACGCCCGCGGTCTTCACCACGCAGCCGTCCTCGGCGAGGTTGCCCTTGAGGACGGCCAGGCCGCCGTCGGCGGAGTAGGCGTGGGCGAGGTCGCGGATGCAGCCGTTCGCGGCGTCCGTGTCGAGGCTGTCCCAGCGCTCGGACTGGGAGAAGGCGGTGGCGGAGCGCTTGCAGCCGGGGGCCGCGTGCCACAGCTCGACGGCCTCCGGGGACGGCGAGCCGCCGCGCACGTCCCAGGTCTTCAGCCAGTCCGCCATCGAGGAACTGTGCACGGTGTGCACGTCCTCGTTGAGCATCCCGGCCCGGTACAGCTCGCCCAGGATGGCGGGGATGCCGCCGGCCCGGTGCACGTCCTCCATGTAGTACGTGCCGCCGGGGGCGACGTTCGGCGCCACCTTGGCCAGGCAGGGCACCCGGCGCGAGACGGCGTTGATGTCGTCCAGGTCGAAACCGAGACCGGCTTCCTGGGCGGCGGCCAGCAGGTGCAGGATCGTGTTCGTGGAGCCGCCCATGGCGATGTCCAGGGCCATGGCGTTCTCGAAGGCGGCGCGGGAGCCGATGCTGCGCGGCAGCACGGTCGCGTCGTCCTGGTCGTAGTACCGCTTGGTGATCTCCACGACCGTACGGCCGGCGTTCTCGTACAGGGCGCGGCGGGCGGTGTGGGTGGCCAGCACCGAGCCGTTGCCGGGCAGCGACAGGCCGATGGCCTCGGTCAGGCAGTTCATCGAGTTGGCGGTGAACATGCCGGAACAGGAGCCGCAGGTCGGGCAGGCGTTGTCCTCGATACGCAGGATGTCCTCGTCCGAGATGCTCTCGTCGACCGCGTCGGAGATCGCGTTGACCAGGTCCAGCTTGCGGACCGTGCCGTCGACGAGGGTGGCGCGGCCGGCTTCCATGGGGCCGCCGGAGACGAAGACGGTGGGGATGTTCAGGCGCAGCGCGGCCATCAGCATGCCCGGGGTGATCTTGTCGCAGTTGGAGATGCAGATCAGCGCGTCCGCGCAGTGCGCCTCGGCCATGTACTCGACGGAGTCGGCGATCAGGTCGCGGGACGGCAGGGAGTACAGCATGCCGCCGTGGCCCATGGCGATGCCGTCGTCGACCGCGATGGTGTTGAACTCGCGGGCGATGCCGCCGGCTTCCTTGATCGCCTCGCTGACGATCCGGCCGACGGGCTGGAGGTGGGTGTGCCCCGGCACGAACTCGGTGAAGCTGTTCGCCACCGCGATGACGGGCTTGCCGAAGTCCTCGCGCGCTACGCCCGACGCCTGCATGAGCGCGCGGGCGCCGGCCATGTTGCGGCCATGGGTGACGGTGCGGGACCTCAGCTCGGGCACGTGGATCCACTCCCTCGGGTGCGTGTACGTCTTTCGTACGCCCAGTGCGCGTACGTACGTGAATCAGTCGAGACTACGCCCCGGCTCCAAGATCTGGACAGTTGCTCCGGCATGTGAGACGGATGACCGCTGGGCGGACACCTGCCGCGGGCGCGACCGCCGCCGGGTCAGGGGCCGGTCAGATGCTGCTGCACCACCGGCGTCACCCGGGCGACGATCCGTTCCGGGTCGGCCGACGCCAGCGGCTCCAGCTTGATCACGTACCGCAGCATCACCGTCCCCACCAGCTGCGCCGCCGCCAGCTCGGCCCGCAGGTCGGCGTCCGGGACCGCCAGCTCGGCGGCGATCCGGCGCAGCAGCTGGCGGGCGACCAGCTTGCGGAAGACCGCGGCGGCGGCGTCGTTGTTCAGGGCGCTGCGGGCGATCGCCAGCAGCGGCTCGCGGGTGACCGGGTTCTCCCACACACCGAGGACGAAGCGGGTGAGCCGCTCCCCCACGCCCTCCAGGCCGCCTTCGAGGACGATCTCGGGCGCGCTCAGTGCGGGCGCGAAGGACATTTCCACGGCGGCTTCGAAGACCTGTTCCTTCGTGCCGTAGTAGTGGTGGACCAGGGCCGGGTCCACCTCCGCCGCCTTGGCGATGCCGCGGATCGACGCCTGCTCGTACCCGCGCGCGGCGAACTCGGCGCGGGCCGCGGCCAGGATGCGCTCGCGGGCACCGGGGCCGTCCACGGCGTCCGTACGGGCCGGGCGGCCGCGCCTGCGGGCCGGGCCCGCGGGCCCGGCACCGGTACTGCCGCTCGTCACGACCCGGGCACCCACGTCGGCGACGCGAGGTGCAACCGCGTGAAGGCCAGCGCCTCCGCGAGGTCCGCCTCCCGCTCGGCCGCCGACAGCGCGCGCCGGGTGTTGACCTCCACGACGATGTGCCCGCCGAAGCCGGTGGCGGCCAGCCGCTCCAGCAGCTCGGCGCAGGGCTGCGAGCCGCGCCCCGGCACCAGGTGCTCGTCCTTGTTGGAGCCGTTGCCGTCGGCGAGGTGGATGTGGGCGAGGCGCTCGCCCATCCGGTCGACCATGTGCAGGGCGTCGCTGCGCGAGGTGGCGGTGTGCGAGAGGTCGACGGTGAAGTGCCGGTAGTCGTCCTTGGTCGGGTCCCAGTCCGGCGCGTACGCCAGCATCTCGCGGTCCCGGTAGCGCCACGGATACATGTTCTCGACGGCGAACCGTACGTCCGTCTCGCTCTCCATCCGCCACACTCCGCGCACGAACTCGCGGGCGTAGTTGCGCTGCCACCGGAAGGGCGGATGGACGACCACCGTCGAGGCGCCGAGCTTCTCCGCGGCGTTGCGTGCGCGCTGCAGCTTCACCCAGGGGTCCGTGGACCACACCCGCTGCGTGATCAGCAGGCACGGCGCGTGCACGGCCAGGATCGGCACCCCGTGGTAGTCGGAGAGCCGGCGCAGCGCCTCGATGTCCTGGCTGACCGGGTCGGTCCACACCATGACCTCGACGCCGTCGTAGCCCAGGCGCGCGGCGATCTCGAAGGCCGTCGCCGTCGACTCCGGATACACCGAGGCCGTGGACAGGGCGACCTTCGCATCCGGGATGCGCACCACTGGCTCCGTCACGAGGGACAGGGTACGGGCCGCCGCCGGAGGGCGTCGGCCGCGCCCCCTACCCCGGAGGCAGGTGGTCCAGGCGGCGCAGGATGACGCCCTCGCGCAGCGCCCACGGGCAGATCTCCAGCGTGCGCACGCCGAACAGGTCCATCGCGGCCTCCGCCACCAGCGCCCCCGCCAGCAGCTGGGGCGCGCGCCCCTCGGAGACGCCGGGCAGCTTGGCGCGCTCGGCGCCGGTCATTCCCGCCAGCCGCGGCACCCACTCCTCCAGCGCCTTGCGGTCCAGCTCACGCTGCGCGTAGAGGCCCTCGGCGGAGCGGGCGGAGCCGGCGATACGGGCCAGCTGCTTGAAGGTCTTGGACGTGCCGACGACGTGGTCGGGCGTGCCGAAGCGCGTGAAATCGCTCACCACCCGGGCGATTTCGGCCCGTACGCGCTTGCGCAGGGCCCGTATGTCCTCCGCCTCCGGCGGGTCGCCCGGCAGGTCGCCCGCGGTGAGCCGGCCCGCGCCCAGCGGCAGCGACACCGCCGCGTCCGGCTCCTCGTCCAGCCCGTACGCGATCTCCAGCGAGCCGCCGCCGATGTCCAGCACCAGCAGCCGCCCGGCCGACCAGCCGAACCAGCGGCGGACCGCGAGAAACGTCAGCCGGGCCTCGTCCTCGCCGGACAGCACCCGCAGCTCGACGCCGGTCTCCCGGGCGACCCGGCGCAGCACGTCCTCGCCGTTGGCCGCCTCCCGGATGGCGGAGGTGGCGAACGGCAGCACGTCCTCGACGCCCTTGTCCTCGGCGACCTCGACCGCCGCCCGTACCGTCGCCACGAGCCGCTCCACGCCCGCGTCGCCGATCGCGCCGTCCTCGTCGAGGAGTTCGGCCAGCCGCAGCTCCGCCTTGTGCGAGTAGGCGGGCAGCGGGCGCGCGCCCGGGTGCGCGTCCATCACCAGCAGGTGGACCGTGTTCGAACCCACATCGAGGACTCCGAGTCTCATACGTTGAACCTACTGCGATCCGGCCGGGACCCGGCGGCGGGCCCGCCGCTCTCGGAGAACTTCGGCAGGTGCCGGTCGCCTTAGGCTGGAGTAGTGGCTAAGACGAACAAGGCGAAGCAGGAAAAAGCCCTGAAGAAGGCAGAAAAGCAGCGCGCTCGGGAGGCGCGTGCGGCGCAGGAGGCGCAAGGGGCTCGGGCCGACGAGGTCGGCGGCCTGGACTTCGCCCGCGCCTGGGTCACCTTCCCCGACCCCGCCGACGACGAGCAGGTCTTCCGGTGCGACCTGACCTGGCTCACCTCCCGCTGGACGTGCATCTTCGGCAGCGGCTGCAAGGGCATCGAGGCGGGCCGCGCGGACGACGGCTGCTGCACGCTCGGCGCGCACTTCTCCGACGAGGAGGACGAGCAGCGGGTCGCGGAGCACGTGGCGCGGCTCACGCCCGACCTGTGGCAGTTCCACGACGTCGGCACCTCCACCGGCTGGACCCAGGAGGACGAGGACGGCGACCGCCAGACCCGGCGCTGGAAGGGCTCGTGCATCTTCCAGAACCGCCCCGGCTTCCCGGCCGGCGCCGGCTGCTCGCTGCACATCCTCGCGCTGCGCGAGGGCCGCGAACCGCTGGAGACCAAGCCGGACGTCTGCTGGCAGCTCCCGGTCCGGCGCACCTACGACTGGATCGACCGCCCCGACGACACCCGCGTCCTCCAGGTCACCATCGGCGAGTACGACCGCCGCGGCTGGGGCTCCGGCGGCCACGACCTGCACTGGTGGTGCACGTCGGCGACCTCGGCACACGGCGCCGGCGAGCCGGTCTACGTGTCCTACGGGCCCGAACTCACCGAGCTGATGGGCAAGGAAGGCTACGCCCGCCTGGTGGAGCTCTGCGAGGAGCGCCTGGCGGCCACCTTGCCGATGGCCCCGCACCCGGCGGACCCGGGGGCGGCGGGAGGCGCCTGCCGGTAGCCGGGGCACCGGCGCCGCCCGGCGGCGGACGGCGGGCCGAGGACGGTCATCCCGGCGGCTCCGGCGCACTCGGCGAGGGGCTCGGGCCCACCGTCGGCTCCCCGGCCGTGGGCTCGGCCGTCGGCGAGGCCGGGGGCGTGGACGGCTGCGGCGGCCCGCTCGTCGGCGGGGCCTCGGTCGGATCGGGCCGGGGGCCCGGCCCCGTCGGTCTCCCGGGGCCGGGACCGGGGTCCTCGCCTCCCTTGCCCCAGCCCTCCAGCGTCACCACGGTCCCTCCGGGCGCCAGGAGGATCCGCGCGTTCCAGTACCCGTCCGGCTCGCGCTCGTGGTCCACGGACACCACGACCGTGGCGGTCTGCCCCGGCCGCAGCACTCCGGCGGTGGCGCTGAGCCGCAGCCACGGCGCGCCGGGCCGCGCCGTCCAGTGGACCGGTGTCCCGCCGGACGCGGTGAGCGTGACGAGCGTGGTGCCGCCGCGCGGCTGCGCCGTGACGGTCAGCCGTCCGGGCCCGGTGCTGGAACGGTCCGTCTCGCCGGGGCGCAGGGGCGCGCCGTCCGCGCCGACGACCTGGACGGAGAGGTCGTGCCAGCCGCTCGCCGCGGCGAGGTACGGGGCGGGGGGTGTCCGGGCGCTGCGCGCGTTCTCGTACGGGTCGCCGTCGAGCGGGCCGCCGCCGTCCGCTTCGCGGGCCGTCACGGCCGGGCCTCCGCGACCCTCGCCGGTGAGGGGCGCGCCCCGGTAGGCGGCCCACAGGGCGAGCACCGGCGCGGCCAGCACGGTGGCGACCACGGTGGTGGTCACGGCGCGGGTGCGCAGCCGGTGCCTGCGGGCCGCGGGGTCCTTGGGCCCGACGGGGAATCCGCGCCGGTCGTAGCGAGGAGAACCGTTTACGCCGCCCGTGCGCCCCGTACGCCCGGAGCGCAGGAAGAGGCCCGCGCCCGCCCCGCGCTCGGCACGCCCGGAGCGCGCTTCCCGCGCCTCCTCCAGGGCGGCGCACACCGCGGCGTACGGGGCGGTGACCAGCGGCAACGCGTCGTGATCGGCGGGCGCGGTACCGGGCCAGGGCCCGTGCGCGGTGGCCCGCTCGGCCGTACGGCGGCACTCGGCGCAGTCGTCCACGTGCCGCACCAGCTCCCGGCGCAGCGCGACGCCCAGCAGCATCTGGGTGTCGCCCGCGAGCTGGGCGACGTCGGGGCAGCGGCCGAACTCGACGACGGCGAGCGCGGCGCGGGTGCGTTCGACCTCGCAGGCGGCGGCGGCCAGGAGGGTACGGGTGGCGACGAGGTCGCCACCGAGGACGGCGGCGACCTCGTGGGACGCCAGGCGGTGACGTACCGACAGCTCCAGCGCCTCGCGCTGCTCGGGCGTCGTACCGGCTGCTTCGGGCCAGGCCAGCGCGGCCAGCTCACGCTGGCGGCGGGTGCTCAGGGCGGCCGAGGAGCCCGTGCCGAACGACGTCTCCGCCGACGCCTCCGCGCCGGACGGGGGCGCGCCGGACGGCGTCCCCCCGCCCGCACCGGGGTACGCGCCGCTGCGCGGCGTCTTCTCCGCCAGCCACCGCAGACAGGCCCACCGGGCGAGCGCGTACAGCCAGGGCCGGTACAGCCCGTCGTCCGGCGGCCGACGGCCGTGGTGCCGCTCGGCGACGGCGAGCACCTCGCCGAGGACGGCGGTCGCCGCGTCGTGCTCGCACAAAACGGACAGGCAATAGGTGAACAGCCCGTCGAGGTGGGGCTCGTACCGCTCGGGGAGCCGCGGCCGGCCGGGCCGCGGGACGCCGTCGAGCGCCCGGTGCGCGCCGGTGTCGTGCGTGGGGTGATCGGACCTGCTGCTCATCACCCGGCGACGGTAGGCGGATGATGCAGGCTCTATCGCGCCGCACGGACACTTTTAATCCATACGGGTGACGTTCTCCCTCAAAAGGGGACAGTAAACCCTGCTTTCGCGTTCGGCTCCCCTCACCACACCCCGTTCCGGGCGCCGGCACACCGCGTATGCCCGCGTCCCGCACCCTTGCACACGGCGGCCTCCCGCCCGCGCTGTCACACCCCGCCACTACGGTGAACCCCATGGCGACTCGTAAATCCTCGGCCAAGGAGCGGCCCTCGTACCGCTGCACCGAATGCGGCTGGACCACCGCGAAGTGGCTCGGCCGCTGCCCGGAGTGCCAGGCGTGGGGCACGGTCGAGGAGTTCGGCGGCGCGCCCGCCGTGCGCACGACCGCGCCGGGGCGGGTCACCACCGCCGCGCTGCCCATCGGCCAGGTCGACGGCCGCCAGGCCACCGCCCGCTCCACCGGCGTCGACGAACTGGACCGCGTGCTGGGCGGCGGCCTGGTCCCCGGCGCCGTGGTGCTGCTGGCCGGCGAGCCGGGCGTCGGCAAGTCCACCCTGCTGCTGGACGTCGCGGCGAAGGCGGCGAGCGCCGACCACCGCACGCTGTACGTGACGGGCGAGGAGTCCGCGAGCCAGGTCAGGCTGCGCGCCGACCGCATCCACGCCATCGACGACCACCTCTACCTCGCCGCCGAGACGGACCTGTCCGCCGTCCTGGGCCACCTGGACTCGGTCAAGCCGTCCCTGCTGATCGTGGACTCCGTGCAGACCGTCGCCTCCCCCGAGATCGACGGCGCGCCCGGCGGCATGGCGCAGGTCCGCGAGGTCGCGGGCGCCCTCATCCGGGCCTCCAAGGACCGCGGCATGGCGACGCTGCTGGTCGGCCACGTCACCAAGGACGGCGCCATCGCCGGTCCCCGCCTCCTGGAGCACCTGGTCGACGTCGTACTGAATTTCGAAGGGGACCGGCACGCCCGGCTGCGCCTGGTGCGCGGCGTGAAGAACCGCTACGGCACCACCGACGAGGTCGGCTGCTTCGAGCTGCACGACGAGGGCATCACCGGCCTCGCCGACCCGTCCGGCCTCTTCCTGACCCGCCGCGACGAGCCGGTGCCCGGTACGTGCCTGACGGTCACCCTGGAGGGCCGCCGCCCCCTGGTCGCCGAGGTGCAGGCGCTGACGGTCGACACGCAGATCCCGTCGCCGCGGCGGACCACCTCGGGGCTGGAGACCTCCCGCGTCTCGATGATGCTGGCCGTCCTGGAGCAGCGCGGCCGGATCGCCGCCCTGGGCAAGCGCGACATCTACAGCGCCACGGTCGGCGGCGTGAAGCTGACCGAGCCGGCCGCCGACCTCGCCGTGGCGCTCGCGCTGGCCAGCGCCGCCAGCGACACCCCGCTGCCGAAGAACCTGGTCGCGATCGGCGAGGTGGGGCTGGCGGGCGAGGTCAGGCGGGTGACGGGCGTACAGCGCCGGCTGGCCGAGGCGGCGCGGCTCGGCTTCACCCACGCGCTGGTCCCGAACGACCCCGGCAAGATCCCGGCGGGCATGCGGGTGCTGGAGGTGGCCGACGTCGGCGAGGCGCTGCGCGTGCTGCCCAAGCGGCCGCGCCGCGAGGCGCGCAAGGAGGCCCCCGTCGAATAGCGCGGTCGCCGGTAGACTTTGCCCCGGTCTCGCCTGTCAACGAAAGTCATGCCGTCGGCCCGCGCAGCTCACGAGCTGCGTGACCAAGGCATCTGCCGGGCGGCCTGCGGCACCGACAGACCTTGCGACTAAGGAGTGCAGTGGCAGCCAACGACCGGGCATCGTCGTCTGGTGGCAGGTCCGGTTGGGGGCCGCCCACCCGGAGGTCGGGCGAGAGCGGCACAGAGGGCCTGATGCGGGCCTCGCTGAGCGCCGTGGCGCCCGGCACGGCCCTGCGGGACGGCCTGGAGCGCATTCTGCGCGGCAATACGGGCGGTCTGATCGTCCTGGGTTTCGACAAGACCGTCGAGTCGATGTGCACCGGCGGCTTCGTGCTGGACGTGGAGTTCTCGGCGACCCGGCTGCGCGAGCTGTGCAAGCTGGACGGGGCCCTGGTCCTGGACAAGGACATCACCAAGATCCTGCGGGCCGGTGTGCAGCTGGTCCCGGACGCCTCCATCCCCACCGAGGAGACCGGCACCCGCCACCGCACCGCACAGCGCGTCTCGATACAGGCCGGGTTCCCGGTCGTCTCGGTCAGCCAGTCGATGCGGCTGATCGCGCTGTACGTGGACGGTGAGCGCCGCGTCCTGGAGGAGTCGGCGGCGATCCTCTCCCGCGCCAACCAGGCCCTGGCGACCCTGGAGCGCTACAAACTCCGGCTGGACGAGGTCGCCGGCACCCTGTCGGCGCTGGAGATCGAGGACCTGGTCACGGTCCGGGACGTCACCGCGGTCGCCCAGCGGCTGGAGATGGTGCGCCGCATCGCGACCGAGATCGCCGAGTACGTGGTCGAGCTGGGCACGGACGGCCGGCTGCTCTCCCTCCAGCTGGACGAGCTGATCGCGGGCGTCGAGCCGGAGCGCGAGCTGGTCGTGCGCGACTACGTGCCCGAGCCGACGGCCAAGCGGTCCCGTACGGTCCAGGAGGCGCTGTCCGAGCTGGACGCCCTGAGCCACGCCGAGCTGCTGGAACTGCCCATCGTGGCCCGCGCGCTGGGCTACAGCGGTTCGCCCGAGACGCTGGACTCGGCGGTCTCGCCGCGCGGCTTCCGGCTGCTGGCGAAGGTGCCGCGGCTGCCGGGCGCCGTCATCGACCGGCTCGTCGAGCACTTCGGCGGGCTGCAGAAGCTGCTCGCGGCGAGCGTGGACGACCTCCAGGCGGTGGACGGCGTCGGCGAGGCCCGCGCCCGGTCCGTGCGCGAGGGCCTGTCCCGGCTCGCGGAGTCCTCCATCCTCGAACGGTACGTGTGAGACGGGCCGCGCGAGAGCCCGTGCCGTAGCCGTACGCGGCCCGCGCGAGCGGGGCCCGTTCCCCGGTCCCCGGCACGCCTCACAGATCCCGCAGGAACGCTTCCTCACGCTCCGGTGCCAGCCCGGTCGCCTTCCGGTCGGGGCGCAGCGGCGCCTCGCCGCCGAGCTCCCGTAGCCACTCCCAGGTGGCGGCCACCGTCTCCCCCACCGGCCGGCAGCGCAGCCCCGCGCCGTGGGCCTTGGCGGCGTTGCCGCGGTGGATGGCGTCGTACAGCTCGCCCGGCGGCAGCCAGACGGGCAGTTCCGTCCAGGGTGCGAGGCCGGCCGCGAGGATCTTCTCCGGCTCCGCCCAGCGCAGTTCGGCGTCGGACCCGGTGACCTTGACGCAGGCCTCCAGCAGTTCGCCCATCGTGGCGTGGCCCGGCTCGCTGATGAGGTTGTACGGGCCTGACAGCCCGGTCTCGGCGGCGTGCAGAATCCATTCGGCGAGGTCGCGGACGTCGATGTACTGAAGCCCCAGGTCGTGCGGGCCCGGCGCGAGCACGGGGCCGCCGCGGGCGATGCGCGTCAGCCACCAGGGCAGCCGGCCGATGTTCTCCCCCGGCCCGAGGATCAGCCCGGCGCGGGCCAGCAGCGTCCGGTCCTCGCCGAAGGCCGCCAGCGCACCCAGTTCGCCGCCGCGCTTGTCCTCGGCGTACGCCACCGCGTCCGCGTCCGGCGAGCCCTCCACCAGCCGGCTGTCCTCGGTGTGCCCGGGGCCGGCCGGAGGCGCGTACACCGACCCGGTGGAGACGTACACATACCGCCCGGCCCGGTCGGCCAGCAGCCGGGCCGCGTCGCGCACCGCGGTCGGCGCTCCCTTCCAGGTGTCCACGACGACGTCCCACGTGCCGTCGGCGAGGGCCCCGAGGGTGGCCGCGTCGGTGCGGTCGCCGTGCAAAACCGTCGTTCCCGGCGGCGCCGCGTGCCGCCCGCGGTGGAACACCGTCACCTGCCAACCGCGCGCCAGCGCCGCGTCGGTGACCGCACGACCCACGAACTCCGTTCCGCCCAGCATCAGTAGCCTCATACGGCCGACTGTGCCCGATCACCGGCGGACGGAAAACGGCTGCACGCTCACAGCGCAATCGCGACCCGTGTACCCGTCAGCTTTCGGCCAGCGTGAAGGGCGTGCGCACCGAAGCCAGGCCGCCCACCTTGGCCTCGGCGAGGTACGCGCCGGGCCCGACCGGAGCGGCGTTCGGCGTCGCGCACTCGGAGTCGCTGGGCCTGCGGTCCCATTCCACGGTCCGGGTGACCGAGCCGCCCGCCGGCACCTGCACCAGCGCGGTGGTGCCCGCGCCCGGCGGGCAGTCGCCGGAGGCCCACACCCGTTCGTCACCCGATTTCGCGGTGATCGTGAGCGCCGCCGACCCGCGCCCCAGGTCCACCTTGCAGGCCGCGCCGCCGGAGTTCTCGACCGTGACCTCGAACTTCGGCCGTTCGCCGGGTCCGTAAGAGCTCTTGAGGCTGCGCAGCTTCAACTCCGTGTCGGATTCGGCGCAGTTCGGGAGGGCCGCACCGGCCGGTACGGTGACGGCGCCGCCGCCCTCGCCCAGGGCGGAGCCGCCGCCGGAGCCCGTGGAACCGCCGCTGCCGCCGGTACCGGCGCCCGAGCCGCCGGAACCGCCCGAGCCGCCGGAGCCCGTGCCGGACCCGCCGCCGCTGCCCGACTCGTCCCGGCCGCCGGGTTTTTGGTCGATCCCGGAGTCCGTCGCGTTCGGTCCCGGGGTGATGGACGTCGCGGGGCCGGGGCCGCCGGGCCCCTTGCCCTCGGCGCCGGTCTTCCCGTCGCCGCCGCTCCAGTTGAGGGCCCAGACCACCAACAGGACCAGCAGGGCGAGGACGGCCAGCGCAACGGCCCTCCGCCGCCAGTAGATGGAGGAGGGAAGCGGCCCGATCGGATTGCGCAGAGATCCCACGCGGAAACTCTACGAGAGATCACCTGTCGCAACGGCCAGTACCCGCCGCACGAAGCCGCAACTTTTCGCATCATCAGCCCGGAGCGGGGCTCCGCGGGCCCGCGCTCTGTGATCACTTCGTGATCCACGGCGATTCCCGGCCGCGCGCGGGCCCCGACTTTCGTCGGGGGTGCCCCTTGTCGTCGGTCAGGTGCGGCTTTCCCGTAACAGTCCGTACCGTATGCGTTCATGTACAGCACCGATCTCTATCGCGACGTCACCGACTTCGCGCACGACACACCCGGCTGGATTCATTCGCTGGCCGCCGGCGGTACGGAGGGCGGCATCCTGCTGCTCATGGCAGTGGCCGTCCTGGGCTGGTGGCGCTCCCGCAAGGGGGAGGAGCGGCTGGTCGCGCTCGCGATCCTGGTGCCGGTGGCCACGGCGGTCGCCTACTTGGTGAGTGAGATCGTCAAAAGCTTCGTGGACGAGGAGCGGCCCTGCCGGGCCGTGGCCGGCGCCGCCGCCTCCATAGTCCAGTGCCCCCCGCAGGGCGACTGGTCCTTCCCGAGCAACCACTCCACGATCGCGGCGGCGCTGGCCGTCGGCATCGTGTTCGCGTGGCGCGCGGCGGCCTGGCTGGCGCTGCCGGTCGCGCTGCTGACGGGCTTCTCGCGGGTCTTCGTCGGCGTGCACTACCCGCACGACGTGGTGGCGGGCCTGGCGCTGGGCACGCTGACCGCCACGCTGTGCGTCACGCTGCTCGCCCGGCCGCTGACCACCGTGGTGGAGCGCATGAGTACGGGGCGCTGGAAGATCCTGGTGCGCGCATAAACGTTTCTTCAGGGGATCTGCGGCAGCTCCGGCAAATCCCCGGCAGGCTGGGGGCGTCCCACGGGATGCCCCCGTACCGTTTCCCCCCGTATTGCTGATCCCCGCACCACTCCCCCGGTCACCGCCGCCCCTCGCACCCCTCCGGCGCGTGCCACTCCTCCTTGTGCCCGAACCCGCGGCCGTTGTCGATCAACCTGAGCCAGTCCGGGCGCACTTCCCACAGCGCGGTGCGCTCCAGCGCCGCGCCGAGCCGTTCGTCGGCCGCGACGAACGGGAAGCGCTCCAGGTACGTACGCCACCCCGCCGCGCGGTCCGCGCCCGCCAGCCGGCGGACGACACCCCGGCCCTGCACCCCGGTCAGCCCGGTCCACTCCTGCCCGTCGCGCTGCGCCGTGAAGGCGACGCGGGCGCCGGGGCCCGTCTCCGCCGCGCGGGCGAACGCCCGGCCGTGCCGGGTCGACTCCGCGGTGACCAGGGCGAGCGCGGGCACCGGCCCGTCCGCTGTGGCGTAGAGCACGGCGCACGCCTGCGGCCCTTCGGCGTCGGTGTACGCGAGCGTCAGCGTCGTGTGCGCCACCAGGGCCCGGCGGATCGTGTCAGGACAGTCGCTCGCCGTGGTCATCGCCGCTCTCCCGCAGGTCCCGTCGTCATCCACACCATGGGGACATCCTCGCCCCCGCCGCCGAGCGGGACGCGGACGCCCCCTTCCGCGCCCCTGGTCCCCACGCCGGAACATTCCCGCGAGCGGGTGGGCGCATCGTGGCGCGGGCCCGGCGCGTTTCACGGCGGAGCGCCGCCGTGCCAGGATCGGCCATGCCATGACTTCCACTCCTGCCGCCTCCGCCGCTGCCACCACCGCCGCCGCCAACGAAGCCACCGAAGGGGCCCGGTTGCACGGCCCCGTCACCGACTGGTTCGACGAGCACGCCCGCGACCTGCCCTGGCGCCGCCCCGAGGCGGGCGCCTGGGGCGTGATGGTGAGCGAGTTCATGCTGCAGCAGACACCGGTCAGCAGAGTGCTGCCGGTGTACGAACAGTGGCTTCAGCGCTGGCCGCGCCCCGCGGACCTGGCCGCCGAGCCGCCGGGAGAGGCGGTGCGCGCCTGGGGCCGCCTCGGCTACCCGCGGCGCGCACTGCGCCTGCACGCCGCCGCCTCCGCCATACAAGAGCGCCACGGCGGTGACGTGCCGCGCGAGCACGGCCAGCTCCTCGCGCTGCCCGGTGTCGGCGAGTACACGGCCGCGGCCGTCGCGTCCTTCGCGTACGGGCAGCGGCACGCGGTTCTGGACACCAATGTGCGCCGGGTGTTCGCGCGCGCTGTCGAAGGCCGGCAGTACCCGCCGAACGCCACCACGGCCGCCGAACGCAAGCTGGCCCGCGCGCTGCTGCCGCAGGACGAGGAGACCGCGGCGAAGTGGGCCGCCGCCACGATGGAGCTGGGCGCGCTGGTGTGCACCGCCCGCGGCCCCGAGTGTGTGCGCTGCCCGATCTCCGCGCAGTGCGCCTGGCGGCTGGCGGGCTCGCCCGCGCACGACGGCCCGCCGCGCCGCGGCCAGACGTACGCCGGCACGGACCGCCAGGTGCGCGGCAAGCTGCTCGCCGTGCTGCGGGAGGCCGTCGGTGCCGTGCCGCAGGCCGTGCTGGACGCGGTCTGGGACGAGCCGGTGCAGCGGGCGCGGGCGCTGGACGGCCTGGTCGCGGACGGCCTGGTGGAGCCGCTGCCGGGCGGCTCGTACCGCCTGCCGCTCGGCCGGAGCACGTCCTGATGACGGCACCGTGACGGCGGGGCCGGCGCCGAACGTCCTGCACAGGGGCCCTAGCCCTTCCGGCCGCCCCCCGCTGTCCCCCGGGAGGATGACCCCCGTACGGCCCCTGTCCGTCCGAGGTATGACCCCCGGCGGGCTGTTACACAACCGACGGTTTTCCGTGCACTCCCTGTGGGGCCCACGCACACTACGCCGCAACACCCCCTCCGTAGCGTCTTCCCCGTGCTGGAGATGACTGCCAGCGCGGTCAACGTGGGGAACGCAAGCGGATCGGAGGCGTCGGGATGGCGACCAGCGGCGGCAAGGTACTGGACTTCGAAGAGTACGTGCGGACGCGGCAGGAGGCCCTGCTGCGCAGCGCCCGGCGCCTGGTACCCGACCCGGTCGACGCCCAGGACCTCCTCCAGACGGCCCTGGTCCGCACCTACGGGCGCTGGGACGGCATCGCGGACAAGTCCCTCGCCGACGCCTACCTCCGCCGCGTCATGATCAACACCCGTACGGAGTGGTGGCGCGCCCGCAAGCTGGAGGAGGTGCCCACCGAGCAGCTCCCGGACGCGAGCGTCGACGACGGCACCGAGCAGCGCGCCGACCGCGCCCTGCTGATGGACATCCTCGGCGTGCTCGCGCCCAAGCAGCGCAGCGTCGTCGTGCTGCGACACTGGGAGCAGATGAGCACGGAGGAGACCGCGGCGGCGCTCGGCATGTCCACCGGTACGGTCAAGAGCACGCTGCACCGGGCCCTGGCCCGGCTGCGCCAGGAACTGGAGAATCGCGACGTCGACGCGCGCATGCTGGAGCGCGGCGAGCAGGAGCGGGAGCGGTGCGCGGCCTGACCGGCTGCGGTACCGGCGGCTTAGCCAGAGGGACTGTGAGCGGGAGCGGTTTGACCAGGAACAGGTTGGCCGGGGACAGCACGGCACGGTTCCGGTCCGCACGGGCCGGAACCGGACACGTGAAGAGCGGAGCGGCCATCGCCGGGGTGGCCGCCGTCTCGCTGTTGCTGGCCGGCTGCAACCCGGGCGGCGAGGGCGTACGGACCGAGGGCACGGCGAGCAGCGCCCCCGCGCCCACGGGCCGGTCGGCCCACGCGCCGTCCCCGTCGCCCTCGGCGTCGGTCGCGTACGAGAAGGTCGACGCGGTCGAGCTGATGAAGCACGACCCGAAGGTCGGCGCGGACGTCAAGAAGTCCCTGGCGAAGCCGTGCGCCGCGGAGGAGTACCCGGTCGAGGTCACGTACGCGCCGCTCACCCACGGCAAGGACCCCGACGTCGTCGTCAACGTGATGACCTGCGCGGATTCCGTCGGCATCGGCTCGTACGTCTACCGCAAGAACGGCTCTTCGTACGACAATGTCTTCACCAACGAACAGCCTTCGGTGTACGCGGGCGTCAACAAGGGCGAACTGGAGGTCTCCAAGCAGACCTACGACTCCGGCGACAAGGTGTGCTGCGCTTCCGGCGAGGATGTGATGACCTACCGCTGGACGGGTAGCCGCTTCGTGGAGTACGCCCGGTACCACACCGACTACAGCAAGACCGGGGCCACCGAGTCCGCGACCCCCGACAGCACGGCACCGGAGGATTGAGAACACCGCATGGCCGATACCCATGTGCTCTTCGTCGAGGACGACGACGTCATCCGCGAGGCCACGCAGCTCGCCCTGGAGCGGGACGGCTTCGTGGTCACCGCCATGCCCGACGGGCTGGCGGGCCTGGAGGCGTTCCGGGCCGACCGTCCCGACATCGCCCTGCTCGACGTGATGGTGCCGGGCCTGGACGGCGTCAGCCTGTGCCGCCGCATCCGTGACGAGTCGACCGTGCCGGTGATCATGCTGTCGGCGCGCGCCGACTCCATCGACGTGGTGCTGGGCCTGGAGGCGGGCGCCGACGACTACGTGACCAAGCCCTTCGACGGCGCCGTGCTGGTGGCCCGGATCCGCGCGGTGCTGCGCCGCTTCGGGCACGCCTCGGGCCCCGACGGCGCGGGCGCCGCGGCCTCGGACGCCCCGGAGCCGGCCGAGGCCGTGCTGCGCTTCGGCGACCTGGAGGTCGACACCGAGGGCATGGAGGTGCGCAAAGGCGGTCAGCCGGTCGCGCTGACACCGACCGAGATGCGCCTGCTGCTGGAGTTCTCCAACTCGCCCGGCACGGTCCTCTCCCGCGACCGGCTGCTGGAGCGGGTCTGGGACTACGGCTGGGGCGGTGACACCAGGGTCGTGGACGTCCACGTCCAGCGGCTGCGCGGCAAGATCGGCCAGGACCGGATCGAGACCGTCCGCGGCTTCGGTTACAAGCTGAGAGGCTGACTCCTGCGGTGGTCAGGCTCGCCCTGCGTACCGGGCTGCGGTGGAAGCTCAGCGCCGCGATCGCGCTCGTCGGAGCGCTGGTCGCGATCGCGCTGAGCCTCGTCGTGCACAACGCGGCCCGCGGCTCGATGCTGGACAACAGCCGCGACGTGCAGACCGAACGGCTCAACTTCACGCAGAAGATCTACGAGTCCACGCACCAGCTGCGCTTCGGCGCGAAGCTGGACGACCCGGCGCTGCCCAAGGAGTTGCGGGACGAGGTCACCAAGGGCAAGCGGGCGACCTACCTGGAGGACACCGGCCAGACCACGCCCAAGGTGTGGGCCGCCGCGCCGGTCGCGGGCGGCCGGGTGCTGTCCATCCAGGGCTACTTCCCCGACCGGTTCGCCGTCCTGGACGACCTCGACCAGGCGCTGCTGATCGGCTCCACGGCGGTCGTGGTCGGCGGCTGCGCGCTCGGCGTGCTGATCGGCGGGCGGCTGTCCCAGCGGCTGCGCAAGGCGGCGGCCGCGGCCGGCAAGCTGGCCGACGGCGACACCTCCGTACGCATCCGCGACGAGGTCGGCGGCCGGATCCGGGACGAGACGGACGACCTGGCCTGGGCGGTGGACGCGATGTCCGACGCGCTCCAGAAGCGCATCGAGGCGGAGCGCCGGGTGACCGCCGACATCGCCCACGAGCTGCGCACCCCGGTCACCGGGCTGCTCACCGCGGCCGAACTGCTGCCGCCCGGACGTCCGTCGGAGCTGGTGCGGGACCGGGCGCAGGCGATGCGCACGCTCGTCGAGGACGTCCTGGAAGTGGCCCGGCTGGACGGCTACGCGGAGCGTGCCGAGCTGCAGGACGTGGCGCTCGGCGAGTTCGTCACCCGGCGGGTGCGGGCCCTGAACCCCGACATCAAGATCGAGATCCTGCGGGACGCCGAGGTCTCCACCGATCCGCGGCGCCTGGAACGCATCCTGGGCAACCTCATCGCGAACGCGGCCCGGCACGGCAAGCCGCCGATCGAGGTGACCGTGGAGGGGCGGGTCGTGCGCGTGCGCGACCACGGCACGGGCTTCCCCGAGGCCCTGCTGCGCGAGGGCCCCAGCCGCTTCCGTACGGGCAGCAGCGACCGGGCAGGGCGTGGGCACGGGCTCGGGCTGACCATCGCGGCCGGCCAGGCCCGGGTCCTGGGCGCCCGGCTCACCTTCCGCAACGCCGACGAGCTGACGGACGGGTCCACGGGCGCGGTGTCCGTGCTGTGGCTGCCGGAGAACGCCCCCACGAACACGGGCAGCTTCCCGGTCATCCAGCTGCCGGACCGGTGACGGGCGGCGGCCGCCCGGCCGCCCCGGCCCGCCGTCCTCGGTGCGGCGGCTACTCCACGCACTCCCCCCAGTCCTTGCCCAGGTCGAGCTGCTCGTTCCGCTGGGTCAGCGAGAACCAGTTGCCGGAGTCGTCACGGAAAATCGCCTCGGTGCCGTACGGGCGCTCCTGCGGCTCCTGGAGGAACTCCACGCCCTTGGCTTTCAGCGCGGCGTAGTCGGCCATGACGTCGTCCGTGGCCAGCACGCCGGCGCCCATCAGCCCCTTGCCGACCAGCTGTCTGAGCGCCGCGCCGGACTCCGGGTCCATGCCGGGCGGGCCGGGGACCATCAGGGTCAGCTGCACGTCCGGCTGGTCCTTGGCGCCGACGGTCAGCCAGCGCATCCCGTCCTCGCCGCCCATCCGCATGTCCGTGCGGACCTCCAGCCCGAGCTTTTGCGTGTAGAACTCCTTCGCCCGGTCCTGGTCGAGGACCCAGACGGTGGTGATGGCGAGTCCCTTGATCATGACGTGCCTTTCGTTGTCGTGCGCGGTCCTCTTCACCGTAGGCAGGCCGCCCGCTACCCGCCTTCTTGAGAATTGCGGTCCTCCCGGCCCGCCTCGCCCCGGTCCTCGAAGGACTTGAAGCCGCCGGACCACAGCAGGGCGTAGCAGCCCGGTATCAGCCCGGCGCCCTGTCCCACATGCCGCCGGCGGTACTCGCTCGGCGTCAGCCCCGTCCGCTCCTTGAAGCGGGCCGAGAAGGTGCCCAGGCTGCCGAAGCCGACCAGCCAGCAGATCTCCGTGACGGAGAGATCGGCCGTACGCAGCAGCTCCTCGGCCCGCTCGATCCGGCGCCGGCTCAGGTACTGGCCGGGGGTCAGGCCGTACACCTGCTTGAAGGCCCGGATGAAGTGGAAGCGCGAATACCCGGCGTGGGCCGCCACCGCGCCCAGGTCCAGCGGCGAGGCCCAGTCGCGGTCCATGGCGTCCTTCGCCAGCCGCAGCTGCCGCAGCCGCGCGGGCGGCACCGGGGCCGTGGCGCCGCCCGCGCGCCCGCCCTCCCACTCGTCCCCCGCCCCGTCACCGTTCACATTCCGATGCTGGCACGCACCACTGACAACGGCCCGGCGGCAGCCTGCCCCCGGACGCGGCAGCGGCCCCCAGCGCGTACGCCGGGGGCCGCTGACCAGGGAATTCAGTACCGGATCAGACCGTCTCCGCCACGGGAGCCTTGTTCGCCGGGGCCCCGCCGTCGTCCTGCGGCCCATCGGCCGGCTTGGCCGGGCCGCCGCGCAGCGGCACCTCCTTGAGGAACCAGGCCGCGGCGAAGCCGATGACGCTGATCACCGCGCCCCACACGAAGACCTGGTGGGTACCGCCGGAGACCGCGTGCATGTACGCGTCCTTGACCGCGGCCGGCAGCTTCTCCAGGGCCTTCAGGTCCATCTGGCCGCCACCGGCGGTCGCGCCCGCACCCGCGGCGCCGAGCCGCTCGGTCATCACGTCCGTCACCCGGTTGTTGAAGATCGCTCCGAAGATCGCGACACCGAAGGAGCCGCCGATCGTACGGAACAGGGTGGCGGACGAGGAGCCGACGCCCATGTCCTTCATCTCGACGCTGTTCTGCGCGATCAGCATCGTGGTCTGCATCAGGAAGCCCATGCCGGCACCGAGCACCGCCATGTACACGCCCGAGGTGAACCGGGTGGTCCCGGTGTCCATCAGGGACAGCAGCGCGAGCCCGGCGGTGATCAGCGCGCCGCCGCCCACCACGAAGATCTTGTACTTGCCGGTGTTGGTGGTGACCCGGCCCGCGACCAGCGAGACGGCCATCATCGCGAGCAGCATCGGCAGGAGCAGCAGGCCCGAGTTGGTGGCCGAGGCGCCCTGCACGGTCTGCTGGAACAGCGGCAGGAAGGTCATCGACCCGAACATCACGAAGCCGACCAGGAAGCCGATGACCGTGACGAGGCTGAAGTTGCCGTTGCGGAAGATGTGCAGCGGCAGCACCGGCTCGCGGACCTTGGTCTCGGTGAAGACGAAGGCCAGCAGGGCGACGACGCCGACCGCGCCGAGCCCGATGATCTGGGCCGACAGCCAGGCGTACTCGGTACCGCCCCAGGTGGTGATCAGGACCAGCGAGGTGATGCCGATGGTGAGCAGGATGGCGCCGACGTAGTCGATGCGGGCCTGCGCCCGCTTCTTGGGCAGGTGCAGCACCGCGGTCACCATGACCAGGGCGATCGCGCCCAGCGGCAGGTTGATGTAGAAGCTCCAGCGCCAGCCGAGGTGGTCGGTGATGGTGCCGCCGACCAGCGGCCCGCCGATCATCGCGACGGCCATGACACCGGCCATCATGCCCTGGTACTTGCCGCGCTCCCGCGGCGGGATCAGGTCGCCGATGATCGCCATGACGCCGACCATCAGACCGCCGGCGCCCAGGCCCTGTACGGCGCGGAAGCCGATCAGCTGGCCCATGTCCTGGGCCATGCCGGACAGCGCGGAGCCGATCAGGAAGATCACGATGGACGTCAGGAAGACGCCCTTACGGCCGTACAGGTCGCCCAGTTTGCCCCAGATCGGGGTGGAGGCGGCGGTCGCGAGCGTATACGCGGTCACCACCCAGGACAGGTGGCTCAGCCCGCCCAGTTCGCCGACGATCGTCGGCATCGCGGTGCCCACGATCATGTTGTCCAGCATCGCGAGCAACATCGCGATCATCAGCGCGAACAGCACCACGCGGACGCTGGCCGGCTGCTTCCCCCCGGCGTTCACCGGTTCGGTTATGTCCCCCGCTGGGGTCGCTTTCTGTTGCGACATCCCCATCTCTGCTTCTCCCACTTACTTGCCGCCCGGCTAGTTGAGTACAGTGAAGAAGGTAAGCAACCAACTAGCCGGGCGTCAAGTAAGTTATTGGCGTCCGCCGGCCGGGACGACCGACGCAGGAGAACAGCAGCATGGGCACACCGCACGCGCGCAGGGGCAACACCCGCCAGCGCATCCAGGACGTCGCCCTGGAGCTGTTCGCCGAGCAGGGGTACGAGAAGACCTCGCTCCGCGAGATCGCCGAGCGGCTGGACGTCACCAAGGCGGCGCTCTACTACCACTTCAAGACCAAGGAAGACATCGTCATCAGCCTGTTCCAGGACCTGGCGCGGCCGATCGACGAGCTGACCGAGTGGGCCGAGCGGCAGCCGCGCACCCTGGAGACCAAGCGCGAGATCCTGCGCCGCTACAGCGAGGCCCTGCGCACCGCCGAGCCCCTCTTCCGCTTCATGCAGGAGAACCAGGCGACCGTGCGGGACCTGAGCATCGGGGAGACCTTCAAGCAGCGCATGGTCCGGCTCACCGGGCTGCTCAGGGAGCCGGAAGCACAGCTGACGGACCAGGTGCGCTGCATCACCGCGATCTTCTCGTTGCACGCGGGCATGTTCGCCATGCAGACACTCGAAGGCGACCCCGAGGACAAGCGCAAGGCCATCCTGGAGGTCGCCACCGAACTGGTCACCGCGGCCCAGCCGGGCCACGGCTGACGGCACCGACGGCGGGGATCACACGCCGTCGCCGCGCGCCTTCAGGAAGCCGGTCGGCTCGACGCCGGAGCCGTAGTCCGGGCCGGTACGGACCTCGAAGTGCAGGTGCGGGCCGGTCGAGTTGCCGGTGCTGCCGGACTTGGCGATCTCCTGGCCGGTCTCCACCCGCTGGCCCGGTTTCACCTCGGCGCTCGTCAGGTGCGCGTACTGGGTGTACGTACCGCTGTCGTGCTTGATCACGACCGCGTTGCCGTACGCGGGACCGTCACCGCCGCCGTTCGGGCCCGCCTTGATCACGGTGCCCCCGTGCACGGCGTGCACGGCGGTGCCGCTCGGCACCACGAAGTCCTGACCGCTGTGGTTGTGCGACCAGTGCTTGCCCGCCAGGCCGAACGTCATGCCCAGCTTGTAGTCGTCCACCGGCTTGACCCAGGAGCGGGCCTTCTCCTCGGCCGCCTTCTTGGCCTTCTCGGCCTCCTGCCGCTCCGCCTCGGCGGCCTTCTTCTGCGCGTCGGCCTGCGCGCTCACCGAGGCGCCCAGGTCCGCCGTCAGCCCGTCCAGGGCGATCGACCGGTCGTCGCCGCCCGCCGCCAGCGCCACTCCGGCACCCATGGCCGCGGAGACGCCCAGGCCCGCCGCGAGCACGGAGGCGCGGGTACGGAGAACGGACTTCTTCGACAGGCGGTGCAGGGGGTGGTGCTTCGTCATGCGGGAACTACCTCCGGGAAAGAGTGAGTCCCGGCCGTCGACCGGGATCGCCCCACCTTGGTAACCCGAATCCGACATGCTGCCAATAGCCGCTTCTACTACCCCATCCCGTACCAAAAGCCGGGGAAATAAACCGCCTCGACTACCCTCGGCCCCAGGTCTCAAACCTCGCGCCCGCCCTCCCCTCCCGACCCCCAGGCGACTCCCTCACCCGGCCGCTGACCTGCGGCTTTCCCCTGTCCTGGCAGGTGCTCCCGTACACCGGCACCCCACCCGCCCCCGGCCCGTGGCCATCGCGCCCGCAATGGCCCGCCGCTTCCCGGAAAGCGCCCACTATTCCGCGTAGTGGGCACGGATCGCCCTGTGCGGCATGTCACCGCGCCCCGGGTTCCCGCCGCTTCCGTGCGGGTCTTAAGGATGTCCTTATCGGGACCAATGGCCCTCCGAACGCAAGAAAGCGAAAGGAAGCCGACACCGCCCTCACAGGACGGCGGTTCCCCCGGCGGCCCAGGCCCCCGGAAGCCCTGTCTCCTCTAGGCTTGAAGCCCACAACGCGCGGCCCGGCCGGCGTTGCCCTGGTGATGGGGGATCACCGATGGACCCGATGATCGTCACTGCCCGCCTCGCGCCCAAAGTCGTCGCCCCGCTGGTCAAGAAGCTGTTCGTCCGCGAAGGGCCCGGCGCCGCACTCGTGGACAAGCCCGTACGGATCTCCGGCCTGCTCTCCTTCAAGGGCGAGAAGCGCACCCTCGGCGAACGGGACGTGCGGCGGCTCGCCGCCAAGCTGGTCGAGCGGGCCGTGACACCGCCGGACGACGGCGCCGCGAACGGGCACGAGCGGCCCGTCGCGGCCGACGAGGAGCGGGCGGTGACGGACGCGCTCGCCCGTACGCTCTGGGCGCTCGGCGAGATCGACATGGACGTCGCGCAGGCCGCCCGCCTGGAAGCGGCCGACTTCGCCCGGCAGCTGTGCCGGGCGGCCCCCGGCGCCACCCGCGAGCTGACCCGCGACGGCACCGAACTGCACGCGATCCTCGTGGGCACCGCCTCGCTGCACATCCTGCACTTCTTCACCCAGCGGGCCGCCTTCGTCCCCCGCACCCTGGTCGAGCAGAGCCGGCAGCTCGCGGACATCGGGGACACCCTCGGTGCGCTGAGCGACCGGCTGCCGTCCAGGTCCGCCGAGGACGCCGCCTTCGAGGCCCGCTACGCCCACGACACCGCCGTCCTCCACAACCACCTCACCATCTTCGGCATCGACCTCGCGCACTCCCCCGACAGCTGGCCGCTGGACGCCACCTACCTGGGCCTGCGCTGCGAGGCCGAGCCGCGGAGCGCGGACGGCGGCGCCGCCCCCGAACCGGCCGTCCCCGCGGAGCAGGCGCTCTGCGGCCTGTCCCGGATCCTCATCCGGGGCGTCGCCGGCTCCGGCAAGACCACACTCCTCCAGTGGCTGGCCGTCGCCACCGCCCGCGACGAGCTGCCCGCTTCGCTGCGCCGCGCCCTGCACGGCCGCATCCCCTTCCTGCTGCCGGTGCGCCGCTTCGCCCGCGACGGCTTCCCCAGCCCCGGCACCTTCCTGGCCGCCGTCGGCTACCCGGGCGCCGAGGCCCAGCCGCCGGGCTGGGCCGACCGCGTCCTGCGGGCCGGGCGCGCCCTGCTGCTGGTCGACGGCGTGGACGAGGCGCCGGAGGACGAGCGCGAGGCGCTGCGCCGCCTGCTGCGCGACTGGACCGCCCTGTATCCGGGCAACGTCTGGATCGTCACCTCCCGCCCCTCCGCCGTCCGCGCCGACTGGCTGACGGACGACGGCTTCGCCGAACTGTCGCTGGCCCCGATGAGCCGCGAGGACATCGCCGCGTTCATCCAGCGCTGGCACCGCGCCGCGGCCCAGCAGGAGCCGGAGGACCTGGACTGCCTCGCGGGCTACGAACACACCCTGCTCAACGCCGTACGCATCACCCGGGACCTGGGCAGGCTCGCCACCAACCCGCTGATGTGCGGCATGCTCTGCGCGCTGCACCGCGACCGCCGCGGCTATCTGCCCAACGGCCGCAAGGAGTTGTACGACGCGGCCCTGTCGATGCTGCTGGAACGGCGGGACCGGGAGCGGGCCATGGGCACCACGGACGGCATCGACCTGCCGCGCCAGCCCAAGATCCAGCTGCTGCAGAAGCTGGCCCACTGGATGCTCGTCAACGGGCGCTCCGAGATGGACCGCGCGATCGCCGTGGACACGCTCGCGCAGCACCTGCCCGCCATCCCGGACGCCGCGCGCCAAGGCGGCCCCGAGGAGATATACCGCCACCTGCTGAACCGGACCGGGCTGCTGCGCGAACCGACCCCGGACACCGTCGACTTCGTGCACCGCACGTTCCAGGACTTCCTGGCCGCCCGCGCCACCGTCCAGCGCCACGACTTCGGGCTGCTCCTGAACCACGCCCATCTCTCCGAGTGGGAGGACGTCATCCGGATGGCCGTCGCCCTGGCCCGTCCCGACGAGTGCGCCGCGCTCCTCAACGGCCTGCTGGCTCCGCGGCCCGGCATCCGGGCCGCGGAGGCCCGGCACCGCAAGCTGCTCGCCGCCGCCTGCGTGGAGCACGCCACCGAACTCGATCCCGAGGTACGCCACCGGGTGCGGCGCTTCACCCGCGACATGGTCCGCCCCAGCACCGCGGCCGGTGCCCGCGCGCTGGGCTGGATCGGCCCGATCGTCCTGGAGATGCTGCCGGACCCGGCCGAGGTCTCCGAAGGCGAGGCGTACCTGCTCGCCGTCACGGCCACCTCCATCGCCGACGACATGGCCATCGACTACCTGACCGGGCTGCGCAAGCGGACGGACCTCGGCCTGCGGACGCAGCTGGCGGGCGCCTGGCGGCGGTACGACACCGCCCGCTACGCCCGGGAGATCATCGCCCACCTCGACCCGGACGAGCTGTACTTCCCGGTGGCGGACACGGAGGAGCTGCGCGCCCTGCGCCGGCTCGGCGGCCGGCCCTACGTGCAGATCGCCGGGCGGTTCACCGCGGCCGAGCTGACCGGCGGCATCGCGCCGGCGGACGGCCTCAAGCGGCTCTGGCTGGCCTACGACCTCGGGATCTCCATGGAGTGGCTGGCCGCGTTCCCCCGCCTGGAACTGCTGATGGTCGGCAGCCGGCTGCCGCGCGTCACCGGCGTACCGGACGGTGTTCACGTCGTAGAACTGTGATGTCACGGCCTAATGGGCGGTACGGGCTCGCATTGCCGGGCCCGTAAAGCCTCGGTGCCTTGGAGTTCCGGGGTCACCGGAAGTCCCGGGCGCACCGGAATATGCCCGTCCGCATTTCCCGTCCCGGTACGCCGGCCACCGCGGAAAGGTCTTTTCCCTTTACCGCCGGGTTTCCCGCCGCGATTCATGCCCGTGGCAATATCGCGGCCCGCTGCCGCATCCGGCTGCGCCCGCACGCGACAACGCCGCGGCCCGGAACCTGAAGCAGGTTCCGGGCCGCGGCGTAGCCGTACCGGTCAGGCGCCGGGCGCCCGGTCCGTCACGCGTCCTTCGACAGGTCCGGGCCGCCGGCCGCGGACTCCACGGGCGGGGCGTCGGGCAGCGCCGACTTCTCCTCGCCGCGGAAGGTGAACTTGGCGTTCTCGCCCTCACCCTCGATGTCGACGACCACGATGTGGCCGGAGCGCAGCTCGCTGAAGAGGATCTTCTCCGAGAGAGCGTCCTCGATCTCGCGCTGGATGGTCCGGCGCAGCGGGCGGGCGCCCAGCACCGGGTCGTAGCCGCGCTTGGCGAGCAGCTTCTTGGCCTCACCGCTGAGCTCGATGCCCATGTCGCGGTCCTTGAGGCGCTCGTCCACCTTGGCGATCATGAGGTCGACGATCTGGATGATGTCTTCCTCGGTGAGCTGGTGGAAGACCACCGTGTCGTCGACACGGTTGAGGAACTCGGGCCGGAAGTGCTGCTTGAGCTCTTCGTTGACCTTGTTCTTCATCCGCTCGTAGCTGCTCTTGGTGTCGCCCTGGGCCGCGAAGCCCAGGTTGAAGCCCTTGGAGATGTCCCGGGTCCCGAGGTTGGTCGTCATGATGATGACCGTGTTCTTGAAGTCCACCACCCGGCCCTGGGAGTCGGTCAGGCGACCGTCCTCCAGGATCTGCAGCAGGGAGTTGAAGATGTCGGGGTGGGCCTTCTCCACCTCGTCGAACAGCACGACGGAGAACGGCTTGCGGCGCACCTTCTCGGTGAGCTGGCCGCCCTCTTCGTAGCCGACATAGCCGGGAGGCGAGCCGAAGAGCCGGGAAACCGTGTGCTTCTCGCTGAACTCCGACATGTCGAGGGAGATCATCGCGTCCTCGTCGCCGAAGAGGAACTCGGCGAGCGTCTTGGACAGCTCGGTCTTACCGACACCGGACGGACCGGCGAAGATGAACGAGCCACCGGGGCGCTTGGGGTCCTTCAGACCGGCCCGCGTACGGCGGATGGCCTGCGAGAGCGCCTTGATGGCGTCCTTCTGGCCGATGACGCGCTTGTGGAGCTCGTCCTCCATCCGCAGCAGCCGCGAGGACTCCTCCTCGGTCAGCTTGAAGACCGGGATGCCGGTCGCCGTGGCCAGGACCTCGGCGATCAGCTCGCCGTCGACCTCGGCGACGACGTCCATGTCGCCGGCCTTCCACTCCTTCTCCCGCTTCGCCTTCGCGGCCAGGAGCTGCTTCTCCTTGTCGCGCAGGCCCGCGGCCATCTCGAAGTCCTGCGAGTCGATCGCGGACTCCTTCTCCCGGCGCACGTCGGCGATCTTCTCGTCGAACTCGCGGAGGTCCGGCGGCGCGGTCATCCGGCGGATGCGCATCCGGGAGCCGGCCTCGTCGATCAGGTCGATCGCCTTGTCCGGCAGGAAGCGGTCGGAGATGTAGCGGTCGGCCAGCTGGGCTGCCTGGACCAGGGCCTCGTCCGTGATGGAGACGCGGTGGTGCGCCTCGTAACGGTCGCGCAGGCCCTTGAGGATCTCGATGGTGTGCGGCAGCGACGGCTCCGCGACCTGGATGGGCTGGAAGCGGCGCTCCAGGGCCGCGTCCTTCTCCAGGTACTTGCGGTACTCGTCGAGCGTGGTCGCACCGATGGTCTGCAGCTCGCCTCGCGCCAGCATGGGCTTGAGGATGCTCGCGGCGTCGATCGCGCCCTCGGCGGCGCCCGCACCCACCAGGGTGTGGAGCTCGTCGATGAACAGGATGATGTCGCCGCGGGTGCGGATCTCCTTGAGCACCTTCTTCAGGCGCTCCTCGAAGTCACCGCGGTAGCGGGAGCCGGCGACCAGGGCGCCCAGGTCCAGGGTGTAGAGGTGCTTGTCCTTGAGGGTCTCGGGCACCTCGCCCTTGACGATGGCCTGGGCCAGGCCCTCGACGACCGCCGTCTTGCCGACGCCGGGCTCGCCGATGAGGACCGGGTTGTTCTTGGTACGGCGGGACAGCACCTGCATGACCCGCTCGATTTCCTTCTCGCGCCCGATGACCGGGTCGAGCTTGGTCTCGCGGGCGGCCTGCGTCAGGTTGCGGCCGAACTGGTCCAGGACGAGCGAGGTCGAGGGGGTGCCCTCGGCCGGGCCGCCTGCGGTGGCGGCCTCCTTGCCCTGGTAGCCGGAGAGCAGCTGGATGACCTGCTGCCGCACCCGGTTCAGATCGGCGCCCAGCTTCACCAGGACCTGGGCGGCGACGCCCTCGCCCTCGCGGATCAGGCCGAGCAGGATGTGCTCCGTACCGATGTAATTGTGGCCGAGCTGAAGGGCCTCGCGGAGCGACAGCTCCAGGACCTTCTTCGCACGGGGGGTGAAGGGGATGTGGCCGGACGGGGCCTGCTGCCCCTGGCCGATGATCTCCTCCACCTGCTGGCGGACCGCCTCGAGCGAAATCCCGAGGCTCTCCAGGGCCTTAGCGGCGACACCCTCACCCTCGTGGATCAGGCCCAGGAGGATGTGCTCGGTGCCGATGTAGTTGTGGTTGAGCATCCGGGCTTCTTCCTGAGCCAGGACGACAACCCGCCGCGCACGGTCGGTGAACCTCTCGAACATCGTTAATCGCTCCTCAGAGCGGTCAGGCAGTTAGGGGTCGGTCCCCTCCCTGTCCTTCCGCATGCTAGTCCCGTGGGACGGGACAGCTCATTCCAACTGCCGACATCCGTCCGGATCACCCCCGCTTCGGTGGGGAAATCTGCTGCCGAACAGCCGACATCTGCTCCAACCCGATGGTGCGAGACGATGTTCCCGCAGGCCAGGCATATACGCCCTGGGGCAGTACGCCCGTGGCGAACGCGACCTCCGCCGACACGCCCGCCCGGAGTCCGCCGCCACCCCGGAAAAGGCGCTGCGTACGCCGCTGCACCGTCTCTTCCCACTGGGAATGTCCTACCCGCTGCCACTGACACTCCATGCGGCGCGGGCCCGTTCCATCCGCTACGGGCGAACACCCGAGCGCCTTCGAACGCGCCGTCACGCGCCACCCCGCCCCCTTCCGCGACGACGCCACGTGTCCACGTGTCAACCCAGCGTAACTTCTCGGAGTTTCGCGAGTTGCACGGGTATGGCCGTCGCGCTGCCGCGCTCCCGTTCCCCTCTCACTGCCGTACGGCAGTGGTACGAGGACGAGCTGCGCTGGCCGACCGCCGGCGGGGAACCGGTCCAGCTGCTGACCGGAGTGCGCTTCGACGCCCTCGACCTGCCCGCCGACGCGGGCCGGGCCGTGCTGGCACGGGTGGGCCCCACGGGGCCCGTGGCGATCGACCGCAGCGGCTCCGCCGGTCCCAGAATGCTCGTGCTCGTGTCCGCGGGGGCCGCGGAGGAACTGCCGGAGTTTCTGGAATGGCTGGAATGGGGCTCGCTCGGGCTGGATCTGACCGCCCGCGGCGCCGGGGACCGGATGCCCGCACCGTCACCTCCCCCGCCACACTCCCGGTGGCCGTACGGAACCGGCCCGCGGGAGGCCGCGGGATGGGTGCGGCCTCCCGAGCCGGGTTGCGAGGTCGAGGCGACTCTGCCCACCACGGGGACAGGGGCAGGGCGCGGGGGCCGCGGTGCTCCCCTCGCGGGTCGCCAGGGGCGCGCCCCCGACCTCGTACGACTCGTGAGCGCGGCGGCGACGGAATGCCACCGGGCCCGTTTGCTGCGTCAAACTCGAAGACAAACGGATCGCGGGTACGGCGATCAGCCGTTGGCCTTCTCGAACGCCTCACGGATCTCCGCGGGCACACGGCCGCGGTCATTGACGTTGTAGCCGTTCTCCTTGGCCCACGCACGGATCTTCGCGGTGTCCGGGCTGCCACCGGAGGTCGCCCGCGCCTTACCGCGGCCGGCGGAACGGCCACCGGTCTTGCGGCCCGCCTTCACGAACTCGGCAAGCGACTCGCGCAGCTTCTGCGCGTTGTCGTCGGACAGGTCGATCTCATAGGACTTGCCGTCGAGGGCGAACGTGACGGTCTCGTGGGCCTCGCCGCCGTTGAGGTCGTCGACAAGAAGAACCTGAACCTTCTGTGCCACCGGTTTCCCTTTCATCGAATGCGGATTACGACGGAAAGCAAACCGCTTTTCCGGGAAAAACACAAACCCTTGGGTGGGGTTCAGTTGCGCGGCAGCCGGGGAACGCTGGCTTCCACAGCCATGAGATAGGGGCGCGATTCGGACATAGAACGCTGATCACAGGTGCAGAAGCATGCGGCTGTTGCCCAGGGTGTTGGGCTTCACTCGTTCGAGACCGAGGAACTCGGCAACGCCCTCGTCATAGGAACGCAGCAGCTCGCTGTAGACATCGCCGTCGACGGGCGTCTCACCGATCTCCACGAACCCGTGCTTCGCGAAGAAGTCCACTTCGAAGGTGAGGCAGAAAATGCGCCGCACTCCGAGCCAGCCGGCGGTGCGCACCAGCTTGTCGAGGACGAGATGGCCGACACCGGTGCCCTTGAGCTGCGGGTCCACCGCCAATGTGCGCACTTCGGCCAGGTCTTCCCACATGACGTGCAGGGCCCCGCAGCCGACGACCTCGGCGTCCTGGTCCCGCTCGGCCACCCAGAACTCCTGGATGTCCTCGTAAAGTGTCACGGTGGCTTTGTCCAGCAGGATGCCGTCCGGTGAGTAGGAGTCGATGAGCCGGCGTACGGCCGGTACATCGCTGGTCCTGGCACGGCGGACGGTGAGCCCATTTGATAGCGACGGCATGCGGCGACGCTATCGCCCCGAGTCGCCGGATCCCGCCCGGGGTACTTCCCGCGCATCCGCTTCGCGCGCTTCGGCGCCATCCGGGAGCCCGGCGGGTTCCCGCGGGTGTTCACCGGGGCCTTCGTCGGCGCGTTCCGCTCGGTCCGGCCGTTCCGCCGGTCCTGGGGGTTCGCGTTCGGTACGCCCCTCTTGCGGCGGCGCCGGCGCGGGTTCCGCCGGTTCGTCGGCCTGCACCATGCGTACGGCATCCCGCAGGGCGTACCTCTGTTCCGGCGACATCATGCCGAAGAAGGCCACGAGAGCGGCCGCGGGGTTGTCACTCGCGGACCACGCCTCGTTCATCAGTGCGGCCGAGTAGGCGGCACGAGTGGAGACCGCCTCATATCGATAGGCGCGCCCTTCGGCTTCCCGCCGCACCCAGCCCTTCTGATGGAGGTTGTCCAATACGGTCATCACCGTCGTGTAGGCGATCGACCGTTCCTTCTGCAGATCTTCCAGGACTTCCCGAACGGTGACCGGGCGGTTCCACTCCCACACCCGCGTCATGACCGCGTCTTCCAGATCACCCAAGCGTCGTGGCACACCAGCACAATAGTGGGAGATGTCACGAATGCCGGTTATAACCGGTTGATTTACGCCGGAAAAAGCAGGTAAGGCCCGAGACGCGCAATCTCGGGCCGTACCAGACGTTCACGGGACGCAAGGCCGGTCAAGCGATCGAAACAAACGATCGGGCCCGCGCGGCGGCAGCGGTCAGGCGCCGTGGGCCTTGGGCTCCTGGCGGGCACCCTCGGCGCGGGCCAGCGCGGCGTCGACGGCCGCGTCCTCCTTGGACTTGTTCTCGCCGCCCTGGCTCTTCACGATCGTCACGATGAGCGCGACGAACGCCACGGCCATCACCACGGGCGGTACCAGCGCTGCGACGTAATCCATGACCAGGGGCCTCCTTCTGGCGTGAGGCTTCCAGAGTACGCAGCGCTCACGCGGAACGGGCCGCGGGGGGCGGCGTCGGCCTGCGGCGCGGCGGGAACACATCGCCCGGCGTGGGCACGGGCCTGCCCGGCCGCGGCGCCTTCGGCTGCGGGTGCGGCGCGGGCCTGGGCGCCGGGTCGGGCTCGCCGGCGGTCCGGCCGCCCGGGAGGGCGCGCAGCCGGGCCCGTACGGAAAGCTCGGCCAGGTTTTCGCAGCGGCGCAGCAGGGCGGCGCGGCGCGCGCTCTCGGCCGGGCTCTGCCCCTGGGCGCACAGGGAGCGCAGGGCGGCGAGGTCGGCGGCCCCGGGGTCGTAGCCGACCGCCAGCGCCTCCTGTAGCTGCTCCAGGTACCCGCTGGCGGAGCCGGGCAGGGCCTCCCGGTAGCGGGCGAGGTCGGCGAGGAGAAAGGCGCGCAGACGGCCGCCCTCGCGCGCCGCCTCGTCCACGGCCTCGGCCAGCCGCAGATACTCCTGGACCTCCTGGGCGCCGTCGGCGTCGTAGCCCGCCGGGGCGTCGGTGGCACCGGTGGTGTGGCGCGTCGGCTGGAGGGCGGCGGCGAGGGCGCGGCGGAGTACGCGCAACTCGTCGGCGCTGAAGGCCATACCGCCGCGGGATCCGTATGGCATAGGCATGAGGTGACCTTACGTCCCTAGCGGACAAAATCCGCTTAACACCATTAGAAAGGTGCAAGTGTCGCGCAACCAGCCTTAGTGAACAAAAGCCCCGTGAGGCCGATTGGCGGACCAAAGCCCGCCAAAACTGGCCAAACGGGCCATTCGCCCCAGCAGTTCGCCGGCACCCGCCCCCGGGCCCGTGCCTCCCGTACGGCTCACCCCCGGGTGACGTTGCGCTCGTACACCAGGCGCAGCCCGATCAGCGTGAGCCACGGCTCGTGCTCGTCGATGACGGAGGACTCGCCGAGCACCATGGGCGCCAGCCCGCCGGTGGCGATCACCGTCACGTCGTCCGGGTCCTTGGCCAGTTCCCGCGCCATGCGCTGCACGACGCCGTCGACCTGGCCGGCGAAGCCGTACAGGATGCCGGACTGCATGGCCTCGACGGTGTTCTTGCCGATCACGCTGCGCGGCCGGGCCAGCTCGATCTTGCGGAGCTGGGCGCCCTTCACGCCGAGGGCCTCCACGGAGATCTCGATGCCCGGCGCGATCACGCCGCCGACGTACTCGCCGCGCGCGCTGACCGCGTCGAACGTCGTGGCCGTACCGAAGTCGACCACCACGGCCGGGCCGCCGTACAGCTCCACCGCCGCCAGCGCGTTGATGATCCGGTCGGCGCCGACCTCCTTGGGGTTGTCCATGAGGATCGGCACGCCCGTCTTGACGCCCGGCTCGACCAGGACCGCCGGCACGTCCCCGTAGTAGCGCCGGGTGACCTCGCGCAGCTCGTGGAGGACGGAGGGCACGGTCGAGCAGATGGCGATGCCCTCGATGCCGTCGCCCAGTTCCTCGCCCAGCAGCGGGTGCGTGCCCATCAGGCCCTGGAGGAGCACGGCGAGTTCGTCGGCGGTGCGGCGGGCGTCGGTGGAGATGCGCCAGTGCTCGACGATCTCCTCGCCGTCGAACAGGCCGAGGACGGTGTGGGTGTTGCCTACGTCGATGGTGAGCAGCATGTCCGTCAGCGCTCCTCGCGCAGGTCGAGGCCGATGTCCAGGATCCGGGAGGAGTGCGTGAGCGCGCCCACGGCCAGGAAGTCCACCCCGGTTTCGGCGTACGCACGGGCGTTGTCCAGGGTGAGCCGCCCGGAGGACTCCAGGATCGCCTTCCCGGCCACCAGCGTCACCGCCTCGCGGGTCCGCTCCGGGGTGAAGTTGTCCAGCAGGATCAGGTCGGCGCCCTCGGCGAGGATCGGCGGGATCTGGTCCAGCCGGTCGACCTCCACCTCGATGGGCACGCCGGGGAAGCGGTCCCGTACGGCCTTGAACGCCTCGGCGATGCCGCCCGCCGCGACGACGTGGTTGTCCTTGATCAGGGCCGCGTCGGACAGCGACATACGGTGGTTCACGCCGCCGCCGCAGCGCACCGCGAACTTCTCCAGGGCGCGCAGTCCGGGCGTCGTCTTACGGGTGTCGCGGACCTTGGCGCCGGTGCCCTCCAGGGTGTCGGCCCAGGCGCGGGTGGCGGTGGCGATGCCGGACAGCCGGCACAGCAGGTTCAGGGCGCTGCGCTCGGCGGTGAGCAGGTCGCGGGCCCGGGTGGTGACGCTCAGCAGCTTCTGCCCGGCCTCGACGCGGTCGCCGTCCTCCACGTGCCGCTCGACCTCGAACTCGGCGGTGCACACGATGGACAGCACGGCCTCGGCGACGCGCAGGCCGGCCACCGTACCCGCCTCGCGCGCCGTGAAGTCGCCGGTGGCGACGGCGTCTTCGGGGACGGTCGCGACGGTGGTGACGTCCACGCCCCGGTCGAGGTCCTCCTCCACGGCCATGTGGGCGACGTCCTCGACCTGTACGGGGTCCAGGCCGCCGTTGACCAGGAGCGCCGCGAGGTCGGGGTCGAGGCCGCAGGCGAGCGGGTCGAGTTCGTAGGCGTCGCCGGCGCCGCAGCCGCAGGAGTCGCCGCAGCCGCCGCCCTCCGGGGCCTCGGCTTCCGGACGGCCGATCTGGTGCAGGGGGAGGTCGTCGGGGGTGCTCACTGGTTCGGCTCCGTTTCGGGCGCGGGTGCGGCGGTCGTCGCGGGGAAATCGGCGGTGTCGGTCGTACGGAAGTTCAGGGTGTGCGGCGGGCGGTGGGTGACCAGGAAGTGGCACCGCCACGTGGCGTCGTCCCGGTCGGCGTGGTCCTCGCGCCAGTGGCAGCCGCGGGTCTCCTCGCGGTTGCGGGCGCTGCTGACCAGAACCCGGGCGACCATCAGGAGGTTGGTGGCCTCCCACGCCTCGACGCCGGGCTCGGCGGGCTTGGGCCCGTCGGCGGGGGCCGGGTCGGCGGCGGCACGCTGCATCCGGACCAGCGCGGAGAAGGCCTCGGTGAGGCTCGCGGCGGAGCGCAGCACCCCTGCCCCGGCGGTCATGGTCCGCTGGATCGCGGGCCGCGCCTCGGGGGCGAGCAGCGGTACGGGGTCTGCGGTGGGCGCGACGGCGGGGCCGGGCCGCCGGACGGGCGCGGCCGTGATGTCGTCCGCGATGCGCTCGGCGAAGACCAGCCCCTCCAGGAGGGAGTTGGAGGCGAGCCGGTTGGCGCCGTGCACGCCGGTGCACGCGACCTCGCCGCACGCGTACAGGCCCGGCACGGTCGTCCGGCCGTACAGGTCGGTCCGTACGCCCCCGGAGGCGTAGTGCGCGGCGGGCGCGACCGGGATCGGCTCGGTGACCGGGTCGATGCCGTGGGCGCGGCAGGCGGCGAGGATGGTCGGGAAGCGCCGCTCCCACATGGCGGCGCCGAAGTGCCGGGCGTCCAGGTACATGTGGTCGGTGCCCTGTTCCCGGGCGCGGCGCATGATGGCCTTGGCGACGATGTCGCGCGGGGCCAGTTCGGCGAGTTCGTGCTGCCCGAGCATGAAGCGGGTGCCGCCGGCGTCCACCAGCTGGGCGCCCTCGCCGCGTACCGCCTCCGAGATCAGCGGCTGCTGGCCCTCCGCGTCCGGGCCGAGGTAGAGCACCGTCGGGTGGAACTGGACGAATTCGAGGTCGGAGACCTCGGCGCCGGCGCGCAGCGCGAGGGCGACGCCGTCGCCGGTGGAGACCGCCGGGTTGGTGGTCGCGGAGAAGACCTGGCCCATGCCGCCGGTGGCCAGGACGACCGCGGGGGCGTGCACGGCGCCCACGCCGTCGTGCTGGCCCTCGCCCATCACGTGCAGCGTGACGCCGGCCGTGCGGCCCTCGGCGTCCGTGAGCAGGTCGAGGACGAGGGCGTTCTCGATCGTGCGCAGGCCCTGGGAGCGGACGGCGTCCACCAGGGCGCGGGAGATCTCGGCGCCGGTCGCGTCGCCGCCCGCGTGCGCTATGCGGCTGCGGTGGTGCCCGCCCTCGCGGGTGAGGGCTATCTCGTCGGTGCCGGGCGCGGTGTCGAAGCGGGCGCCGGTGGCGATGAGGCGGCGTACGGCGTCCGGGCCCTCGGTGACCAGGGTCCGTACGGCGTTCTCGTCGCACAGCCCGGCGCCCGCGACGAGGGTGTCCTCCAGGTGCTGTGCGGGGGTGTCGCCCTCGCCGAGCGCGGCGGCGATGCCGCCCTGGGCCCAGCGGGTGGAGCCGTCGTCCAGGCGGGCCTTGGTGACCACGACGGTGCGGCGGCCGGCGGCGGCGCAGCGCAGCGCGGCGGTCAGCCCCGCGACCCCGGAGCCGACCACGACGACGTCGGCCTCGATGGACCAGCCGGGGGCGGGTGCCTGGAGGCGGAGGGCGGGGGCGGGGGTGCCGGTGCCGTTCATCGGGGCGCTCCGAACGTGAGGCGGATGTTGTCGATGAGGCGGGTGGTGCCGACCTTGGCGGCGACCGCGAGGACGGCCTCCCCCTCGTACGTCTCGGGGACCTCGGTGAAATCGGCCGGGTCGACGAGCGCCACGTAGTCCAGCACGAGCGGCGGTTCGAGGCGGGCGGCTTCCCGGAGCACGGTGCGGGCCGCGGCGCGCGCCACCGAAGGGCCCCACAGCGGGGTCGCGACGGCGTGCGCGAGGGCGTGCGCGTCGGCCGCCGCGCGGTCCTCGCCGAGGGCGGCGAGCGCCGCCGAACGGTCGTGCACTCGACGGGCCGTGCGGGCCCCGTACGAGGCGCGGTCGCGCAGTGCCTCCTCGGCGGCGAGCCGGTCGCGGGCCGCGAACAGCGCCCGGGACAGTGCGAGCGCGGTACGGCGCTCGGCGGCCGAGAGGTAGCGGTTACGGCTGGAGAGCGCCAGCCCGTCCTCCTCGCGGACGGTGGGGACGCCGACGATCCGTACGCCGAAGTCCAGGTCGGCCACCATGCGCTCGATGACGGCCAGTTGCTGCGCGTCCTTCTGCCCGAACAGCGCCACGTCGGGCCGCGTGAGGTGCAGGAGCTTGCCGACGACGGTCAGCACGCCGTCGAAGTGCCCCGGTCTGCTGGCGCCCTCCAGGAGGCCGCCCATGGGGCCGGCGGTTATCCGGACCTGCGGGGCGCCTCCCGGGTAGACCTCGTCGGCGGACGGCGCGAACACCGCGTCGGCGCCGGCCTCCACGGCCAGCGCGAGGTCCGCTTCCAGGGTGCGGGGATAGCGGTCGAGGTCCTCGCCGGCGCCGAACTGGAGCGGGTTGACGAAGACCGTGACGACGACTTGGCCGTCCGGCCCGACGCGGTCGCGGGCGGCCCTGACCAGCGTCGCGTGCCCCTCGTGCAGGGCTCCCATGGTCATCACGACGGCCCGCTCGCCAGGACGGCGCGGAAGGCCGCGCAGCTCGGCGGCGGTGTGCACGAGGCGGGTGCGCGGGGCGTTCATCGGTCGCCTTCTTCGGGGTCGCCGCCGGGAGGGTCTTCGCGGTGGTCGTCGGCGGGCCGGGCGCTCCCGGCGCCGTCGCCGGCGTTCGACAGGACGCCCAGCAGGTCCTCGGCCAGCTCCGGCTTCAGGAGGCCGTGCGCCAGGGCGCGGTCCGCGGTCGTACGGGCCATGGCCAGGTACCCCGCGACGCTCTGCGGCGCGTGCTTGCGCAGCTCCGCGACGTGGGCGGCGACGGTGCCCGCGTCCCCGCGCGCCACCGGCCCGGTCAGGGCGGCGTCACCGGAGCGCAGCGCGTTGTCCAGCGCCGCGCCCAGCAGCGGGCCGAGCATCCGGTCCGGCGCGCCGACCCCGGCGTCCCGCAGCAGTTCCATTGCCTGGGCCACCAGCGTGACCAGGTGGTTCGCGCCGATGGCGAGGGCCGCGTGGTAGAGCGGCCGGGCGGCCTCCGCGATCCATTCCGGCTCCCCGCCCATCTCGATGACCAGCGCCTCGGCGGCCATCCGCAGGGGGTCGGGCGCCGTGACGCCGAAGGAGCAGCCGGCCAGCCGCTGCACGTCGACCCGCGTGCCGGTGAAGGTCATGGCGGGGTGCAGGGCCAGCGGCAGCGCGCCGGCGCGGGTGGCCGGGTCCAGGACGGCCGTGCCGAACCGGCCGGAGGTGTGGACGAGGAGCTGGCCCGGCCGTACGGCACCGGTCTCCGCCAGGCCGGCGACGAGCCCGGGGAGGGCGTCGTCGGGCACGGTCAGCAGCACCAGCTCGGCGCGCCGGAGCACCTCGGACGGCGGGACGACCGGCACGTCGGGGAGCAGGGCGGCCGCACGCCGTACGGACGCGTCGGAGACGCCGGAAACGGCGACCGGCCGGTGCCCGGCGAGTTGCAGCGACGCGGCGAGGGCAGGCCCGACGCGGCCTGCGCCGACGACTCCGACGGTCAGCCGGGCGGGGCGGTCCTGGGCCTCGGTGGGTGGGGTTGTGTTCACGCGGCGATGGCCTTCCGTTCCAGTCCGCGGGGGGTACCGGACGATTCGTTCGCCATGCTACGCGAGTGTTTACGGCGGTCTTCAGGGCCGTACGCAGGGTGAGACGGGCGTCTCGTCGGGCGGCCGCGGCCGTGCCGCGCGGGGCCTGTGCGCCTGCCCGCCGGAGTTATCCACAGGGGTCGCCGAGGCGGGCGAGATCCGTCATGGTGGGGGTGGAAGCGGCGGAGGAAGCGAGGGGAGGGTGGGGCAGCGGCCGGGACGGACCGGGGTGCGCGGACCGGGTGAGGCGTACGGGACGCCAGGCCAGAGCGTGGCGTGCGGCGCGCCGGGCGCGGGCCAGCGGGCGGTCTTCCGGCGGGGTGACGACGGCCTGGAACCGCAGCCACAGACGGATTTCGCGCAGTGCCCGGACGTCGCCGGTTCCGGGGTGGGCAGGCGCGGGCTCGCCGTGCTGGGCGGCCCGGTAGGCGTCGAGCATGTACTGCTGGGATGCGTTCATGGGCACCACAGTGAGGCTGCCCCGCGGTCGGCGGCCCATCGATTGACGGGAGCCGTCAATCGATGGCGTCGCAGGTCACGGGCGCGCGCATGATGGGGAGGAAGCCGGGCGGGGGTCCGATCGGCGCAAGTTGACGACGGGTCCGGGCCGTGTGGTCCGGACGGCGGAAGCGGCATCCGGACGGGAGGGGACGGACACATGAGTGTCTGGATCGATGTGGCGGGGCTGCCCGCCGAGCGCATGGTGTTCAGCCCTTCGCCGCTCGCCGAGCTGGGCACCGCACTGCACGCGCTCGCCGAGCCCGCACACCACCCCAACCTGCACGGCTGGACGACCGCGACGACCAGCGCACTCAAACCCGACCTGGCCGACCGGCTGCACGAGGCGGACTTCCTGTGGGGCCCGACCTTCTCGGACATCTCGATGCCGTTCGCCGCGCTGGCGGACGCCGCCGGGCAGCCCGGCGCGACGCTCGCCGAGGACCTGGACCTGCTCGACCGGCTCGACGACGAGCTGTATGTGGACGCCGCGCTGGAGATCTCCTGCACCAGTACGTTCAGGTTGGGCGGCCCCTCGCCGCTCGTGGACGCCGAGTCCCGCCGGATGGCGCTGGAGCGGGCCACCGCGCGGGGCCCCCGGCAGGCCGAGTTCGCCCGGCGGCTGCTCGCCGACCCGCCGGGCGTGCGGACCTGGATCCGCCGCCTGTTCGAGGACTGCGACCAGGCGTTCTTCGCGGACGTCTGGAAGCGGGTGCGGGTCCAGCTCGCCGCCGACGCGCGGCACAAGGCCGAGGTCCTGCGCCACAAGGGGCTTGCCGAGGCGCTGGCCGAGGTGTCGCCCGCGGTGACCCTCGACGAGGACCGCTCGCGCATCGTCGTCGACAAGCTGATCCACGGCCGCACCACGGCCCTGGACCCGGCCGTCGGTCCGGGGGTCACCTTCATCCCCACCTCGTTCGGCTGGCCGCACCTGATGGTGCTGCACGCGACGGGCTGGCGCCCGGTGATCCACTACCCCGTCGCGGCACCGGAGCTGACCGGTCCCGCCTCGACCGCCCTGCTCGAATCCCGGCTCGAAGCGCTCGCCCACCCGATGCGCCTGCGGATGTGCCGCAACCTGGCCCGCACCGCCTACACCACCGGCGAGCTGGCCACCGCGCACGGCATATCCGCGCCCGAGGTCTCCCGGCACCTGGCCATCCTGAAGAAGGCCGGGCTGCTCCAGACGCGCCGCCGCGGCCGGTACGTCCTGCACCAGCTGGACGTCCAGGTGGTGGCGCGCCTGGGCAGCGACTTCCTGGAGGGCGTCCTGCGCTGAGGCGTTGCCGCACCGGCCGGGACACGCGTCCGTACGGGGCCCTTCGTCCCGTCAGTTCTCCTGGAGGAACTTCTTGGCGAGGGCGTCGCCGCGGGACACCGCGTCGCTGTGGCTCTCGATGGGGGACGCCTGGGAGTTCTTGAACAGGATGTAGGTGACGCCGGATTCGGCACCGCCGGTGGCCGGGTCGGGGTCGATGCCGAGGCCCTTGGCGGCCGCGTACGACGCCTCACCGATGATCTTCTCGGGCCCGCTGTCGCCGACGACCGCGTACTCGACCTTGTTCTTGTAGACGATCGCGACGATGCCGCCGCCCTTGATGCCCGCCGACTCGTAGTTCCAGATGCCGCTGACGGAGGGGACGACGACGTAGGGCAGCTTCTCGGCGTTCAGCGGCTTGCCGTTGGACTGGTGGTACCGGGTGTCCGGCTGGAACCAGGGGTCGGTGTCCTTGTTGCACTTGGCCGTGACCTGGCCGTCGCAGTCGATGTCCATGTCCGCCTTCCAGAACACGGCGCCTTTCTTGCCGCAGACCGGGACGGTCGCCGAAGACTCCTCGTCGGTGCGGTACTTGCCGTTGGAGATCTGTGAACAGCTGGTGACCTTGGCGAGCAGGTCGGCGGCGCTGACCGAGCCCTCCGTGACGCCCGGCCGCGCCGCGGCGGCCTGGGCGGGGGGCTGGGCGGTGGCGGGCAGCGCCGCGGCGGAGAGCAGCGCGGTCGCGGCGGCGGTGGCAAGGGCGAAGGTACGTCTGCGCACAGCGAGACCCCTCTGTTAGGAAAGTTTCCTTACCGAGCGCGCCCAATCTGCTCCCCCGGGCCCCTCCCGTCAACCCCGCCCCTCGCCCAACTCGCCACCTGGCAGCCCCTTTTACGCCAGGCGCCGCAGCCACCTACGCCGGCGCCACCGCTCCTTACCCCGGGTCCCGCCGCTACGCGCTCGCGCCGCCACCGGCCCGTACGAGACCCGTCTCGTACGCGAGCACCACCGCCTGCACCCGGTCCCGCAGCTCCAGCTTCGTGAGGATGCGGCCCACGTGTGTCTTGACCGTGGCCTCCGACAGCACCAGCTGCGCGGCGATCTCCCCATTGGAGAGGCCCTGCGCGACCAGCAGCAGCACCTCCCGCTCGCGCTCCGTCAGCCGCCCGATCTCCGGGCGGACGGGCTCGGCCCCGGTCGCCGGCAGCATCGGCGTGAACCGGTCCAGCAACCGGCGGGTGGTCGAGGGCGCGACCACCGCGTCCCCGCTCTGGACCGCGCGGATGGCGGCCAGCAGTTCGCTCGGCGGCACGTCCTTCAGCATGAAGCCGCTGGCCCCGGCCTTGAGCGCGGAGAAGGCGTACTCGTCCAGGTCGAAGGTGGTCAGGATCAGCACCTTCGGCGCGCCCTCCTGCTGCCCGCCCCCGCAGATCCGGCGAGTGGTCTCCACGCCGTCCAGGTGCGGCATGCGGACGTCCATCAGGATGACGTCGACCTTGGTGGACCGGAGCACCTCCAGGGCCTCCACCCCGTCACCCGCCTCGGCGACGACCTCCATGTCGGGCTGCGCGGCCAGCACCATGCGGAAGCCGGTGCGCAAGAGCATCTGGTCGTCTACGAGCATTACGCGGACAGTCATGGCAGGAGGTCCCTTTCAACGGCGGTGCGGGGAGGCGGAGCGGTGGTACCGGCGCCGGGAGGGCCGGCCGTCGGCGGCGCGGCAACAGGGTACGTACGGAAGCGGAGCGGTCGCAGCGGGCGGGGTGCGGGGGCCGCGTCCCGCCTCACCGGCCCGACTTGAGCGGCAGCACCGCGCTGATCCGGAAGCCTCCTCCCGGCCGCGGGCCCGCGTCCAGGCTGCCGCCGACCATCCCGACCCGCTCGCGCATGCCGATGAGCCCGTGGCCGAGGCCGTCCGCCCCGCCGCCCGAGTACAGCTCGTGCTGGGCGCCCCGCCCGTCGTCCTCGACCAGCAGGTCGAGCTCGGCGTCCTGGTAGGAGAGACGGACTGTGGCGCCGACGTCCGGGCCGCCGTGCTTGCGGGTGTTGGTCAGCGCTTCCTGCACGATGCGGTACGCCGTCAGTTCGACGCTGCTGGGCAGCGGGCGCGGTTCGCCCGCCACCCGGAAGTCGACGGGCAGTCCGGCTCCCCGCACCTGGTCGATGAGGTCCGCCAGCTGTTCGACGCCGGGCTGCGGAACGTACTCGCCGCCTTCGGGCTGCTCGCCCGTGCGCAGCACGCCCAGCAGGCGGCGCATCTCGGCGAGCGCCTGCCGTCCGGTGCCGGAGATCGTCTCCAGCGCCTGCTTGGCCTGCTCGGGCGCGCTCTGCAGGACGTACGCGGCGCCGTCGGCCTGGACCACCATCACGGACACGTTGTGCGCGACGACGTCGTGCAGCTCGCGGGCGATCCGGGCGCGCTCGGCGGCCACCGCGATCCGCGACTGGGTCTCGCGCTCCTTCTCCAGCCGGGCGGCCTTCTCCTCCAGCTGGGCCCAGTACGCGCGGCGGGTTCGGACCGAGTCGCCGAGCACCCACGCCAGCACGAAAGGGACCGTGAGGAGACCCGTGATGAACAGGGCCTCCATGAGGTTTCGGGGCGTGGGCCCGTTGCCGTACCTGACGGCCGCGAGCACCGGGCCGAGCAGGGCCCCGGCGAGGGCGACACGGGAGGCCCAGCGCTTCGTACCAGAGGCGACCGTATAAATGATCACCATCATCGCGAAGTTGGACAGGTTGGGCGGAATGTCGAACACGAGCTGGGCGACCCCGGTCGCGACCGCCAGCAGCAGCATCTTGTCCGGCGCCTTGCGCCGCAGGGCGACGACCACGCACATCGCGATGGCGAGGCACAGCTTGACCGCCGTGTTCAGGCCGCCGTGCAGGGTCGCGGACGACACCAGCTCCAGACTGTTGAAGCCGAACAGGAGGACGGCCCAGAAGGTGTCCACTCCTGTCGGATGCCTGCGGAAGAAGTCGTAGAGACGCTGCACGTAACCCAGCGTAGGCAGGGCGTATAGGTGTACGGGTCAACCGGACGGGCGATCCTGCGCGTCGGGAGTACTCCGCAAGGTGGAGACCGGGTGCCACCGGGGTCCCGGTGCCCTCGGGACGTGCCGTTCCCCTCCAGGCCAACAGGGGTGGCGGACCGCGTACCGTGGTGCGGTGACACACGACTGGTGCGGCTGGCGGGACGCCGCGGAGCGGGCACTGTACGGCCCCGGCGGCTTCTACACCAAGGCCGGCGGCCCCGGCCCCGCCGGCCATTTCCGTACCTCGGTGCACGTCTCTCCCCTGTATGCCCAGGCGCTGGCCACGCTCCTGAAACGCGTCGACGCGTCTCTGGGGCGCCCCGAAGAGCTGGCGCTGGTGGACGTGGGCGCCGGGCGCGGCGAACTGCTGACCGGCGTACTCGGGGCGCTGCCGGAATCCGTACGCGCCCGCGTGCGCCCGTACGCCGTCGAACGCGCCCCCCGGCCCGCCGGCCTCGACGAGCGCGTCACCTGGCTCGCCGAGCTGCCCGCCCCCGGCTCCCTGACCGGCCTGCTCTTCGCCAACGAGTGGCTCGACAACGTCCCGGTCGACGTCGCCGAGACCGACGAGGCCGGCGTCCCCCGCCGCGTCCTGGTGCGCGCGGACGGCACGGAACGGCTCGGCGACCCCGTGACCGGCGCGGACGCCGCGTGGCTCGCCCGGTGGTGGCCCGCACCGGACGACGGCCCCGGGCTGCGCGCCGAAATCGGCCACCCACGCGACACGGCCTGGTCCCGCGCGGTCCGCACCCTGCGCGCCGGCCTCGCCGCCACCGCCGACTACGCGCACACCCGCGACACCCGCCCGCCCTACGGCACCCTCACCGGCTTCCGCGAGGGCCGCGAGGTACGCCCCGTACCCGACGGCAGCTGCGACATCACCTCCCACGTCGCCCTGGACGCCTGCGCCGGCCCCGGCGCCGAACGCCTCACCCAACGGCAGGCGCTGCGCGCCCTCGGCGTCGACGGCAGCCGCCCGCCCCTCGCCCTCGCCTCCAGCGACCCGGCCGCCTACGTACGGGCCCTCGGCTCGGCGGGCGCGGCGGCCGAGCTGACCGACCCGGCGGGCCTGGGCGCCTTCGGCTGGCTGCTGCAACCGGTCGGCGGCGCCTGCGCGGGCCTGCTCGCCCCGTAAGAGCCCGCCCGCCCCGCCAAGAGCCCGCTCCCGTACACCCCGGCCGCCGGCCCCGCACCGAACTGCGAGACTGTCCCCATGACGGAGACCACGGTCGGCATCGGCGGCGCGGCGGAGAGCACCGACATGGTGCTGAACATCGGCCCGCAGCACCCCTCCACGCACGGCGTGCTGCGGCTGCGCCTCGTCCTGGACGGCGAGCGCATCCAGCACGCCGAACCCGTGATCGGCTACATGCACCGCGGCGCCGAGAAGCTCTTCGAGGCGCGCGACTACCGGCAGATCATCATGCTCGCCAACCGCCACGACTGGCTGTCGGCCTTCTCCAACGAGCTGGGCGTGGTCCTCGGCGTGGAGCGGATGCTCGGCATGGAGGTCCCCGAGCGCGCCGTGTGGACCCGTACGCTCCTCGCCGAGCTGAACCGGGTCCTCAACCACCTGATGTTCCTCGGCTCCTACCCCCTGGAGCTGGGCGGCATCACGCCCGTCTTCCACGCCTTCCGCGAGCGCGAAGAACTCCAGAACGTGATGGAGGAGATCTCCGGCGGCCGGATGCACTACATGTTCAACCGCGTCGGCGGCCTCAAGGAGGACCTGCCGGCCGGCTGGCTCGGCCGCGCCCGGCACGCCGTCTCCGAGGTCCGCTCCCGGATGGACGTCTTCGACCGGCTGGTCCTCGGCAACGAGATCTTCCGCGGCCGTACCCGCGGCATCGGCGTGCTGAGCCGCGAGGCGGTGCACGCGTACGGCGTCTCCGGGCCGATCGCCCGCGCCTCCGGCGTCGACTTCGACCTGCGCCGCGACGAGCCGTACCTCGCGTACGCGGACCTCCAGGACACGCTGGAGGTGGTGACCCGCGAGGAAGGCGACTGCCTGGCCCGCTTCGAATGCCTCCTGGAGCAGACCCACAACTCCCTGGACCTGGCCGACGCCTGCCTGGACCGGATCGCGGACCTGCCGCCGGGACCGATCAACCAGCGCCTCCCGAAGGTCCTCAAGGCGCCCGAGGGCACGACCTACGCCTGGACCGAGAACCCGCTCGGCATCAACGGCTACTACCTGGTCTCCAAGGGCGAGAAGACCCCGTACCGCCTCAAGCTGCGCTCGGCCTCGTACAACAACATCCAGGCGCTCGCCGAGCTGCTGCCGGGCACCTTGGTCGCCGACATGGTCGCCATCCTCGGCTCGCTCTTCTTCGTGGTCGGCGACATCGACAAGTAGCCGCGCGGCCCGCGGGCGCGGCCTACGTACGCGTACGCGGGCGCTGCCGGTGCCACGCGGTGACGCCCAGCTTGCCGGTGGTGCCGAGGTCGACGAGTTCGCGCACGGTCTGCGGCCCGCCGCCGCCCTCGGCCGGTGTGATGTCCAGGAAGGCGCCGTGCGCGGCGGGCACCGTCGCGTCCGTGACCAGATTGCGCCACATCAGCACGGCCACGGCCCGCTCGCCCGGCTTGAGCGTCAGCGGTTCGGGGCCGACGTCGTCGACGACGTCCGAGCCGTGGCTGATCTTCACGTCCAGCGGCTTGCGCCGCTCGTCCAGCACGCGGATGCCCGCGTAGCCGTCGACCTGGTAGGGGCGCGTCCCGCAGTTGGTCAGGGTGATGTCCATGGCGCGGGTGCCCATGGCGGCGTCCACCCGGGACCCCTTGATGACGACGCCGCTTTCGGGGCAGGCGGGCGCGGACGCGGAGGGCTTGGACTCCGGGGCCGTCCGCGGCTTCGGTTCGGGCTCCGCCGAGCAGCCGGCGGTGGCCAGCGCCGTGGCGGCGAGCACGGCGGCGAGCGCCTTCCGTAGCCCTGGCTTGTCCACTGCCCACCCCGCGCGTTCACCCGTCACCGACCGCCCGTCAGCGTACCCGCCGAAGCGGTGCCCGCCGGTCGGACGGACTACCGCGCGGCCTTGAGCGACCGCAGATGCCGCCGCAGCACCGCCCGCTGGGCTTCGGGGGTGACGTACTCGGGCTCCAGCATCGCCCGCAGGTTGAGCCCGTCCAGCAGGGCGGACAGCCGCAGGCACTCCAGGTCGACGTCCAGGTCCGCCGGCAGGCCGCCCGCCTTCTGCGCCTCGCGCAGCACCCGGGACAGCAGAGCCCTTGTGTCGGCTTCCATCTCGACCGCACAGGCGCGCAGTTCGGGACGGGTACGGGCCGCGCCGCAGAACGCGGCCCAGAGCACCGCTTCCCGGTGCCGCTCGTCGTCCAGGGCGAGGAACTCGCCGATCAGCTCCTCCGCCTCGGCCGGGCGCTCGTGCCGCGCCGCCGGGTCGAGCAGGCGGTCCACGTGCGCGCGTACGCGCCGGTCGATGCGCGCGCTCAGCTCCCGCATCGTGAAGAGCAGCAGCTCGTCGTGGTCGCGGAAGTAGTGCCGCACCGACCCGATGGCCAGCCCGGCGGCTTCGGCGACGTTGCGCAGCGAGGCGCCTTCCACTCCTTCCCGTGCGACGACACGCAGGACGGCGTCGGCGACGGCCTGGCGGCGGGCCTCCGGGTCAACGATCTTCGGCATGTTGCCATTGTGGCACGGCCGAGCTAAATTGTTTTTGGCACGACTGAGCTAAATAAGTCCCGCGCCTCGGCCACGCGGGCACACCAAGGGGGAACATCAGTGAACGGCTGGCTGCTCGCGGCGATCGTCGCCGTGGTCCTCGTCATCGTGATCGCCAAGCGTCTGAAGGGCGAACCGGTCAACGTACGCGACCTCTTCACCGGCCCGGCCGTCCTGACCGGCCTCGGCATCCTCTTCGTCGCCAAGGCCGACGACGTCACGGGAACCGACATCGCCTGGGTGGTCCCCGGCGCCTTCCTCGGCCTCGCCCTCGGCGCCGCGCGCGGCCTCATGGTCCGGCTCTTCGAAAAGGGCGGCACCTTGTGGCAGCGCTACACGGGCCGCACCTTTCTCGTCGTCGTCGCGTCGCTGCTGGTGTCCGCGGGCTACGGGGTCTTCGCCGAGCACATGGGCATGCACGCCAGCGCGCGCCCGGTCCAACTCAGCATCGGCGTCAGCTTTCTGGGCGAGTCCCTGCTGATCTACTACCGCGGCCTGAAAACGGCCGCACCGTTCGCGCCGGAGGTGCCGTCCCGCGGCCTTCGCGACCTGCTCGAACGCCGGCACCGGTAGCGGCCGCCGCGGCGTGGCGGCCCGGACTCAGACGGCGGCGAGCAGGGCGGAGGCCACCGCCTTGGCGCGGTGGGCGGGAGCCGCCGAGCGCTCGCGCAGGGCGGTGACCTGGGCTCCGTCGATCAACAGCACCAGCTGCTCGGCCAGTTCCCGTGTGGCGCGGGCGTAGCCGGCCTCGGTGAGCAGCTCGGCGACGTACGAGGTCAGCGTGCGCTTGTGGGCGGCGGCGGCGCGGTGCGCGGCGCTGGCCGGGTCGGCGACCTCCACCATCGTGTTGATGGCGGCGCAACCGCGGTAGTCGTCGGACCCGAAACGCTCGGCCAGCGCGTCGAAGAGGGCGAGCGGCGTGCCGCCCCGCTCGGCGACCGCGGCGTGCAGCCAGTCGAACCAGCGCTGCCCGTAGCCGTCCACCACCGCCACGACCAGGTCGTCCTTGCTCGCGAAGTGCCGGTAGAACGAGGCCCGGCCCACCCCGGAGGCGGCGAGCAACCGCTCGACGCCGACGGCGCGGATGCCTTCGGCGTAGAAGAGTTCCTCGGCTGCCCTGACGAGGCGTTCGCGGGCGTTGGTCGGCATACGGCCACGATAACCAACCTTGACTCGCAACGGAACCGATCGGTACCGTCTCGCCGTCCCAGCAAACGGTACCGATCGGTACCACTCCGGAGTCGGAGACCCCATGCCCGGCAACAGCGCGCCCCACCCCTCTCCCCAGCCGCCCGGCGCTCCCGGCGCGGGCGGCTGGCGCTTGAACGCGACGGTGCTCGCCCTCGGCACGTTCGTCGTCGGCACCGACGCCTTCGTGATCGCCGGCGTCCTCCCCGGAATCGCCGCCGACCTGCACATCGGGCTCGGCGCCGCCGGCCAGCTCGTCACCGTGTTCGCCATCGGCTACGCGGTGCTCTCACCCCTCCTGGCAGCGTCCACCGCCGGCTGGTCCCGGCGCGCCGTCCTGCTCACGGCGCTGATCGTCTTCGCGCTCGGCAACGCGGCCACCGCGCTCGCCCCCACCTACCCCGCGGCGCTCGCCGCCCGCGTCGTCGCGGCGGCCGGCGCCGCGCTCTACACCCCGAACGCCTCGGCCACCGCCGCTGCGCTCGCCGGCGATACGGCACGCGGGCGCGCCTTCGCGCTCGTGAACACCGGCCTGACCTCCGCGCTGGTCCTCGGGGCGCCGCTGGGCACCGCCGTCGGCGGCGCGTACGGCTGGCGGACCACGATGTGGCTGGTCACCGTCCTGCCGCTGCTCGTCGTACCGCTGCTCGCCGCCCGCCTGCCGCGCGTACGCATCGACACGCCGCGCGGCCTGCGCCGCCGGCTGGCGCCGCTGGCGGACCGCGGAGTCCTGTACACACTGGTGATCACCGTCGTGGTGTTCGTCGGGATCTACCTGCCCTTCGAGTACATCAGCGCGGTGTACGCGCCGGTGCTCGGCCGCGGCGAAGGGGGCGGTGACGGAGGCGGCGGGGGCCTGGCGGCCGTGCTGCTCCTGGTCTTCGGCATCACCGGTACGGCGGGGAACCTGGTCGCCGGGCACCTCGCCGACCGGTTCGGGCCCCGGCGGGTGGTACTCGCCGCCGCGCTCGCGCTCGCCGTGGTCTTCACTCTCGTACCGCTGTGCAGGGACTGGCTGCCCAGCGCGCTGGTCGCGGTGGCGGTGTCCGGCTGGGTGTCGTTCTCGGTGACCACGCCGCAGCAGCAGCGGATCGCCGCGCTCGCCCCGCAGGCGCAGGCCGTGGTCGTCTCGCTCAACGCGGCCGCCATCTACCTGGCCGTGTCCCTGGCGGGCGGGCTGGGCGGCATCGGGCTGGAGACGGTGGGCGCGGCCCGGCTGCCCTGGCTGGCCGCCGGATTCGCCCTGGCCGCCGCCGCGCTGACGGCGGCCCACCGCCCGCGCGCGGAACGGGAGGCGAAGGGCGTGGGAGCGGGAGTGGCTCAGGAGGCGGGAGCGGCGCGGGAGGCGGGAGCGGCGCGGGAGGCGGGAGTGGCTTAGCGGCCACCCCCGCGCCCCGTACGCGAAGGACGGGCGGTCAGGAGGACACGGCGCTGCGCAGGTCCGCCAGGTCGATCTGCTCGGTCTCGTCGTGGGCGGTCAGGTCGATGACCTCGCCCGAGGCCGCCTCCCCGTCCTCCGCCGCGCCCTTCGCGCCGTCCTTCGCCTCGCCGTCCGTGCCGTCCGTCGTACGGGCCTGGCCGCGCGCCGACTGCTCGGCCACCGCCTCGTCGCCGACCACGTCGGCCAGGTCCTCCTCCAGCCGCCGGACCGGCTTGGGCCGCCGTGTCACGGTCGACGGGCCTCCCGCGGCCGGGGCGGCGCCCGCCACGGCACCGGTGCCCGTGGCCGTACCGAAGAAGTCGAAGCCGCCCTGCGCGCGGGAAGCCGGCAGGCTCCGGCCCGTCACGGGCGCGACGACGGCCGCGGCGGCGGGCACCGGCCGCAGACCGTGCGCCACCGGCGCGGTCTCCTCGGCGGCGTCCCGGTCCCCGGCCGCACGGTCCTGGGCCGTACGCTCGCCGGCCGTACGCTCGCCGGCCGTGCGCTCCCCGGTCGTACGGGAAGGCTCACGCGGCGCCGGGACGGTGTCGCGGGCGGTCTTCTCCCCGGCGGTCTTCTCCCCGGCGGTCTCCTGGACGGCGGCCTGACGGACCGGGACCTGGTCGGCCGCGGGCTCCGTGGCCGCCACGGGATTCCCCTGGCCGTCCTCACCGTCCTGGGCCTGTGCTCGCTCCGCCTGGCGGGCCGCGTTGCGCGGCAGGTGCCGCAGCGCCTCGGCCGCCCGGTGGTACATCACCGTGGTGAGCGCGCCCGGCGCGCCCGGCGATGCCTCCGCCGGATCCGCCGCGGACCCGGACGTCAGCTCCCCGGCCGGGCTGCCCGCCTCGATCGCGAGGAGGCGGCGGCCTTCCAGTGCGCTGGCACGCTCGGTCTCGGCGGTGGCGTAACGGCGCAGCAGCTCCGCGTGCTCGCTGCGCAGGCGGGCAAGCTCGGCCCGCTTGGACCGCAGCTTGGTGTCCAGCCTGCCGCGGATCTCGCGGGACTCCTCAAGATCCGTTTCGAGCTCGGCTATCCGCTCGTCGGTCTTCCACTCGTCCCGCACCCGGGCCTTCTTCAGCTCGGCGACGCTCTTGCCCGCCGTTCGGTCCCAGGTGCGCAGCAGCACGGAGCCGGCGACCGCGGCGGCGGCCGCGCCCGTGGCGAGCGCGCGCTGTGCCAGGTCATCGCCGACGAACCAGGCGCCCGAGGCGCAGACGACGGACGCACCGGCGACCGTCACTGGGGGAAGAAGCCGGTGCAGGGGTGGCGAATGGCGGTGGCGTCCTCGTGGCATGGCCTGAAACTTACCGTGCGTGCGGAGCTTATGGGGCCCCGCCCGCCGATCCGTATCCCGGTGGTTACTTCTTCACCAGCCCCTTCGACTCCAGAAATGCGCTCGCGACATCCGCGGGCTTCTGCCGTTCGGCGTCGACCTTGCGGTTCAGCTCGATCAGATCGTCGGTCGTCAGCTTGTCCGTGAGCTTGCCGAGAGCCGTCTCGATCTCCTTGTCGCCGGCGCTCCGGGCATTCACCACGGGCAGTACGTTGTCGGCATTCTGGAGCTTCTTGTCGTCCTTCAGCAGCACCAGTCCGAAGTTGTCGAGCGTGGCGTCCGTGGTCGTGGTCAGCACCATCTGGTCCGTACCGTCCTTGACGGCCTGCTTGGACTGCGGGGTGCCGACGCCCTTCGGGTCGATGCCCGTCACGTCTATCCCGTACGTCTTCTCCAGGCCCGGCTTGCAGAACGGCCGCGTCTCGCACTCCTCGCCCGCCGCCAGCCTGATCTTCTGCCGGGACCGGCCGAGGTCCGAGAGCGTCTTCAGGTGGTGGCGGTCCGCGAATTCCTTCGTCACCGCGAAGGCGTTCTGGTCCGTCGCCTCACCGGCCGGCAGCACCTTCAGTCCGCGCGGCCCGGCGAGCGACTTCAGCGCCGCCACCGTCTTGCCGATGTCACTGGAGGCGACGGGCTTCGGGTTGGGCCCGTTCTTCTTGGCGTTGAGGAATTCGGCGAGCGTCGAGGCGTATTCCGGCACGACGTCGATCTGGCCCTTCTCCAGCGCCGGTTCGTACAGCTCGCGATTGGCGAGAGTCTTGACGGTGGCGTGGTATCCCGCATCGTTAAGGATCTTGGAATAGATCTCGGCGAGCACCTTCGACTCGGTGAAACCGGCCGACCCGACGACGATGTCCCCCTTCCCGCCACCGCTCTTCGCGCCGCCCTTCTCCTCCAGGCTCTTGCCCCCGCACGCCGCCAGCCCGCCGGCCAGCGCGAGCACCGCGCCCGCGGCCAGCGCGGTACGGGCCACGCGGCGCGTACGGGCCGGGCCTGCCGCGCGAACGGCGCGCGCGGCACCGAGTGTCTTGTGGCTGTCCTTGGCCTGGTCCTGGTTCATACCGGTTCACCATCCAGTGGGAGAGAAGGAAAAAGTCTGCGCGTGGGAACGTGGGCCGGGAAGTCTGTGTGCGGACGTGGGCCGGTGCGTACGGCCGGCCGGGCGCGGCCCTGCGCCCGGTCGCCGGCCACCGTCAGGCCGGGCTCGCGGCCGCGGACGCGTCGCCACCCGGCGTACGCGCCTTGCGCGCCCGCCCCCGCCGCATCGGGTCGAAGGCCCGGTCCGTCAGCACCAGCAGCCCTTCGGCCACCAGCGCCAGCACGGCCACCAGCACCGCGCCCGCCACCACCTGCGGCGTGTTGTAGTTGCCGAACCCGGCGGTGATGATGCGGCCCAGACCGCCGCCGCCCGCCAGCGCTGCCAGCGTCGCCGTGGCCACGACCTGGACGCCGGCCGACCGCAGCCCCGTCATGATCAACGGGTACGCGAGCGGCAGTTCGACCCGCAGCAGCACCTGCGGCCCGGACATGCCCATCCCGCGCGCCGCCTCGACCACGTCCCGGTCGGCCTCTCGCATGCCCACATACGCGTTGGTCAGCAGCGGCGGCACCGCGAACAGCACCAACGCGATGATCGTCGGCCAGTCCCCCGCCGTACCGAGCGGACTGAGCGTCAGCAGGACCAGTACGGCGAACGTCGGCACCGCGCGCCCGGCGTTGGAGATGTTGACCGCCAGCGCCCCGCCCTTGCCGATGTGGCCCAGGTACAGGGCGACCGGCAGGGCTATCAGGCAGGAGATCGCCAGGCACATCGCACTGAGGTAGACGTGCTCGCCGAGCCGGTGCCACACCCCCTTCTCCCCCGCCCAGTTGGCCGAGGTCGCCAGCCAGTCCCACGCTCCGGTTATCGCGTCCATCGCCTCAGGCCACCGCCTTCTTCGCCCGCCCCGCCGACCGTCGCTCACGCCGCGCGCGGGCCCGCGCCCGCGCCTGCGCCCGGGTCCACGGCGTCAGCAGCCTTTGCAGGCCTGTCAACAGGACGTCGGCGACCACCGCCAGCAGCACGCACAGCACCGATGCCGTGAGCACCTCCGCCTTGAAGAAGCCCTCCATGCCGCTGGATATGAGGTTGCCGAGGCCGCCGTAACCCACCACGGCACCGATCGTCGTCATCGCCACCGTCGAGACCGTGGCGATGCGCAGGCCCGCCGTCAACGCGGGCAGCGCCAGCGGGAGTTCGACGCCGAAGAGCAGCTTCACGGGGCCGTACCCCATGCCGCGCGCCGCCTCGCGCACCTCCTGCGGCACCGAGTCCAGCCCCGCCAGGATGTTCCGCACCAGGATGGTCAGCGAATACAGCACCAGGCCCGTGACGACCACGGCGGCCGAGACCCCGAAGACCGGTGTCAGCAAGGCGAACATCGCCAGTGAGGGAACCGTGTACAAAATCGTCGTCAGCCCGAGGACGGGTCCGGCGGCGGCCCGCCAGCGGCGGGCCACCAGCGCCAGCGGAAAGGCGACCAGCAGCCCTATCAGCACCGACACGAACGTGATGCCCACATGCTGGACGGTCGCGTCCAGCAACTCCTGACTGCGTGTCCGGACGTACTCACCGCAGATCCAGTCGTTCGCCTCCAGGCAGCTCTGCGCACTCACCCGCGGTCACCTCCCCCGCCCTGTCGCTCACATTTTCGGTGACTGTCTGCGACCCTATCCCCCACCACTGACAATCCGACCGGCCCGCCATCCAGTCGTAACACGACACACACGACGGGACGGATACCGCGGGTAGGAGCCGGGAAGCAGAGCGCGCCTACCCGGCCGGCGACCGTCCACACTGGGAAACCCACCATGATCCGTTTCGAGCACGTCACCAAGAGCTACGGCGACGGCACCACCGCCGTCGACGACCTCTCGTTCGAGGTCGCGGAGGGCGAGCTGGTCACGCTCGTCGGGCCGTCGGGCTGCGGCAAGACCACGACGATGAAGATGGTCAACCGGCTCATCGAGCCGACGAGCGGTCACATATACCTGGACGGCGCGGACATAGCGACCGTCGATCCCGTCGAACTGCGCCGCCGCATCGGCTACGTCATCCAGCAGGTCGGCCTCTTCCCGCACAAGACCGTGCTGGACAACACCGCGACCGTCCCGCACCTGCTCGGCTGGCCGCGCAAGAAGGCCAGGGACCGCGCCGCCGAACTCCTCGAACTGGTCGGCCTCGACCCGTCGCTGCACGGAGACCGCTACCCCGACCAGCTCTCCGGCGGCCAGCGGCAGCGCGTCGGCGTCGCCCGCGCGCTCGCCGCCGACCCGCCCGTGCTGCTGATGGACGAGCCGTTCGGAGCGGTCGACCCGGTCGTCCGCGAACACCTCCAGACGGAGTTCCTGCGGCTGCAGTCCACGCTCCACAAGACGGTGCTCTTCGTCACCCACGACATCGAGGAAGCCGTACGGCTCGGGGACCGCATCGCCGTCTACGGTGCGGGGCGCGTCGAGCAGTTCGACACCCCGGCCACGGTGCTCGGGGCGCCGGCCACCCCGTACGTCGCGGAGTTCGTCGGCGCCGACCGGGGCCTGAAGCGGCTGTCGGTGACGCCGATCGAGACGGGCGACCTGGAGCAGCCGCCGGTGGTGCGGCTCGACGACGACGCCGCGCGGGCCGCGGCGCGGCTGGCCGAGGAGGGTGCGGCCTGGGCCGTGGTGCTCGATGCGGACGGCGGGCTGCACGGATGGGTCTCGGCGGCGGGGCTGGGCGCCGCGGGGGCGGGGAAGGCCGGGGGCGAGGTGCGGGACCACGCCCGGCGCATGGACGCGTGGCTGCCGCTCGGCGCGCCGCTGAAGCAGGCGTTCAGCACGATGCTCCAGCACGACGCGGGATGGATCGCGGTCCTGGAGGGGGAACGATTCCTCGGTGTGCTGACACCGACGGGACTGCACGCCGCGCTGCGGCGGTCCACGGCGGCGGACGCGGGGCGCCTGGCACGGGACGAGGTCGTGGTGGAGAGCGTGCCGGGCGTGTAGCCGAGCGCGAACCGGCGGCAGGAGCGGCCGGGGCCGGGCTCACATGCCGCGGTCCGGGCCGCTCCACGGCACCGGCCGTTCGCCGGCGGTCATCGGAAGGCGGCACAGCCGCACCGGGCCGGGGTAACAGGCGGAGCTGCCGGGCCCTGCCATGTCCTCGCCGATCAGATAGCGATAAAGCCACTCGGCGAAGCTCATGTCGTACCGCGCCCAGCCGCCGTCCTCGTACGCGACCAGGAGCCAAGGGGCGGGCCCGCTCGCGGCGACGAGGAAGACGTCCTCCCCTCGGTCGGTGCCCGCGAGGGGCCACAGTCCGTCGCGGGTGCCGAAGCTCAGCTCCTCCAGCCCGCAGAGCAGGCGCGGGTCCTCCTCCGGGCTCAGGTCCTCCCAGTCCACCTCGGACCAGGCCCGGACCGAGTCCCGTATCCACCGGCCCAGGTTCCAGCGCTCGGTCGCCGGGTGGTGCAGGAGCAGGTGGCCGTTGAGGTGTACGGGGGCGTACGCGTCCACGAGGGTCCGGAAGTCGGGCGGCAACCGGAATCCGAGTTCCGCGTGCAGCCGTTCCCAGGCGGCGGGGTCCGCGTAGCGGTTCTCGGCGGGGCCGAGCATCGCCATGACGGCGGTCAGGTGGTCGGTCATGGCGTACGCCGAAACGGCCCTCAGGCCGGGCTTGCCCCCGCCTCGTCGTCCTCCGGGAGCTTGCACACGCGCTCCAGGAAGATGGCGGCCACCACCACCGCCGCGCCCGCGAGGACCGAGAAGCCGGCGTAGATGGCCTGGTCGCGGCGGGGATCGACGTCCAGTCCCGCGGTCAGCAGGAAGACGCCGACGCCGCCGTAGAGACCGGACACCAGGGAGGCCACCAGGGCGCTCGCCTGGCCGAAGACGACGGCGCGGGCGGCGACCAGCGGGTCGACGCCCTTGGCGCCGGCCCTGCGCTCGCGCTGGGCGTTCAGGCGGGCGCGCAGGGACAGGGCGGTGGCGGCCAGTACGGCGGCGATCAGGGCCAGCACGACGGGGGCCGCCAGCGGCACGCTGGGGAGCGTGCCGAGGGAGTCCCACATCCGGGCGCCGGCCCACGCCAGCACCCCGGCCGCCAGGAACAGCCCGACCAGCACCTTGATGTGTAGCTGCTTCACCGAGCGTTCGCCCCTCGTGCCCTCGTCCTCGTACGTGTGCGGATCGTGTGCCGGCCGGAACGGACCGCGGGCCGGTCCGTGCGTCCGCAGAGCCTAACGGCTACTCCGGCAGCCGAAGTTCCAGGTCGGCGCGCGGCACGACGCCGTCGCGGCCGACCGCCGAGAGCAGCTCGGCCACCGCGCCACGGCCCGGGACCTCCGCCTCCGGGTCGATGTCGTACCACGGCACCAGGACGAAGGCACGCTCGTGGGCCCGCGGGTGCGGCAGGGTCAGCAGCGGGTCCTCTGAGACGACGTCCTGGTACGCGAGGATGTCGACGTCGATGGTGCGCGGGCCCCAGCGCTCGTCGCGGACGCGCTCGAAGGCCTCCTCGATCGCCTGGCCGCGCTCCAGCAGCGAGGCGGGCGGCAGCGTCGTCTTGATGAGCACCACGGCGTTGAAGTACGTCGGCTGGGACGCGGGGTCCACGCCCCACGGCTCGGTCTCGTACACCGGCGAGACGGCCTTGACCCGCACGCCCGGGGTGTCCTCCAGCGCGTCGATCGCGCCCTGGATGGTCTCCAGGCGGTTGCCCAGGTTGCTGCCGAGGGAGATCACGGCGCGTTTGGGGTTGGAGAGCGTCACGTCCGCCGCGTCCACCCGCTCCACCACGGAGGCGGGCACCGGCTGTACGGTCGGGTCACTGCTGGTCATACTCGGCTCCGGGTGATGGTGATGGTCACGTCGTCAAAGGGGACGGTGATCGGGGCGTCCGGCTTGTGGACGACCACCTCCACCTCCTGCACCCCCTCATGCTTGAGGCACTGGCCGGCGATGCGCTCCGCGAGCGTCTCGATGAGGTCGACGGGCTCGCCTTCGACGACGGCCACGACCTCCTCCGCCACGACGCCGTAATGCACGGTCTTCGCGAGATCGTCGGTCGCCGCCGCCGGGCGGGTGTCCAGGCCCAGCACCAGGTCCACGATGAAGGTCTGGCCCTCCTCGCGTTCGCGGGGGAACACCCCGTGGTGCCCTCGGGCCTTCAGCCCACGCAGCGCGACACGATCCACGCGAATCACACTCCCACTGGTCCCATTGGCACCTCTGGTACCACTGATCGTCGGAATCCGGGCGGGGCCAGAGACTCGTCCGGCACGCCGCCCTGTCATCGAATCTACCTGCGAGCACCGACAGTGCTTGCCCACGGGGGCCATGGACAAGGCCCCGCACGACTGCTAGGCGGCGTCGCTGGGGCGGTCGAGCGGCCGTCCGCGCGGCCACTTACCCGCCGCCCCGCGGTCCCACCCCTACCCGTGGAGCACTTGGCTCGAACGGGTGCGCCGTAGTCGACCTTGCTGACGCATTTCGCTGACGAACCGGCCGGAGCCGTCCTCCGAGGTGGCCGGAGGACGTCCATACCCCGCCCACGGCAGGTTCCCGGGGCGCCCGCGAAAGCTCGCGAAGTCTTCACGCGGGTTTCACGTTCACACCCCGCCGCCCACGCCCCCCGCGCCGGGCCCCTCGCCGTCGCCGTCCTCCCCGTCCTCGTCCTCGTCGTCCCGGTCCGCCAGTACGGGAGAGCCGTGGTGGGACCAGACCCGCCAGCCCTCCTCCGTACGCCGGAAGACATTGGTCGCGACGACCAGCTGGCCGATCAGCGGGCCGACCGAGCCGTCCTCCTCGGCGGGACCGCCGCTGAGGATGTTCTCCGTGCAGGTCACCAGCGCGGTGTCACCGAGGACGTCGATCTCCACATCCGTCAGGAAGAACTGGATGTACTCGGTGTTCGCCATGATCAGGGCGTACGAGCGCAGCACCTCGCCGCGCCCGCGCAGCACCGGCCAGCCCGGGTGCACCACGCTCACCTGGCCGTCCAGCCACATCTCGGACATGGCCGCGTGATCACCGCGCTCCATGGCCTCGTACAGGTCGGTGTTCGCCTGCTCGACCAGCTCGACGTCCGTCCGTGGACTCACACCGCTCCCGTCGCGTCCGCCGCACCCGCGGCGCCCGTCACCCTCGTCGCATCCGTCGTGTCCGCCGCGCCTTCCACGGCCCGGGCCACCCGTACCGCGTCCGCGCTCGCGCGCACCTCGTGCACCCGCACCGCCCAGGCTCCCTCCCGCGCGACGATCGCCGACACCGCGGCCGTCGCCGCGTCCCGCTCACGGGCCGGCGGCGGGGCGGCCTGCGCGTCCCCTGCCAGCACCCTGCCCAGGAAACGTTTGCGCGAAGCGGCCACCAGCAAGGGACGGCCCAGCTCCCGCAGCCGCGCCAGGTGCGCGATCAGCGCGAGGTCGTGCCCGGCCTCCTTGGCGAAGCCGAGACCGGGGTCGACGACGATGCTCTCGGGGTCGATGCCGCCGTCCACCGCCCGCTCCAGGCTCCGGCGCAGCTCACCGACGACCTCGGTGACGACGTCCCCGTACACCGCCCGGTTGTTCATGTCGATGGACCGGCCGCGCCAGTGCATGACCACGAACGGCACCCCGGCCGCGGCCACCACCGGCACCATCGCCGAATCGGCGGCGCCCGCGCTCACGTCGTTGACCAGCCGCGCGCCGGCCGCCACGGCCTGCTCGGCGACCGAGGCCCGCATGGTGTCCACGGACACCAGGGCGCCGGCGGCGCACAGCTCCCGTACGACGGGGACGACCCGGCGCAGTTCCTCCGCCTCGTCCACCCGGGCCGCGCCGGGCCGCGTCGACTCGCCGCCCACGTCCACCAGGTCGGCGCCCTGCGCCACCAGGTCCAGGCCGTGCTTGACGGCCAGCTCGGTGTCGAACCACTGCCCGCCGTCGGAGAACGAATCGGGCGTCACGTTCACCACGCCCATCACCGCGCAGCGGTCGAAGTCCGGAAGTCCGGCCACCCGGCCGCGCAAGGTACTCATACGACCAGCCTAGGGCGCGCGGGGAAAACGGGGCGCCGCCCGCCCCCTGGAGGGAACGGACGGCGTACGGGTACGGGACAGGCCGCGCCTGCGGTTCTCACGCCGCCCGCTCGACCTCGTCCGCGCTGATGCGCTCCTCGTTGTGCGCGCACGGCCGCGGCTCGGCGGCCTTGCGGCGGCGCAGCACCCGCGGCAGGCCCAGCTCCAGGTAGCCCTCGGCCTGGAGCGCGGCCAGGCCGATGCGCGGGATGTCCCGGCTGTTGCGGAAGACCACGAAGCGCGGCTCCCAGCGCGGGCGGAACTTGTCGTTGAACTTGTACAGCGACTCGATCTGGTACCAGCGGGACAGGAAGATCAGCATGCCGCGCCAGACGCGGATCACCGGGCCCGCGCCCAGCTTCTCGCCGCGCTCCAGGGAGGAGCGGAAGACCGCGAAGTTCAGCGACACCTGCTTGATCTTCAGGTCCGGGGCGGCCTGGAGGGAGGCCACGATCAGCAGCTCGTTCATGCCGGGGTCGGCGGAGCGGTCGCGGCGCATCAGCTCCAGCGAGATGCCGTCCTTGCCCCACGGCACGTAGTGCTGCATCGCCTTCAGGTCGCCGAACGGGCCGGGCTCCTCGCCCTCGGCCGGCGCCAGGTGGGCCGTGGCGATCACCGCGTCACCGTCCCGCTCGGCGTCGATGCGGCCCAGCGCCATGGAGAAGCCGCGCTCGGTGTCGGTGTCGCGCCAGGCGTCGGCGGCCTGCTGGACGCGCGCCAGCTCCTCGGGCTCCAGGTCGCGCACCCGCCGCACCCGGGTCTCGTACCCGTTGCGCTCGATGCGCTTGACCATCTGGCGTACGTTGCGCATCGAGCGGCCCGTGAGGGTGAAGTCGGCGACGTCCACGATCGCCTCGTCGCCCAGCTCCAGCGCGTCCATACCGGTCTCGCGGGTCCAGACCTGGCCGCCGGTCTCGCTGCAGCCGGTGACGGCCGGGGTCCAGGAGTGCGCCCTGGCCTCCTCCATGAAGCGCTCGATGGCGCCCGGCCAGGCCTCCACGTCGCCGATCGGGTCGCCGCTGGCGAGCATCACGCCGGATATGACCCGGTAGCAGACGGCGGCCTTGCCGGTCGGCGAGAAGACCACGCCCTTGTCGCGGCGGAGGGCGAAGTAGCCGAGGGAGTCGCGGCCGCCGTGCCTGGCGAGCAGCTCGCGCAGCTGCTCCTCGTCCTGCCCGGTGAGCCTGGCGGCCGGGTGCTCGGGGCGGAAGGCCAGGTAGGCGGTGGTGGCGACGGTCAGCAGGCCGAGCGCTCCGAGGGAGTAGCCGACGGTGTAGTCGACGTTGTTCACGTACCGGACCGGGCCCTCGAAGCCGAAGAGGCCCCACATGACGTGCTTGAACCGCTCCCACACCGACGGGTCGCCGATGATCTTGTGCGGGTGGGAGTTCACGATGACCAGGCCGAGGCCGAAGCTGATGCCCCCGAGAGCGACGAAGTTCAGCAGGGCCTTCACCCGGCTGCGCGGGTCCGGCAGCGCCTCGAAGGCGCGCCGGTGCCACACCAGGAAGGCCAGCAGGGCCAGCGAGAGGGCCGCCCCGACGACGGAGTGCCGGTAGACGAGCTGGGCCGCGATGCCCACCGGGAGCAGCGAGACGGCCGCCACCCAGGCGCGGCGCTTACGCCGTTTGAGGCCGTGGGCGAGCATCAGGAGCAGGATGCCGACGACGATGGAGGAGGCGGCCGCCAGAGCGCTCACGGCGCCCGGCAGTACCTCGGCCAGGGCGTGCAGCCGGCTGTGCCGGAACCGGGGGAAGAGCCCGGCCACCAGGTTCAGCAGGCCGACGACCGCTCCGGCCGTCCCCACCAGCGGTGGCACTTTTTCCGGGCGGGGGCCGCGCAGCCAGCGTGGCGGACGCCACGCAACCGTCCCGGACTTTTCGCCATCTAGCCTGTCAGACATTACTTTCCCGTCGCCCCGGTCGAGAGAACGTGCGAGTCTTAGTCGCAGCATCTGGACTTTTGCGCCCTGTATGACGGCGTTTCAGGGCCCGGGGTTCCACCTGCGGCACGGATGACCGGCCGCCCGGAAGAAAGCACCACATGGGTCTCACCAGCAAAAAAGTGCTACTCCTGGCCGTCTTTTTCGCGGTAGCGCTCTTTGTTCTCACCATCTGGCTGTGGCCGCGCCTGTCCAAGGCCAACTGGCGCACGCTGCTCGGCCGCGTCGGCCTGCTGCTGGCCACCCAGCTGTCGATCTTCGCCGCGATCGGCCTCGCGGCGAACAATTCGTTCGGTTTCTACGCATCGTGGGCGGACCTCTTCGGCCAGGAGCAGGAACCGGGGGTGGTGACCAATTACGAGACCGGCCCGAACGGCACCAAGCTGAAGACGCTCGGCAGCGAGCACGTCAGCGTGCCCGGCGGGAACAAGCCCCATGTGGGCGGCCGGATAGACAAGGTGATGCTCCTGGGCGAGAAGTCCAAGATCAACAGCCCGGCGTTCGTCTATCTGCCGCCGCAGTACTTCCAGGCCAAGTACGCGAAGAAACGATTCCCCGCTTCCGTGGTGCTGACCGGCTACCCGGGCACCGCGGAGGCCCTGTACAAGAAGCTGCACTTCCCGCAGAGCCAGCACGAGCTGGTCCGCAAGAACAAGACGCAGCCGACCATACTGGTGATGATGCGCCCGACCGTCGTACCGGGGCGGGACACGGAGTGCGTGGACGTCCCGAACGGCCCGCAGGCCGAGACCTTCTTCACCCACGACGTCCGGCACGACATAGCCGGCCACTACCGGGTCGGTACCGAAGCCCGGAACTGGGGCATCATCGGCGACTCCACGGGCGGCTACTGCGCCCTGAAGATGACGATGCGCCACCCGAAGACGTTCTCCACCGGTGTGGCCCTCTCCGGCGACTACAAGGCCGCTCACGACGCGGAGACCGGCGACCTGTTCGGCGGCGACAAGCAGCTGGAGCGGGAGAACAACCTGCTGTGGCGGCAGAAAAACCTGCCCGCGGCACCGGTGAACCTCCTCGTCACCTCCAGCAAGCAGGGCGAGTCCAACTACAAGGACACGCTGAAGTTCATCCAGCAGACCAAGTCGCCCGGCCGGATCGCGTCGATCATCCTCGACAGCGGCGGCCACAACTTCAACACCTGGCGCCGTGAGATACCCGCCGCCTTGGAGTGGATGGGCGGCCACCTCAAGGCGTGACGCCACGCCCCCGGGGCGGGATGCATACGAAGCGGGCGGGGGCCCGGGGGCGCAAACCCCCGGGCCCCCCCCCGGAGGTTTGGAAACGCCCTACAACCGCCCCGATGAAGGCCCAACCCACGGCCCCGGGGGGGGCGCACCCCCGCGTGG
>NZ_JBIRJY010000002.1:72980-83846 GCF_044329785.1 Streptomyces sp. NPDC017529
CGCCGCTTTGTGGGGTGGGGCGGCCCCCACCCCGGGTCGCCCCCCCGCCCCGGGGGCGGTTGCCAAACGAGGGGGGGGGGCCCGGGGGCCCAAAACCCCCGCCCCCCCCCCGCTTCGTATGGCACAGGCTCTCAGCGCGCCAGTATCAGGCTCATCGCCTCGGCACGGGTCGAGGCGTCCCGCAGCTGGCCGCGGACGGCCGAGGTGGTCGTCTTGGCGCCCGGCTTGCGTATGCCGCGCACCGACATGCACATGTGCTCGGCCTCGATCACCACGATGGCGCCGCGCGCCTCCAGGATGCGCATCAGGGAGTCCGCGATCTGGGTGGTCAGGCGCTCCTGCACCTGGGGGCGGCGGGCGAAGACCTCGACCAGGCGGGCCAGCTTGGACAGCCCGGTGATCTTGCCGCTGTCGGCCGGGATGTAGCCGACGTGCGCCACCCCGTGGAACGGCAGCAGGTGGTGCTCGCACAGCGAGACGATCTCGATGTCCTTGACCAGGACCATCTCGTCGTGCCCCAGGTCGAAGGTGGTCGTCAGAACGTCCTCGGGCTCCTGGCGCAGCCCCGCCAGGATCTCCTTGTACGCGCGCGCCACGCGGGCCGGCGTCTCCAGGAGGCCCTCACGGTCCGGGTCCTCGCCGACCGCGATCAAGAGCTCGCGCACGGCGTTCTCGGCACGCTTCTCGTCGAACTCGCCGATCTTGCCGTCGCCGGCCAGCGTCACCGGATCGGTCATCTTGTGCCTCGTTCCTGGTCCCAGTTGCGCTCACTCCACACGCGGAGTACCACCCGTTCAGGCTAGAACCCCTGAGGCGCGGCTTTCATTCCGGGGCCGGTGAGGGTCCGCGCGGAAACCGGCATACGGGATGCCTCACGACGAAGACCGGGTCCGTACGGAACGTTCCGTACGGACCCGGTCTCCTGCCGGGCGGACCCGGTCATCGCCTTGTCTTCACCGCTCGCGGAGCGGTCAGGCCTCGGGGTTCTGCTCCTCGGGGGCCTCGGTCTTCTCGGTCGAGACACCGGAGGCCGAGGGGGCCGAGCCGTTGGCCGGCGCCAGTTCCTTCGGCGACAGCACCGGCGGGCGCGTCGACGGCGTACGCCGCGAGGAGCCGGTCCACGCCGGGCGGGCCGGGCGCTTGACGATGTGCTTGAAGACCTCGGCGACCTCTTCCTTGTTCAGGGTCTCCTTCTCCAGGAGCTCCAGAACCAGGTTGTCGAGGACGTCGCGGTTCTCGACCAGGATCTCCCACGCCTCGTTGTGCGCGGTCTCGATCAGCTTCTTGACCTCTTCGTCGACCAGCGCGGCGACCTCTTCGGAGTAGTCGCGCTGGTGACCCATCTCACGGCCCAGGAACGGCTCGGAGTTGTCGGAGCCGAACTTGATCGCGCCGAGCCGCTCGGTCATGCCGTACTGCGTGACCATGGCACGGGCCGTCGCGGTCGCCTTCTCGATGTCGTTCGCGGCGCCCGTGGTCGGGTCGTGGAAGACCAGTTCCTCGGCCGCGCGGCCACCGAGCATGTACGCGAGCTGGTCGAGCATCTCGTTGCGCGTGGTCGAGTACTTGTCCTCGTCCGGGAGGACCATGGTGTAGCCCAGGGCCCGGCCGCGGGACAAGATCGTGATCTTGTGGACCGGGTCCGAGTTCGGCGAAGCGGCCGCGACCAGGGCGTGTCCGCCCTCGTGGTACGCGGTGATCTTCTTTTCCTTCTCGGACATGATCCGGGTCCGCTTCTGCGGACCGGCCACCACGCGGTCGATCGCCTCGTCCAGGAACTTGTTGTCGATCAGCTTGGCGTCGCTGCGGGCCGTCAGCAGGGCGGCCTCGTTCAGCACGTTGGACAGGTCGGCACCGGTGAAGCCGGGGGTGCGCTTGGCGACGGCCGCCAGGTCGACGTCCGGCGCGACCGGCTTGCCCTTCTGGTGGACCTTGAGGATCTCCAGGCGGCCCTGCATGTCCGGACGGTCGACGGCGATCTGCCGGTCGAAGCGGCCGGGGCGCAGCAGCGCCGGGTCCAGGATGTCCGGGCGGTTCGTGGCGGCGATCAGGATGACGCCGCCCTTCACGTCGAAGCCGTCCATCTCGACGAGGAGCTGGTTCAGCGTCTGCTCGCGCTCGTCGTGTCCGCCGCCGAGGCCCGCGCCGCGGTGCCGGCCGACGGCGTCGATCTCGTCGACGAAGACGATCGCCGGGGCGTTCGCCTTGGCCTGCTCGAACAGGTCACGGACCCGGGAGGCGCCGACACCGACGAACATCTCGACGAAGTCGGAGCCGGAGATCGAGTAGAACGGGACGCCCGCCTCGCCGGCCACGGCGCGCGCGAGCAGCGTCTTGCCCGTACCGGGCGGGCCGTACAGCAGCACACCCTTGGGGATCTTGGCGCCGACGGCCTGGAACTTCGCCGGCTCCTGGAGGAACTCCTTGATCTCGTGGAGCTCCTCGACGGCCTCGTCCGACCCCGCGACGTCCGAGAACGTCGTCTTCGGCGTGTCCTTGGTGATCAGCTTGGCCTTGGACTTCCCGAAGTTCATCACCCGGGAGCCGCCGCCCTGCATCTGATTCATCAGGAACAGGAAGACCACGACGATCAGTACGAACGGGAGCAGCGAGAGCAGCACGCCGACGAAGGGGTTCTGCTTCGACGGGGAGACGGTGTACCCGTCCTTGATCTCGCCGGTCTGGTACCTGGCCTGCAGGGTCTTGGCCAGGTCGACGCCCTGGTCGCCGATGTAGCTCGCCTGGAGCTTGTTGGAGCCGTCGACCTTGTTGTCGCCCGACAGCTCGACCTTGATCTTGTTCTCGTCGCCGGTCGTCAGCTCGGCGGATTTCACCTTGTTGTCAGTGATCGCCTTGACGACCTGACCGGTGTCCACCGTCTTGTAGCCGCCGGACGAGCCGACGACCTGCATCAACACGACCACGGCGAGGACGGCCAGCACGATCCACATGACCGGCCCACGGAAGTATCGCTTCACGTCCATCCATACGGAGCCCTCTGAGCCCCGTCCCTCCTGCCACAGTGAGGCACAACAGCCCTGTGGAGGGCTGGTCGTGCGTACGGTGTATTACTGGCCCGAAAAAAGACTGACCTTCGGACGGTACCCCAGCATTGTCACCCGACGACGCCGCCCACGGTTAACAATGCAGCTTCGGATGCCGTTCTCCCTGCTCCAACGGCGGGAAACCCCACGGGGTTCCCGCCGCCGGGCACCGGCCGGTCCGGGCCCCCGGCCGCCGCGCGGGCGGCCGGGCTGGCGGGCGCCGCTCAGCCGCCGTAGACGTGCGGCGCGAGCGTGCCGACGAACGGCAGGTTGCGGTACTTCTCCGCGAAGTCCAGGCCGTAGCCGACGACGAACTCGTTGGGGATGTCGAAGCCGATCCACTTCACGTCGATGGCGACCTTGGCCGCGTCCGGCTTGCGCAGCAGCGTGCAGACCTCCAGGCTGGCGGGCTCGCGCGAGCCCAGGTTCGACAGCAGCCAGGACAGCGTCAGACCGGAGTCGATGATGTCCTCGACGATCAGGACGTGCTTGCCCTTGATGTCGGTGTCGAGGTCCTTGAGGATGCGCACCACTCCGGAGGACTGGGTGCCCGCGCCGTACGACGACACGGCCATCCAGTCCATCGTCACGGGGTTGGACAGCGCGCGCGCCAGGTCCGCCATGACCATCACCGCGCCCTTGAGGACGCCGACGATGAGCAGGTCCTTGCCCGCGTACTCCGCGTCGATCTTCGCAGCCAGCTCCGCCAGCTTCGCGTCGATCTCTTCCTTGCTGATGAGCACCGACTGAAGGTCGGAGCCCATGTCCTTGTCGTCCACCCGTGCCACTCTCGCTCGGTTCGGTGTCGTGAGACTCGTGAAGCGGGGCGGCGCCCATCGGTGTCCTGCGGCTCAGCCCTGCCGGATCACCAGTCTGCCACCCTGCCGTCGCACACCCACGCGCCCGGGGAGGTTCACGGTCCCCTGCCCGCGCCAGCCGGTGATCAGCCGGTCCACTTCCTCGACGTGCCGGGCGAAGAGCGAACCGGCCGGGGCGCCGGCCGAGATGGCGGCCCTGCGCAGCACCCGGCGGCGGACCGCGGCGGGCAGCGCGTACAGCCCGGCGACGTCGAGGGTGCCGCGGTCGTCGAGCACCGTGCGCTCCGCTTCGGCGGCCCAGGAGTCCAGGGCGTCGGCATCGTCCCGGGAGAGCTGGGCGGTACGGGCGAGGGCCTCCACGACACCCTTGCCGAGCGCCTTCTCCAGCGCGGGCAGGCCCTCGTGGCGCAGCCGGGAGCGCGTGTAGAGCGGGTCGGCGTTGTGCGGGTCCTCCCACACGGGCAGCGACTGGATCAGGCACGCCTTGCGGGCGGTCTGGCGGTCGACCTCCAGAAAGGGGCGGCGGTAGCGTCCGCCGCGGCCCGTCTTCGCCGCCATGCCGGACAGCGAACGGGTGCCGGAGCCCCTGGCGAGACCCAGCAGGACCGTCTCTGCCTGATCGTCGCGGGTGTGGCCGAGGAGGACGGCGGCGGCGCCGTGCCGCTCGGCGGCGGCGTCCAGCGCGGCGTAACGGGCGTCCCGGGCGGCGGCCTCGGGCCCGCCGGCCCGCCCCACCTCGACGGCGACCGCGTCGACCGGGTCGAGGCCGAGGGAGCGCAGGCGCGCGACGACCTCGGCGGCGCGGGTGTCGGAGCCGTCCTGGAGGCCGTGGTCGACGGTGATGCCGCCGGCCCGTACGCCCAGCCTGGGGGCCTCGAAAGCCAGCGCGGAGGCGAGTGCCATGGAGTCGGCGCCGCCGGAGCAGGCGACGAGCACGAGCGGGGGCTCGTCCGGCGCGGCGGGCGGCAGCGGCGCCCCGGCGGACACGAGCGGCGCGCCGACGGCGCGGCCGGGGGCCGGGACCTGCGAGGAGTGGTGGTTCAGTACGTCGTGAAGCACGCGGCGGACCGCCACGCGTATCGCGGCGACCGCTGGATGGGGACCCATGTCCGTTTCCAATCGTCAGCTGAGGGCCTCGGCCCGTACACGGCTCTTCGTCACACAGAGTGCCTAGATGGTGACAGAGACGAGCCGTTCCCTGAGCATTGCACGCCTATCCTTCGCTCACGGTCCCTCAGAAGAGTGACAGCAGGGAGCGTTCACCCGCCCCGCGGTGCGCCCAGCTCACAACTCCGCCCCGCGGGGCCATGCCCCCTCAGCGGTGCACCCGCGCGACCCAGTCCGCCGGTTTGGCGATCTCCTGCTTCGTCGGGAGAGTGTTCGGCGACGTCCACACCCGGTTGAAGCCGTCCATGCCGACCTCGTCCACCACGGCCCGTACGAACCGCTCGCCGTCCCGGTACTGGCGCAGCTTCGCGTCCAGCCCCAGCAGCTTGCGCAACGCCTGGTCGAGCCGGCCCGCGCCGCTCGCGCGCCGCTTCTGGAACTTCTCCCGGATCTCGGCGACCGACGGCACCACGTCCGGGCCGACGCCGTCCATCACGTAGTCGGCGTGCCCCTCCAGGAGCGACATCACCGCCGTCAGCCGGCCGAGGATCTCCCGCTGCGCCGGGGTCTGCACCAGGTCCACGAAACTGCGGCCCCCGTCGTCGCCCTCCTCGCCCTCGGGGCGGCCGCCGGTCAGCGACTGGGCCGCCTCCCGCAGCCGCTCCAGCAGCGTGCCCGGGTCGATCTCGGTCTCGCCGAGGAAGGACTGGATCTCGCCCTCGATGTGGTCCCGCAGCCACGGCACGGCCGTGAACTGCGTACGGTGCGTCTCCTCGTGAAGGCACACCCACATGCGGAAATCGTGCGGGTCCACCTCCAGCTCCCGCTCGACGTGGACGATGTTCGGGGCGACCAGCAGCAGCCGGCCGCCCTGCGCCGCGGCCGGCAGGTCACGGGACGCGGGCGCGAACGTCTCGTACTGGCCGAGGACCCGCGAGGCCAGGAACGACAGCAGCATGCCCAGTTCGACACCGGTCACCTTGCCGCCCACGGCCCCCAGCACCGCGCCGCCGGGAAGGGAGGAACGGCGCTCCTCCATCTTCTGCAGCAGCGGCTTCAGCACCTCCCGGAAGCCCGCCACGTTCGCCCTGATCCAGCCGGGCCGGTCCACCACCAGTACGGGCGTGTCGTGCCCCGCCCCGGGCTCACCCTCCCCCTCCGGCTGCACCATGCGGGTGAACGCGCGCACATGTTCCTCGGAGGACTTCGCATGCCGCCGCAACTCGGCCACGATCGCCCGCGCCTCGTCCCGGCTCACCTCTGGCCCCGGCCGTACGAACCGGGTCGCGGTCGCTACCGCGAGATTCCAGTCGACCATCTCCACACCACCGATGCTCGTCATGGGTTCACGGTACGTGGGCGCATCCGCTGGGGGTAGCCGACGGCCTGCGCGGCAGGCCGCTCCGGCCCGCCCCCTGGCGTGGTGGGGCGAATGCGAAGGTGCGCGGAAGGTGATCTCGGTGGTCGGCTGCCGGTCGTGGTGGGACTCAACGGCAGCCGCAGTTGGCCACCTCTGAGGCCAGGCGGTCCAGTGCCTGTTGGGCTGCCTGGGGGTCGGTGGTGTTGTTGGTCATGAAGGCGAAGACCAGGAGGCGGCCGTCGGTGTCGACGACCGTGCCGGCGAGGGTGTTCACGCCGGTGAGGGTGCCGGTCTTGGCGCGTACGGTGCCGGCGCCCGCCTTCTCGCCCGTGTAGCGGCCGCTGAGTGTGCCGGTGAATCCGGCGACCGGCAGGCCGGTGGCGACGGGGCGGAGTTCGGGGTGGTCGGGGGAGGTGGCCAGGACGAGGAGGCGGGAGAGCAGGCCCGCCGACACCTTGTCGCCGCGGTCCAGGCCGCTGCCGTCCGCGAAGACGGTGCCGGCCGGCGGCAGCTTCAGGCGGGCCAGGGTCTTGCTCACGGCCCGGCCCGCGCCTTCGAAGCTGGCCGGTTCGCCGGTGGCGAGGGCCGTCTGGCGGGCGAGCGCCTCGGCGATGTCGTTGTCGCTGTGGGTGAGCATCCGTTCGACGAGCGCGGCGAGCGGCAGTGAGCGGGTGGTGGCGAGTCGCGGTGCCTTGGCCGGGACCTCGGTCGGTACGGGGGCGCCGTCGACCGTGATGCCGCGGTCCTGGAGCAGCTGCGCGAAGGTACGGGCGGCCGCGGCGGCCGGGTCGGTGTCGCGGGGCGCGGGGCCGTGCTCGGAACGGTCGAGACGTGCTTCGTCGGCCATGAGGGGGACGACGGGGGCGATGTTCTCGTTGGGGCTGATGGGGTGCAGGCGGGGGCCCGTGTAGGCCGAGGTGTCGTACCCGAGGCGGACCTTGGTCGGGCCGCGCTTCTTGAGCGTACGGGCCGTGTCGTCGGCCAGTGTGCGGAGGCTGGCGGGCCGGTCCTGGGCATCCTCCGTGGACGCGCGGGCGGTCAGGGTGGGGTCGCCGCCGCCCACGAGGACGACGCCGCCGCCCGCGTCCGCGACGACCGAGGTGTCGATGCGGTGCTCGGGGCCGAGCGCGGAGAGCGCGGCGGTGGCGACGGCCAGCTTGACCGTCGAGGCCGGGGTGGCCGCCCGGCCGGGTTCGGCGCCGAAGAGTTCGCGGCCGGTCGCGGCGTCCATCACGGAGGCGGTGCGCAGGGAGCCGAGCGCCGGGTCCTTGAGGAGCGGTGTGAGCCGGTCCGAAAGGGCCTGCGCGGTGGGGAGCGGCGGGGTGCCGGCGCCGAGCGCGGGCAGTACCGGAGGCGCGCTGGGCGGGCCGGCCGGGACGTGACGCTCGCCACCCGTACCGCCGGCCACGGATGCCCGGGCCCGCTCGGCCGTACGCTGGCCCGAGTCCCAGGGCCCGGCCGCCGCGACCGCACCGGCCGCGACCACCAGGCCCAGGACGGTGGAGCTCGCCGTCAGCCGTACGGTCTGCCGCTGCTGCTTGGAGGCGGCCCACCAGGCGGTACTGGCGGAGCCCACGGCGGACCGGGAAGCGGAACGCGCCGATCCGGTCGCCGCACGGGTCGCGGACACGGCGGCGGACCCCGCCGACCGCGCCGAGCGGGCACAACGGTGCGCCGACCGTCGCGCTGACTGCCACCTGACCTGCCACGACCTGGTCTCCGGCACCTAGGACCAGCCCCTTTCGCCACCACACACCTGCGTGGGGGACACTTAATCACCAGACGTATGTGTTGATCATGGAGGAGCCACCCGTGGAGTTCGACGTCACCATCGAGATCCCGAAGGGTTCGCGGAACAAGTACGAGGTGGACCACGAGACCGGACGGATCCGTCTGGACCGTCGCCTCTTCACCTCGACCAGCTACCCCGCCGACTACGGATTCGTCGAGAACACCCTCGGCGAGGACGGCGACCCGCTGGACGCGCTGGTCATTCTGGACGAGCCGACGTTCCCCGGATGCCTCATCAAGTGCCGCGCCATCGGCATGTTCCGGATGACCGACGAGGCCGGCGGCGACGACAAGCTGCTGTGCGTCCCGGCGTCCGACCCGCGCGTGGAGCACCTGCGGGACATCCACCACGTGTCGGAGTTCGACCGCCTGGAGATCCAGCACTTCTTCGAGGTCTACAAGGACCTGGAGCCCGGCAAGTCCGTCGAGGGCGCCGACTGGGTCGGCCGCGCCGAGGCCGAGGCCGAGATCGAGGCGTCCTTCAAGCGCCTTGAGGCGCAGGGCGGCGCCCACCACTGATCCTGCGGCTCGTTTGAGCGGTGAAAAAAGGGCGGCACTCGTCGGTCGAGTGCCGCCCTTGCGCTGTCCTGGGCCCTCGCGTACGCCCTAGAAGCCCCGCGTCCGCTTCGCCGCGCGGCGGTCGCCCGGCTCTTCCTGCGTCGCGCCGGGCGACTTCATGAAGAGGCGGGCGACCTCGCCGCCGAGGTTCACGCCGACGGCGATGGCCAGTGCCAGGGAGGCGGCCTTGATCAGGGACGAGACGCCGGGCCCGATGTCGCCCTGGGCGAAGTTGAGCAGGCCGAAGTAGGTGGCGCTACCGGGCAGCAGCGGCCCGATCGCGGCGGTGACGTACGGGAGCGCGGAGGCGTACCGGTAGCGGCTGAGGAGCTGGCCGAAGAGGCCGACGAGGCCGGCCGCGATGGCCGTGGCGGGCACCGCGTTCATGTTGCTGACGTTGGCGAGCGCGCCGTAGACGACCCACGCGACGCCACCGTTGAGGGTGGCGAACAGGACGGTGTGACGTTCCTGCTGGAGCAGGACGCAGAAGGCCAGCGCCAGCAGCATGGCGGCCACGATCTGCACCGGTGGGTCGTTGAACAGGGCGAACCCGGCCGCCGGGTAGAGGTACTCCGGATTGAGCTGGAGCCCGATGTAGAGCGCCGCGAGCACGCCGATGACGATGCCGACGATGAGGTAGCCGACTTCCAGCAGGCGCGCCGAGGCGGTGATGTAGTAGCCCGTCAGGCCGTCCTGTACGGCGGCCACCAGCGCCCGCCCGGGGATCAGCGCGAACAGCCCACCGGTGATCACCGCGGACGCCTGTACGGCGACGTGCGAGAAGCTGAGGGCGACCCCTATGGCGGCCGGCGGCATGGCCGCGACCACGAACTGGTAGAACTCCGGCAGCCCGCGGCTGGAGGCGAGCCAGGCCAGCCGGTCGCCGAGCATCGAGCCGATGGCGGCCGCGATGAAGACGATCAGCTGGCCGCCGACCAGCATGCTCGCGGCGCCGGACAGCAGCCCGGAGGCGAGGGTGAGCGCCCAGCTCGGGTAGGGGTGACGGTTACGGCGTATCTCGGCCAGGCCGCGGTACGCCTCCTCCAGGGTGATGCCCTCGGAGGTGATCTCGTCGACGAGGCGGAACACCGCGGACAGCCGGGTGTAGTCCACACCGCGCCGCCGTACCGTACGGCTGGCCGTCACCGGGTCGTCGACCAGCGACGGCTGGTAGGAGATCGACAGCAGGGTGAAGGTGACGGTCGGCTCGACCCGCTCCAGCCCGTAGGCGTGCGCGACGCCGAACATCGCGGCTTCCACGTCCTCCGCGCCCTCGCCGCCCGCCAGCAGGATCTCGCCGATACGCAGCGTCAGGTCCAGCACGCGCGGTACGGCGGGGCCGCTCTCCTCGGCGCGCTCCGCCCGCTCGGGGACCGGCCGCTCGCCGACCGGCATCCGCAGCATGGTGCGCATGCGGTCCTGCCAGGGCGTCTGCTTGGTGAGGCTGATGACGGGGATGCCGTGCGGCGGCGTGAAGGCCGGCCAGCCGGCCGGGGTCCGGTCGGGCAGCTGGTGCTGGCCCGTGGTGCTGCTGGTGCCGGCGGGCTGGGTGAAGGCGGAGCCTTCCGGCTCGGCAGGTGCCTCCGGCTTCAGGCCCTCGGGGAGGGCGAACTCGGAGGTGGGGTGTTCCTCCTCGGCGACCTGGGGGTAGGGCATGCCGAGGGGTGGGGCGAAGGCGCTGCGCGCCTCGTCCGACTGGGGCTTGCGGTCCTCGGGCTGGTCGCTGCCGCCGCTCTTGCCATTTCCGGCGCTCTGCGCGCCCCTGACGCCGTTCACGCCGTTCGTCCTGTTCGTGCCGTTGGTTCCGCGCTGGCCCCGTTGTGCGTCCGACGCCACGTCTCTTCGCTCCTCGTACGCCTCCTGCCCACCGTCAGGAACACGATGCCTGATGGTCGGCTGGGGCGCGCGGGGCGGGGCCCTCTCTGAGGTTCTTCTGCGCTGCGAGTTACCCCTGCGCACCAGGAGAAACCCGAGATACGGATCTTCCTGGAGGGCCGCCGAACGGAATGAATCACTCCCTTTTCCGCGCGGCCGGTTTCGCCGGGTCCGGGCCCCACACGGCGGTGGCCGCCCGCCCCGGCACGCGGCGCGGGCGGGCCCCGCCCGGGCCGTGGAGAACACCGCGTGGCGGGCCCCCCCCGCCGGCCGGCGGGGGCGGGCCCGACCGGCGCCGGCACCGCGCCGCCCC
>NZ_JBIRJY010000002.1:83856-136286 GCF_044329785.1 Streptomyces sp. NPDC017529
AGCTATCTACCCCCCCCCTGGCCCGCGCGGGGGGGGCCGGGGGGGCGGGCCCCCCCCGGGGGGGGGCCCCCCCCCCCCCCGGGGGGGGGGGGCCCCCCCCGCCGGGGCCTTGAAGATCACCGCTTGGCGTGCCGCCCGCGCCGGCCGTCGTGGGCGGGCCGTACCGGCGCCTGCACGGCGCCGACCGGGTCGTACGGCGCCTGGGCCGCGGCCTTCTTGTTCTTGCCGCGGGCGCGCAGGTACTCGATGGCGATCGGGACGACCGAGATCAGCACGATCGCGACGAGGATCAGCTCGATGTGCCGGTGGACGAACTCGATGTTGCCGAGGGCGGCGCCGAGCAGCGTGACACCGGCCCCCCACAGCGCGCCGCCGACGAGGTTGAAGGTGATGAACGAGCGGTAGTTCATCTTGCTGACGCCCGCGATGATGGGCGTGAAGGTCCGCACGACCGGCACGAAGCGGGCCAGGATCAGCGACTTCGGGCCGTGCTTCTCGAAGAACTCGTGCGCCTTCTCCACGTTCTCCTGCTTGAAGAGCCTGGAGTCCGGGCGCTTGAAGAGCGCGGGCCCGACCTTGCGGCCGAAGAGGAATCCGGCCTGGTCGCCGAGGACCGCCGCGATCACGACGAGCAGGCACACCAGCCACAGCGGCGTGTCCAGCTTGTTGGTCGTCACCAGCAGGCCGGTGGTGAACAGGAGCGAGTCGCCCGGCAGGAAGAACCCGATCAGCAGGCCGGACTCCGCGAAGACGATGATCAGCACGCCGATCAGCCCGAACGTGCCGATCAGGTAGTCCGGGTCCAGCCACTGGGGGCCGAGCGCGAGAGTATTCACGGGGTGAAAGCTCCTGGGTCGAGGGCGCCGGATCGTGCGGTGCGACGGGGATACAGGCGCAGTGTGCGGCCCAAAGCTATCAACGCCGGACGGCGGGGCTTGGTTCCAGCCGTCCGGTAACGGTCCACGGGGTCCCGGCACAGCCGCCCCGGCGGGCTCACCGTACAGCGGGTCATCGGCGAGGTCTTCGGCCTGACGGTGCGCTCGCGCCCCCTGGGCAGCCGGGTCGGGGGGCCGGCCTGAAATCGACGGTGGGCGGCGAGCTGAAGGGCCTGACGAAGACGCTCGTGGAGACCCGTAACTCTCTCCTGCCCCGTACGACTCAGCTGTCGCGGGCCGCGTTGGCGACGATCGCGTCCCGCAGGTAGCCGGCCAGCCCCGGCCGGATGGCCTCGTAGGTGGCGGTGAAGCGCTCGTCCGCGACGTACATCTCGCCGAGACAGGTGTGCAGCTCGTGCGAGCAGTCGTAGTAGCCGGACGAGATGAACCGGCGGTGCTCCTCGGCCACGTCCATCGCCTCCGCCGAGTCGGCCGGCACCCCGCGCTCCATCGTCTCCGCCATCTTGCGGTGAACGGCGTCGAGCCGCTCCGTCAGCCGCTTCCAGTCCTCCTTCGTGTACGAGGCCGTCCGGCGCTGCGATTCCTTGTACGCGTCGGTGTGCCCCCACCGCTCGCGCACTTCGTCGGCGTGCTCGTCCGGGTCGAAGTCCCCGAACACGTCGAACTTCTCCTCGGGCGTGAGGTTGATCCCCATCTTGCGTGCCTCCATGGCGTGTTCGACGGCGGCGGCCATCGCCTGGAGCTTGCCGATCCGTTCGCTCAGCAGCGCGTGCTGCCGCCGCAGGTGTTCCTGCGGATCGGCGTCCGGATCGTCCAGGAGAGCCGCCACCTCGTCGAGCGGGAAGCCGAGCTCCCGGTAGAACATGATCTGCTGGAGCCGGTCGAGATCGGCTTCGCCGTAGCGCCGGTGGCCCGCGTGGTTGCGCTCCCCCGGCACCAGCAGCCCGATCTCGTCGTAATGGTGCAAAGTGCGCACCGTCACACCGGCAAACCCGGCGACCTGTCCTACGGAGTAGCTCACTGCCCCCGCCCTCCTTCTCGGTACGCACTACACGGTGAGCCCTCACGCCACGTGAGGTGCAAGTCCGTATACCGGAAACCTCTGGGACTGATGGGACGTGAGTGACATCCTGCCGCCATGCTGGGGATAACCGATCTTCCGACCTATCTGGCGGGCCTCGCGCTCATCGTGCTGCTGCCGGGGCCGAACTCGCTGTACGTCGTCTCCGTCGCGGCCCGACGCGGCCCGCGCACCGCCTACCGCGCCGCGGCCGGCGTCCTGTGCGGCGACACGATCCTGATGACCCTGTCGGCAGGCGGCGTCGCGTCGCTCCTCCAGGCCAGCCCTCTCCTCTTCAGCATCGTGAAATTCGCCGGCGCGGGCTACCTGACCTGGCTGGCCGTGGGCATGCTGCGCGGCGCGTGGTCGCTGTGGCGCGACCGCGAGGCCGCCAAGGCCCTGCGCGCGAAGTCCGCCGAGACCCCGAAACCGGCCAAGGAACGCCCCTACCGCCGCGCCCTGGTCATCAGCCTTCTCAACCCCAAAGCCATCCTTTTCTTCATCTCTTTCTTCGTCCAGTTCGTCGATCCCCAGTACGCCCACCCCGCGCTCTCCTTCCTCGCCCTCGGCGCCTGGGCCCAGCTCTTCAGCCTCACCTACCTCTCCGTCCTGATCTTCAGCGGCACCTACCTGGCCGCCACCTTCCGCCGCCGCAAGCGCCTCACCGCCGGCCTCTCCGCCGCCGCCGGCACGGCGTTCCTGGGCTTCGCGGCGAAGCTGTCCCTGGCCGGCACCGGCTGACCCCTGGACGGGCTGCCGCGGCGGGCGGCGTCGTACGGGCATACCGGCGCCGCCCGGCCGGGCAGGTTGCCGGGCGGCGCCTGGCGGACCGGCCGGCCGGGGCCGGGCCGGTCCGTACCGGCTCAGACCGCCGCGGCCTCGATGAGGACGTACGGGTCCGGAACCGGCAGCGGGGTGAGACCGGTGATCTTGAAGCCGGCCGTGGCGCACAGTTCCTCGAAGTCGGCCCGGGTGCGCTCCCGGCCGCCCACGTTGACCAGCATGTTCAGGTCACTCAGGTAGGCCAGGCCGGGCGCGCCGGGCTGCACGGTGTCGGCGAGCACCGGCTCGATGATCAGCAGCCGCCCGTCCACGGGCAGGACGTCCCGGATGTGGCCCAGGATGGCCGCGCACTGCTCGTCGTTCCAGTCGTGGATGACGCTCTTCAGTACGTACAGGTCGCCGCCCGGCGGTGCGGCCGCGAAGAAGTCGCCGGTCTCCAGCGTCACGCGGTCGGCGACGCCCTCGGCGGCCAGCTTGGCGGCGGCCTGGGCGTGGCCCTCGGCGGTGTCGTAGATCATGCCGCGCGGTGCCGGGTGGGCCCGCAAGATGGCGGCGAGCAGGGTCCCGTCGCCGCCGCCCACGTCCACGATGGTGGAGAACCGGCCGAAGTCGTAGTGCGACGGCACGTCCTGCGCGGCGATCCTGGTGCCCTGGCCCATGGCCGTGTTGAACACCTCCGACAGCTCCGGCTCGCCCTTGAGGTGGCTGAAGAAGTCCGTACCGAAGATCGCGTCGAAGGCGGGCGCGCCGCTGCGGACGCTGTCCTCCATGCGCTCCCTGGCGCGGGTCATGACCGGCTCGCTGAAGATGCGGGCCAGCGCGGCCATGGAGTCCCGGGTGTCGCTGCGCAGCAGCGCCCCGGCGGCAGTGGCCTCGAAGACGCCCGGTTCGTGTTCGACCAGCAGGTCCAGCCCGGCCAGGGCGCGCAGCAGGCGCAGCGTGGCCTGCGGGTGGGTGCCGGACGCGGCCGCCACGTCGTCCGCCGTACGGGTGCCGTCGCCGAGCCGGTCGAAGACGCCGAGCCGGACGGCGGCGCCGACGGCGTAGGTGGCCAGCTGCCCGAACAGCAACTGGGAGACGGTGCTTCGAGCTGCGCGTGCCGTTGTCGCCCGTTCCTCGTTCGCTTCCACGTCCGCTCCTTCGGGTCGCCTAGGACGCCGTTTCCGCGCCGGTCGGACGGCCCGGAGGACGGCACGGCGGGTCCGGCGGATCCGTACCCCCGTCACCGCATAAGTTAGGTAAGCCTAAGTTCGCGGCCCGGCCCGCGCAATACCTGTACGGAACAGTTGTCAAACCCGCACCCAACCGGGCCGTTGGCGCTCCGTCCACTGTGCGCCCCGGCGGGGCGCGCCACACCTCGTCACCCGCACGAGTGGCGCTACGGTCGTTCACGGGACGCGTGGCCACGAACGCGTACACGATCCGGTACATGGGAGCAGCAATGGCCGCAGAAGCCGAGCGAGGGCGGGGAGAGCGGGCCACCCCGGAGAACTGGATGCACCGGCCGCCGGGCGGCTGGACGTATGGCCAGGTGAAGGATTCGGAGCTGCCGTTCGACTGGGAACTGCTGGATGGGAATATCGTGGTCCGAGGCATGGCCGTGTGGTGGCACAACCGCGTGCGGAACCAGCTGTACTACCAGTTGCAGAGCGCCCGGCGTGAACCGTTCGCCGTGGACTCCGAGCAGTGCGTGGTGATCGATGACCGCAACGCCCCCAAGCCCGACGTGATGGTCTTCGACAAGACGGGGCTCGATATCCGCACGGTGGAACAGATTCCCGTGGACAAGGCCGTACTCGCTGTGGAGGTGGTCTCGGAGGGCTCGCGCCTCGCCGACCGCTTCGCCAAGCCGGCCCTGTACGCCGAAGCCGGCATCGCTTCCTACTGGCGCATCGAACGTGACGAGAACGACCTGCCCATCGTGCACGAGTTCTGGCTGCATCCCGAGTCGCGGGTCTACGCCCCCAGCCCCGAGCGGCACATCCATACGGACAAGCTCGTGACGAGCATCCCGTTTCCCGTGGACATCGACCTCCGGGGACTCACGGAAGCGTAACCCTCCTCGCCTCCCCCTCCTCCCGAACTCCCCCACCGCCGGCGGAAAGAACACCGCGAGCAGCGCCAGCGGCCAGGCCACGGCGAGGAGTTCCGCGTGCTGGGCGGCCCAGCTGTCGTCCGCCCAGCGCGGGTTGCCGAAGAGTTCGCGCACCGCTCCCGCCGTCGCGGACATCGGGTTCCACTCGGCGACCGCGCCCAGCCAGCCGGGCATGGACGCCGGGGAGACGAAGGCGCTGGAGAGGAAGCCGACGGGCCAGACCAGGATCTGTACGGCCTGGACGAGTTCCGGCTTGCCCGCCACCAGGGCCAGGTGGATGCCGATCCACAGCATCGCGAAGCGCAGCAGGAGCAGCAGCCCCACCGCGTACAGCGCGTCACCGAAGCCGCCGTGCCACCGCCAGCCCATCGCCAGTCCGGCGCCGATCATCACCAGCATCATCACGGGGAAGGCCAGGCCCACGACGGCCTGGACGGGCTGCCGGGCCCAGTGCGAAAGCCCCCGGCGGGTCATGGTCCAGGAGTCCGCAACGACCCACCCGGCGGTACGGATGGCGGTACGGGGCGCCGGTGCCGTAGCTGTGCTCATACGGTCGTCTCCTCCTTGGCGGGCCGGTGGGTGAGGTGCAGGAAGACCTCGTCGAGGGTGGGGCGGCGCAGGGCGATGTCCTGCTGCGTACGAGCGTGGTCTTGCCGGCGCCGTTGGGGCCGAGGAGCGCGTGGACGGTGCCGCGGGACACCGCCAGGTCGAGGCCGTTCAGGGCGGCTTTCCCGCCGTATTCCTTGCTCAGTCCTGCTACGAGGACGGCGGGACCGGAGTCGGAGGCGGGAGGTGGCGTGGGGTCGGGCGAGGCGTTCAAGAGGCCCTCCGAAGACAGTAGACAAGTTTGGCTACTGGCTCGAAGCTCAAGCACGCAACCCCTTCCGGTCAAACGTGATCAAGCGGAGTCCGAGGTCTCCCGGCGGCCGCGCTTCGAGCCCGGTCCATCCGCCGCGAACGGGTTCTCCTGGCCCTCCGCGAGGACGCCCACGAACGGCTCCCCCTCGCCCGCGAAGACGTACGCGCCGCCCTCGATCCGGTCGATCAGCCCGCGCGTCCACTCCGCGCCGCCGTCCGCCGAGTGCACCCACATGTTCATGATCTCGCCGATGTGGCCGAGCTGCTCAGGGCCGTCCTCGGGCGTGTAGTACTCGGTGACCGAGTTCCGCCACTCCTCCAGGCCGCGCACCCGCTCCTTCAGGAGGGCCACCGCCTCCTCCCTGGGCAGGTCGACGACGAACCCGATCGCCGCGCTCAGCTCGTCCACCTTGCGGTCGTACTGGGACAGGGACTCGCGCAGCAGCTTGAAATACTCCTCCGAGCCCGCTTCGGTCAGCTCGTACTCCGTACGGGGCGGACCGCCGGCCGGGCTGGGCGCGATGTCGTGCGCGAGCATCAGCCCCTGCTTCGCCATCTGCTTCAGCGCGTGGTAGATCGACCCCGGCTTGGCGTTGGACCACTCGTGGGCGCCCCAGTATTCGAGGTCGTTGCGCACCTGGTAACCGTGCGCCCGCCCGTGCTGGCGCACGGCCCCCAGAACCAACAGCCGGATCGCCGACATCGTTTCCTCGCATCCTTCACACTCGCGCTGCGGCCAGCCTAGACCGCGCCTCTATTCAAGTTTGAATACCCGCCTCGCGCGCTTTAAGCTCCCGGTATGGCCGAGACCGTGATTCCGATCCTCCCGTGCCGCACCATCGACGAGATCCTCGACTTCTACCGGGCCCTCGGTTTCGAGGTGACCTTCTGCCAGAAGAGCCCCAACCCCGCCTGCGGTGTCCGCCTCCGCAGCATCGAGCTGCAGTTCTTCGGAATGAAGGCGCACGACCCCACCGACACGTACAGCACCTGCTACGTCCTGACCGACGACGTGGACGGCCTCTACGAGTCCTTCCGCGCCGGCCTGAAAGCAGCGCTCGGCAAGGTACCGACCCGGGGGCTGCCGCGGATCGGGGCGCTCAAGGACATGTCGTACGGCGTGCGGCAGTTCCTGATGACCGACCCCGGCGGCAACTGCATACGCATCGGCCAGCCGATCTCCGACAGCTTCGAGCACTCGGCCGTCCCCAAGGAGCGGTACGCGCGCGCCCTGCACCAGGCGACGCTGCTCGGCGAGTCCAAGGGCGACCACGCGGCAGCGGCCCGCATCATCGACCGGGCACTGGAGAAGGACGAGGCGCCGGACGCCGGCCCGACCCCGCCCCAGCTCCTGCGACTCCTCGTACTGCGGGCCGAGATGGCGGCGCAGACGGGCGGCCCGGAGGCGGCAGCGCCCTGGCTCGACCGCGCGGAAGCGGTCGAGCTGCCCGACGCGGACCGGGAAGCGGCACGCGACACGCTGCGCCGGGCGGCGGACCTGCGCGCCGAAGAGGACTGACGGAGCGGCCGCCCGGCCGAGGACCCTCCCGCATTCCCAGGCCCGCGCCACCCGGCCGAAGGTCTTTCAGGCCTGCGCGGCCCGCTCCTCGTCGACCAGGGCGAAGGCGGTCTTGCCGTCCAGGGACTCGCGGATGATGTCCGCGTGCCCCGCGTGCCGGGCGACCTCCTCGATCAGGTGCAGGACGAGCCAGCGCATCGACTGCTCGGCCTTCGGCGGGAACCAGGGCGCCTCGGGCAGCGGGAAGGTGGCGTTCAGGTCCGGCAGCCCCTTGATGAACTCCTCGGTCCGGCGCGCCGTCTCCTCCCAGGCGGCGAGTATGGACGCGACCGTCTCCGCGCCCTCCAGCTCGAAGCCGAGGTGCCAGTTGTCCATGCCGCGTACGACGGTCTGCGGCACCTGCCGAGCCGTTTCCAGCCAGTTGAGTTCGACCTCCGCGACGTGCTTGAGCAGGCCGGACAGGGACAGCTCGCTGGCGGACGGCTTGCGCGCGGCCTGCTCGTCGGTCAGCCCGAGGACGGACCGGCGCAGGCCGCCGCGCTGCGCCTCCAGGAAGGCCAGGAGCGCGCCTCGCTCGTCGCCGTGGGCTTCGGCCGATACGTGAGTGGGCATGAGGTCCGCCTTTCGCCTGGGACCGGCAGCGCTGGTGCCGCGGTCCGACACCCATGAACTTACGCAGTAAAGCGGACAGGTACGGTCCTAGATCGAAAAGGTCCGCGGCGGCCTGCCGCCGGACTCAGAACGGGAACTGCGACCGGCCGTGCTGGATGGAGATCCACTTCGTGGTGGTGAAGGACTCCACCATCGCGTCGCCGTTCAGCCGCCCGACCCCCGAGCCCTTCTCGCCGCCGAAGGGCACGATCGGCTCGTCGTGCACGGTTCCGTCGTTGATGTGGATCATTCCGGTCACGACGCGCTTGGCGAAGCGCACGCCCCGCTCGACGTCACCGGTGTGCACGGCGCCACTGAGCCCGTACGGCGACGCGTTGGTGATCCGTACCGCCTCCTCGTCGCCGTCGAACGGGACCAGCGCCACGACAGGGCCGAACATCTCCTGGTTGAGGGCGGCGGAGCCCTCCGGCAGCCCGGTCAGGACGGTCGGCGCTACCAGGGTGCCCCGGACCGTGCCGCGTACGAGCGCGGTGCCGCCGTCGGCGACGGCACGCTCCACCAGCGCCGCGATGGCCTCCGCCTGCCCTTCGTTGATCAGCGGGCCGATGTGGGTGGCCGGGTCGCTGGGGTCGCCGACCTTCAGGCTTTCCACCTTGGCCACGAACTTCTCGGTGAACTCCCGCTCCACCGCGCGGTCCACCAGCACCCGGTTGGCGGCCATGCAGACCTGGCCCTGGTGCACGAAGCGGCTGAAGACGGCGGCGTCCACCGCGTAGTCGACGTCGGCGTCGTCCAGGACGACCAGCGCGCTGTTGCCGCCCAGCTCCAGGACCGTGCGCTTGAAGTGCGAGGCGGCGACGGTGGCGACGTGCCGGCCGACCTTCTCCGAGCCGGTGAAGGAGATCACCTTGGGCACCGGGTGTTCGATGAGCGCGTCACCGATCTCCGCGATGTCGGTCACCACGACGTTGAGCAGGCCCGCCGGCAGCCCGGCCGTCTCGAAGATCTTGGCGACCAGGCCGCCGCCGCAGACCGGGGTGTTCTGATGGGGCTTGAGCACGACGGCGTTGCCGAGCGCGAGCGCGGGCGCCACCGACTTGACCGACAGCAGGAAGGGGAAGTTGAAGGGGCTGATGACGCCCACGACACCGACCGGCAGCCGGTAGAGCCGGTTCTCCTTGCCGTCCACCGGGGACGGCAGGATGCGGCCCTCGGCCCGCAGCGCCAGCTGGATCGCCTCGCGCAGGAACTCCCGCACGAGGTGCAGCTCGAAGGCCGCCTTGGTCTGGGTGCCGCCGACCTCCGCGGTGATCGCCGCGGCGATCTCCCGCTCGCGCTCGTCGATCACCCGCAGCGCGCGCTCGAACACCAGCCGGCGGGTGTACGGGTTGGTGGCCCCCCAGGCCTCCTGCGCGCGTTCGGCGGCGCGGTACGCCTGGTCGATCTCGTCGACCGTGGCCACGGTTATGGACGCCAGCTTCTCCCCGTTGAAGGGGTTGAAATCGACGATGTCCCACGAGCCGCTGCCGGACCGCCACTCGCCGTCGATGTACTGGTACGCCAACTCGTCGAAGAAGGACATGCGAAATCCCAATCTGGAGGACAGGGCGCGGTCGAAGCGCCCTAGCCGGGGGGTGCTGACTCCTGATTGGAACTCATGCTACCTACGGGTTAAGTCAGTTGGAGTAGACCACGTATCAAGTCTCTTGTCTCAGCCGGATTGGGGCTGTCCTCCTGAAGGCGGTCCATGACCCGCGCGTACTGGGCGACCTCGTCCCGCTTGTCGAGATAAAGCGCGCTGGTCAGCTGCTCCAGGTAGACGACGTCGGGCAGGCCGGGCTCCGGGAATCCGAGCGTGGTGAAGGCGCCGCTCTCGCCCGCGTGCCCGCCGAAGCTGAACGGCATCACCTGCAGGCGCACGTTCGGCCGCTCGGACAGTTCGATCAGGTGCCGCAACTGCCCCCGCATCACCTCGCGGTCGCCGTACGGGCGGCGCAGCGCCGCCTCGTCGAGCACGCAGTGGAACTGCGGCGGGCGTTCTGCCAGCAACAACTTCTGCCGCTCCAGGCGCAACGCGACGCGGCGGTCTATGTCGGCCGCACTCGCATCAGGCATCCCGCGGCGGACGACGGCGTGCGCGTACTCCTGCGTTTGCAGAAGCCCGTGCACGAACTGCACCTCGTAGGCGCGGATGAGGGAGGCGGCCCCCTCCAGCCCCACATATGTCTGAAACCAGCCGGGCAGTACGTCACCGTAACTGTGCCACCAGCCCGCCACGTTGGCCTCGCGGGCCAGGACGAGCAGCGCCTCGCGCTCCTGCGGATCGGTCACGCCGTACAGCGTGAGCAGGTCCTCGACGTCTCTCGCCTTGAAGCTGACCCGGCCCAGCTCCATCCGGCTGATCTTCGACTCGGAGGCACGGATGGAGTAGCCGGCCGCTTCGCGGGTGATCCCGCGCGATTCGCGCAACCTGCGGAGCTGCGCCCCCAGCAGGATGCGCCGCACCACAGACCCGCTCGATTCACTTGCGGACACCTTTCAGACCCTCCCGTGGCCCACCCCGTCCAACAGTGGGCCGCAGTCTGCCACGTCCGGGCTTCGTTGAGTGCTCATCCGGTTACCGATATGTGAGGTCCGTGGGGCCTCTCCACAAGAACGCGTAGGAAGAAATACGCGTGAAGTGGCACGGCCGCCCCCAAACCGGTCGCGTGCACGTGCATCTGCCCTTGCATCTGGCGTACGCATTGGGAACCATGGGCAGCGCACGCATGCACGCTCGTGAAAGATCCGCCAGACCAACGGATCCGGCTTGCCCGGCCAGGGTCAGGACGTCCGCGAATGCCAGGAGTGCCTCGCATGGGGACCAAGGTTTTGACCATGCTCCAGCCGTTATGGCAGGGCTTTCCTCCCGTCGACCCCCTGGCCGTCTCCGGTTCCGCCTCCTACTCGCTGCCGCCACGGTACGAATCGGTGCGCGGCGCCCGGCAGTTCACCCGCGAGACGCTCGACCGGTGGGAGCTGGAGGAGATCTTCGACGGCGTCGCACTGGTCGTCTCCGAACTGGTCACCAACGCGCTGCGGCACACCACCTCGGCCGATGCGGCAGGCCCGCACACGGACGACCGCGAGCCCGAGGTCCCGCTCGCCCGGCTGCACCTGATGCGGTGGTCGTCCCGGCTGGTGTGCGCGGTACGGGACTCCAGCGACGCGTCACCCGAGGCCGCAGTGGCCGACTCCTGCGCGGAGTCGGGCCGCGGGCTGCACCTGGTCGACTCCTTCAGCGACGGATGGGGCTGGCACCCCCTGGCCGGCGCCCCGCACGGAAAGATCGTGTGGGCGCAGTTCCGGCTGCCCTGACCGGCGGATGCTTCGGGGCCGCGGGGGCACGGGGCCCGGGGGCCCCGGAGCATTCGCCCGCCCCGCGCACGTCCTGCTAGCCGCCTACCAGGTGGTCGAACTCGCCGTCCTTGACGCCCAGGATCATCGCCTCGACCTCGGCCGGCGTGTAGACGAGCGCCGGGCCGTCCGGGAAACGGGAGTTGCGTACGGCGATCTCCCCGCCCGGCAGCCGCGCGAACTCCACGCAGGAGCCCTGCGAGTTGCTGTGCCGGCTCTTCTGCCAGGCCACACCGTGGAGATCCGTGGCGGCCATGCCGTTGTATGCGTGGGGCACAGGTGTCTCCCGGTGGATGCGGCGGTCAGCGGTGGCGGTGAGTGGCGCGCTGAGCGGTCGGACGTCGGTGATGTTCTGTCAGCGGCAGTCCGGACAGCGGTAACCGGTGTCAACTGCAACTGGTTGGGATCATAGCTGCGTTCATATGCCGATGCATGGTCGGATGCACGTGCACGACGGGCCGTGGCAACCTGATCACAGCTCGTCGAACACCATGCTCACGGGACGTATCACCGGACGCCAGAGTTCCCCGAAACAAGGAAACCGGTCCTCCGCAACACCTGTCGGTGCCCCGGAAGACCGGTCAGGACCCTGGGTTCCCCGTGAACAGCGGCACATCGCCGCCGACCGCCGCCGAGCGGCCCCTCACTTGGAGGAGTACGGCAGCAACGCCATCTCCCGGGCGTTCTTGATCGCACGGGCCAGCTGACGCTGCTGCTGGGCGCTCACCCGCGTCACCCGGCGGCTGCGGATCTTGCCGCGGTCCGAGATGAACTTCCGTAGCAGATCGGTGTCCTTGTAGTCGATGTAGGTGATCCCCGCCGCGTCCAGCGGATTGCGGCGCGGCGCGGGCTTCTTGCGGGGGTCGTGCCGGCGGGGCATGAAACGCTCCTGATGTCATACGGACCGGTCGCGGCCCGTTGGCGGTCTAAGAAACAGGGTCGAGAAGCTCGTCGAACGCCGGCGCCAGCCGCTTCCACGCCTGCGGCCCGCCCGCGTACTCCTCGTCCGTCAGCAGGCAGGACTCCAGCAGCGACGCCAGGCCGTCGCGGTCCAGCCCCGGCGAGGTGAAGACCAGGTGCTGCGCGCGGTCGCCGTGCTCGGCGTGCCAGTCCATGGCGGCCGCGGCGCGGCGCACCGGCGGCACCAGCTCCCAGGCGGCGTCCGGCAGCGCGGCCAGCCACGGGCCCGCGTTCTCGACACACAGGGCACCGCCCGCCGCGTCCCAGGACAGCAGCGTGTCCGGCCGGTCGGCCAGCCAGAACCGGCCGCGGCTGCGGGCCGCGGCACAGCTCAGGTCCTCCAGTGCCGCATACAGCCGTGCCGGGTGGAAGGGCCGGGTACGGTGCCAGACGAGCGTGCCGACACCGTCGGCTTCGGCCTCCTGCGGGAGCAGCGCGCACGCCGGGTGCTGCCGCGCCGCGGCCGCCTCCGCGTCGAAACCGGCGAAGGCCGCGGCGGCCAGCTCCCCCGGGGAGCGGACGTCCACGAGCCGCGCCGTCGGATGAAGTTGGGCGAGGAGCGCCAGGTCGGCCGCGTCACTCTCCTCCTCGCCCGGCACGATGGCGAGCACCGGCGGATACTCCAGCTGCCGGGCCCAAGTGTCCGCGACGGTCCGCTGGTCGGAGGCCGCGGCGGCGAGCCCCGCCTCGGCCAGGTCGTCGCCGCAGCCCAGGTACGGCAGCAGCAGCGCCGGGTCGACCGCGGTGATCACGCCGGTCAGCGCGAGCGCCTCGCCGCCACAGGCCGTGACGACCTCGGCCATGGCCTTGGGCTCCACGGAGTCCCACAGTTCGACGACGGCCAGCCGGCAGGTCCGCCCGTCGGCCAGCCGCTCCAGCTCGGGGACCAGGTCCTCGCGGAGCGCGCAGCAGGCGCAGTCGTTGACCAGCGGCGCCTCGCCCGTATCGAGGACTCCCCCGGCGTCCCGTACGGTCCGCTGAACCGTTCCTTCAGCGGCGGAGGCGAGGTCGTGGTGGAGCGCGACGCTGCCGGGCACGGCGCGCAGCAGGCGCTCCACCACGGCACGGCGGGCATCCGAGTGCAGCCCGCCGACGATCACCACGGACAGCCGGTCGGCGGCGTCGCCCCCGGGGCCGCCTCCGGGCGCCTCGTCCCGCGACGGGCCGCCCATCAGCGGGCCCCGCGCTTCCCGTAACGCCGCTCGAACCGCTCGACGCGGCCGGCGGTGTCCAGCACGCGCGCCGTCCCCGTGTAGAAGGGGTGGCTCGCCGAGGAGATCTCCACGTCGATGACCGGGTACGTGTTGCCGTCCGCCCACTCGATCGTCTTGTCGCTGGTGGCGGTCGATCGGGTCAGGAAGGCGAAGTCGGCGGCCCGGTCGCGGAAGACGACGGGCCCGTACGCGGGGTGGATTCCAGGCTTCATGACGCTGCTCAGCGCTCCTCTCGGAAGTCGACGTGCCGGCCGGCGACCGGGTCGTACTTCTTCAGCACCAGCCGGTCGGGGTCGTTACGGCGGTTCTTGCGGGTGACGTACGTGTAGCCGGTGCCGGCGGTGGACCGGAGCTTGATCACGGGTCGTAGTTCGTTGCGGGCCATGGGCGCTACTATACAGAAATGGTTTCCATTTTCATTAGGAGGTTCTGACCTTGTCCGCCCACTGCCAGCTCACCGGCCGCAAACCCGGCTTCGGCAACTCCGTCTCCCACTCACACCGCCGCACGTCCCGCCGCTTCGACCCCAACATCCAGCGCAAGCGCTACTGGCTGGCGAGCGAGGGCCGGCACGTCCGCCTCACGCTCAGCGCGAAGGGGATCAAGACCGTGGACACGATCGGGATCGAGGCGGCCGTCGCCCGCATCCGCGCACGAGGGGAAAAGGTCTGATGGCGAAGGCAAGCAAGATCGCGAAGAACGAGAAGCGGCGCGCGACGGTGGCGCGCTACGCCGCCCGGCGGGCCCTGCTGAAGTCCGTCATCCGCAACCCGCACACCCCCGAACAGGAGCGCCTCGCCGCCCGGCGCGAACTCGCCCGCCAGCCGCGCGACGCAAGCGCCACCCGCGTACGCAACCGCGACAGCGTCGACGGCCGCCCCCGCGGCTACTTCCGCGCCTTCGGCCTCTCCCGCGTCAAACTCCGCGAACAGGCGCACGCGGGGTTCCTGCCGGGGGTGCGGAAGTCGAGCTGGTAGCGCACGCCGACGGCCCGGCCCGGGGTTGGGGCCCCGGGACGGGCCGTGGCCCGCGGCTTCAGAATTCGCCGGTGTCGATGTCGAAGTCGAACGGGGCGGGAAGAGTGATCGTCTTCGAGAACGCGACCGCGGCCTCGCGGGTGTACCTCTCCCCAGCGGGTTCGGAGTAAAGGACCACCTGGCCCGCAGCCCTGTCGACCAGCAGGTAGAAGGGGATGCCGGCACGCGCGTAGCCCCGCATTTTCGGGCCGCGGTCGTTGTGGGCGGTTGACTCCGAGGTCACCTCACCGACCAGCTTCACCGGTGCCGGGCCGTGGTACTCCAACGTGTCGCCGAAGCTGCCCTTCGGGGCGATCACCAGGTCGGGGACGACCTTCCCGGCGAGGGAGGCGCCCGGCACCCTCAGGCCGAGCCCCGTACGGGTGCGGAGCTTCGAGTCCTTTCGGCGGCCGGCCACCTGGTCCGCGACTTCGGACACGATCTCCTCATGCTCACCGTTGGCAGGTGGCACCACGTGGATTTCCCCCTCGATCAGCTCCACGCGCCACCCTTCAGGGGCTACCGCGCTCAACGCTTCGAAGGCGTCCTCGATCGATGCGACCGTGTCCTCGTCACCGACCGTGTGCGGATTGCGCTCTGGGGCTGCCAATGCCACGGGACCTCCTTCGTGCGGAGCGACACTGCCACCTCAGGCGATACCACGCGGGCGTCCGGGTGACTCTTCACCCGAACGAGCGTGCCCCTCTTTCAGCTGTCGCCGCCCTCGTCGATCAGACGGCGGACTTCACGGCCCACCAGGCCGAGGCGGGCCTCGGCGACCAGGGGGACGGCGCGGCGCTGACGGCGTGCCTCCGAGGGGTCGATGTCCACCGTGACCAGTGCGGGCTCCCACTTCGGCGCCTGCGCCACCACCGTGCCGCGCGGATCCACCACGCGGGAACCGCCCCAGAAGGTGGCGCCGTGCTCGTTGCCCACGCGGTTGACGAAGACGACCCAGCACTGGAGCATGCGCGCCGTGTAGGAGAGCAGGGTGTCCCAGTACAAGCCGGTGTCCATGGCCTCCGGGTCGAGGCTGGCGGCGCTGTTGGTGGGAATGAACAAGACCTCGGCACCGTCCTGGACGGCGAGCCAGGGCAGGACCGGCTGCCAGGCGTCGTTGCAGACCAGCGTCGCGCCGCGGCCGCCGCTGGGCGATTTGGCCAGGTCGTACGCGCGCAGCGACTGGCCGGGGCTGACGTGCTTGCGCTCCTCCCAGGCCAGGTAGTTCGGGAGGTACAGCTTGCGGTGGGTGTGCACGAGGGAGCCGCCCGCGTAGTAGGCGGCCGTGTTGTAGGCGCGCAGCATCGTGTGCTCGTGGAAACCGACGAGGACGTCCGGGCCGAGCACGCTCAGGTCGCGCAGCCGCTGGTCCTGCGACTCGACCGAGGCATCCAGGGACAGCGCGCCCAGGTGGTACCCGTGCAGGCTCAGCTCGGGGAAGACGACGACGTCGGCGCCCTGCTCCGCCGACTTCTCGACCTCCTCCCGCGCGGTGGCGAGGTTCGTGTCCACCTCGCCCAGCGCGCAGTCCGTCTGCGCCAGCGCCACCCGCATGCCCGCACCTCGCTTCGTCGGCCACGTGCCCTTTGTCGCGTTCGCTCCGGTATGGGCGGTACGAAGCCATGCTGGCAGAGGTTGGAGGTACGGGCGCGGCGGGCCCGGTTCCGGCGGGCGGTCAGGCGCGGAGGAACTCCTCCATCGTGGTGACCAGCGCCACCGGGGCCTCGTGCATCGGATAGTGACCCGACCCCTCCAGCGTGACGATCTCGGCCTGCGGATACCACTGCTGCCAGGTCTGCCGCATCAGATCGGCGGTCAGCGCGAGATCGTAGGCGCCGACGACAACCCGTACGGGGACCGGATGCCGCTTGACGACGTCCACGACCGCCTCCGAAAGGTCCAGCAGCTGCCAGCTGGCCAGATAGGCGGCGTGCGCCTCCTCACGGGAGATGTCCAGCGAGTGCCGGACCATACGGTCCAGCCACACCCGGCTCGTGCGGTGGCCGGTCACCAGATCGATGATGGCGCGCCGCTTGGCCGGGTCCGTGGACGCCCCGTAGAACAGCTCGCGCGTCGCCTCGTCCATCGGGTACGAGCCGGCCGGCACGGGCGCGAGACCCAGCAGACGGTTCACCCGATGGGGCGCGCGGACCAGCACCTGCTGCGCGCCTTTCGCCCCCATCGAGTGGCCCACCAGCGAAAACCGCTCCCACCCGAGCTGGTCGGCGAGGGCCAGCGCGTCACCGGCGACCTCCGGCAGGTCGTAGCGGCCCGGGACGTACTTGCGGTCGCCGTAGCCGCGGCAGTCGAGGAAGACGTACGTGAAGGCGTCCCGGTCCAGGAAATCCAGGACGGAGCCCCAGCTGGCCGAGGTTCCGAACCAGTCGTGAAGAACGATCACCGGGTTCGGTCCGGAACCGATGGCGCGGTGCGCGATGGCCATATGGGCGACTCCCTCGTCTGCCGTGGGTGGTGGGGGCGCGTGGTAGTGCGGAGCAGGTTGGCGGGCGCATTCTCCCGCCGGTGGGGCGGGGCGGGAAGGGGCCATAACCGGCCAGCGTCTCCAGTTGACGCAAGCCCGCTGCGCGGGCGGTTTTCCCGCTCGCCTGGTTCGCGCTGGCGCGCGTTTTGCACGTTCGGCCCGGTGGGTGGCGGGGCCGGGGCCCCGCGCGACAGCGCGCACCGCGCGACCATGTCAGTGGCCGATGCAAAGCTGACCGTATGCGGTGGGTTGTCGGGGAAACAGAAGACGGTGGCGCGCGAGCGTGCGCCGTGGACGAGACGGGGCGGCCCGTGGGGGCCACGGTCCGGGCGCGGAACGTGGTGGAGGCCGTCCGCGCGCACCCCACCGCGGAGCGCTGGGTGTGGCGGAACACCCACGAGACCTACCGGAAACTGCTCGCCGCAGGCACCCGCGTCGAGCGGTGTTACGACGTAGAGGCCGCCGAGGCGCTGCTGATCGGGCACGAGGAGGGGCAGTCGGGCCAGCCGCGGTCGCTCGCCGCGGCGTGGGCGCGGCTGCACGGGCTGCCGGTGCCCGACGATCCGCCCGTGCGTGGCGCGGAGACGCAGCCGTCGCTGTTCGAGCCGGGCCCGGTTCCGCTGCCGCCGGGGGTGGACGAGTTCACGGCGCTGCTGGAGGTGTACGCCGGGCAGGTGGCGCGTACGGAGGAGACGGCGCACCCGGGCCGGATGCGGTTGCTGCTGGCCGCGGAGTCGGCCGGCATGCTCGTGGCCGCGGAGATGCGCCGGGCCGGGCTGCCGTGGCGGGCGGACGTGCACCGGGAGCTGTTGGACGAGCTGCTCGGCGAGCGGTATCCGGGTGGGTTGGAGCCGCGGCGTATGGCGGAGCTGGCCGAGGAGGTGTCGCGGGCGTTCGGGGAGGGCGTGCGGGTGCGTCCCGACCTGCCGGCGGAGATCGTCAAGGCGTTCGCCGGTGCCGGGATCGCGCTGCGTTCGACGCGTAAGTGGGAGTTGCAGGAGGTGCGGCATCCGGCGGTGGCGCCGTTGCTGGAGTACAAGCGGCTGTACCGGCTGCACACGGCGCACGGGTGGGCGTGGTTGCAGCAGTGGGTGCACGAGGGCCGGTTCCGGCCGGAGTATCTGCCCGGGGGCACCGTGTCGGGGCGGTGGACCACCAACGGCGGTGGTGCGTTGCAGATTCCGAAGGTGGTGCGCAGGGCCGTGGTGGCGGATCCGGGCTGGCGTCTGGTGGTCGCCGATGCCGAGCAGATGGAGCCGCGGGTGCTGGCGGCGGTGTCGCGGGACCGGGGGCTGATGGAGGTGGCGGGGAGCGGGCGTGACCTGTATGCGGATCTGGCGGCGCGGGCGTTCGGAGGTGATCGTTTGCAGGCGAAGTTGGCGCTGTTGGGGGCCGTTTACGGGCAGACGTCGGGGGACGCGCTGAAGCACATGGCGGATCTGCGGCGGCGGTATCCGGACGCGGTGGAGTACGTGGACGCGGCGGCGCGGGCGGGCGAGGAGGGGCGGCTCGTACGGACGTGGCTGGGGCGTACCTGTCCGCCTGTCTCCGTGGCGCCGCCCGACGAGGCGGGGCTGCCGCAGGAGGAGGTGCCGGCGTACGGCAGTACGTCGGGGGCGCGGGCGCGCGGGCGGTTCACCCGGAATTTCGTGGTGCAGGGCAGCGCCGCCGACTGGGCGCTGCTGATGTTGGCGGCGCTGCGCCGTTCGCTGGCGCCGCTCCGGGCGGAGTTGGTGTTCTTCCAGCACGACGAGGTGATCGTGCACGCTCCGGAGGAGGAGGCGGAGACGGTGGCCGGGGTTGTCGCGGAGGCGGCGGACCTGGCGGGGCGTATCGCGTTCGGTGAGACGCCGGTGCGGTTTCCGTTCAGTACGGCGGTGGTGGAGTGTTATGCGGATGCGAAGTGAGAGGGGCGGGGGTGGGGTAGGCGGGGTGGGGTGAGTGAAGGAGGGGTGCTGTGTACGTTCATCCTGAGCTGGCGCCGGTGCTGGAGCGGTTGCCTCCGCTCGCTGATCCGTATGCCGACATCGAGGGCACCCGTGCCGGGCTGCACGCGCTGGCCCGCCACTTTCCCGCGGACCGCGGGGGCGTGGTGAGCGAGCGGTTCGCGGTGTCGCGGCCGGACGGTTCCGCGCTGGCCGTCGAGGTGTACCGGCCGGCGGACGTGCCGGGGGCGTTGCCGGCGGTGGTGCATTTCCACGGTGGCGGATACACGTTCGGGCAGGCACCGCCGGGCGAGGACCGTACGGCGATCGAACTCGTCCGCGAGGTAAGGGCCGCGGTCGTCTCGGTGGAATACCGCCTCGCTCCGGAGCACCGCTGTCCCGCGGCGGCCGAGGACTGCTATCTCGCTGTGGAGTGGACCGCGGAGCAGGCCGCGGCGCTCGGTGTCGACTCCGCGCGCCTGGCGGTCAGCGGGCACTCCGCCGGGGGCGGCCTCGCCGCCGCCGTCGCCCTGATGGCCCGCGACCGGGGCGGCCCGGCCCTCGTGCACCAGGCTCTGGTCGTGCCCGACCTGGACGACTCGGTGGGTACGGGCCCGACGCCGGCGGACGCGGACCCGCGGCTTCCGGACGGGCCGTTCGTGCGGCAGGGCTGGCGGCACTACCTGCCGGAGGGGGCCGGCGCGTACCCGTACGCCGCGGCGGCCCGCGCCGCCGACCTGCGCGGCCTGCCCGCAGCCTCGGCAGTCGTCTGCGGCCTCGATCCGCTGCGGGACACCGGCCTCGCGTACGCCCGCCGGCTGGCGGACGCCGGTGTACCGGTCGCCCTGCACTACGTTCCGGGGGCCTGGCACGGCTTCGAGATGTTCGCGCCCGAGTCCCGGCTCGCGCGGGACGCGACGGCTCACTGGACCGGCCGGCTGCGTGCCGCGCTGCACGGGGAGCGGGGCTGACCGGCCAGGGCGCCAGCCGTGCGGGGAGACGGTCGCGATGCGGCCCCGCGTGATCCGGTCTGAGCATCGGGAAACGGCCGCCGCGCGCCGGGCCCGGCCGTAGCCACGCCATAGACTCGGCGGGAGCGGGACGCGTTGCAATCTCTGGGACTGCGGTACGAGTTGGCTACGGAGGGGGCACACCGGACATGAGCGGACGACGGGAACCGGGCACGGAGACGCCAGGCGGTTTCGTACGGGTGAATCCGCCCGAGCTGTCACCGCCTACCGGGTTCAGCCATGCGGTGCGGGCCGCGCCCGGCACGGTCGTCTTCCTGGCCGGGCAGACCGCGCTGGACGGGGCGGGCCGGATCGTCGGCGACGGCGTCGTCGAGCAGTTCGAACGCGCGCTGGTCAACCTCCTGACCGCGGCGGCGGCCGCCGGAGCGGGCCCCGGCGACCTCGCCAAGCTCACCGTCTTCGCCGTGGACGTGGCCGACTACCGCCGCAACGCCGCGGCCATCGGACGGGTCTGGAAGCGGCTGGTCGGCGGCGACTACCCGGCGATGGCGGTCATCGGCGCGACCCGGCTGTGGGACGAGGCGGCGTTGGTGGAGATCGAGGGGTTCGCAGTCGTCCGTTAGGGCTGCCGTCCGTTAGGTCTGTCGTCCGCCGGGCGCCCGGCCGGTACGGTCTGCCGCGCGCCGCCGGCCGGGTGCCCGGCCCTACGCCACCGGCTGTTCCCCGTGCAGTGCCACCAGGTCGGCCGCGTCCCGCTCGTCCAGTACGAGCCCGAATTCCGCCGCCAGTACGGCCGGGATACCGTCGGCCGGCACCTGGCGCACCTCACGGGACCAGTCGGCGCGGGTCAGTGTCAGCTCCGTGCCGATCAGGGTGCGGCGGAGATCGGGGCCCGGCTGCTGGACCACCATGCGGCCGGTGAACGGCGAGCGCGGGTGCGTGGAGATGTAGTAGTTGAAGACGCCGTAGTCGGCCGGGTAGCGGGCCTCGGGACCGAAGGCGTACAGGTCGAACCAGCCGTCCTCGTGCCGCGAGCGCAGCACCCAGGTGCCGTCCGTCCCCTCCCTGACCAGGCCGAACGTCCAGCCGCCCTGGCGGACCTCGACGCCGTCGCGCAGCGGCACCGGCTCCAGCAGCGCTTCGCCGCCGAAACCGACGTCGGTGATCCAGTCCTCGCCGTCCAGCCGCACCTTCAGCAGCGCGTGCGTGACCGGGCGGATCTTGGTCTCGCCCATGCGGATGCGGGCGCCCAGGCCCGAGACCGCGAAGCCGAGGCGGTCCAGGGCGGCCGCGTACAGCAGGTTCTGCTCGTAGCAGTAGCCGCCGCGGCGGCGGCCGATCATCTTCTCCTGGAGGGACTTCAGGTCGAGCAGGACCGGCCGGCCGAGGACGATCTCCAGGTTCTCGAAGCAGAACGCGGCGGCGTGCCGGGCGTGCAGTTCCCGCAGTGTGGCGAGTGTCGGCACGCGCTCGCCCTCGTACCCGATGCGTGCGAGGTACGCGTCGAGGTCCAGCTGTGCCCCGCCCCAGACGGTGTCGGCCATGGTCGTTCCTCTGCTCCTTCTGCGCCCTGGGGCGGCTTCCGTGCGTACGTCCGGCGGAGTGCCGCCCCTGTGACCCTACGAGACGGCCGGGGTCCTGCGCAGCGGGCCCGCCGCGGCCAGCACTCCGGCCAGCAGCAGGGCCGCGAGCGCCGCGACGAGTACGGGTGAGAGCGCGGCCGGCTGCCCCTCGGGCCGGGTTGCTCCCATGTAGTCGAGGAACGACAGGCCGTTGAAGACGCTGTACCAGAGCGGCAGGTACAGGGCCTGGAAGAGCCGGTGGGTACGGGAGAGCGAGCCCAGCGCCATGGCCAGGGAGGGTATGAACAGCACCCCGCCCATCCAGGCGGCCACGCCCTGCCACTCCCCCGCCATCGCCAGGCGCAGCAGCGGTACGCACCCGACGACAGCGGTGAGCGCCAGGCCCGCCGTCCATTCGGCGAGCGCGCGGCGTCTGGCTGCCGGATAACTGCCGAGCAGGGCCTGCACCCCGTTCTCGTGCCGCTGGGTGCCGAGCCGGGACCAGATCAGTACGGGCCATATCCAGGCCAGCGGCAGGACCACGCGGCCGATGCCGGAAGTCGGCACACAGAAGCCGACCAGGGATATGAGGGCCGCGCCGGTCCACCACCACCAGGCGGCTCCCTGGAGAAGGATGCGCAGTTCGCCGAGGAGGAGGCGGTGGTAGCCGGTACCGGCGGTGGGTGGAGCGGCGGTGAGGGCCAGGGTCGGGAGGGGTGTGGCGGGGGCGGGCACCGGGGCCGATGTCCCGGGCAGGGCCGGCCCCGGGGCTGGGTGCCCCGAGGCCGGCTGCGCCGCCCGGCCTGCCTTCGTGCCGCGCGCTCCCCCGCACGCCGGATCGAAGCGGCCGAACCAGAGGGCGGGCAGCAGCGCCAGTGCCGCGGCGGCGAGGACGACCGCCACCCGGCTCAGCACGAACTCCCGCTCAGGGGTGAAGCCGTGCCACACGAAGGTACGCAGCGGCTGTTCCAGGTAGGTGAAACCGAGGCTGAACTCGCCACTGAGCGCGCCGTGTTGGGCGATCAGGTCGTCCCGCATCGTGGCGACGGCGCCGTGTATCCCGATGCCACCGAGCGGGGCGTGCGGCCGCTGCCCGCCCAAAACCAGCACCATCCAGACGAAAAACCAGACGACGTTGCCCACCCCGCCGCGCAGCACCGGTGTCGATTCGAACAGCAGCGCCGCCGCCGCCGTGACGACCATCAGCGGCAGCGCGACCAGTACGAACGGCTTCAGCAGCGCCGGCGGGTCGACGGCGTACGACTCACCGCGCGCCAGTTGCATGACCAGCGCGGTCACCGCCAGCACACCCAGCATCGAGGCGAGCACCAGGACGTTGCTCAGCAGCTTGCCCGCGAAGTACCCCGTGGTGCGCAGCGGTGTGGTCGCGAGCAGCCGGCCCACGCCCGAACGCTCGTCCCTGGCCAGCGCGTTGCGTACGACGTAGAACCCGGCCAGCGGCAGCCACAGCGCCGCCGCGAGGGCGGTGGCCACGCCGACGTACGCGCTGTTGTACGTGCCGCGGAAGTCGCCTATCTGGAGGATGACCCAGTGCGAACCGGGCTGCGGCACGGCGAGGTAGCCCAGGCCGACCGCGGCCAGCAGTGTCACGGCGTACGCGGGACGGCGCACCCGGTCGCGGAAGTCGGCCAGCGCCAGGCCGCCGAGCGTGCGCGGGCTCATCGGACGCCGCCCGCGCCGACCGCCGCGAGGTAGGCGTCCTCCAGGTCGGGCGTCAGCGGCACCGCGCCCTCGTACGGCCGCGTCGGCGACAGCAGCCGGACCCGTACGCCCCCCGGCGTACGGACCATCCGGCTGACGGTGTGCCGCGCCTGCACCGCCGGTACGTCCCCCGGGGCGGCCGACACCTCCCACACCTGCCCCGCGACCTGCGCGAGCAGTTCCTCCGGGGTGCCCCGGCACAGCAGCCGGCCGCCCGCGACGACGGCGATGTCCCCGGCCACCGACTCGATGTCGGAGACGATGTGGGTGGAGAGCAGAACCACGCGCTCCATGGCCAGCCCGGCGAGCAGAGTGCGCAGCCGGGCCCGTTCCTCCGGGTCCAGCCCGGCCGTCGGCTCGTCGACGATGAGCACCTTCGGGTCGGCGAGCAGCGCCTGCGCGATGCCGACCCGGCGCAGCATGCCACCCGAATACGCGCCCAGCGGCCGCTTGCCCGCCTCGGTCAGGTTGAGCAGTTCGAGCAGTTCGCCGATGCGGGTACGGGCGCGGGCCGCGGGCACGCCCTTGGCGGCGGCGAGGTACGCCAGGAATTCGCGCGCCGTCAGGTTCGGGTAGACGCCGAAGTCCTGCGGGAGGTAGCCGAGGGCGGCGCGCAGCGGCTCGGGGCGCCGCACCGCGTCCTGGCCGTCGAAGAGCAGCTGCCCCGCGGTGGGCCGGGTGAGCGTCGCGGCGATGCGCATCAGGGACGACTTGCCCGCGCCATTGGGCCCGAGCAGGCCCAGCAGGCCGGGACCCAGCCGGAGGGTCAGGCCGTCCACCGCCTGCTTGCCGCCGCGGTAGACCTTGCTGACGCCGAGGAGTTCGAGGGTGGTCATGAGCGGGCCTGTCCCTTGTCGCGTGGCCGGTCCTGGCCCCGCAGATCCGTCTTGGCTCCGTCGCGCAGCACGGTCACACCGCGCGGCACCTCGACCTTGAAGCGGGCGTCACAGATCGCCAGCCCGCTGCACCCGGCCTCCAAGTCGAGCGTGTCCCCCTTGAGTTCCCATCGCAGGCGCTTCTTCCCGCTCTTCGCGTCGAACCAGCGGGTGACCCTGATGTCCTTGCGGTCGGTGACGACCAGGTCAGCCGGTATCTCGTGGGTCTTCACGTCCAGCGTCCGCCCGTCGAAGGCGAAGGTCTTCACCGCCGGCTCGGCACTCTTGGCGTCCACGGAGCAGCCGGTGAGCGCTATGCCCAGGGGGACGACGGCACAGGCCGCCGCGATACGGACCATGGCCGTACGGCCGCCCGCCCTGAGCGGGGCCGCGCTGCTGCTGCGGGTATGTGTCCTGCGAGAGACCACCGGAATCGATCCTCCGAAGTGCGGGTTGGCTGCACATGTCGAGGATCGGCGTTCACGGGTCGGGCCACATCTGCCGTTCGGCAGATATTGCGGCAGGGATTGCGGCAGAGATCGGGGTGGGTATCGCGGCGGATTCTGTGGGAGCGCCGGAGAAGGGGTCAGGTGGCCGGGAGGACGGCGCTGACCCGCCAGCCGGGCCCGTACCGGCCGCACGCCAGAGTGCCGCCGAGCGCCTCCACACGGGCGGTGAGCGCCGCGAGGCCGGTGCCGCCGCCGTTCCTGGCGGGCAGGCCCAGTGGGCCCGAGGGGCGCCCGCCGCCGTCGTCGGTGACCGTCACCGAGACCGCCGGCTCGCCGTCGGCCGGAGCCCGCACGACCTCCACGTCCACCCGTCCGGCGCCGGCCGCGTGCCGGCGGATGTTGGTCAGGGCCTCCAGCACCACGCGGTGCACGGCGTCCTCGATGGCGCGGGGCAGCGTGCCCGGCAGGCTGTCGTCCATGCCGAGGGTGACGCGGACGCCGGTGCCGTTCGTACGGCTCCCGACGGCCTCGCCGCCGTCTCCTCCGCCCGCCCGTCCGCCGCCGGTCGCGGCGAACCGTTCGACCATCCCGGCCAGGTCCGCCAGCCCGTGGAGGCGGGTCGGCGGCAGCTCGCCCTCGTCGGCGGCCTCCGGGCGTCCCCGCCCCTCCGCGGCCGTGCGCCGGTCACCGGCCCCGCGGCTCTCCGGGGCGCGCAGCGTCCGTACCGTACGGTCCATCGAATCCAGGGCGCGCAGCCCCGCCTCCTCCAACCGTGCCAGCAGCTCCGCCGTCTGCTCCCTGTCGTACTCCGCGACCCGCGCGGCCTGCACCTCCAAGACGATGCCCGTCACCTCGTGCGCGACGAAGTCGTGCAGGTCACCGGCGACTTCGAGGCGCTGGTCACGCATCGCCCGCGCCACCGCACGGGCTCGGCGGTCGTCCTGCGCGCGCAGGTACAGGCCGGTTCCGGCCGCGCCCACGGCGAGGAACAGCGCCAGCGCGCTCACCACGACGACCGCGCCGCCCTTCACGGACGGCTCGGCGTTCAGGAAGCGCAGCGGCAGCAGGACGAAGGCGGCCACCGCCAGGAAGCCGCCGACCGCGGCCTGCCGGGCCGGTTCCCGGCGGATCTGCCGCCCCGCCAGCACCAGCAGTGCCGGGATCTCCGCCGTCTCCCACAGCGCCGCATAGTCCTTCGGCCCGCGGTAGAAGAAGTCGGCGGCCAGGGACAAGGCGGCGACCGTGGTCACGGCGGTGGTGAGCGTGATCCGCCCCCACGGCCAGCGCATCGGCGCGGCGAACGCCGCCACGGCGGCCGGCACCGCCGTGACGAAGGCGTCGAACGCGAGCCCTTCCCTGCCGAGCGGCAGCGGAAGCAGGACCAGCAGCGCCAGGGCCGCGCACCAGCTCAGCCGACGGGCCGTTACGGGAGGGGCGCCCGCGTCCGGAACCGTTACGGGAGGGGTGCCCGCGTCCGGAGCCGTCGCGCTCCCTGCCCCCTTCACCACTGGGTTCGCTCCCGCCCCGCGTACCCCATCTCCCAGGCGTGCACCGCGATTCCGACGCGGTTCCGTACGCCCAGCTTGCGCTGGATGCTGGCTACGTGGGTCTTGACCGTGCCCGCCGAGATGAACAGCTCGCGGGCGATGTCGGCGTTGGTCAAACCCGCGGCGACCTGTCCGGCGATCTCGGTCTCGCGCTCGGTCAGCGCCTCCAGGGCGCGCGGCGCGGCGGGCCGGGCGACGGTGACGTGCTTGAGCAGCCGGACCGTGATCGAGGGGCTGATCAGGCTGTCCCCCGCGACGGCCGCGCGGACCGCTTCCACCAGCAGGCTCGGACCGGAACGTTTCAGCAGGAAGCCGCAGGCGCCGTGCCGCAGGGCGGGGTAGACGTACTCGTCGAGGTCGAAGGTGGTCACGACGACGACCCTGACCTTGGGCAGGGCGTCGTCCCCCGGCTCCGCCGGGCCGGTGCCGGCCAGTCGGCGGGTGACCTCCAGGCCGTCCATCCGCGGCATGCGGATGTCGACGAGCGCCACGTCGGGCCGCAGCGTACGGGCCGCCTCCAGGGCCGCCACGCCGTCGGCCGCCTCGCCCACGACTTCGATGTCCGGCTGGCTCTCCAGTATCCGCCGCAGTCCCCGGCGGACCATCTCCTGATCGTCCGCGATCAGCACCCGTATCGTCACGACCGGCCATCCTGTCATGGCAGCGGCGGGCGGGCCGGAAAGCGGCTCGTGCGCCTCGGCGCACGGCTGTGGCCGGGCCCTTCCTCAGGCGCGGCCCTCAGGAACGGCGTTCAGGAGCAGCCCTCAGACGCAGCCGCTCAACCGCATGCCCCCGGTACGAATGCCCTCAGACGATGACCCCGTCGAACCCGTAAGCGGAGGCGATACTCAGGTGGTTCCGCAGCGGCACGTCCCAGGCGAAGACCTCCAGCCGGTGGCCGTGCGCGCCGCGCAGCCGGTGGACGGCGGCCACGTACCGGGCATCCACCTTGGACAGCTGGGGGTTGATCTGGTCGACGTAGCGCGCGTACGACGGCAGGGTGTTCAGCGGCGGGTTCCCCAAGAACCCCGTCCGCACCGCGGGCACCAGCCCGTGCACCGTCCGCACGCTGCTCGCGCCGAAGCTCTGCACCACCAGCCGGCGGCGTACGTGGTGCCGGTCCAGCCAGCCCGCCGCCGACAGTTCCTTGACGATGCGCGCCTCGATGCCGGGGTACAGCTGCGGATTCTTGATCTCCAGCAGGAGCCGCAGGTCGTGCTCGTCCATCCGGCGCAGGAACTCGCGCAGCGTCGGGACGCGTTCGCGCGCGAAGCCCTTGCCGAACCAGCTTCCGGCGTCCAGCCGCGCGATCTCGGCGGCCGTGAAGTCGCGTACCCGCCAAGGCGCGCGCTGGGGGAACACCCGCTTGACGTTGGTGGTACGCGTGAGCGTGGCGTCGTGCATCACCACCAGCTTGCCGTCGCGGGTCTGCTGCACGTCGTTCTCGACCCACTTGAAGCCCTGCCGCTCGGCCGCGTCCACCGCGGCGAGCGTGTTCTCCGGCGCCGCCCGCGAGGCGCCGCGGTGCGCCACGACGACCGGGCCGACGAGCCAGGGGAACCGCACGGCGCCGGCCAGGGGGGCCGTCGCCAGGCCGACCGGCGAGGCGGCGTGCGCGGTGCCCGTGCAGGCCGGCCCCGCGGCCGCGACCAGCAGGGCGCACCCGGCGGCCGCCGCGATACGGAACGATCTCTGGTTCATCGAGGGGCCTCCCGGGGCACGCCCACCGCAGACTGCAACGACTGGAGAGCCTTGCCCCGATATGCCCTTAAGCATTCAGTGGTGCCGCCATGCGGGGGCCAACACGCCGGGGAGCGCACGCCCCGGCGCGCGGCGGTACGGCGGGCCCCGAAAGCGGCCGGGCCGCCGCCACCCCGTTCCTCCGGTCAGCGCAGCAGCTCCGGCCCCACCCCGGCGACGCTCGCGCAGCCCGCCAGCCCCATCGTCAGGTCGAGGTCCGCGAGCAGCCCGCGTACGACGTGCCGCACCCCGGCCTCGCCGCCGAGGGCCAGGCCGTAGACGTACGGGCGGCCGAGCAGCACCGCTCGCGCGCCCAGGGCCAGCGCCTTCAGCACGTCCGCGCCGCTGCGGACGCCGGAGTCGAACAGCACCTCCGTCTCGCCGCCGACCTCGGCCACCACGTCGGCCAGCGCGTCGAGCGCCGCCACCGCCCCGTCCACCTGGCGCCCGCCGTGGTTGGAGACCACGATGCCGTCCATGCCCGCCTCGACGGCCCGGCGCGCGTCCTGGGGGTGCACGATGCCCTTGAGGGCGATCGGCCCGTCCCAGTGCTCGCGCAGGAAACGCAGCCGGTCCCAGGTGTGCGCCCGCCCGCTGAACATCGGCAGCCACTTCAGGACGGCGGCCCGCGGGTCCTCTTCGACGGACCGCTCCAGGCGGGAGCGGAAGACCGGGTCGGAGAACGGGACGGCCACGCCGTTGCCGCGGATGAACGGCAGATACGCCTGGTCCAGGTCGCGCGGGCGCCAGGCGAGCTGCCAGGTGTCCAGCGTGACGACCAGGGCCGTGTACCCCGCCGCGCGGGCGCGGTCCAGGAAGCTGACGGTCACCTCGTCGTCGTGCGGCCAGTACAGCTGGAACCAGCGCTGCCCGTCCCCGTTGGCCTCGGCGACCTCCTCGATCGTGTGCGAGGCGGCGGTGCTCAGCACCATCGGCACCCCGGCCGCCGCGGCCGCGCGGGCGGTGGCCCGCTCGCCGTCCGGGTGCACGATGGTCTGTACGCCGATGGGGGCGAGCAGCACCGGGGCGGCCAGTTCACTGCCGAGCACGGTGGTGCGCAGGTCGCGCTCGGTGGCGTCGCGCAGCATCCGGGGGACGATGCGGTGCGCGTCGAACGCGGCGCGGTTGGCCCGCGCGGTGGCGCCGGTGCCGGCCGCGCCCGCGACGTACCCGTAGGGCCGCGGGCCCATCCGGTCGCGGGCGGCGTCCTCCAGGGCGGCGAGGTCGGTGGTGAACGGCGGGGTCTGGTCCTCCAGGCCCTTCAGGTAGATCTCGTACTGGTAGTCCGCGAAACCACGCCGGGGCGCCGTCATGTGCTGTCCTGCCTTCCCGTTGCCGCTGTTCCCGCGCCGTACGAAGCGGCGCCGCAGCCCAACGCGCAGGGCCCGTCGGCCCGTACGGCACGAGGAAGGTCAACGCCGAACGCCGGCGCGGGCATTCTCCCACCCGCACCCCGGCTCCCCAAGGGCATCACAGGCCCCGCGGACCTGCTTCTCAGCCCTCGGTCACCAGCCGGTACGCCCCCTCGTCCGCACCGTCCGCGCCCGGCCGCACCAGCCCGCCGGTCGGCGCCGCGAAGTGGCTGCCGAGCACCAACGCGTCGGTTCTGGCTGCCTCGTCGAGCAGCCGCCTGCGCGTTCTGACGGCTTCCTCGGGGTCGATGTCGACACTGCTGCACAGCTCCGGGTGGGCCAGCTGCACGGGATGGTGCACGCAGTCCCCGGTGATGAGGGCCGACTCGCCCCGGCTGTGCAGCGCGACCGCGCTCTGCCCCGGCGTGTGGCCGGGCGCCGGTACGAGGGTGAGCCCCGGGACGACCTCGGTGCCGGGCGCGGTGACGTCGATCAGGTCCAGCAGGCCGTGCTCCCGTACGGGTTCGACCGAGTCGCGGAACATCTGGCGGCGGCTCTCCTCCATGTCGACGCCGGACCAGTAGGCGTACTCCGCGCGTGCGGTCAGGTACCGGGCGCGGGGGAACGTCGGCACCCAGCCGCCGCCTTCGGAGCGCCGGGTGTTCCAGCCGACGTGGTCCGCGTGGAGGTGGGTGTTGATCACGTAGTCGACGCTCTCGGGCGGGAATCCGGCAGCTGCGAGTCGTTGCAGGTACGGCGTGTCGAGCTGGTGCCAGGCCGCGTTCGCGCGGGTCTTGCCGTTGCCGATGCCGGTGTCGACCAGCACGCGCAGCCCGCCGATCTCCAGGGCGAAGGTGTGCACGGCGGCCCTGAGGGTGCCGTCGGGGGTGGCGAACGACGGTTGCAGCCACGGCACTTCGGCGACGAGGCCGGGGGTGGCCCCGGGGAGCAGCCACGCGCCGGTCTCGGGCGGCAGCACCAGTTCGTCGATCCGGTGCACGACGATGTCACCGATCTGCCAGGCGGTCGCGGAACGGCTGGGCATAGGGACCTCCGTACGGGCCGGGCACGGAAACTGCCGCACCGGCAAAAGCGAAACATTTGCGTTTAGCGACCCTAGCCCCCTACGCTCACCAAACGCAAAGCCTTAGCTTTTGTTGTCGCAGGGGCGCCCCTCCCGCCCCAGGAAGCCCCCCAGCCCCACCACCTCGTACGGAGACCCTGTGCCCAGCCACGACCCCACCCCGCCCGCCCCCTCCGCGCCATCCCTGACCCCCGAGGACATCGCCCGCCTCGCCCTCCGGGCCGAACTGCCGCTCCCCGCAGGCCGGCTGCCCGACGTCACGGCCACCGTGAACGCCATCGACACCGTCCTCGGCACCCTGCGCCGCCTGCCCCTGGGCGACACCTTCCCCGCCACCGCCTTCACCCCCGCGCCCGCCCCCACCCCTAGGACGACCCCGTGAACTCCGCCTACCGGCTCACCCTCACCGAAGCCGCCCGCCTCATCGCGGACCGCTCCCTCTCCCCCGTCGAACTCACCACCTCCCTCCTCGACCGCATCGCCGCCGTGGACCCCAAGTCCGGCGCCTACGTGACGGTGACCGCCGAGGCCGCGCTGCGTGCCGCCCGCGAAGCCGAACGGGAGATCGCCGCCGGGCGCCACCGCGGCCCGCTGCACGGCGTCCCCGTGGCGCTGAAGGACCTGATCGACGTCGCCGGCGTACCGACCACGGCGAGCTCCCGGGTACGGGCCGGACACGTGGCCGTCGCGGACGCCGCCGTGACGGAGCGGCTGCGCGCCGCCGGCGCGGTGCTGATCGGCAAGACCCACACCCACGAGTTCGCCTTCGGCCTGATCACCCCGCAGACCCGTAACGCCTGGTCGCCCGAGCACGTGGCCGGCGGCTCCAGCGGCGGTTCCGCGGCCGCCGTCGCCGCCGGCACGGCCACCTTCGCGCTCGGCACCGACACCGGCGGCTCGATCCGCGTGCCCGCCGCCCTCAACCACGTCGTCGGCCTGAAACCGACGTACGGCCTGATCCCCCGGCACGGCGTGACCTCCCTGGCGTGGTCACTGGACCATGTGGGCCCGCTCACCCGTACGGCAGGCGACGCCGCGCTGGTCCTCCAGGCGCTCGCCGGGCACGACCCGCGCGACCCGGCGTCCCTCGACCACCCCCGCGAGGACTACACCCGCAACCTCGGCGCCTCCGTGTCAGGACTGCGCATCGGCATCCCCACGGCCTACTACTTCGACCGCGTACAGCCCCAGGTGGCGGCCGCGGTCCGCGCCGCCGTCGGCGCGCTCACCGCGCTCGGCGCCACCGCCGTGCCCGTACACGTACCGATGACGGAGTACGTCCATGCCGCCCAGTGGGGCTTGATGGTGCCGGAGGCCGCGGCGTACCACCAGGACACGCTGCGGGCCGCTCCCGAGCTGTACTCCGAGGACGTACGGACCCTCCTGGAGGCGGGCGAGTTCGTCCCCGCCACCGACTACATCCGCGCGCAGCGCACCCGCACCCTCATGCACCAGGCGTGGCTGTCCCTCTTCGACGGTACGGACGGCGCCGACGGCATCGACGCGATCGCCGCACCGACCGTCCCCGCCACCGCCGCCCGCTCCGGCCAGCCGTCCTTCACCTGGCCCGACGGCTCCACGGAACCGGTCTCCGACGCCTACGTACGCCTCTCCGCCCCCGCCAACCTCACCGGCTTCCCGGCCCTCTCCCTGCCCGTCGGCCTCGACGACCAGGGCCTGCCCATCGGCATGCAGCTGATCGGCCGCCCCCTGTCCGAACCGACCCTCTTCCAGCTCGCCCACGCCTATGAGACCACCGGCCACCACGCGCCCGCGCTGGCTCCCCTGTAACGAGCCCGGAACCCGCCGACACGCTCCTGATGACATGCTCGGGCCGCCGTGCGGCGCTCAGCCGCCCACGGCCAGGCCCGCCAGCAACCTGTCCACCAGCCCCCGCGCGTACTCCGCGCCCACCGGCCCGCCCGACGGCAGCGGCCCCTGGCGGAACAGGATCCGGTACATCATCGGCGCCACCACGTGATCCATGACCTCTTCCAGCCCCGGCACCGCCTCGCCCCTGCCGGCGGCCCGCTCCAGAACGATCCGCACATGGTCGGCCGCGTAGTCCGAACACTGCCCGGCATTGCCGCCGTCCGGGTCCCCCGCCAGCGCGTCACGGATGTACGCACGTCCGGGCGGGGACGCCATCTCCTCGACGAACGCCTCGGCCCAGGCGGCGAGATCGGCACGGAGCGACCCGTGATCCTCCGGCGGCCCCTCGGGCCGCAGCCGCTCCACCGCCACGTCGGACAGCAGTTCCTGAAGGTCGCCCCACCGCCGGTACACGGTCGACGGCGTCACCCCGGCGCGTGCCGCGATCACTGGCACCGTCAGCCCGTCGCGTCCGCGTTCGGTGATCAGCTCCCGCACGGCCCGGTGCACCGACTCCTGCACCCGCGCGCTGCGCCCTCCGGGGCGGGCCGCCTTCTTGCTTCCCTTGGCCGCTGCCCCGGAACTCTCGCTCGCACTGCCACTCACCCTTCCACCTTAACGCGAAAAAATTGCGTCAGTGCGGTCAGTACTGAACCCGGTCGGCGCCACTTGAGGTCCGCGAGGAGCGCGTCGAGCGCCTCTTTGAGCGCGCCCGCGTTCGCAGAGTCGAACCAGGTCGTGCGGATTCGCTCATTGATCCCGTTCGGCGTCTCGCGGTCGGCCGCGAGCCGGGGCAGCGGCCGGGGTCCGTCACCCAGCGCCCGCCCGAGATCCCGGAACAAGCTGCGGACGTACCGCTGGGCGTCCCCGGCAGGAACGCCATGATCATGCCGCTGTCCACATCAGCCGGCCGAGCAGGACGAAAGCACATCAGCGTCCTGGAAGCCGCCGGCTACGTGAAAGTCACCAAGGGCTACGTGGGCAAACGCCCCCGTACCTGGCTCTCCATCACCGCCGACGGCCGCCAAGCCTTCACCGACCACTGCGAAGCCCTGCGCGCCATCGCGACCGGGCAACTGGACGCGCAGGATCGGTAGCCCCATGACCGGGCTGGTGTCACCGTGCGAGGGCGCAGCAGAAGGCTGCCGTGCAAGCGGCGTACTGCGTGATCATGAAGGCCCGGTACGGGAGCCGGCTGCGGCTGCGGGGCTCGCTGGAGGACGTGGTGACGGTCAGGACGGCCGTGGCCAGGGCGCCGCACAGAAGGAGGAGCGCGGAGGGGAGGAGGACCGGGACGGCGGTGGCGGCGGCGGTGTAGGCCGCGCCGAGGACGAGGGGGTTGGTCGCGCAGATCATCCGGGCGCGCCGCTCGCCCCACCGGACGAGCACCGTACGCCGGCCGGCCGCGGCGTCTCCCACCAGGTCGGACAGGTCTTTCACCATGGCGCCGACCGCCCCCATCCACAGGGTCATCACGGTGCCGAAGACCAGCACCGGCAGGGTGGCACGGTTCCCACCGCCGGCACAGGCCCAGCCCGCGGCGAAGGTCAGGCCGCCGAGCGCCAGGATGCAGAGCACGGCGGTGGAGGTGCGGCGTTTCAGGGCTATGCCAGGTGCCGAATAGGCGTAGCCCGAGAGGAATTGGGCAGCGACGAGCGCGGTGAGGCAAGGCACCGGGCCGAGTGCCGCGAGGAGCAGGGCCAGGACGGCCAGGCCCCAGGCGATCACCTTGGCCCGCTCCGGGGAGAGGCGGCCGTTGTCGCCGGCCCCGCCAGCAGGAATGCCGTCGAGAAGCGCAGCAGAAAGATGATCTGCACGGAGGGCCTGGCCTCGGTGAGGCACAGGAGGAGAGATAGAGGTATTGACTGGGATTTTTCGGGTGTTCTCGTAGTTGGCACGGGAAAAAGATCTTATGGGTTCACGGCGTGCCTTCGTCCGTAGGTGTCGCCGGAGCCACCCCGGACTCGCTCAAGGTTTGCCCTGGTCAGGCCTTGTTTCGGGCTTTCGGTCGGCGTTTCAGTCCTTGATTTCGCAGATGGCGGCGCCGGAGGAGAGGGAGGCGCCGAGTTCGGCGGTCAGGTTTTTGATGGTGCCGGAGCGGTGGGCGTTGAGCGGTTGTTCCATTTTCATGGCTTCCAGGACGACGACGAGGTCGCCTTCGGCGACCTGCTGGCCTTCCTCGACGGCGATCTTGACGATGGTGCCCTGCATGGGGGAGGCGAGGGTGTCGCCGGAGGCGGCGGAGCCGGACTTCTTGGCGGCCTTGCGCTTGGGCTTGGCGCCGCCGGCGACCGCGGCGCGGGCCAGCGGCATGCCCAGCGAGGCGGGCAGGGAGACTTCCAGGCGTTTGCCGCCGACCTCGACGACGACCGTCTCGCGGGTGTCGGCTTGGGCTTCGTCGGTGCCGGGTGCGGCGAACGGCTGGATGTCGTTGGCGAACTCCGTCTCGATCCAGCGGGTGTGCACGGTGAACGGCTCGGTGGAGCCGGTCAGTTCGGGGGCGAAGGCGGGGTCTTGGACGACGGTGCGGTGGAAGGGCAGGGCGGTGGCCATGCCGTCGACGGTGAATTCGCCCAGGGCGCGGGCGGCGCGCTGGAGGGCCTGTTGGCGGGTGGCGCCGGTGACGATGAGCTTGGCCAGCAGCGAGTCCCAGGCGGGGCCGATGACGCTGCCGGCTTCCACGCCGGCGTCCAGGCGCACGCCGGGGCCGGTGGGGGCGTCGAAGGTGGTGACGGTGCCGGGGGCGGGCAGGAAGTTGCGGCCGGGTTCTTCGCCGTTGATGCGGAATTCGAAGGAGTGGCCGCGGACCGGCGGGTCGTCGTAGCCGAGTGCTTCGCCGTCGGCGATGCGGAACATCTCGCGGACCAGGTCCAGGCCGGTGACCTCTTCGGTGACCGGGTGTTCGACCTGCAGGCGGGTGTTGACTTCCAGGAAGGAGATGGTGCCGTCCTGGCCGACGAGGAATTCGCAGGTGCCGGCGCCCTGGTAGCCGGCTTCCTTGAGGATGGCCTTGGAGGCGCGGTAGAGCTCGGCGTTCTGCTCTTCGGTCAGGAAGGGGGCGGGGGCCTCCTCCACCAGCTTTTGGTGGCGGCGCTGGAGCGAGCAGTCGCGGGTGGAGACGACGACGACGTTGCCGTGCTGGTCGGCCAGGCACTGGGTTTCCACGTGCCGGGGCCGGTCGAGGTAGCGCTCGACGAAGCATTCGCCGCGGCCGAAGGCGGCGACGGCCTCGCGGACGGCGGAGTCGTAGAGTTCGGGGACCTCTTCGAGGGTGCGGGCGACCTTCAGGCCGCGGCCGCCGCCGCCGAAGGCGGCCCCGTCCATCGCCGAGTGCATCCGCCGGGCCCACCGCAACGCCGGGATCACCCCGGACGAGGTGGACTACATCTGCGCGCACGGCACCGGCACCGCCGCCAACGACTCCGCCGAAGTCGCCTCGGTACGAGAGGCGTTCGGCGAGCGCGTACCGCCGATCAGCTCCGTCAAGTCGATGCTCGGCCACACCATGGGCGCGGCCGCCGCGTTCGGCGCGGTGGTGTGCTGCGCCGCACTGCACGAGGGCTTCCTGCCGGCGAGTACGACCGTACGGACCGTGGACCCGGCTCTCGGCGACGGCCTGGACTGCGTACCGGTCGACTCGCGGGACCACAAGCCGCGGGTGGTGGAGAACCACGGCTTCGCCTTCGGCGGGAACAACGCCGTAATGATCTTCGGAGACGCCGTCGTATGAACACCATGACAGCCACGACCACCCCGGCGGCGCCCGCGCTGCCCGCCGTGCCCGCGGTGGACATCGTCCACTGCGCGGTCTTCAGCGCGGCGGGCCAGGGCCTGGAGCCGCTGGCGGCGGCGCTGTCCGGGCGGTCCGCCGGAGCGTCGGCGGACCCGGCCACGCTGCCCGGGGCCGAACTGGCGGGCGCCCGGCACTCGCTCCCGGTGGAGACCAGGCCGGTGGCGGGCCCGCAGCCGGCCGAGATCCTGGGACGCAAGGGGCTCAGGGGACTGACCAGGACCGACCAGCTCGCCGTGGCAGCCTGCACGGTGACGCTGGACGCGCTCGCCGGGCAAGGCGCCGGACTGCCCGTCGACCAGACGGGGTGGTGCTCGGCAGCTCCGTCGGCAGCGCCCGCGCCTGGGGCGAGTTCACCCGGGACACCTTCGTCCAGGAGGCGCCCTACTTCGTCAACCCCTCCCACTTCCCCGGCACGCTGATGAACGCCGCGGCAGGCCGTGCGGCCATCCGGCACGGACTCACCGGCGTCAACGCCACGGTCTCCGGCGGCCCGCTGGCCGCCCTGCACGCCTTCCGCTACGCCCCTAACACCCTGCTGGGCGGCCATGCCCAGCGGCTGCTGACGGCGCCGTGGAGGAACTGTCGGCACAGAACGCCTGGGCCTGGCACCGGTCCGGGGCGCTCAAGCCCGGCATACCGCTGGGCGAGGGCGGCGCGGTCTTCGCCCTGCAACCCGCCGGCACGACGGACACGGGCGTCCGCCCGCTCGCCCGGCTGCTGGCCTGCGACACCGGCTTCGCCGACCCCGCCAGGGGACCGCTCCACGCGGCCCGGCGGCTCGCGGACTGCGTACGGGCCGCGCTGCTGCGCAGCCGGGTGGCGTACGAGGACGTGGCCGTCGTGGCGCCCGGCGCGGCGGGACGGCGCGGCTGGGGCGCGGTCGAGGAACGGGCCCTGCGCACCGCCTTCGCCGGTGGCGCCGAGCCGTGCCGGCTCGCCGTCCAGCCCGTGATCGGCGAGACCAACGGGGCCGGCGGCGCACTTCAGCTGGCCGCCGTGCTGGCCCGCTGGCAGGACCCCGCCACCGGTACCGAAGGGGAGCGCGCCGCGGTGCTCACCTCGCTCGGTGCCGACGGGAGCGTCGGCTGCGCCGTCGTCGTACGCCCCGACGCCGGCTGACCGGCCACATCAAGGAGAGTTCGGATGTCCCTGACACAACAGTTCCCCGCCGGTGAGGGCGGCGCACCGCGCCCGGTCGCGCTGCTCTTCCCCGGGCAGGGCTCCCAGCACGGATGGCCGCCGGCCTCTACCGCCACGACCCGGTCTTCACCGAGTCCGCCGACGCCGTCCTGGACCTGCTGGGCGACGCCGGGCACGCGGTGCGCGCCGACTGGCTCAGCGAAGCCCCCGACGCGAGCATCGACGCCCCGGGCCGTGCCCAGCCGCTGCTCTTCGCCGTGGAGTACGCGCTCGGCCGGATGGTGCAGAGCTGGGGCGCGGGCCCCGCCGCGGTGCTCGGGCACAGCGCCGGGGAACTGGTCGGCGCGGTGCTCGCCGGGGTCATCGACCTGGCCGATGCCGTTCGGATGGTGGACGAGCGCGTCGGCTGCCTGCGCGACGCCCCGGCCGGCGGCATGATCGCGGTGGTCGGCGGCGCGGAGGAGCTGAGCCCCTACCTGACGGGCGATGTGGCGATCGCGGCGGTCAACTCCAAGCGCCAGACCATGCTGGCCGGTACGACCGGCCACCTGGCGGACGTGAGCGACAAGCTCCGGGCCGGCGGCTACTCCGTCGCCCCCGTGCCGGCCACCGTGCCGTTCCAGTCCTCCGCGCCCGCCCTCGGCGCCCTCCCCCGCCAGCGACCGCAGACAGTCCGCGACGATCGCGCGGGCCTGCCGCTCACACCCCTGCCACAGCTTCGCGTCCAGCACGAGCGGATTGGACACCGCCCGCAACGCCTCGGCATACGCGGCGATGACGGGCTCCACGACCCCCTCGCCCCCGACGCCGAGCGCCACACCCGGCGCCATGCCTCCGGACACCATCGCGTCGCTACTCCCCCTGTCGCCGGCACGGTGCACAGGTACGTCCAGGCCTCGTCGGCACGCCGAGCCTGCCCTGATCCACACCTGAATGATCGATCATACGTATGCCGACCTCGCGCCGCGGAGCGTCCCCGCGGGGGCGGGGCCGCGGCCCCGACACTTCCACCGAACACAAAAGCCCAGGTCACACGTGGTGTGACCTGGGCTTCACGCTGAGCCGCCTAAGGGAATCGAACCCTTGACCTACGCATTACGAGTGCGTCGCTCTGGCCGACTGAGCTAAGGCGGCGTGGTGCGGAGCCCAGTCTACACATCGGTTAGGGGTGGTCCGGACCGGGTTTGCGGGGGTCAGGAGCAGTGCTTGCCGGCGGGTGGGGGTGTGCCTTCCAGGAGGTAGGTGTTGATGGCGGTGTCGACGCAGTCGCTGCCGCGGCCGTAGGCGGTGTGGCCGTCGCCCTCGTAGGTGAGGAGGGTGGCGGAGGAGAGCTGGGAGGCGAGGGAGCGGGCCCAGGGGTACGGGGTGGCGGGGTCGCGGGTGGTGCCGACGACGAGGATCGGGGCGGCTCCGTCGGCGGTGATGCGGTGGGGGGCGCCGGTGGGCTTGACCGGCCAGTAGGCGCAGTTCAGGGCGGCCCAGGCGAAGCTCTCGCCGAAGACGGGGGACGCCTTGCGGAAGGCGGGCAGGGCGGCGCGCACCTCGTCGGGGCCGGTGAAGGAGCCGGGGAAGTCGAGGCAGTTCACGGCCGGGTTGGCGAACATCTGGTTGGCGTACGTGCCGTCCGGGTCGCGTTCGTAGTAGGCGTCGGAGAGGCCGAGCAGGCCGCGGCCGTCGCCCTTCTGGGCCTGGGCCAGGTATGCGCGCAGGACGGGCCAGGCCCCCTCGTCGTACATGGCGGCCGTCACACCGCTGGTGGCGAGGGACTCGGTGAGGGGGCGGGGGCCGCCGGTCGGCGCGGGGTGGGCGTCGAGCTTCTTGAAGAGGGCGCTCAGGCGGCGGCCTGCCTCTTCGGGGCCGCCGGTGCCCAGCGGGCAGTCCCGCTTCTTGGCGCAGTCCTCGGCGAACGCGGTGAAGGCCGTGTCGAAGCCGGCGGTCTGGTCGCGGTTCATCGTGCGGGCGGACAGCGAGGGGTCCGTGGCGCCGTCGAGGACGAGGCGGCCGACACGGGAGGGGAAGAGGCCGGCGTAGGTCGCGCCGAGGAAGGTGCCGTAGGAGGCACCGACGTAGGTGAGCTTTTCGTCGCCGAGGGCGGCGCGCAGGACGTCCATGTCGCGGGCCGACTCGGCGGTCGACACGTGGCCGAGGCGGGCCCCGGAGCGGGTGCGGCAGCCTTGGGCGAAGCCGCGCAGGGCGCTGGTGAGGCGGTCGACCTCGGCGTCCGAGTCGGGGGTCTGGTCGATACGGGTGTAGTCGTCCATCTGGGCGTTGGACAGGCAGGTGACCGGTTCGCTGCGGGCCACGCCGCGGGGGTCGACGGCCACCATGTCGTAGCGCGCGCGGACCGCGTCGGGCTGCGGCGCGTACTGCTGGAGGTAGCCGATCGCCGAGGCGCCGGGGCCGCCCGGGTTGACGAGCAGGGAGCCGATGCGGCTGCCGGGCCCGGTGGCCTTCTTGCGGGAGACGGCCAGCTTCAGATCGGTGGCGGCGCTCGGGGCGTCGTAGTCGAGGGGCACCCTCATCGTCGCGCATTCGAAGCCGACGATGTCGCACTCGCCCCAGGCCAGCCGCTGGTCGTAGTACGGGCGGAGGGTGGCGGGGACGGTGGCCGGGAGGGGTTTGAGGGTGGCGGTCGCCGCGTCGCGGCCGGCGTCGCCCGGCCCCGTACGGCTGTTCGTCGGCTGTCCGGTGGACGCGGCGGGCGACCGGCCGCCCGACGAGCAGCCGGAGACGAGCAGGGCGGCGGCCGTGAGGGCGGTACCGGCGGTGCGGAGCAGGCGGCTGGTGGCACGGCTGGTGGCCATGGGCGGTCCCTCGGTCCCTGAGTCGGCAGCAGGCAGCGGCGAGCGGCAGTGGCAGGCGGCGGGCGGCAGTGGTGGGACGGAGCGTATCGGGGCCGGGACGGTGCGTGGAGCCCCGTGCGCTCGTACGGGTGAGAGGGGGAAGGGAGAGGGTGGGCTCGCTCAGCCTTTTCGGAGTGCTGCCGTCATTGCCTCCACCGCCAGGAGGGGTGCCACGTTGCGGTCGAGGGCCTGGCGGCAGGCGATGACGGCTTCTATGCGGCGCAGCGTGCGCTCCGGGGTGGAGGAGGACGCGATGCGCTGGATGCTGTCGCGGGCCTCGTCGTTGGCGAGGGGGACGGTGGCGCCCAGTTGGACGGCCAGGACGTCGCGGTAGAAGCCGGTGAGGTCGGTCAGGGCCAGGTCGAGGCTGTCGCGCTGGGTGCGGGTGGAGCGGCGCTTCTGCTTGTCCTGGAGCTCCTTCATGGCGCCGGCCGTGCCGCGCGGCATCCGGCCGCCCGTGCCCGCCGCGGCGCCGAGCGCGGCGCGCAGCTCTTCCGTCTCCTTGGCGTCGACGTCCTCGGCCACCTGCTTGGCGTCCTCCGTCGCGGCGTCGATCAGCTCCTGGGCGCCCTTGAGGCAGCCGCCGATGTCGTCGACGCGCAGGGGCAGTTTGAGTACGGCGTTGCGGCGGGCGCGGGCCCGCTCGTCGGTGGCCAGGCGGCGGGCGCGGCCGATGTGCCCCTGGGTGGCCCGGGCGGCGGCGGCCGCGGCGGCCGGGTCGATGCCGTCCCTGCGGACCAGGACGTCGGCGACGGCGGCGACCGGCGGCGTGCGCAGGGTCACGTGCCGGCAGCGGGAGCGGATGGTGGGCAGCACGTCCTCGATGGAGGGGGCGCACAGCAGCCAGACCGTACGCGGAGCGGGCTCCTCGACGGCCTTGAGGAGGACGTTGCCCGCGCCTTCGGTGAGGCGGTCGGCGTCTTCCAGGACGATGACCTGCCAGCGGCCGCCGGACGGGGACATGGAGGAGCGGCGGACCAGGTCGCGGGTCTCCTTCACGCCGATCGAGAGCAGGTCCGTACGGACGATCTCCACGTCGGCGTGGGTGCCCACCAGGCTCGTGTGGCAGCCGTCGCAGAAGCCGCAGCCGGGGGCGCCGCCGAGCGCGCGGTCCGGGCTGACGCACTGGAGGGCGGCGGCGAAGGCGCGTGCGGCGGTGGCCCTGCCGGAGCCGGGCGGACCGGTGAACAGCCAGGCGTGCGTCATCTTGGAGGCACCGGACTGCGCTATCGGGTCCGCGCCGGACGCGGCCGCGCCCTCGGCGGTGACCAGCGCGTCCGCGTCGCGTGCGGCAGCGGCCAGCTGCTCCGTCAGGCGCTCCTGCCCGACCACGTCGTCCCACACAGCCATCTCGCTGCCCGCCGTTCCTGTCCGTCCTGCCCGTGCCGTACCGCCACCCGCGACGACCGTCCACCCCTGCCGTCGCGCTGCGGCCCGCGCTCGTTCCATTGTGGGGCCTGCCACCGACAGCGCGGCCGCCCCTGGCAACGGGCCGGGCCCCGGCCGCCGCGTTGCGTCCGCTGCTGCCGGGGCCCGCTCGTTCGTCACACCCGCCGTTTCACCGGCTCACCGGCCTCATCCCCGGCGCCCGCGCCCCCGCCCCCGCCGCTCCTCGTCCGCACGCGGCCCGAGCAGTTCGTCGGCCAGCGTCGGCAGGTCGTCGAGCGGGGTCTCCTCCGCCCACTCCGGGCGGGGGCGGCCGCGCGGCGCGGGGTCGGCGGGCTGCCCGGTGGCCGGGTCGATCTGCGGCAGTTCGCGGGTGCGCTCCACGCCGGACTCGCCGCGCGTCTCCGTACGGCGGGTGTCCTCGTCCTTGCGGAACATCCACGGCGGCACCCGGTCCGCCGGGTCGTCGTCGCGGCGCGCCTGCTCCCGCTCCCGCCATCCCTGGCCGGGCTCGGGCCGTACCGGCGGCAGTACGGCCGTCTCGTCGGCGGCGCCCGGCGCGTCCTGGTGCTGCGGCAGCACGGCGGTCTCCTCGGCGTCCGAGGACCAGGCCGGCGCCGTACGGGACGCGGTCGGGTCCGTACGGCCGTGCCGCTCCAGCCCGGCCATCGGCGTCTCGGTCGTCGGCGCCTCCGCGGCCTCCGCCGCCCTCGCCGCCTCTTCCTCGGCCTTGCGCGCGGCCTCTTCCTCGGCCTTGGCCGCCGCTTCCGCCTCGGCCTTGGCCTTGGCTTCCGCCTCGGCCGCGGCTGCCAGGCGCGCCTGTTCGGCCCGCAGCAGTGCCTCCTCGGCCTTGCGCTGCTTCTCCAGCCGGCGCTCCTCGGCCTCCTTGCGGAGCCGGGCCTCCTCCTCGGCCTGCTTGCGCAGCCGTTCCTGCTCGGCCTGCCGCGCGCGCTCCTCGGCCTCGCGCCGCTTGCGCTCCTCCTCGGCGGCCCGGCGGGCCTCCTCGGCGCGCTGCCGCGCTTCCTCCGCCTGGCGGGCCTCCTCGCGGGCCTTGGCCTCTTCGATCTCGCGGCGCTTGCGCTCTTCCTCCTCGGCGCGCAGCTTGGCGAGCTGTTCCTGCCGCTCGCGCTCCTTGCGCTCCTCCTCGGCCTTGCGCGCGGCCTCTTCCTCGGCCTTGCGCCGGGCCTCCTCCTCGGCGGCCTTGCGGGCCTCTTCCTGGGCCTTGACCTCGGCCTCGGACATCGGCAGGACCTGGTCGAGCCGGTGGCGTACGACGGTGGTGACGGCCTCCGGCTCCTGGCCGGCGTCCACGACCAGGTAGCGCGCCGGGTCGGCGGCGGCCAGCGTCAGGAAGCCGGACCGTACCCGCTGGTGGAACTCGGCGGGCTCGGACTCCATCCGGTCCGGGGCCTCGGTGAAGCGCTCGCGGGCGGTCTCCGGGGAGACGTCCAGGAGCACGGTCAGGTGCGGTACGAGCCCGTCGGTCGCCCAGCGGGAGATGCGGGCGATCTCGGTGGGGGCGAGGTCGCGGCCCGCGCCCTGGTAGGCGACGGACGAGTCGATGTACCGGTCGGTGATGACGACGGCGCCGCGCTCCAGGGCCGGGCGGATCACGCTGTTGACGTGCTCGGCGCGGTCGGCGGCGAACATCAGCGCCTCGGCGCGGTCCGACAGGCCCGAGGTGGACACGTCGAGGATGATCGAACGCAACCGCTTGCCGATGGCGGTGGCGCCCGGCTCGCGGGTCACCACGACCTCGTGGCCCTTGCCGCGGATCCACTCCGCCAGCGCCTGGACCTGCGTCGACTTGCCCGCGCCGTCGCCGCCCTCCAGGGCGATGAAGAAGCCGGTGGGGGCCGGCGCCTGGTCCGGGTCGCCGCCGCGCAGGGCTTCGCGCAGGTCGCGCCCGAGGGGGACGCCCTGCCGGTCGTCCACCTTGCCGAGCACCCACGCGGCGACCGGCAGCAGCAGCGCGCCGACCAGCATCAGGGTGAAGGCCGCGCCGCCGTGCGAGAACACGTTCTTGTCGCCCGCCAGGTGGTGCGGGCCGATGGCGCCGGCCAGCAGCGGCGCGACGATGACGGCCAGCGCGACGACCAGCCGGACGACGGCGTGCAGGTGCTCGGTCGTACGGGCCGAGCGGGGCTCTTCGGTCTCCTGGTCCAGGAGCGTGTGGCCGGTGTTGGCCGCGACGCCCGCCGCCACCCCGGCCAGCAGCATCAGCAGCACGACCGTCGTGGTGTCCGGAACCAGCCCGGCGGCCAGCAGGGCCAGGCCCGTGACGGCGACGGCGAGGGCCAGCAGGCGGCGCCGGGACAGTGCGGGCAGCACCTTGCGCGCGCCGCGGATGCCGGCGACGGGGCCCGCGCTCAGGCCCAGCACCAGCAGCCCGAAGGCGACCGGGCCGCCTCCGAGGTCACCGGCGTGCAGGACCGCGACCGAGACGGCGGCGGCGATCGCGCCGGCCACCGCGGCACAGGCCAGGACCAGCAGCGGTACGGCGTTCGTGCGGCCCCGGTCGACTCCCGTGCCGGTCTTGGGGCGGCGCAGCCCCTCCAGGGGGGAGCGCGGGCGCGGCGTCTGCGTACCGGGAAGTTCGAGGAAGTACAGGATCGAGACGGAGGCGGCGAAGAGGCCGGAGGCCACGTACGAGGCGAGCGCGGCCTGGTGGTCGGCGAACCAGTCGACGCCGTTGGCCAGCAGCTTGCCGATCAGCGTGACGACGACCAGCCCCGCGGCGGCCAGCGGCAGCGAGACGAAGGCCGTGCGCAGCGAGAGGCGGCGCAGCGCGTCCAGGTTGTCCGGCAGCGGACGGACCGACGTGCCTTCGGCGGGGGGCGCGGGCAGCAGTCCGGGCGCCGCGCTCTCCCGCGCGACGGTCCACAGGCGCTCGGCCACGCCGGCGACGAAGACCGTCACCAGCAGCCAGACCAGCGCGCTGTCCGGCGTCCAGTCGATCCACAGGGGAGCCACGACCAGCAGCGCCAGCCGTACGCCGTCCGCTCCGATCATGGTCCAGCGGCGGTCCAGCGGGCCCGACGGCGCGGTCAGCGCGGACAGCGGCCCCAGCAGCACCGCCCCGAAGAGCAGCGTCGCCAGCATCCGGGCCGCGAAGACGGCGGCGACGGCCAGGGCCGCGCCCCGATAACCGCCGCCGAAGGCCGCCTGGCCGCCGAAGGGTACGTACAGCGCCGCTTGCAGCGAGAGCAGTACGAGCACCAGCAGGGCAAGGGCATCGCCGATCGCCCCGACGAGCTGCGCGCTCCACAACCGCTTCAGTGGGGGGAAGCGGAGCAGAGCTCGCACGGCGCGCTCGCGGGAGTCCGCGGCGAGGGCGCCGGATGTGGGGGTCACGACCGTTGGGAGCTCGGCACGCGTCATCCCGCCAGCCTATCGGCCGGATATGACAGGTCCAGCTTCCACCCGAACACATGGGCGGGCCGGTTCAGTCCTCCAGCAGTATGTCGTCGAAGATTTCGATCACCACGATGACGAGCAGACCGTGTGCGACGACGTATTCGATGAGGAGTCCCGGGGCCACCTGGGCCTTGCGGTCGTCCTCATGCGTGCCGATGTGCGCCGTGGCCTTGTGGTACGGGTCGAGCGCGAGCTTGGCCAACCCGCGTTCGAGCATGTCCCGCCGCTCCGGCGCCATGGCGTCAGCGGTCGCCTTCGCCTCGACGGTGTAGGTGACGCGGTACGTCAACGCGTTCCCCCTCAGCTCTCCACGCTCTCGGCCGCCGCCTTCTTCGCAGCCGTGGCCGTGGCTGTCGTCTTCTTCGCTGCGGTCGTCTTCTTGGCCGTCGTGGTCTTCTTCGCGGCCGTGGTCTTCTTGGCCGCGGTCTTCTTGGCGGGGGCCTTCTTGGCGGCGGTCTTCTTCGCCGTCGTCTTCTTGGCCGGGGCCTTCTTGGCGGTCTTCTTCGCCGGGCCCTTCGCGCGCTTCTCGGCGAGCAGCTCGTACCCGCGCTCCGGCGTGATCGTCTCGACGTCGTCGTCCCGCCGCAGCGTCGCGTTGGTCTCACCGTCGGTGACGTACGGGCCGAAGCGGCCGTCCTTGACGACCACCGGGCGCTCGCTGACCGGGTCGGTGCCCAGCTCCTTCAGCGGCGGCTTGGCGGCGGCGCGGCCGCGCTGCTTGGGCTGCGCGTAGATGGCGAGAGCCTGCTCCAGCGTGATGTCGAAGATCTGGTTCTCGCTCTCCAGGGAGCGCGAGTCCGTGCCCTTCTTCAGGTACGGGCCGTAGCGGCCGTTCTGCGCGGTGATCTCGACGCCCTCGGGGTCCTTGCCGACGACGCGCGGCAGCGACATCAGCTTGAGCGCGTCCTGGAGGGTGACGGTGTCCAGGGACATCGACTTGAAGAGCGAGGCGGTGCGCGGCTTGACCGCGTTCTTGCCGGTCTTCGGGGTGCCCTCGGGCAGGATCTCGGTGACGTACGGGCCGTAGCGGCCGTCCTTGGCGACGATCTGGTTGCCGCTGTCCGGGTCCATGCCCAGCTCGAAGTCGCCGCTGGGCTTGGCGAGCAGTTCCTCCGCGTACTCGACGGTCAGCTCGTCGGGCGCCAGGTCCTCCGGCACGTCGGCGCGCTGGTGGCCCTCGGAGTCCTTCTCGCCGCGCTCCACGTACGGGCCGTAGCGGCCCACCCGCAGCATGATGCCGTCGCCGACCGGGAAGGAGGAGATCTCCCGGGCGTCGATCGCGCCGAGGTCGGTGACCAGCTCCTTCAGGCCGCCGAGGTGGTCGCCGTCGCCGTTGCCGGCCTCGGAGGCGGCGCCGGCCGCCTCGCCCTCGCCGAAGTAGAAGCGGCGCAGCCACGGCACGGACTGGGCCTCGCCGCGGGCGATGCGGTCGAGGTCGTCCTCCATCTTGGCGGTGAAGTCGTAGTCGACGAGGCGGCCGAAGTGCTTCTCCAGGAGGTTGACCACGGCGAAGCTCAGGAAGGACGGCACCAGGGCGGTGCCCTTCTTGAAGACGTAGCCGCGGTCCAGGATCGTGCCGATGATCGACGCGTACGTCGAGGGGCGGCCGATCTCGCGCTCTTCCAGCTCCTTGACCAGCGTGGCTTCGGTGTAGCGGGCCGGGGGCTTGGTGGCGTGGCCGTCGGCGGTGATCTCCCGCGCGGACAGCGCGTCGCCCTCCGCGACCTGCGGCAGCCGCCGCTCGCGGTCGTCCAGCTCGGCGTTCGGGTCGTCGGCGCCTTCCACGTAGGCCTTCATGAAGCCGTGGAAGGTGATGGTCTTGCCGGAGGCGCTGAACTCGGCGTCCCGGCCGTCGGCCGCCCGGCCGCCGATCTTGACGGTGACGGAGTTGCCGGTCGCGTCCTTCATCTGGGAGGCGACGGTGCGCTTCCAGATCAGCTCGTACAGCTTGAACTGGTCGCCGGTCAGCCCGGTCTCCGCCGGGGTGCGGAAACGATCGCCCGAAGGCCGGATCGCCTCGTGCGCCTCCTGCGCGTTCTTGACCTTGCCGGCGTACGAGCGCGGCTTGTCCGGCAGGTACGAGGCGCCGTACAGCTGCGTCACCTGCGCGCGGGCCGCGGAGATCGCGGTGTCCGAGAGCGTCGTGGAGTCCGTACGCATGTAGGTGATGAAGCCGTTCTCGTACAGCTTCTGCGCCACCTGCATGGTGGACTTCGCGCCGAAGCCCAGCTTGCGGCTGGCCTCCTGCTGGAGCGTGGTCGTACGGAACGGGGCGTACGGGGAGCGGCGGTACGGCTTGGACTCGACCGACCGGACCGCGAAGTCGGTGTTCTCCAGGGCGGCGGCCAGCGCGCGGGCGTTGGCCTCGTCCAGGTGCAGGACGTCGCTGTTCTTGAGCTGTCCGTTGGGGCCGAAGTCGCGGCCCTGGGCGACGCGGCGGCCGTCGACCGTGGACAGACGCGCGGTCAGGGTGGAGGGGTCGCTGACGTCGCCCACCCGGCCCGTGGAGAAGGTGCCGGTCAGGTCCCAGTACTCGGCGGAACGGAAGGCGATGCGCTCGCGCTCCCGCTCGACGACGAGGCGGGTGGCCACCGACTGCACACGGCCGGCCGACAGGCGCGGCATGACCTTCTTCCACAGGACCGGCGAGACCTCGTAGCCGTAGAGGCGGTCGAGGATGCGGCGGGTCTCCTGCGCGTCGACCAGCTTCTGGTTCAGCTCGCGCGGGTTGGCGACGGCGGCGCGGATCGCGTCCTTGGTGATCTCGTGGAAGACCATCCGGTGGACCGGGACCTTGGGCTTGAGGATCTCCTGGAGGTGCCAGGCGATGGCCTCGCCCTCGCGGTCCTCATCGGTGGCGAGGAAGAGTTCGTCGGACTCGGCCAGCAGCTCCTTGAGCTTCTTGACCTGGTCCTTCTTGTCACTGTTGACGACGTAGATCGGCTGGAAGTCGGCGTCGACGTTCACACCCAGACGTGCCCAGGGCTCGCCCTTGTACTTCGCCGGGACCTCCGCCGCGCCGTTCGGGAGGTCGCGGATGTGCCCGACGCTGGCCTCGACCACGTAGCCAGGGCCGAGGTAGCCCTTGATCGTCTTCGCCTTGGCAGGCGACTCGACGATGACGAGTCGGCGGCCGCCGCCCTGTGCGGTCTCGCTGGTCGGGGACAACTTCGCTCTTCTCTCCGGTCGACGCTGGGGGTAACCCCCCGGGCCGGAGCTCTGGGGGACACTGCGGTGACGCTTGACGCTGCGGAGTGTGACGGTACATCCCGCCCTCGTGTCAAACGGAAAAACCCCGCAACGCCACTCGAACGGTAACCCGACTACATGCCTTCATGCCGCCCGGACCGGACACGGACCGGTGACCGGACCCGGCGCTTTCCGGACAGGCGGTGCCCCGGGAAGGTGCGACAGGGCTCCTGACGGCCGGGCGGCGCTGGCAGGATGGACAGTGGCCGTATCCGTTCTCGTCACGCACTCTCGGGGGTATCCGCACCGATGTCGAACCAGCACCCGGGCCCGCCGCACGAACAGCCCGCCGCCGGCTCGTACGGCCAACCCGGTTCCGGTCCCCACGAGCAGGCCGGCCCCAACCCGTACGCGCAGCCGGGCCCCGCGTACGGCCAGGCCGGTCCGTACGGGCAGGGCGGGCAGCCGGGGGAGCCCGGCTACGGCTATCCGCACGCGGGCGGCGCGCCGCAGGGCGGCTTCCCGCCGGGAGCCGCGGGCGCCCCGATGGCGCTGTCCCTCGGGGACATCGCCGTGACGGGTGACACGATCATGACCCCGGCCGGTCCGATGCCCCTGAAGGGCGCCGTCTGGACCGCCACCGACATGTCGCGCACCGAGGAGCGCATCCCCACCCACGCCATCGTGCTGGCCGTCGTCTTCTTCCTCTTCTGCCTGCTGGGACTGCTGTTCCTGCTGATGAAGGAGCGCACGACAGTCGGGCATGTCCAGGTGACGGTGAACAGCGGTGGGCGCTATCACTCCACCATGATTCCGGTGCAATCGCCCGAGCAGGTCATGTACGTGCTGAATCAGGTCAACTACGCCAGGTCGCTGAGCGTGTGACCGCCCCGTGAACGTCTCCGCCTCCCCCGCCGCCGTCCGGACCGCCACGCTCCGCCGCGCCGCGATCGCCCTGGGCGCCTGCGCCCTCGGCGCGGCCTATCTGTGGAACACCAACCCGCACGAACCCGGGCACCTCCTGCTGCCGTGCCCGTTCCGCTGGGCGACCGGGCTGCTCTGCCCGGCCTGCGGCGGGACACGGATGGCGTACGACCTGATGCACGGGGACCTCGCCGCGGCCTTCCACGACAACGCCGTCCTGCTGACGCTGGGCGTGCCGGCCGCCGCGTACATGGTGGGCCGGTGGCTGTACGCGGGGCTGCGCGGCCGCCGCTTCCGGGCCCGCCTGGGGGCGCGCGGCAACGCCGTCGTCCTCGGCACCGCCGCCGCCTGGATGCTCGTGCGCAATCTCACGGGCTGAGAGCCCGTGTCATAGGCGCTGGGACACACGGTCACAGGCGCCGGGACACACGCGGCCGGGCGCGCCACGGAGGGCGCGCCCGGCGGTCGTGCGTGTCGAGAGGGCCGTACGGTCCGCCTCAGCGCACCGTGACGCTGATCACCGGCGAGATCGCGCCACCGCCGGCCATGCGCAGCTGGTTGACGCCCTTGATGCCCAGCTTGACGCGGAGCGAGTACGCGCCGGTCTTGTTGACGGCGACGCTCGCGGGCAGCGAGACCCACTTGGCGCCCTGCTTCTGCTGGACGGTGACCTTGGTGCCGGCCTTGATGCCCGTGGAGGTGCCGGAGATGCGGAACTCCTTCCAGGCCCCCACCGTGCCGGTGCTCGCCTTGGCGGTGAGCGTCGCCTTCTGCGGGGCCTTGGCGGCGGCGCTGTGGGCTGCCGGGGACGCGGGAGCGGCGGAGGCCGCGGCAGCGGTTCCGGCGACGAGCGCGGCGCTGAGAACACCTGCGGCGGCGAGGCGGTATGCACGGTTCATGACGTGTTCCTCCCTGTTGGGCCGGTTGATGGCCTTCACACAGGAACACGGGCACATGGCCGCGTCGGTTGCTTCCCGCAAGGATGAGATTTTCTTACGTGCCGGAAGTGAACGCCGTTACACGGCCGTGCAGTTGATCGCGCAACGAAACGGCCGGGCTGTGCGGCCGGACAGCGCGGACGCACAGCCGTACGCCCCCGTGCGCTCCCGGCCCACGCCCCGCCGCATCGCTCACCACCCCCGCCCCGCTCGTCAGGGCTTCGCGACCGGCTCCAGGAATCCCTGCCCGACCAGCATCCGGATGGCCTCCGGCGTCCGGTCGCGCAGCAACACCGGGTCCTCGCCCACCAGTTGCGCGATCGCGTCCAGGATCCGCCCGGCCGGCAGCGACCCGTCACACACCCCGGCGAAGCCCGCGCCGACCGTGTCCACCTTCGTGGCCCGCCGCATGCCGCGGTTCTGCCGCAGCACCACGTGCTCCGGGTCCTCCGCGCCGGGCAGCCCGACCTGCTCCTGCACGACCTCGTCGGCGAGCCGGAAATGCCCGGCCAGCAGGGCCGCGTCGTCCGTGGCGCGCAGGTAGTCCTGGCGCTCGAAGTGGGCGACGACCGCGGCCCCCAGCGGCTGTTCGACCGGGTGCGGCCACTCCTCGACCGTGATCGACGGCTCCTCCGAACCGGACTTGCGCAGCGTGATCCACCCGAAGCCGACGGCCTTGGTCCTGCGGGCCGCGAACTCCTCCAGCCAGGCGTCGTACCGCGCCGCGTACTCCTCGGGCCCCGTACGGTGGTCGCCGCCGTCCCGCAGCCACAGCTCCGCGTACTGCGTCACATCCTGCACCTCGCGCTGCACGATCCACGCGTCACAGCCGCGCGGCACCCACGAACGCAGCCGGTCGTGCCAGTCCTCGCCCTCCACGTGCTGCCAGTTGGCGAGGAGCTGGCAGTAGCCGCCCTCGTTCAGGTGGGCGGCCGCCTGCTGGACGAGGGTGCGGCACAGGTCGTCGCCGCCCATGCCGCCGTCCCGGTAGGTCAGCCGCGCGCCCGGCGAGATCACGAAGGGCGGGTTGGACACGATCAGGTCGTACGTCTCGTCCCCCACCGGCTCGAACAGCGACCCTTCCCGCAGGTCGGCGGCGGGTGCGCCGGACAGCGCCAGGGTCAGGGCGGCGATCCGCAGCGCCCGCGGGTTCAGATCCGTGGCCGTCACGCCGGTCGCGTACGCGGAGGCGTGCAGCGCCTGGATGCCGGAGCCGGTGCCCAGGTCGAGGACCTTCGGGACGGGAGTGCGGACCGTGATGCCGGCGAGCGTCGTGGACGCGCCGCCGACGCCCAGCACCAGCTGCGAGCGGTCCACGCCCGCGGCCTCCTCGGCTGCCCGGATGCCGCCCGCGCCGCCGACCGCGCACCCCAGGTCGGAGACGATCCACCAGTCCTGCCCCTCGGGGCCGCCGTACGGGCGCACGTCCACGCTCGCCCGCACCTCGTCGCCGTCGCGCAGCAGCCAGCCGTCGGCGAGGCAGTCCGCCACCGGCAGCGCGGCGGCGGCCCGGTCGTAGGCCACCGGGCGCTGGAGCAGGAAGAGCCGCACCAGGGTGGGCAGCGGGCCCTCGCCCCTGGTCGCGCGCAGCGCCGGGACGGTCTCGCTGCGGGCCAGGGCGGCGTAGGCGGGCGCGCCGAGCAGTTCCAGCAGGCCGTCGGCGGTGAAGGCGGCGGCGAGCAGTGCCTCGCGGAGCCGGTCGGTGCGGGCTGCGGAGTCGGGGTCTCGAAGGTCTGCGGTGGGGAGGTGCGTACTCACGCTCCCATTGTCAGGGCAACCACTGACAAACGGCCACGGCCCGGCACCGCCGACCCGCCCGGGCGCGGCGCCGGGCCGTGCCGGGCGCCGCGGGGGCCGGACCGTGGCCGAGCCGGCTGACGGCATGTCGGTCGCACCTCCGGCGCACCTGACGGCGTGTCGGCCCGTACCGGGGTGCGTACCGGCCGGCGGCTACTTCTTCGGCGAGGCCGACCCGCCGCCCTCGGTGGCCTTCTGGTTCTGGCAGCCGGGCTGCCTGGCGATCGCCCCGCCGACGTCGCCGGACTCCAGCTTCTTGAACGCCTGTTCGCTCTTCTTGTTGAGCTTGTTGATGCCGTCGGACAGCGTCCGCAGGCCGTCGGCGAACTTGGCCTTGTCGCCGGTGTCCAGGCCGTCGACCTGCTTCTTGAGGTCGGCGTAGCCCTTCGAGAGGTCGTTGAGCTCCTTGACCGCGTTCTTCTGGGTGTCCCCCGCGCCGTCGGCGGGCGGCGCGCCCGCCTGGTCGAGGGACTTCGCCAGCGACGCGTAGGCGTCGGAGATCTGCTGGAACGCCTTGGAGTCGGTCTCCTGGACCTTCTTGGAGTCGGTGTTGCCGCTGTCGGCCGTCTGCATGGACGTGTTGGCGTCCTGGATCTTCTTGAACTGTGCCTGGGCGGGGTCGCAGAACTTCTTGGCCCAGTCGTCGAGCTTTTTGTTGCCGTCGTCGCTGCAGCCGGTCAGCGCGAGCATCAGTGCCGCGCCGCCGGACAGCGCGGCCACAAGCGTCTTCTTCACCGGATTGGTCCCTTCCATGGCTCTCGGCCCCGGAACATACACGTCCGAAGGGCCCGCACCATGAGCCGGGCGGCCCGTACGACCCGCATTGCAGCCATTTGCACCAAGCCCCGGGCCACGGCCTGCCACATAGCGAGGCGGGGGGGGGGGGGGCGGCCCCCCCCCCCCCCCCCCCCCCCCCCGGGGGGGGGGGCGCCCCCCCCCGCGCCCCCCCCCCCCCCCCCGCCCACCCCCCCCCCGGGGGGTGCCCCACCGCGGGGGGCCGGGGGCGGGACGAC
>NZ_JBIRJY010000002.1:136296-214164 GCF_044329785.1 Streptomyces sp. NPDC017529
CCGGGCCCCGGGCCCCCAACCGGGGGGGGGGGGCCCCTCCCCCCCGGTTTGGCCCCTTTGGCCCCCCCCCCCGGGCCCCCCCCCCCCGCGGGGGGGGGGGGGGGGGCGGCGCCCAAAACCCCCCCCCCCCCCCCCGCCCGTTGAGCGGCGCGGATGCTCCGCCCGTCAGGAGACCACCGCCGGGTCGACGGTCTGGGCCACCTTCCCCGAGTTGTTGTCTTCGTCACCCACCGCGATGCCGCGGCGCTTGGAGACGTACACCGCGCCGACGATGACCCCGATGGCCAGGACCGCGACCACGATCCGTACGCCGATGTTCTTGTCCGCGCCGTAGCTGAACTTCACGACGGCCGGCGCGATCAGCAGCGCCACCAGGTTCATGACCTTCAGCAGCGGGTTGATCGCGGGGCCCGCGGTGTCCTTGAACGGGTCGCCGACCGTGTCGCCGATGACGGTCGCGGCGTGCGCCTCGCTGCCCTTGCCGCCGTGATGGCCGTCCTCGACCAGCTTCTTGGCGTTGTCCCAGGCGCCCCCGGAGTTGGCGAGGAACACCGCCATCAGGGTGCCGGTGCCGATCGCGCCCGCCAGGAACGAGCCGAGCGCGCCGACACCGAGCGAGAAGCCGACGGCGATCGGTGTGAGCACCGCCAGCAGGCCGGGCGTGGCCAGCTCGCGCAGCGCGTCCTTGGTGCAGATGTCCACGACACGCCCGTACTCCGGCTGCTCCGTGTAGTCCATGATCCCGGGCTTCTCGCGGAACTGCCGGCGCACCTCGTAGACGACCGAGCCGGCCGACCGGGACACCGCGCTGATCGCCAGCCCCGAGAAGAGGAAGACGACCGAGGCGCCCAGCATCAGGCCCACCAGGTTGTTCGGCTGCGAGATGTCCAGGCTCAGGCCCATGCCCCGGGCGGCGTCCCCCACGTCCCGTACGGCCGTGGCGATGGCGTCGCGGTACGAGCCGAACAGCGCGGCCGCGGCCAGCACCGCCGTGGCGATGGCGATGCCCTTGGTGATGGCCTTGGTGGTGTTGCCGACGGCGTCGAGGTCGGTGAGGACCTGCGCGCCGTCGCCGGTGACGTCGCCGGACATCTCGGCGATGCCCTGCGCGTTGTCGGAGACCGGGCCGAAGGTGTCCATCGCGACGATGACGCCGACGGTGGTCAGCAGCCCGGTACCGGCCAGCGCCACCGCGAACAGGGCCAGCATGATGGACGCGCCGCCCAGCAGGAACGCCCCGTACACGGCCAGGCCGATCAGCACGGCGGAGTAGACAGCGGACTCCAGACCGATGGAGATCCCGGAGAGCACCACCGTCGCCGGGCCGGTCAGGGAGGTCTTGCCGATGTCGCGGACGGGCCGCCGGGTGGTCTCGGTGAAGTAGCCGGTGAGCTGCTGGATGAGCGCGGCCAGCACGATGCCGATGGCTACCGCCACCAGCGCCAGGATCCGCGGATCGCCGCTGCGGCCCAGGATGGCGGGGTCCGTGACGCCGGACAGGTCGGCGTACGAGGACGGCAGGTACGCGAAGACCGCGACCGCCACGAGGACCAGCGAGATGGCCGCGGAGATGAAGAAGCCGCGGTTGATGGCGGTCATGCCGCTGCGGTCGGAGCGCCGGGGCGCCACGACGAAGATGCCGACCATCGCCGTGAGCACGCCGATGGCCGGGACCAGCAGCGGGAAGGCCAGGCCCGAGTCGCCGAAGGCGGCCATGCCCAGGATCAGGGCGGCGACCAGCGTCACGGCGTACGACTCGAAGAGGTCGGCGGCCATGCCCGCGCAGTCGCCGACGTTGTCGCCCACGTTGTCCGCGATGGTCGCGGCGTTGCGCGGGTCGTCCTCGGGGATGCCCTTCTCGACCTTGCCGACGAGGTCGGCGCCGACGTCGGCGGCCTTGGTGAAGATGCCGCCGCCGACGCGCATGAACATCGCGATCAGCGCGGCGCCGAGGCCGAAGCCCTCCAGGACCTTGGGCGCGTCGACCGCGTAGACGAGCACCACACAGGACGCGCCCAGCAGGCCGAGCCCCACGGTGAACATGCCGACGACGCCACCCGTACGGAAAGCGATCTTCATGGCCCGGTGCGAAACGGCCGTGAGATCCTTTTTCGCTTCGCCCTCGGCCGGCGTGGCTTCCCTGGCGGCGGCAGCGACGCGCACATTGCTGCGCACCGCCAGCCACATCCCGATATAGCCGGTGGCGGCCGAGAAACCGGCGCCGATCAAGAAGAAGACGCTGCGCCCGGCGCGCTGCGTCCAGTTGTCCGCGGGTAGCAGCATGAGCAGGAAGAACACCACGACGGCGAAAACGCCGAGGGTGCGCAACTGCCGCGCGAGATAGGCATTCGCGCCTTCCTGCACGGCAGCGGCGATCTTCTTCATGCTGTCGGTGCCCTCACCGGCCGCGAGCACTTGACGCACCAGCACCGCCGCGACGGCCAGCGCCGCGAGCGCCACCACGGCGATCACCAGCACGATGCCGCGGTTTCCCGACGTCAGCGATGGCTCGGCCAGGTATGAGGGGTGTTCCAGCAACTGAGGGGTGTAAGGCCCCGCCATTCGTCCTCCTTGACGTTTGGCACATGGGCGCGCGGATGCACGCTCAGGCGTCCTGAGCAAAGGTGTGGACGGATTGTAGGTAGCGGCACCGGATCAAAACAGTGCGCCTCAAAGGGAATTCGCCGGTGACGGCCGAGATCGTTCGAAGCACGGGCGGAGATCGGACAGAGATCAGGCGAAGAAGCGGCGAAGATCGAAAATCGAGCGGCCGGAGAAGCCTCGCCGCAATTCGCCTGGACGAATGAATGTGAATAATTAGCTGACAACTGAGTGATGATCTCAGTGTCTTACCTAACGCCGCTGCTCAACGGAGCCGCGGGAGGTGCGGTGACGGGCCGGCGGGAGCGCCGGGCGGCCGGGGACGCGCGGGGACGTACGCGTGCGCTCGTCCGGTCGGCGGGGCGCCGGCGGCATGGAGGGCGCTCTCCCCGGGGCGGCGCGCGGGCGGCGGGCGACCGTCGGCCCGGACGCGCGGCACCGCCACGGAAGTACGCAGTCCGGTACGGGTGCGCGCGCTCCCCGAGCACGGCGGCGGACCGTACGACCCGTACGGCCGAGTGGGCGTACCGATCTGGCCTGAAGAACGGGGTGCGCGCAGAGACGGGCACATCCGGGCGACCGGCTACGTGCGGCGGCCGCGGGCGCGGGAAAGAGTCGGGGCGCGTACCGCCGAATGGTGGGGGTGCCGCCGGGTGAGGTGACGTAGCCGGCGGGCGGCGGGGCTGGCGGTGGGCGGCGGGGCCGTGGTGGCGCGGCTTCGCGGTGGCGCGGCTTCGTACGCTTCGTACGGTCGCGCGGCCCGGGTGATTCGGTCAGGGAACCCGGTAGGGCGGTCGGGCCTCGTACGGTGGCGCAGGGGCCTTCTACGGCGGTGTCAGGGCTTCCCGCGCGCTACGGAAGCGCGACGCGGGCCCGGGTGCCCGCTACGGAAGCACCGGCGCCGTCACCGTCGGCCAGCTCATGCGGATGACGCCGCCGCTCTCGCCCGAGGTCACCTCGACGTCGTCGACGAGCCCGCTGATGACCGCCAGGCCCATCTCGTCGTCGCCCTCCGCCCCGTCGCCGTTCTCCGAGGCGGGCGCGCCGGGCAGCGGCTCGCCGTCGATGCCGCGGACGCCGGGCACGGCCGCGGCGCCGGCCGGGCTGCCCGGGACCTCGTCGCCCACCTCGATGGAGAACTTCTTCTCGTCCTCCACCAGGGCGACCCGTACGGGCGCCGCGATGTTGTTGGTGCGGTGCAGGCCCACCGCGCGGGTGCACGCCTCGCCGACGGCGAGCCGAACCTCGTCCAACACGGCCTCGTCCACACCGGCCCGCCGCGCCACGGCGGCCGCGACCAGGCGCGCGGTCCGGACGTGCTCGGGAAGGGCGCTGAAACGGAGCTCGACGGTGGCCATGCCATCCCCCTCGGTATGCGGGCGTGCAACGCAGGGGGCCGGACCGCCAAGCCCGGTGCCCCCCCACTGCTTCCTGCCCCGCGCCCTCGGCACGGGGCCCCGGAAAACCGTCAGTCGGTGGCTGCGACGGCTTCGTCGACCGAGGTGTGAATCGGGAACACCTTGGTCAGTCCGGTGATACGGAAGATCTTCAAAATGCGCTCCTGGTTGCAGACCAGGCGCAGCGAGCCCTCATGGGCCCGCACCCGCTTGAGCCCGCCGACCAGAACGCCGAGCCCCGTGGAGTCCAGGAAGTCGACACGCTCCATGTCCACCACGAGGTGGTAGCTTCCGTCGTTCACGAGCTCGACCAGCTGCTCACGCAGCTTGGGCGCGGTGTATACATCAATCTCGCCACCGACCTCGACGACCGTACGGTCGCCAACGGTCCGGGTCGACAGGGACAGGTCCACGGATCCTCCAGCACCTTGCTATCGAGCGGTCGCCCCCCATGGATCGGCAGCCGCGATGGCATTCAATCACTTACCAGCAGGCGTGCACGACGCCTTGTGAGCATTGTCCGTCACACCGGTGACACACTCGGTGCCGATGGCCTCCAATCAGCTGCCCCCGGACGCGGGCATCAGCCCCTCCCCACGCACGGTCCTGGACCGTCTCACCCAGGGGGCGTCCCGCGCTACGCGCATCACTCATACGGAGCACTTGCCCCCGCGCATCGGCAGCCATGCGGAATGGCCCGCACGGATCCGTCCGGAGGTGATCGACGCCATCCGCGCCGCCGGGATCGAGCGCCCGTGGGAGCATCAGGCCCGTACGGCCGAGCACGCGTTGCGCGGCGAGTCGGTCGTCATCGCCACCGGCACGGCCTCGGGAAAGTCGCTCGCCTACCTGGCGCCGGTACTCTCCGGGCTGCTGGACGGATCGGAGGCGCCGAACGGCCGCGGCGCCACCGCCCTGTACCTCGCGCCCACCAAAGCGCTCGCCGCCGACCAGCGGCGCGCCGTGCGCGAACTCGCCGCGCCGCTCGGTACCGCGGTCCGGCCCGCCGTGTACGACGGCGACACGCCGGTCGAAGAACGCGAATGGGTGCGCCAGTACGGCAACTACGTCCTGACCAACCCCGACATGCTGCACCTGGGCATCCTCCCGGCCCACCCCCGCTGGTCCTCCTTCCTGCGCGCCCTGCGCTACGTCGTCATCGACGAGTGCCACGCCTACCGCGGCGTCTTCGGCTCGCATGTGTCCCAGGTCATACGCCGCCTCCGGCGTGTCTGCGCCCGGTACGGCTCCGAGCCGGTGTTCCTGCTGGCCTCGGCCACCGCCGCCGAGCCGGCGCAGGCGGCCGAACGCCTCACCGGGCTGCCCGTGGCACAGATCACGGAGGACACCTCGCCACGCGGCGAACTGGTCTTCGCCCTCTGGGAACCGCCACTGACGGACCTGCACGGCGAGCAGGGCGCCCCCGTCCGCCGCACCGCCACCGCCGAGACCGCCGACCTGCTCACCGACCTCGCCCTCCAGGACGTACGCACCGTCGCCTTCGTACGGTCCCGGCGCGGCGCCGAGCTGATCGCCCTCATCGCGCAGGAACGGCTCGGAGCGGCCGACCGCGCGCTGGCTCACCGGGTGGCCGCCTACCGGGGCGGCTACCTGCCCGAGGAGCGGCGGGCGCTGGAGCGCGCGCTGCACACCGGCGACCTGCTCGGCCTGGCCGCGACCACGGCCCTGGAGCTGGGCGTGGACGTCTCGGGGCTCGACGCGGTGCTGATCGCCGGCTATCCGGGCACCCGCGCCTCCCTGTGGCAGCAGGCCGGGCGCGCGGGGCGCTCCGGGCAGGGCGCGCTCGCCGTCCTCGTCGCCCGCGACGACCCTCTGGACACCTATCTCGTCCACCACCCGGAGGCGCTCTTCGACCAACCCGTCGAATCCACCGTCCTGGACCCGGACAACCCGTACGTCCTCGCCCCGCACCTGTGCGCGGCAGCCGCGGAACTCCCGCTCACCGAAGACGACTTCGCCCTCTTCGGCCCGGCCGCGCCCGGTCTGCTCCCCTCCCTGGAGGCCCGCAAGCTCCTGCGCCGCCGGGCCAAGGCCTGGCACTGGACGCGCCGCGAACGGGCCGCCGACCTCGCCGACATCCGCGGGCAGGGCGGCTCCCCCGTACAGGTCGTGGAGGCCGGTACGGGCCGCCTCCTGGGCACGGTGGACGCGGGCGCCGCGCACACCACCGTCCACGACGGCGCCGTCCACCTCCACCAGGGCCGTACATACCTGGTCGAGCACCTGGACCTGGAGGACGACGTGGCCCTCGTCGCGGAGGCGAACCCGCCGTATTCGACCACCGCCCGCGACACCACCGCCATCTCCATCCTGGAGACCGAGACCGAGATCGCCTGGGGCGACGCCCGCCTGTGCTTCGGCTCGGTGGAGGTGACCAACCAGGTCGTCTCCTACCTGCGCCGGCGGCTCATCACGGGCGAGGTGCTGGGCGAGACCAAGCTCGACCTGCCGCCCCGTACGCTGCGCACCAGGGCCGTGTGGTGGACGGTCACCGAGGACCAGCTCGACGCGGCCCGGGTCAACCCCGAGCAACTGGGCGGCGCCCTGCACGCCGCGGAGCACGCCTCCATCGGCCTGCTGCCGCTGTTCGCCACCTGCGACCGCTGGGACATCGGCGGCGTCTCCCTGCCCCTGCACCCCGACACCCTCCTTCCGACCGTGTTCGTGTACGACGGCCACCCGGGCGGCGCGGGCTTCGCCGAACGTGCCTTCCACACCGCCCCCGCCTGGCTCGCCGCCACCCGCAAGGCCATCGCCTCCTGCGAGTGCGAGGCCGGCTGCCCGTCCTGCATCCAGTCCCCCAAGTGCGGCAACGGCAACGACCCGCTCCACAAGCGAGGCGCGGTCCGCCTCCTGACCGAACTCCTCAGGTCGGCGCCGCGACCGGCCTCTCCTGGCACGGAAGACGCCACCTGAGCACCCGGGTGCGTCCCTTACTCCTCATCCGCCTCCAAGACCATCAACGAGCCCCGGCTGCCCGCCCGGACCGCGTGCGGTACGCCCGCCGGCAGCGCGGCCGCGGTCCCCAGTACGTCGATCACGGTCATGGCACGCCTCCCGGTGGTCGACCGTTCGGTAAAGGCTTCCGAGCCGGGGCCAAGGCCTGTGCCGAGGCCCCTGCCGGGGTGGGTGCCGAGGCGGGTATCGCCCTGGCAGGTACGGCCGTCGGCGGTCCCGCGCGGGCGCGGATGTCCGAGCTGAAGGGGCCGGTACGAGCCCGGGCCGTGACGTCGGCGACGTCCCCGCGCACAGCGCAGCGCACCAGCCGGACGCCTTGGGCCGCCGCCACCCTGCGGGCGTCACCGCAGGCGGCCGGCGCGCCGTGGACCGCCCTGCCCGCCGCGGCCAACGCCGCCAAGTCCGCCGCGGACGCCGCCCGGTGCCGAGCGATCACCGCCTGCGCCATGGCGATCACCACCGCGAACACGGTGCACAGCGCCATCGCCGCGAGCACCGCCCACACCGTGGCCGAGCCCTCATCGCCCCACCGTTTCCTCCGCAAGAGCCGCCGCCTCCCCTCTGAGCCCCAACGTCAGCGGTCCGACGCCCGGCGACGCCGCGTCGACCCGTACGCGGACCAGGTCGCCGTCCCGCGTCAGTGCCACCCGCGCACCGCGCGGCGCCGCACTACGGGCCACCGCGTCGACCGCCCCCGGCGTCTCCTGCCGGGCCGCCGCGCGCGCTCCGGCCCGCGCGGCGTCCACGCACTGGATCTGCGCGCAAGCGACCATCACTCCCCACAGCAGCATTCCCGTGATCACCACGAGGACCGGGATGACCAAGGCCGCCTCCGCCGTCACGTAACCCGCGTCGCCGGACTCGTCGCGAGGCCCTGCGCAGGCCCCGTCGCGCTCTTCGTCAGACATGGACGCCGAGCGCCTTTCCGATCACCGAGCGCAGCGCCGATTCCATCGCGCCGCTCGTCAGCACCTTGTAGAGCAGGGCGGCGGCCGCGCACGCCGCGAGCGTCCCCAAGGCGTACTCCGCCGTGGTCATGCCCTGGTCCGGTCCAGCCTTGCCGCGGGCCGCCGCGATCCGGCTCCGAACAGCCGTACCGGCTCGCTCCAACCACCTTCGTACGAACATCACTTCCCCCTGTCGATTCGTCCGCTTGGTTCACTTGCTCCGGTTCGTGCGTCAGTTGTGTGCCATGAGCCCCTCGGCCAGGCCGATCAGGACCGGGATCACGCCGAGCACCAGGAAGGCGGGAAGGAAGCACGCGGCGAGCGGCAGCGTGACCAACACGCCCGCCCGGTGCGCCCGTTCGGCCGCCGAGCGGGCCGACTCGGCGCGCAGCCCCGCGGCGATCCGCGACACCCCGTCCACGGCCGGGACCCCCGATATGCAGGCCCGCTCCATGCAGCGGGCCAGCCCCTGCGCACCGGGCAGTGAGCCGAACCGCCGCCACGACACCGCGGGCTCGCCGCCCAGCCGGAGCTCGGCGGCCACGTGTTGCAACCGCTCACCGACCACCCCTCCGAAGGAGCGCCCCACGGCCTCGGCGGACTCACGCGGCCCGGCGCCCGCCGCGAGGCAGGCCGCCAGGAGGTCCGCGGCCGGTGCCAGTGCCGCACGCAGGCCCGCCTCGGCCGTCCGCCGCGCCGTCCGGTCCCTGGTGTGGCGCTGCCATCGCCCGGCCCCGTACGCCACGGCGAGTCCCAGTACGGCACCGGCCGCTCCGCCGACGAGAATGGTCACGACCACCGCCACCGCCGCTGCCCCTGCCCACTCCCGAACCACTTCGGCCCAGCGTTTTCGCCATCTCTCCGGCACCGGGCGCCGGATGTCGCGGCCCTCTTCGGCAGCCGACAACGCCCGCGCCCGTCGCCGCGCGGCCCGTACGCCGTGTGCTTCCCGCAGGGACGAGACCGCGCAGGCCCCGGCGGTCAGGACGGGGAAAACAATCCCCAGGGTGTGGATAACTTTTTGGACGCTTTCAGCGGCCATGGCCCACCTCGCCGACCGCCGCGGACGGGTGCGTACGCGGCTGCTCCCCGGCCGCTCTGATGATGCGAGCCGTCCAGGCGATACCGCCCCACTCCAGAAGGCCGCCGATCAACAAGCACGCCCACCCGGCGGGCGTATGCAGCAGCACTCGCAACGGGTCGGCACCCAGCGCGCTGCCCATCACCAGGCCGCCCACAGGCAGCAGTGCGAGCATCAGGGCCGTCGCTCGCGGGCCCGCCAAGTGAGCCTGTAAATCCTCGCGTTGGTCACGCTGCGCCCGTAGAGCCGTCGCGATGCGCTCCAGCCCGGCGGCCAGCCCCGCGCCGCCTTCCACGGCGACCTGCCAGCACGCCGCCACGCCCGCCAGCCCTTCCGCGCCCGGCAACCGCGCCGCCGCCCGCAGGGCCTGCGGCACATCCCCGCCGAGCCGCGCCGCAGCCGCCACTGCCGCACCCGCCCCGCCGAGGCCCGGTGCCCCGGCCGCCACGAGCGCCTGGCCCGGCTGACGACCGGCCCGCAACTCGGCCGCCACCGCCTCGCACAGCTCGATCACCGCCGCACTCCGGCGGTCCCGCTCCCGCACCCGCTCGCGGGACCCGAGCCACCGCCGGACCAGGAACATGGCGACCACCGCGGCGAGCACCGGCAGCACCGATCTCCCCAACACGCCCAGGCCGACCCCGGCCGGCAGGCACCACACCTCCCGTGGAAAGCGGAGCAGCCTACGCGCGGCGCTCGCCGCACCCGCCACCTTCCTCGGCCCCGCCCGGCCCTCGTTCGCGAACAGCACGCGCGCCCGCCGCACGCCGTCGCACCGCCCACCGGACAGCCAGGCCGCCGCCCCCGCGCACAGCACGGCCGCACACACCGGCACCGAGCCGACCGCCGTCGCACCGACGTCACTCATCGCCTGCCCTCCCCCGCTCGCACAGCCGCGCCAACCGCTGGTGGCCGGGCGCCTCTTGAAATCCGTCCGGCCCCCACACAGCGGCCGGTACGGTCACCACGAACCCGTCCCGGTCCCGCTCCAGGACATCCACCCGCGCGAGCCGCCGCCGGCCCGTCCTGTCCCGTACGAGGTGCAGGACCACCGACAGCGCGGCCGCCAGCTGGCTGTGCAGCGCGGCCCGGTCGAGCCCCGCTGCCGACCCGAGGGCCTCCAGCCGCGCCGGGACGTCGCACGGGGAGTTCGCGTGGACGGTCCCGCAGCCGCCCTCATGGCCGGTGTTCAGCGCCGCCAGCAGGTCGGTGACCTCGGCGCCGCGCACCTCGCCGACCACCAGCCGGTCCGGCCGCATCCGCAGCGCCTGCCGCACCAGGTCCCGCAGGGTGACGCGACCGGTGCCCTCCTGGTTCGCCGGCCGCGTCTCCAGACGCACCACATGGGGGTGGTCCGGCCGCAGCTCCGCCGAGTCCTCGGCCAGTACGAGCCGTTCGGCGGGGCTCACCAGGCCGAGCAGCGTACTCAGCAGGGTGGTCTTGCCGGAGCCCGTGCCGCCGCTGATCAGGAAGGAGAGCCGGGCGTCCAGGACGGCCCGCAGGAGCCGGTCGCCACCGGGCGGCACCGTGCCCGCCGCGGCCAGTTCGGCCAGGGTGAAGGCGCGGGGCCGCGGCACCCGCAGCGACAGGCAGGTGCCCGCGACCGCCACCGGCGGCAGCACGGCGTGCAGGCGCGTCCCGTCGGGCAGCCGGGCGTCCACCCAGGGCCGGGCGTCGTCCAGCCGCCGCCCGGCCACCGAGGCGAGCCGCTGCGCGAGGCGGCGCACCGCGGCCTCGTCGGCGAAGCGCACGGCCGTCCGCTCCAGTCCGCAGCCGCGGTCGACCCACACCTCGTCCGGCGCGGTGACCAGTACGTCCGTCACCTCGGGTGCGGTGACGAGCGGTTCGAGCGGGCCGCTGCCGACCATTTCCGAGCGCAGGGCCGCCACGACGCCCAGCACCTCGGCGTCACCGAGCAGGCGTCCTTCGGCGCGCAGCGCCATCGCGACCCGCGCGGGCGTCGGCTCCGCGCCCGCCAGCGCCAGCCGCTCGCGCACCGCCTCCAACAGGGCGGTACCGATACCCGGGCCCGTGCGGAGACCGGGTTCCGTGAGGCGGAGGCCGGATTCCGCAAGGGGGCCAGGACTCGTGTCGAGAACCGGATCCCACCTCATACGCCCCCACCCCCCGTGGCTTGGCCAAGCCCCGCCCCGCCACCCGTCATCTGCTCGTCGCGCGGCAGGACCCGCTCCCAGAAGGCCGTGCCGAAGTGCCGCAACGGGCCCCGGGGGTCGCCTCCAGGGGGCGCGCCCCGGGCCAGTCCGTCGGGGAGGCCGGATTCCCAGGCGAGTTCGCCCGCCAGGGGGAGCCCCAGCAATCGGGCGATGTCGTCGGGCGCCGGCTCCGCGGCCCTTCCGACGGCCGGGTCGGGCCCGCCGCGCGCCACCACCCGCAGGTCCGGCAGCACCGCTTGGACGCCCGCCGCCACCCGCCGGGCCGCCGCGACCGCGCGCAGTTCGGCGGGGACGACCAGCAGCCCGAGGTCGACCTGCGCGAGGGCCTCCGCCACGGCCTCGTCCAGCCGCCGCGGCAGGTCGACCACCACGGCACCGCCCCGTCTGCGCGCCGCCGCGACGACCGCCCGCACCGCCTGCGGCGGGATCGCCACGCAATCACCGCGGTCCCAGCTCAGTACGCGCAAGGAGTGCAGCCGCGGCAGCGATTCCTCCAGGGCGCCGCCGGCCACCCGGCCCCGCGACTCGGCGAAGGCGGGCCAGCGCAGGCCCTCCTCCTTCTCGCCGCCCAGCAGGACGTCGAGGCCGCCGCCCAGCGGGTCCGCGTCGACCAGGATCGTCCGCCGGCCGGCGCGGGCCGCCGTCACGGCCAGGGCGCAGGCGAGGGTGCTCGCGCCGGCGCCGCCGCTGCCGCCGATCACCCCCACCGTCACGGCCGCGGGCCCGACGCCCTCCACCGCGTCGGCGATCCGGTCCACCAGCCAGCTCTCGCCGTCGGGCAGCACCAGCACCCGTTCCGCGCCCACGGCGACGGCCAGCTCCCACAGGCGGCGGTCGTCCGCGCTGCGGCCGACGAGCACCACTCCGCCGCGACGGCCGGCCCCGCACAGCCAGGGAGCGCAGTCGGCCCCGACGATCACCAGCGGGGCCGCCGCCCAGCCCCGGCCCCGGCCGCGGGCGGAGCCGCCGTACGCCACTTCCGGTGTCGCACCGGCCGCCGCGCACAGTCTCAGAAGGTCGTCCAGGAGAACGTCGTCCTCTGTGACGATCAATGGCCCGCCGGTCCGTTCACCGGTCGCGGGCGGCTGATCGGAAGTCATGCGTCCGGCCACGTTCCGTCTCCCTATCGCTACACAACTCACACATCCGCGAACTCGCGGAGTTTCACCGTGCAGCGATCCGGAAAATCCCGTGGATCTTGGTCCAAAACTGTGGACAACTCAATGGCTGTGAATATCCCAGTCACCTATACCGGCGACCTTGGGGACTTCCTTAGAGCAGCGCTACGGCTACCCTGCGTAACCTGTAACGGGCGTCAGCAAGCCGGGGACGTACGGCGAAGGGGAAGCGGCTGATCCGCCTCGGACGGCCAAAAACGCGTCCGGACATGCGACGACCCCCGCCGGGGGGGAGAGCGGGGGTCGTCCCCACGGCCGACTCGGGGGGGGAGGAGTCGGACCGGGTTAGCACGGTCGCGAACGATCCGTGACTTCCATGGTGTACCCGAGAGCCTTCTCAGGCAAACCCACGCGCCACACCTTACGCCGAATGGTGGGCGCCTATGCTCGCCTCGTGGAAAACCACTCCGTGCCCCACTCGGCGACTCACTCGACACCCCGGACAGCCGCGTTCTTCGACCTGGACAAGACAGTCATTGCTAAGTCGAGCACGCTGACCTTCAGCAAGTCGTTCTACCAAGGCGGCCTGATCAATCGCCGCGCCGTACTGCGCACCGCCTACGCCCAGTTCGTGTTCCTCGCCGGCGGCGCCGACCACGACCAGATGGAGCGGATGCGTGAATACCTGTCGGCCCTCTGCCGGGGCTGGGACGTGGCCCAGGTCCGGGAGATCGTCGCGGAAACCCTCCACGAGCTCATCGACCCGCTCATCTACGACGAGGCCGCCTCGCTCATCGAGGAGCACCACACCGCGGGCCGCGACGTGGTGATCGTCTCCACCTCGGGCGCCGAGGTGGTCGAGCCGATCGGCCAACTGCTCGGCGCCGACCGCGTGGTGGCCACCCGTATGGTCGTCGGCGAGGACGGCCGCTTCACCGGCGAGGTGGAGTACTACGCCTACGGGCCGACCAAGGCCCAGGCGGTCAGGGAACTCGCCGCCTCGGAGGGCTACGACCTCTCGCGCTGCTACGCCTACAGCGATTCGGCGACCGATGTCCCGATGCTCGAAAGCGTCGGCCATCCCTACGCCGTCAATCCGGACCGCGCGCTGCGCCGCGAGGCCGCGAACCGGGGCTGGCCGGTGCTCTCCTTCACCCGGCCGGTGCAGCTCAAGCAGCGGCTGCCATCCCTGAGCATGCCGTCGCGGCCGGTGCTCGCCACCGTGGCCGCGGTGGGCGCGGCCGCCGCCACCGCGGGCCTCGTCTGGTACGCGAGCCGGCGCCGCCCGGCTTTTGCCCGTATCACCCGCGTTTGAAACGAAAAGTAAAGAACTGTGGCGAGGGGTTCCGCTTACCCCTCGCCAGGAGTACAAAGGAATTAACGGCCCGCGAGACCGAGGACATCCGAGAGGAAGACCTTCTACGCATCAAGGCCCCACGGACCGAAGCACGGAAGCCGGGCACCCACGCGACGCCGACCCGTCGATTACGGGCCAGCCGCACCAGGTAACGGACCAAGTTCTCCGACCTGATCGGCACATACGGAGCACGCTTGGTAACCCGACGGACGTGCCAGCGGCGGTACCGGGAAGTTTCGGTACCGCCGCAACCCTTTGCCCGGAGCGCCTCCAGGTGCCCCCGTCAGGGCGACTCCGTCACGCCGCCCCGCGCTGCAGCGCCTCGCATACCGCCGTGCTCTCCCGCGCCCCCAGCTCGACCGCCCGGCCGCAGTGCGCGATCCAGGCCGCCACGCCCTCCGGCGTGCCGGACACGTAGCCCTCCAGAGCCGCCACGTATGCGGCCCGGTCCTGCTCCGCGTAACCGACCTCCGCCGGACAGACCGACTTCGGGTCCAGCCCGCTGCCGACCAGCACGATGCGCTCCGCCGCGCGCGCGACCAGCCCGTTGTACGAGCCGAAGGGCCGCAGCGCCAGCAGTTCGCCGTGCACCACCGCGGCCACCACCAGCGCAGGCGCCTCGCTGCCCGCCAGCAGCAGCCGCGCCAGCCCGTCCAGGCGTCCGGCGACCTCGTCCGCATCCGGCAGCGCCAGCTCGACCAGGGGCTCGTCGACCGGCTCGCCCGCCAGCCGCGGCCGCCCCACCGCCTCCTGCGGCGCGCCACCGCTCGCCGCCACCAGGTGCAGCCGGGCCAGCACCCGCAGCGGCGACTGCCGCCACACGCTCAGCAGCTGGCCGGCCTCGGCGGTCAGGCGCAGGGCCGCCCCGACCGTCCGGGGCTCGCCCTCCACACCGAAGTCGGTCCGCCGCCGCACCTCCTCCAGCGCCCAGTCGGCACCGGACAGCGCCGCGGAAGCGCGCGCTCCGCGCAGCGCGGCCTCGGAGGTGATCTCGTTGCTGCGCCGCCGCATGATCCGGTGCCCGTAGACCCGGTCCACGCTCTTGCGTACGGAGTCCACGGAGTCGGCGACGCCCGGGAGCGAGGCCAGGGTCGCGAGCGGATCGGCTGTCGTACTCATGGGTACGACCCTACGCACCCCGGGCACCGCAAGGCCGAACCGCTCGAAGGAGTGGTCTTCTTCACCCGCGGCTCTCACCCAAAGCAACCCGGCGATTACTGTTCGTGAACATGAAGATCGCTTTCGTGGGCAAGGGCGGCAGTGGGAAGACCACGCTGTCCTCGCTGTTCATCCGCCACCTCGCCACCGCCCGCGTCCCCGTGGTCGCGGTGGACGCCGACATCAACCAGCACTTGGCCACCGCCCTCGGCATGGACGAGACGGAGGCCGCCGGGCTGCCGGCGCTCGGCGCCCGGCTGCCGCTGGTCAAGGACTACCTGCGCGGCACCAACCCGCGCATCGCCTCCGCCGAGACGATGATCAAGACGACGCCGCCCGGCGAGGGCTCACGGCTGCTGCGGGTCGTCGAGGAGAACCCCGTGTACACGGCGTGCGCCCGCCCCGTGCACCTGGAGGGCGAGACGGTGCGTCTGATGGCGACCGGCCCGTTCGCCGAGTCGGACCTCGGCGTGGCCTGCTACCACTCCAAGGTCGGCGCGGTGGAGCTGTGCCTGAACCACCTCGTGGACGGCCGCGAGGAGTACGTCGTCGTCGACATGACGGCGGGCTCGGACTCGTTCGCCTCCGGGATGTTCACCCGCTTCGACATGACCTTCCTGGTCGCCGAGCCGACCCGTAAGGGCGTCGCGGTCTACCGCCAGTACAGGGACTACGCGCGGGACTACGGCATCACCCTCAAGGTCGTCGGCAACAAGGTGCAGGGGCCGGACGACGCCGACTTCCTGGCCGCCGAGGTGGGCGAGGACCTGCTGCTGACGGTCGGGGACTCGGCGTGGGTGCGGGCCATGGAGAAGGGCCGGCCGCCCCGCTTCGACCTGTTGGAAGCCGACAACCGGCAAGCGCTCAAGGAACTGCACGCCGCCGCTGACGAAACGTACGAGCAGCGCGACTGGGAGCGGTACACCCGCCAGATGGTGCACTTCCACCTGAAGAACGCGGAGAGCTGGGCGAACGCGAAGACGGGCGCCGACCTGGCGGCCCAGGTCGACCCCGCCTTCGTGCTCGCGGAGGCCGCAGGGGCCCCGCAGACCGTATGACTACTCCGCGCCCTGCCGCACGGGCTCGGCCGGGCTGGCCGAACCGCCGGGAGCGCCCGGTGCGCCGGGCCTGCTCGACGGCGTGGCCAGATAGCCGCCCCAGCCGCCCTTCGGCGCCCCGCCCACCGGCAGCGCGCGCAGCTTCTCCAGGACGCGTGGGTCCTGCGCGTCGAGCCAGTCGGCCAGTTGTTTGAACGTCACACAGCGCACGCCCTCGCGGGGGCAGATCGTCTTGATGGCGTCCTCGACAGCACGCATGTAGGTGCCGCCGTTCCAGGACTCGAAGTGGTTGCCGACGACGAGCGGCGCCCGGTTGCCCTTCTCGGCCCGGTCGAACGCGGCGACGAGACCGTCGCGCATCTGCTTGCCCCAGGCGGCGTGCATCGCCGGGTCGCCCTTGGTGGTGCCGGACTGGTTGGCGAGGAAGTTGTAGTCCATCGACAGCGTCTCGAAGGCACGGCCCGGCACCGGGATCTGCTGGAGGGGGAAGTCCCAGACGCCGTCGATCTGCTTGGGCCACAGCTGCCGGCCGCCGACGGAGCTGGAGTCGTAGCGGAAGCCCATCGCCTTGGCGGCCGGGATCAGGTTGCGCTGGCCTTCGAGGCAGGGGGCGCGGCCGCCGACGAGTTCCTTGCTGTAGTCGAAGGGCAGCGGCTTCTCCGACTTCAGGCCCGTGTGGGTCTTCCAGTTCTTCACGAAGGACTCGGCCTGCTGGATCTCGCTCTTCCACTCCTCGGGCGACCAGGTGCCCACCCCGCCGTTGGCGCCGCAGAAGTGGCCGTTGAAGTGCGTGCCGATCTCGTTGCCGTCCATCCAGGCGCCGCGGATCTGCTCCACGGTGTCGCGGACGCCTCTGACGTCGTTGAACCCGATGTCGGAGGCGCCCTGGTTGTGCTTGGGCGGGTTGTACGCCTCCTTCTTGCTGCCCGGGAGCAGGTAGACGCCGCTCAGGAAGTACGTCATGCGGGCGTTGTACTTCTTGCCGACCGCCCGGAAGTGGGAGAACAGCTTCTGGCTGTCCTCGCCTGCGCCGTCCCAGGAGAAGACGACGAACTGCGGGGGCCGCTCGCCGGGTCTCAGGCGTACGGCCTTCGGCTGCATCGGCTGGGCCCCCGTGTACGCGGTCGAGCCGTCGCCGATGAGCTTGGCCTGCTGTGCGGTGCGCTGCGGCGCCGCTTGGCGCCCACCGGCGCCGGCCGGCCCGTCCCCGTCAGCCCCGGCACAGCCGGCGACCGCCGCCAGCGCCGTCGCCGTGACGATCCCGGCCGTGACCTTCGATGCGGCTGCCATCAGCCACCTCACTCCTTGAACTGCGAACCTGCGGAACGGAAATCGAAAAAGCTGATAAACCGCTTACAAATTCGCATACGCCAAGAAATGGGTACGAAAGGACAAGCGACCCGACGCGATGTTCACCCGAAGGGTGGAACGATTGGGCCGAATGCCCGAAAAGACTTCTCTCTTCATTTACGCGTCATTACGCTTCATTTACCGATGCTTGAGAGTCACTGATCCGTCACCGACCGTGACGGCGATCGGCCGGCTCGCGTCCCGCCGCAGTACACCGCCGCCCACGCTCGCGCCCCGCGCGAGCGCGCCGCCCCGGAGGAGACGGGAATGTCGCAGCTCCAGAAGCCGCCAGGCCCACCGGCCCCACCCGCAGCACCAAGCACACCGGACCAGGCCCGCCCGCCGTGCGGCTCCGGGGCCGGGGCCTGGCGCGGGGACCTGTCCGCGTCGGTCGTCGTCTTCCTGATCGCCGTACCGCTCTCGCTCGGCCTCGCCCTCGCCACCGGCGCGCCCCTCCAGGCCGGCCTGGTCGCCGCGGCCGTCGGCGGCATCGTGGCCGGGCTGCTCGGCGGCGCGCCCCTCCAGGTCAGCGGCGCCGCGACGGGCCTCCTCGTGGTCACGGCCGAGCTGGTGCAGCGCTACGGATGGCGGGCCACCTGCGCCGTGACGGTCCTCGCGGGCGCGCTACAGCTCCTGCTCGGCGCCGTACGGGTCGCCCGCGCCGCGCTCGCCGTCAGCCCCGCGATCGTGCACGGCATGCTCGCGGGCATCGGCGTCACGATCGCCCTCGGCCAGCTCCACGTGGTGCTCGGCGGCAGCCCCGACAGCTCGGCGGTCGACAACCTCGCCGCGCTGCCCGGCCAGTTGGCGCACCCGCACGGCGCCGCCCTGCTCATCGGCGCCGTCACGGTCGCGGTGCTCGCCTGCTGGCGGCGGCTTCCCGGGCGCGCCGGGCGGCTGCTGCGTACGGTCCCGGCCCCGCTGGCCGCCGTGGCGGCGGCCACCGCGGCCGGCGCGGCCCTGCCGGTGCCGCGCGTCGCACTGCCCGACTGGGCGCCGCAGGCCCTGCCCGCCCTCCCGGACGCGCCGGCCCTGGCGCTCGTCGCGGCCGTCCTGACCGTCACCCTCGTAGCCGCCATGGAGTCGCTCCTGTCGGCCGTCGCGGTCGACCGCCTCGCCTCGGACCGGGGCGGTTCGCGCCCCCGCATCGACCTGAACCGCGAACTGGCGGGCCAGGGCGTCGCCAACATGGTGTCCGGGCTGCTGGGCGGCCTGCCGGTGGCCGGCGGCGCGATGCGGGGCTCGGCGAACGTACAGGCGGGCGCGGTGAGCCGGCGGGCCACCGTGCTGCACGGCGTGTGGGTGGTCCTCTGCGCCGGCCTCCTCGCCACCGCCCTGGAGCTCATCCCGCTGGCCGCGCTCGCCGCCCTGGTCATGGCCGTCGGCGTACGGATGGTGAGCTTCGCGCACATCAAGCACGTCCAGCGGCACCGCGAGTTCCCGGTGTACGCGGTCGCCCTGGGCGGCGTGGTGCTCTTCGGCGTCCTCCAGGGCGTGGCCCTCGGGATCGGGGTCGCGGTCTTCCTGTCGCTGCGGCGGCTGACCCACACCCGGGTCACGGTCGGCACCGAGAACGGCCGCCACAGGGTGTGCGTCAACGGGCAGTTGACATTCCTCGCGGTACCGAGGCTGACCCGCGCCCTCGCCCAGGTGCCGGCCGGCGCGGACGCCGTCGTGGAGCTGGGCGGCTCGTTCATGGACCACGCCGCGTACGAGGCCCTGCGGGCCTGGTCGGACGCGCACCGAGCGGGCGGCGGCTGGGTGACGCTCGGCGGACGCTCCGGCCGCCCGATCGCGGAGCCGGCGAGCGCCCACTCCTGCCGCCCGTGGACCCCGTGGCGCAACCACCACTGCACCCGCCCGCCCCAGGAGGCAGCGGCGGCCCCGCAGTCCAGCGGCAACCAACTCCTCGGCGGCGTCACCGCGTTCCAGCGCCACACGGCCCCGCTCGTACGAGAAGAGCTGGCACGCCTCGCCCACGAAGGCCAGCGGCCCACCCAACTCTTCCTGACCTGCGCCGACTCCCGCCTCGTCACCAGCATGATCACCTCCAGCGGCCCCGGCGACCTGTTCACCGTCCGCAACGTCGGCAACCTGATGCCGCCCCCCGGCACGGACGCCGCCTGCGACTCGGTGGGCGCCGCCATCGAGTACGCCGTAGAAGTCCTGAAGGTCGGCTCACTGACCGTCTGCGGGCATTCGGGGTGCGGCGCGATGCAGGCGCTGCTCGGCTCCGGCCACGAGCCGGGCGCGCAGACACCGCTCGCACGCTGGCTGCGGCACGGCCGCCCGAGCCTGGCACGGATGCAGCGGATCGGCCGGCTGGGCCGGGGCGAAGTGGCGCTTGCCGACCGCCCGGTCGCCGACGACGTGGAACGGCTCGCGCTCGTCAACGTCGTCCAGCAGCTCGACCACCTCATGTCCTACCCGTGCGTCGCCCGCCGCGTCGCCGAGGGCGCGCTCACGCTGCACGGCATGTACTTCCACGTAGCCGAGGCCCAGGCATACGTACTGGACCGGACCACGGGCCGCTTCTACGCGGTACGCCCGGAGGCGGCGGTGAGCGCGTAGCGCGCCCGCGCACCACTCGACCATCCCAAAGAGTGAGTGGGGCGCGCCTCGCTGACGGGCATACAGACGGCGAGCGCAGTGCGCGCACCCATCACGCAAAGAAGGAGCCTCCCCATGCAGGAGCCCCTGGAGGAGACCGAGTACGAAACCCCCGAACTGGCCGAAGCAGGCGGCTTCGCCGTCCTGACCCAGGGCCACGCCGGCATCTACTGGGACGGCTATTCGGGGTTCTTCGGCTCGCCTTGACGCGGTCCCGGCCCGGCAAGCTCCACCCGCCGACTCCGCGGCCACCGCGTCCCCATCTCGAATGAACAACGCGGCGATCAGCGTCATCGCGACCGCAAGCCGGGCCATCAGGGCCACGTAGGAGCAGGCCGGGCAGCCCCGGTCGGGGCGCGACACGCCCGGCCCCGCCGTCCCCCGGCGTCAGTTCGCGCTGTCCCCGTCACCCCCTTCGCCCGCCCATGGCCCCAGCCGTAAACGGTGCTTGACCTGCACATCAGGACAGGTCTACACCAATTTTGCCCGGCAACCCTTGTCAGGCCGGGTGGTGGGCTGATGAGCTATGGCCGGGACACATCGCACGCCCTGGGATTGGGAGATGACGTGAGCAACGAAAGCCTGGCCAACCTGCTCAAGGAGGAACGGCGGTTCGCTCCGCCCGCCGAGCTGGCCGCGAACGCCAACGTCACCGCCGAGGCGTACGAGCGGGCCGCGGCGGACCGGTTGGGGTTCTGGGCGGACCAGGCCAAGCGGCTGGACTGGGCGACCGAGCCCACCGAGACGCTCGACTGGTCCAATCCGCCGTTCGCCAAATGGTTCGCCGACGGCAAGCTCAACGTCGCGTACAACTGCGTGGACCGCCACGTGGAGAACGGGCTCGGCGACCGGGTCGCCATCCACTTCGAGGGCGAGCCCGGCGACACGCGCGCCATCACCTACGCCGAGTTGCAGCGCGAGGTCTCCCAGGCCGCCAACGCGCTGACCGAGCTGGGCGTCACGGCCGGCGACCGGGTCGCGATCTACCTGCCGATGATCCCCGAGGCCGTCGTCGCCATGCTGGCCTGCGCCCGGCTGGGAGCGCCGCACTCGGTCGTCTTCGGCGGCTTCTCCGCGGACGCGCTGGCGACCCGCATCAACGACGCGGACGCCCGCGTGGTGATCACCGCGGACGGCGGCTACCGGCGCGGCAAGCCCTCCGCCCTCAAGCCCGCCGTCGACGAGGCGCTGACCAGGCCCGGTACGGAGAACGTGCGCAGTGTGCTGGTCGTACGCCGTACCGGCCAGGAGGACGTGGCCTGGACCGAGGGCCGCGACGTGTGGTGGCACGAGATCGTCGGGCGGCAGGACGAGACGCACACCCCCGAGGCGTTCGACGCGGAGCACCCGCTGTTCATCCTCTACACCTCCGGCACCACCGGTAAGCCCAAGGGCATCCTGCACACCACCGGCGGCTACCTCACCCAGGTGGCGTACACCCACCACGCCGTCTTCGACCTCAAGCCGGAGACCGACGTCTACTGGTGCACCGCCGACATCGGCTGGGTGACCGGCCACTCGTACATCACCTACGGGCCGCTGGCCAACGGCGCGACCGAGGTGCTCTACGAGGGCACGCCCGACTCCCCGCACCAGGGCCGCTGGTGGGAGATCGTGCAGAAGTACGGCGTCACGGTCCTCTACACCGCGCCGACCGCGATCCGCGCCTGCATGAAGTGGGGCGACGACATCCCCGCGAAGTACGACCTGTCCTCCCTGCGGGTCCTCGGTTCGGTGGGCGAGCCCATCAACCCCGAGGCGTGGATGTGGTACCGCAAGCACATCGGCGCCGACCGGGCCCCGATCGTCGACACGTGGTGGCAGACGGAGACCGGCGGCATGATGCTCAGCCCGCTGCCCGGGGTCACGGAGACCAAGCCCGGCTCGGCGCAGCGCCCGCTGCCCGGCATCGCGGCGACAGTGGTGGACGACGAGGCCCGCGAGGTCCCGGACGGTGGCGGCGGCTACCTGGTGCTGACCGAGCCGTGGCCGTCGATGCTGCGCACGATCTGGGGCGACGACCAGCGTTACCTGGAGACGTACTGGTCCCGCTTCGAGGGCAAGTACTTCGCGGGTGACGGCGCGAAGAAGGACGGGGACGGCGACATCTGGCTGCTGGGCCGGGTGGACGACGTGATGCTGGTGTCCGGCCACAACATCTCCACCACCGAGGTCGAGTCCGCGCTGGTCTCGCACCCGAAGGTCGCCGAGGCCGCGGTCGTCGGCGCCGCCGACCCGCAGACCACCCAGGCGATCTGCGCGTTCGTCATCCTGCGCGGTGGTGCGGCGGAGGACGAGGGGCTGGTGGAGGAGCTGCGTGCGCACGTCGCCAAGCAGCTGGGCCCGATCGCCAAGCCCAAGCGGATCATGCCGGTCGCCGAGCTGCCGAAGACCCGCTCCGGCAAGATCATGCGCCGGCTGCTGCGCGATGTCGCCGAGAACCGCGACCTGGGCGATGTGACGACCCTGACGGACGCCACCGTCATGGGTCTCATCCAGTCGAAGCTGCCCGCCGCTCCGAGTGAGGACTGAGGGAAGAGGGAACTTTCACGAGGCTCGGCGCGCGCTCGGCCAGAGCGCGTCCGGCGGTCGTCCCCAGGCACCGCGCGCTCGAACGCATGTGCCGATGACTGACCGTTGACCAGAGGGGCACCCGTCCGCAGACCGGCCGGGTGCCCCTTCGCCCTGTTCCGGGCGTCCCGCACCTCTGGCCGGGCGGCCGTTCGCACCATATGCCCGTAAGGTGAAGCTCGCCGGAATGTTCCCCGAGCGGCCCGGGTACAGTGGGGTCGCGTCAAGAACGCGACAACGCCAAAGGTGCGCCGGGAAGTCTGGTCGGCAACTGCAACAGCCGTATCCAGCTGCCGAGACACCGGAGGTCCTCGCGTGAGCGCGCCCAACAACCGCCGATCCATATTCCTCGGGCGGATGTCCCTGCCCGAGCGGACCTTCATCGCGGATGCCCTGCGCGCCGAGACCGTGGGCGGCGTCCTGCTGCTGGTCGCCGCCGTCGTGGCCCTCGTCTGGGCCAACACCCTGGGGGGCAGTTACGAGTCGGTACGGGGTTTCCACCTCGGCTTCGGCTCCATCGGGCTGGACCTGTCCGTACAGCACTGGGCCGCCGACGGCCTGCTCGCCGTCTTCTTCTTCGTCGCCGGCATCGAGCTCAAGCGTGAACTGGTCGCGGGTGATCTGCGCGAACCCAAGAAGGCCGCCCTCCCCGTGGTCGCCGCGCTGTGCGGTATGGCGATGCCCGCCCTCGTCTACGTCCTGGTCAACACGGTCGGCGGCGGCTCGACGGACGGCTGGGCGGTGCCCACCGCCACCGACATCGCCTTCGCGCTCGCCGTCCTCGCGGTCATCGGCACGTCCCTGCCGTCCGCGCTGCGCGCCTTCCTGCTCACCCTCGCCGTCGTCGACGACCTCTTCGCGATCCTGATCATCGCGGTCTTCTTCACCTCGCAGCTCAACTTCCTGGCCCTCGGCTTCGCCGTCGTCGGCCTCGTCGTCTTCTACCTGCTGCTGCGCAAGGGCGTACGCGGCTGGTACGTCTACGTGCCGCTCGCGCTGGTCATCTGGGGCCTGATGTACAACAGCGGCGTGCACGCCACCATCGCGGGCGTCGCGATGGGCCTGATGCTGCGCTGCCACCGCCGCGACGGCGAGGAGCAGTCCCCTGGCGAGCACATCGAGCACCTGGTGCGGCCCGTCTCGGCCGGCCTCGCGGTGCCGCTGTTCGCCCTGTTCTCCGCGGGTGTGTCGGTCTCCGGCAGCGCGCTGCACGACGTGTTCACCAAGCCGGAGACGCTCGGCGTCGTCCTCGGCCTGGTCGTCGGCAAAGCGGTCGGCATTTTCGGCGGTACGTGGTGCGCGGCCCGCTTCACCAAGGCGGAGCTGAACCCCGACCTGAGATGGCCGGACGTCTTCGCCGTCGCCGCGCTCGCCGGCATCGGCTTCACGGTCTCCCTGCTCATCGGCGAGCTGGCCTTCACCGACGACCCGCTGCTCACCGACGAGGTGAAGGCGGCCGTGCTGACGGGCTCGCTGATCGCCGCGGTGTTCTCCGGGGTCCTGCTGAAAATACGTAACGCCAAGTACCGGAAGCTCTGCGAGGACGAGGACCGCGACGAGGACCAGGACGGCATCCCGGACGTGTACGAACTCGGCAACCCGGAGTACCACCTGCGGATGGCGAAAATCCTCGAAGCGAAGGCCGCGGAACACCGCCGCCTTGCCGAAGTGGCCTCCGGCGCCGACGCCGGGGACGATGGTCCGGCATGATCTGAGAGGCTTTGCATCCGGGAGAAGACAAGAGGGAGACGTCGATGAGCACAGCCGACGACGGCGCGGACCGCAGCCTCGGGCAGCTGGTGGCCTCGGCCACCGCCGAGATGTCCGCGCTGGTGCACGACGAGATCGCACTGGCCAAGGCCGAGCTGCGGCAGGACGCCAAGCGGGCCGGCATCGGCAGTGCCGCGTTCCTGGTGGCCGGCGCGCTGGCGCTCTTCGCGCTGCCCGTACTGAGCTTTGCGGCCGCGTACGGCATCCACAATCTCGGCCTCGGCCTGGCCTGGTCCTTCCTGATCGTCGGAGGCGCCTTCCTGATCGTGGCGCTGCTGCTGGTCCTGGTGGCCGTGGCCAAGCTCAAGAAGATCAAGAAGCCCGAGAAGACCATCAGTTCGGCCAAGGAGACGGCCGCCGTACTGCAGAACGTCAAGCCGCACCCGCGTGCGGTCCCTGAGGACCACCCGGTGCTGGAGTCTGTGACACGCTCCTCCGTATGACGGTTCCCGATAGTTCCGACTCGGTCGTACGTCCCGACGGGCCCTGGACCCACCGGGACGTCGCGGCCAACGGCGCGCGCTTCCACATCGCCGAGATGGGCGACGGCCCGCTGGTCCTGCTGCTGCACGGGTTCCCGCAGTTCTGGTGGGCCTGGCGCCACCAGCTCCCGGCACTCGCCGAGGCGGGTTTCCGCGCGGTGGCGATGGACCTGCGGGGCGTGGGCGGCAGCGACCGCACGCCCCGCGGGTACGATCCGGCCAACCTGGCGCTGGACATCACCGGTGTCGTGCGGTCCCTGGGCGAGCCGGACGCCGCCATCGTCGGGCACGACCTCGGCGGCTACCTCGCCTGGACGGCGGCGGTCATGCGGCCGAAGCTGGTGCGACGCCTGGCGGTGTCCTCGATGCCGCACCCGCGGCGCTGGCGCGCGGCGATGCTCGCCGACTTCCGGCAGAGCCGGCAGAGCTCCTACGTCTGGAACTTCCAGCAGCCCTGGCTGCCCGAACGCCGGCTGGTGGCGGACGACGCCGCCCTGGTGGGCCGCCTGATCCGGGACTGGTCGGGGCCGCGGCTGCCCGAGGACGAGGAGGTCGAGGTCTACCGGCGGGCGATGAGCATCCCCTCGACCGCGCACTGCACGATCGAGCCGTACCGCTGGATGGTGCGGTCGATGGCCCGGCCGGACGGCATCCAGTTCAACCGGCGCATGAAGTGGCCCGTACGGGTGCCGACGCTGCACCTGCACGGCTCGCTCGACCCGGTGATGCGCACCCGCAGCGCCGCCGGCTCCGGCGAGTACGTGGAGGCCCCGTACCGCTGGCGGCTCTTCGACGGCCTCGGGCACTTCCCGCACGAGGAGGACCCGGTGGCGTTCTCGACCGAACTGATCAACTGGCTGAAGGACCCGGAGCCGGACCGGTAGGCCGGGGGCACAGGCGCCGGGTGGGGCGGTGCGCCGGACGGATCCGAACGCACGTATGTCGAACAGCCAATTGCCGCCCGCATAGGCCAATTGACGGCCCGCCGGGCGATTACGGACCCCGGGGTACGGGCAGAGTCGTGGGTATGGGCTGGACGCACGACTACCGTGACGTGGCACGCAACCGCCGCAGCAGCGCCGCTGCAGTGGGCACACAGGAGAGGGGCCCCTCGGACGTTGTGTCCGGTGAGTCCCCCGACCTCGCCCACCCGCTGGGGATTCCGCGCATCCTGCGCCGCCGGGCGCGCTGGATGACCGCGCGCCTCAAGCATCCACGGGCCTGATCCCCGCCGGGGCCCACCGGCACCGGCGGGGACCGCCGGCCGTCACATCGCGCATCCCTGACTGTCCACCGGCCGCTCGGCCGTACGCCCCTTGGTGATGTCCTCGCGGATCTCGTCGGCGGTCAGCGCGTACCCGGTGTTGGCGTCGTCCCGGGACTTGGCGAAGACGACTCCGTACACCTCGCCGCTCGGCGTGAGCAGCGGGCCGCCGGAGTTGCCGGGCCGGACCGTGGCGTACAGGGAGTAGACATCACGGTCGACCGTGCCGCGGTGGTAGATGTCCGCGCCGTTGTTGGCCTGGATACGGCTGCGGACGCGGGCGGCGCGGACGTCGTAGCCGCCGTTCTCCGGGAAGCCGGCGACGATGGCGCTCTCGCCGCTGCTCGCGTCGTCCGGCGCGAAGCGCAGCGCGGGCGCCGACAGCGACGGCACGTCCAGGACCGCGATGTCGCGCTTCCAGTCGTACAGGACGACCTTCGCGTCGTAGGCGCGGCCCTCGCCGCCTATCTGGACGGTCGGTTCCTTGACGCCGCCGACGACGTGCGCGTTGGTCATGACCCGGTGCGGCGCGAAGACGAAGCCACTGCCTTCGAGGACCTTGCCGCAGCTCGGCGCCGTACCGACGACCTTGACTATGCTCTTGCGCGCCTGGGCCGCGACCGGGCTGCCGGCCAGCTTGGGGTCGGGCGCCGGCACCGAGTGGATCGGCTCGTTCGAGAACGGCGTGAAGACCTGCGGGAAGCCGTTCTGCGCCAGGATCGAGGAGAAGTCCTGGAACCAGGTGCCCGCCTGCTGCGGCATCACCTGCTGGACGCCGAGCAGCACCCTGGAGTTGCGGACCTCCTTGCCCAGCGTCGGCAGCGAGGTGCCGGCCAGCGCGGAGCCGATGAGCCAGGCGACCGCCAGCATCGCCAGGACGTTGACCAGCGCGCCGCCCGTGGCGTCCAGGGCGCGCGCCGGCGACCAGGTGATGTAGCGCCGGACCTTGTTGCCCAGGTGGGTGGTGAGGGCCTGGCCCACCGAGGCGCAGACGATCACGATGGCGACCGCCGCGACGGCCGCGAAGGTGCCCGGTGTGGCGTCTTCGGTGATCTCGTTCCAGATCACCGGCAGCAGATAGACCGCGACCAGGCCGCCTCCGAGGAAGCCGGTCACGGACAGGATGCCGACGACGAAGCCTTGGCGGTACCCGACGACGGCGAACCACACGGCGGCGACCAGCAGCACGATGTCCAGGACGTTCACGCCCGCCACCGTCTCACGCGCGCCGGTCGAGCGGGACCTGCTTGGTGCGGTCCCACGGCCGCTCCCACCCCGCGTAGTGCAGGATCCGGTCGATCACCCCGGCGGTGAAACCCCAGACCAAAGCGTCCTGGACGAGGAAGGCGGGGCCCACGTGGCCGCTGGGGTGCCGGGCGGTGACCCGGTTCGCGGGATCCGTGAGATCCGCCACGGGAACCGTGAAGACCCGGGCGGTCTCCGCCGCGTCCACCGCGCCGACCGGGCTGGGCTCGCGCCACCAGCCCAGGACCGGAGCGACGACGAAGCCGCTCACGGGGATGTACAGCCGCGGCAGCACGCCGAAGACCTGGACGCCGGACGGGTCGAGGCCGGTCTCCTCCCACGCCTCGCGCAGCGCGGCACGCACCGGGCCCGGCCCCTCCGGGTCGCCGTCCTCGGGGTCGAGGGCGCCACCGGGGAACGAGGGCTGGCCGGCGTGCGAGCGCAGGGTGCCGGCGCGCTCCATGAGGAGCAGCTCGGGACCCCGGTCGCCGTGGCCGAACAGGACCAGTACGGCGGACTGCCGGCCGCCGCTGTCGGGCGGCAGGAACCGGCTGAGCTGGTGGGGCTCGATCGTGGCGGCGGCGCGGGCCACCGGCGCCAGCCACCCCGGCAGGCCCTCGGCGGTGACGGCCGTCTCGTACTCCGCTGTCTTCCCGTACTGCTCCCGTGCGCTCGTCATACGCGCCCCCTCAGGCCCTTGGATCGGTGGGATCGATGGTCATTCGGCCGTGGCCGGTCCTATTCGGGCTGAGTCCGTTTGCGGCCGGTTCGGTTCCGCTTCGGCGTGTGACGGTTTCGTCCCGGCCGGGGCGGCGGTCAACGGCCCGCCAGCGGGGGCGCGGGCTGTCCCGGGTAGTCGGCCGGGGGCCGCAGCCGCTGGCCCGGCTGACCGCCCATCTCGTACTTGAGCAGCTTCTTCGCCTTCTCCGGGTCCGTCTCGCCCTCGCCGTACGAAGGGCAGTCGTGCGCGATGGGGCAGGCGCCGCAGGCGGGCTTGCGGAAGTGGCAGATACGGCGGCCGTGGAAGACGACGCGGTGCGAGAGCATCGTCCACTCGCTCTTCGGGAAGATCTCGGCGATCTCCGCCTCGACCTTCTCCGGGTCCGTCTGCTCCGTCCAGCCGAAGCGCCGGACCAGCCGCCCGAAGTGGGTGTCGACCGTGATGCCCGGTACACCGTAGGCGTTGCCCAGGACCACGTTGGCGGTCTTGCGGCCCACGCCCGGCAGGGTCACCAGGTCCTCCAGGCGGCCGGGGACCTCGCCGTCGAAACGGTCCCGCAGCGCCGTCGAGAGGCCCAGCAGGGACTTCGCCTTGGCGCGGAAGAAGCCGGTCGGCCGGATCAGCTCCTCCAGCCGCTCGGGATCGGCGGCGGCCATGTCCTCGGGGGTGGGGTACGCGGCGAACAGGGCGGGGGTGGTCTGGTTGACCCGCAGGTCGGTGGTCTGCGCGGACAGGACCGTGGCGACCAGCAGCTCGAAGGAGTCGCGGAAGTCGAGCTCGGGGTGGGCGTACGGGTACACCTCGGCCAGCTCGCGGTTCATCCGCCGGGCCCGGCGGACCATGGCCACCCGGGACTCGGCCTTGGCGGCCGGCGCCTTGGCCGCGGCCTTCTTCGCGGTCGCGGCGGTCTTCTTGGCGGTCGCGGCCGTCTTCTTCGCGGTAGCGGTCGCCTTCTTCGCCACCGTCTTCTTGGCCGCGGCGGTCTTCTTCGCGGCGGCCGTCTTCTTCGCGGCGGTGGCGCCGGTTGCGGCCGTGGCGGCCGACTTCTTGCGCACTGCCGCCTCACGCGGCTTCTGCCCTGATTTCACCGCCTTCGCGGCCTCGCCGGGCGCTTGTTCGCCCACAGCAGAATCACGGCCCGCACTCACTCGCTCAGCCCCCTTGCCCTGTGCTCTCACCGGCGTATTGGACACTCGGCCAGACTAAGGCCACCCACTGACATCCGGTCCGACCACCGGTGCTCGTGGGTCCAATCGGCCCCCTGCCGTATGGCTTGCGCCACGGGTCCGGCATCCTTGTGATTGATCGCACTGTTTTGCATTCCGGCATGATGGGGACCAAGGTCCCTTTGAGCATGTCGACAAGGAGAGATCTCGTGGACGACGTTCTGCGGCGCGCACCGCTCTTCGCGGCGCTCGATGACGAGCAGGCGGCCGAGCTGCGCGCCTCGATGGGAGAGGTCACGCTCGCCCGCGGCGACGCCCTGTTCCACGAAGGGGACCCGGGCGACCGCCTGTACGTGGTCACCGAGGGCAAGGTGAAGCTGCACCGCACTTCCCCGGACGGCCGGGAGAACATGCTCGCCGTCCTCGGCCCCGGCGAGCTGATCGGCGAACTCTCGCTGTTCGACCCGGGCCCGCGTACCGCCACCGCCACCGCGCTGACCGAGGTCAAGCTGCTCGGCCTCGGCCACGGCGACCTCCAGCCCTGGCTGAACGCCCGCCCCGAGGTGGCCACGGCGCTGCTGCGCGCCGTCGCCCGCCGCCTGCGCAAGACCAACGACCAGATGTCCGACCTGGTCTTCTCCGATGTGCCCGGCCGTGTGGCCCGGGCGCTCCTGGACCTGTCGCGCCGCTTCGGCGTGCAGTCCGAGGAGGGCATCCACGTCGTACACGACCTCACGCAGGAGGAGCTGGCCCAGCTCGTCGGCGCCTCGCGCGAGACGGTCAACAAGGCCCTCGCGGACTTCGCGGGCCGCGGCTGGCTGCGCCTGGAGGCGCGCGCGGTGATCCTGCTGGACGTGGAGCGCCTGGCGAAGCGTTCGCGCTGACGCGCACCGGCTGCACGACACAGGGCAGCACCGAAAGGGTCCTTCTCCTGCGGGAGCGGGACCCTTTCGCATGAACCCGGCCGGCCGGCCCTACGCCCCTGACCGGCTACGGCACCGCCGGGAGCTGCTGCGTGGCGCAGTGGATGCCGCCCCCGCCCTCACCGACCGCGTCGATCGTGAGCTGCCGGATCTCCCGCCCGGGGTACAGCTCGCGCAGCGTCCCGGCGGCACGGTCGTCGGCCCGGCGGTCGCCGAAGCGCGGCAGGACGACCACGCCGTTCGCCACGTAGTAGTTGAGGTACGAGGCGAGGAACTGCTGACCGCGGTCACCGATCGCGTACGGGTCGGGCTCCGCGATCTCGACGAGTTCCAGCCGCCTGCCGCGGGCGTCGCGGGCCTCCTCCAGGACGCCGCGGGCCTGGTCGTACACCCGCGTCCAGACGTCCGGGCCGCCCCCGTGCCAGGGGCGGTTCAGGGCGACGACGCCCGGCTCCACGAAGCGCGCGACGGTGTCGACGTGGCAGTCGGTGATGTCCTCGCCGCGCACACCCGCGACCCAGATCACCCGGGTCACGCCCAGCACGCGCTTCAGCTCCCGTTCGATCCCGTCCCGCGTCCTGCCCGGGTTGCGGTTCGGGTTGACCAGCGAGCTTTCGGCGACGAGCAGCGTTCCCTCGCCGTCCGTCTCGAAGGAGCCGCCCTCGGCGGTGATCCCGGCGCCGACGCGGGCGATGCCCTCGTGGCGCAGCAGGTTCCGGGCGACCTCGGCGTCGTGCGGGTGGCGCTGCTTGCCGCCCCAGCCGTTGAAGTGGAAGTCGACGCCCTCGCGTGCGGCGTCCGGCCGGAGGACGGTGACCGGCCCGGTGTCGCGTATCCACAGGTCGTCGACCGGGATCGGTACGACCTCCACCGACGTGCCGCACGCCCGGCGGGCTCGTCCCTCCTCCTCCGGGCCGGCCAGCAGGGTGACCGGCTCGTACTCGGCGAGCGTGCGCGCCAGCCGGGCGATGTCGCGCTGCACGGCGGGGGCCTGCTCGCCCCAGAGGGAGTCGGCCGGCGGCCAGGCGAGGTACGTCGCGGCGTGCGGTCGCCATTCGGCGGGCATGCGCACGGCCGCCCCGTCAGGCATGTACATGATCTTCCGCTCCCTCGTCCGGCGGCACCAGGCCGCGAGGCACCTAACTGACTGAAATTTCAGTCAGACTCTAGGCCGAACGCAGCACCGAGGAGAAGAGGCCGAGGTACATCCGTGTCAGATCGTGCGCCAAGCGTTCGCAGGCACGCTCGCAGCGGTCTCACCGTTCGCCGTACGCACCCGCGCCCTGGCCGGCGCCCGCGCTCGTCAGAACGGCGCTTGCGACGATGTCGAAGAGGTGGCCGGCGCGGGGCGCGAGCGCGGGCTGATCACCGGCCCACGCGAGCATGGCGATCAGCGCGAACAGGTCGTCGCCATCGATATCACTCCGGGCCCCGCCTGTGGCCTGAGCCCGGACGAGGAGCCGGGCACCGGCTGCGCGCAGGGTGACGCACGAGGCGTGCAGTGCGGATTCGGGGTCCTCGATAGCGGCCGCCATCAGCACGGTCACCCCTCGGTACTCAGTCGTCCAGGCAACGCAGTCGCGAACCCATGAGACGAGAGCGTCTTCGGCCGCATGCGATGTCTCAAGCTCGCTCGCTTTGGCCGTCAGGTCGCCGAAGCTCGTGTGGAGCAGAGCCTCCAGCAGTGCCTCCCGTGTCGGGAAGTGCCGCAGCAGCGTCGCGAGCCCGACGCCGGCCCTGCGCGCGATGTCGCGCATCGACACGTCGATGCCCTGCTCGGCGGCGGTGGTGCCCGCCACGGCGAGCAGGTGGTCGCGGTTTCTCTTGGCGTCGGCCCGCATCGGTCTCCTCACTTGACCAAACGGTTCACTGATCCATATATTCGGATCAGTGAACCGTTTATGTGGTTCGCTGATCCAGATTAGCGCATCCCGCGCTGCGGCCAGGAGGAAGACCATGCCGATCCACACGATGAAGGCGATTCGGGTGCACGAGTTCGGGGGCCCTGGCGCGCTGCGTTACGAGGACGTGGCAGTTCCCGAACCGGCGCCTGGTGAGGTGCTCGTCCGCGTGCACGCGGTCGGTCTCAACCCGCCCGACTGGTACGTACGCGAGGGCATGCCCGGCATTCCTCCCGAGTTCAGGCCCCCGTTCGACTTGCCCCTGATCCCGGGGACCGACATCTCGGGTGTCGTGGAAGCGGTCGTCGCCGGAGTTCACGGCTTCGCGGCCGGGGACGAGGTGGTGGGCCTGCTGCGCTTTCCCGCCCCGATGCAGAGCGGCGCGTACGCCGAGTACGTCACCGCACCGGCATCCGACCTCGCCCTCAAGCCGGCCGCCGTCGACCACGCGCACGCTGCCGGGCTGCCCATGTCGGGGCTGACAGCGTGGCAATACCTGATCGAGGTCGGGCACGACCACCCCTCCCCGTTCCAGGACGCCAGGCACCGCCCCATGGCGCTGGGCAGCGACACCACCGTGCTCGTCAACGGAGCCGGCGGTGGCGTGGGCCACCTCGCCCTGCAGCTGGCCAAGTGGAGAGGGGCCCGTGTCATCGCCGTGGCCTCCGGTGCCCACGAGGCATTCCTTCGCGACCTCGGCGCCGACGAGTACATCGACTACACCAAGCAGCGCCCCGAAGACGTCGTCCGAGACGTCGACCTCGTCCTGGACGCCGTCGGCGGTCCCGCCAGCCGGCGCTTCCTGCCCACCCTCAAGCGCGGGGGCGCCCTGTATCCGGTGTACTTCGGGGAGTTCGACGACGAGGAGAACGCGGAACTGGGCGTCACCGTCACCGGCACTCAAGTCCGCGCGAACGGCGCACAACTCGCCGAACTGGGGCGCCTGCTCGACGCGGGGACGATCCGCGTCGCGATCGACAGCACGTTCACGCTCGCGGACGCCCGAGCAGCACACGAGCGCGCCGCCCAGGGGCACATCCAGGGCAAGATCGTGCTCACCGTCCCTCAGGCCCTGTCGGACTGACCTTGCCCCCAGGGGCCGCAGTCCCCCAGGCGCCGCGGCGGTGTCCCCGGCGCAGCCGGTCCGGCCACCGTCCGCCGCGTTCCGGCCACGGAGTACGGTGGGCGACTGTGTCCGAGCGCCGAGTACAGATCCTGGAAGCCGCGACCCGCATCATCGCGCGGAACGGCGTACGCGGCCTGCGCGTCGAGGAGATCGCGGCCGCGGCCGGCGTGTCGACCGGGCTGATCTACTACCACTTCGGCGGCCGCGCCGAGTTGCTGCGCCGCACCCTGGACTTCATCGGGGAACGCGCCGAGCGCTACACGGCACCGGACCCGCGGACCGCGCGCGCGGCGGGCCCCCGCGCCCGGTTGGAGGAGATGCTGCTGCGCGAGCTCCAGGACTCCCCCGAGATGGTCGAGAACAGCACCGCCTGGGGGGAGTTCCAGTCCAGCGCCGTTTTCGACGCGGGGCTGCGGGCGCAGCTGCGCGAGGCGACCCGGCAGTGGACCGACGACCTGTCCGACCTGATCCGGGAGGCGCAGACCGCGGGGACGGCCGACCGGGACGCCCCGGTGGCCGACGCGGCCGAGCGGCTCACCGCGCTCGTGGAAGGGCTCAGCACCCGCTGGCTGAGCGGTTCGGTACCGCTGGAGCGGGCCCGCGAGCTGCTGCGCGGCGGCATCGCACGCGAGCTGGGCCCGGCGGAATGACGCGACGGCCCCCGCGACCGGATCGGGGTCGCGGGGGCCGGGTGCGGGTTCAGCGCGCGAAGGTGCCGTACGCCGCGGTCAGGAGGGCCAGGACGCCGGTGAGGGCCGCCACCGACGGCAGCGGCCACCGGATGCGTTCCAGGGCGTCCAGGCGGGCCTCGTGGTCGGCGAGCTGCTTGTCGGTCTGGTCGCTGCGCTGGACCAGCAGGGCGAGCGAGCCGTCGGCGCGGGCGAAGCCCGCCTCGACCGTGCCGCGCAGCCGTTCCAGTTCCACGACGACCGGGCCGGCGCCGCGCGGTTCGTGATCGGTCATCAGCGGCCCCGGCCGGTGGACGCGAGCCGGCGCCACCGCTCGTCGCCCGGCGGTTCGGTGCGCAGCCAGGCGGGCAGCAGGGCCTGCACGCCCGGCAGGGCCATCACCCGCGCGAGCCCGCCGGCCACCGCGAGCGCGCCCGCGACCCAGGGGAGGGCCGCCGGGACGCCCGACGCCTGGACGACGGCGGGCAGCACGAGGGCGATGCCCACGGCGGCCTGCACGACCGTGCGGACCGTGCGCTTGAGGGCGTCGTGCCGGGAAGAGTCGCTCATCGAGGGATCCTTTCGGTCGGAGAGACGGTCGGACGGGCGGTCAGGCGGCGCGCGGCACGCACAGCCGGTCCCAGCTCACGCGCCCCGGTATGCCGTCGGCGTCGCCGCCGCTGTACCCGAGCTTGCGCTGCCAGGCGGCGTAGGAGTTCCGGTCGGCGGCCGTCCACTCGGGGCCCGGACCGACCTCGTACCGCGCGCAGCCTTCGGCTACCAGCCGCCGGCCCATCGCGGTGATCACCGGGCTGCGCCGGCCCTCCGCGAAGAACGCGGCACCCGGGAAGGGCTCGCAGGCGGGCGCGGGGCCGGGCGTGGCGGGCGACGGCGCGCCGCCGAGGCGCTTGGCGATACGGGTACGCATCGCCGCCATCGAGAAGGACGGGTCGATCTTGCGGGTCGTCCACTCCTTGTGGCCGATGACGCTCTCCGCGTGCCAGCCGTGGGCCCGGCACACCGCGGCGGCGATCCGCTCCACGGCGTCGAGCTGGGCGCCGGGGTAGGAATCCCGGCCGTTGCCGAGGTTCTCGATCTCGAAGCCGTAGAAGTGGACGTTGCCGTCGACCGTGTCGGGCCCCGGCCTGGCGGGCGGCGCCGACTCGGCGCGTACGCAGTCGTACGCGGCCCGGGCGCCGCGGCCCGCGTGGTTGGTCCGGCCGTAGCCGACCAGGTGCACCGAGCCGTCCTTGGCGACGACTCCGATGCACAGCGGGCCCGGCAGGTCGTTCATGCCGTCCCGGCACAGGGCCACGCTGTCGCGGCCCGCCGTGTGGTGCAGCATCACTCCGTGTACCGGGCCCCAGGGGCCCTTCCGGTTGCGGTTGTGGGTGCGCCAGCCGTCGTGCTCGACGACCCGCACGCCCTCGGCGCGCAGGGCGTCGAGGAAGCGTTCGGCGCTCAGAGGTGTGGCCATGGGGGGGTCTCCGTACAGGTGCGTGTCAGGGGGTGCGGTGCGGGGACCGCTCAACGGCGGCGGGCCCGGGGGCGGTTCAGGCCGGGTCGACGCGGACGAAGCGGTTGTCGTAGTTGGCGGTGGTGGTCGCGGCGCTCGCCCGGTAGCAGGGGGTCGCGGTGTAGGCGCCGCCCGGCGTCAGGCCCGTGACCAGGAACTGGGTGGTGGCCGAGGCGCGCGTCGGGCCGCCGGCCGACGCGGCGCGCTCGTCGGCGGCGGCCAGGGTGACGGTGGTGCCCTGGCGGATGTTCGCCGCCATGTAGCAGACGGGGATCCCGGGGGCCCCGGCGGCTGCGGTAGCGAACATGTAGGCCCCCACGGTGACGATCACCTTGCCGGAGACCGGTGCGGTGAAGGCCGTCGCCATCGGGTCGCCCAGGGCGTCGCTCAACGTCTCGGTGTACGTGGTCGACACCGTCGAACCGCCGTCGTAGTTGGCGCGCAGGACGGGGGCCGGCGTCACCTGGGCCCAGTGGCCGGCGGCGTAGTGGAAGAGCCGGCCCGGGTTGTCGAGCCAGGCGACCATGCCCGCGACCGGGGAGGTGACCCGGGCGTCGCGGGTGGCCGCGTCGGCGAAGCGCAGCACGGTGCGCCCGTCGACCGCTTCGGCCAGCGACTGGAGGTGGACCGGGATGTCGGCGAGGTCGGTGGGCTGGGGATAGGGCAGGTTCCCGAGCGGGGTGGTCTTGCTCATGCGGGTCTCCGGTTCCAGGGGCGGGAGGGGGCGTACGGGCAGGCGGACGTGCCCGTACGCGGAGGGGTGGGCGTACGGGTGAGGGGCTGCGAAAAGCGGTGACGGGAACGGCGGGGCGGAGCTCGGGTCAGTACCCGGCCTCCGGCGGCAGGGTGTCCGCCACGGATCCCGCGTCCCCTTCGCTCGCCGCCGGATCGTCGACCGGCACCGGCACGGCGGGCACCGGCAACGGCCGGCCGGGCTGCGGCCAGCCGTCGGACGGCACGTCCGGCACGGGCTCCGTACCGGGGTCCGGCTCGGGTACGTCCGCCGGCGCTCGCGCAGCGCCCGGCGGCAGCGGCTCGCTCATTGGGGAACCTCCTTGATCTCCAGCAGGTCCCGGTACGTGGCCTTCGCCGTCGTGAGGTCGGCCAGCGTCGGGTAGGCCGCGGTGACGGCCGCGTACCGCCGCCGCCGTCCGTACGCCGGGTCGACCGGCGGGTCCGGGGTCAGGCCGGTGTCCTCGGGGACCCCGTTGAAGGCGGCGCCCCTGAGGGTGAGCACCTGCTGCGGGGCGGCGCCCGCGGTGCAGGTGGTGCGGATGCCGACCACCCAGGCGAGGGTCTGGAGGCTGGCTCCGGCGGAGTCCACCACCCGTACGACGTCGCCCAGCTGGACGCGCGGGTCGTGGAGGACCTCGACCTCACCGAGCAGCGGCACCGGGTACCGGCCGGCGGCCAGCATCACCTGGGAGAGCGCGGAGGCGGCGGCGGAGGACTGCACCCACTCCGAGGCGGGCGCCAGCAGCTCCTGTTTGCCGTAGTGACGCTGGCTGACCGAGTTCCACCTGGCCACCTTGCGCTGCTTGGGGTCCTTGGCCGGCTTCAGGGTCTCGATGTACACCGACGGTTTGCCGGCCTTGGTGGCCGTCCACACAGGTGCCGTGCCGCGATTGGTGAAGCGCACGATGAAGGACGCGCCCACCCGCCGGCAGGCCACCGAGACGCTGCCCTTGACCGCGCTGCCGCCACTGGCCGCCGTACCGAAGCGCACCCTCGCGCCGCCGTCGATCGGCACGACGTCGTCGTCGGTGACGGGCGGGCCCACGTCGGCCTCGTCCTCGGCCATCGCGTACGCGACCTCGACGGACTTCCCCGGGTCGATCCTGCGCACCGCCGTGTCGGTGACGGTGGTGCCGACCGCGGCGCCGATCCCTCCCCAGTCCTCGTAGGGCTGCTCGCAGTAGTTGCGGCAGGCGTCGATCTCCTCGGTGACGGTGAGGGCGGCGATCTCCCGGGTGCTGGAGACCGTGAGGTCGGGACGGACGGGCGCGGACTGGAAGCGGGACGGGTTGTGCCAGCGGAAGACGCCGTACTCGTCGAACTCCGCGGTGGACATGCTCGCCTTGGCGATCTCGGAGATCACGTCCCACTGCGAGCCGGACACCTTCGGTACGGAGATCAGCGGCAGGACGACGTCGTCGAGGACGGCGCCCTTGCTCCACTTGCCCCTCTGCTCCCACTCCTCGGGCGGGTACGACGCGGTGTCGGCCCAGACCCGGTCGGTCACCTGGAGGCACTCCACCGCCATGTCGGTGATGAGGTCGACGCGGTTGAGCTCGGAGCGCGGGTGGACACCGTCGGCGCCGCCGAACGTGCCCTTGCCACCCACGTGGTACGACCCGTCGGGGCTGGTCAGCCGCGGCTGGACGACCGGGGCGACGGTGGCGCCCGCCGAGGTGGTGTCCACCATGAAGCCGAAGTGCCACACCCCTTTGAGCGCCGCCAGCTTGGGAAACGTCCACTGGAGGGACTGCCCCGGGCCGTTGATCTTGCCCGAGATGACCGTGACGTTTCCCGTGCCGGTGTCGAAGACACAGCTGATGTGCCCCAGCGCGCCGGCGCTGCGGTCCAGGATGGCCTTGAGTTCGAACCGGTTGCCCCTGGCCAGCGCGGTGTTGACCCAGCACTCGACCTGGAAGACCCGGCCGGGGACCGTGAAGCGGGAGCGCGGCATCCAAGAGGCGGTCAGCCCGGTCGCCTTGGGCATGAGCGCCAGCTCGAAGGGCGCGCCCTCGCGAACCCAGTCGTACTCCGACGGCAGGGGGAAGGATTCCGGCTGCCCGTAGGAGGCGTTGAAGCCGCCGTGCAGCGACGCGTAGAGCACGGTGAGCGGTTTGGTGTCGTCCGGATCGACGTCCGGGTCGAACTCCGGCGCGCGCGGGGGCGGGCAGGTGTGGATGCCCGCCTGGCGCAGCAGCTCGTCCACGCACCAGGTGCCGGAGGCGACCGGCCGCTTCCAGTAGAAGCCGTGGTACGGGCGCGGCAGGGCGGCCGGGCCGCGCAGCCGCTCGGCGCCGTCCAGGCACTGGACGGTGACGGTGTCGGTCCCGGAGGCCGCCTCCCGGGACCGTACGGTCCCGCGGAAGGCGGGCAGCAGGCGGCCGGTGACCCCGGCCCGGTGGACCGCGGACTGGCCAGGACGTACGACGTCGCCGGTGGCCCGCGGCGCCCACGCCGAGTAAAGGCGCGGCCCCGGTACCCCGCCGGCGCCGCCGAGCTGCAACTCCAGCTGCGCCGAGGCGCTGCCGGAGAACGCCCGCATCGACTCCGGCAGGTCGGTGTTGTAGGCCCGCTCCACCTTCCACGACTGGACCTGCGGGCCCAGTTCGCGCCCGCCGAGGCGCGTGGAGTGGGCGGGTGCGCGCAGCGGCGCGGCGAGGGCCGCGTCCAGCGCTTCGTCAGAGGGCTGCACCGAGCACCTCCACCAGGTCGATGCTGATGTTGCGGTAGGGCAGGCGGGACGCGGGCGTGTCGGTGAAGGCGGTGATCGCCATCGCCGGGCAGCCGTCGCCCAGCGCGTACGGCTCCGGGGGCTCGCCCATCGTCAGGCAGGCGCCGCCCAGGCCGGTCAGGCCGGTCGCGCCGGGCTTGCCGACGGGGGTGACGAACGCGGCGCCCTCGGGCGCGGTGCCGGTTACCACGGGGCCCGCCGCGCTGACGCTGGACAGGTAGCCGCCGTCGGCGCCCTTCCAGTCCAGCTGGGCCGAGCACAGGCCCGGGTTCCAGTCCGGCGGCACCATCCAGGACATGGCCATGCCCGGTACGACGGGGTGGCCGTCCCAGGTGCCGTGCCGCCAGCCGATGGCGGTGGCCGGGTCCTGGCAGTCGCCGATGACGGTGTCGCCCACGAGCGGGCTGACGGTCAGGGCGCCGGTCACGGTGAACCAGTGGTCGGTGCCGTTGGCGCGCTCGCTCTGCCCGGCGGCCTGGAGCGGGTCGAGGAGGTTGACGGAGGCGGGGTCGACGAGAGCGACCGCGCCGCCCGCGTACCCGTTGCGGCCGAGCATGCCGGCGCCGTTGACGCGGCGCGCGAGCCGGGTCAGGTGCTGGGCGTCGGCCGGCTCCAGCCACTCCCACGTCAGCTTCATGCGCCGGGTCGTACGGGCCGGCGCGACTGCCGTCACCCGGCCCTCCAGGGAACGGAATTCGGACAGGTTCAGCTCGGCGCTGCGGTCCCAGCTGCGCGCCGCCTGACTGATCTCACGCAGCAGGCCGGGCTTGCCGATCCACAGGTTTCTGGGCATCCGGGCTCACCTCCGGGCGAGTTGGCGCCGGCCGAGGAAGACCGCGCGGGCGATGGTCTGGGAGTCGACCTGGACGTGGACGGGGCGGTCGGCGAGTTCCTCGACGGCACGGGCCAGCCGGTGCAGGGCGGCGCTGCCGCCGGGGTGCCCGCCCATCAGCCGCTGGAGCTTGCTCAGCGGGATGACGGCCTCGGCCTCGCCGCCCTCGGCGAGCAGCGCGAGGCGTCCGCCGCGGCGGGCCGGGACGATGCCGCCCTCGGCGAGGGCCGGGATGTTGGGCAGGGTGGGGATGCTCAGCCCGAAGGACTTCCCGCCGAAGACCGGCACCCAGCCCGGGATGTTCACCTTGATCCGGTTGAGGCCGCGGATGGCGCCGTTCATGGCGTTGATCAGGCCGCGGATCGGCGCGGTGAAGAGGTTCACCACGCCCCGCAGGACGGGCGTCAGGAACTTCATCGCCCGGTCCGTGGCGCTCTGGATCGCCCGCCAGGCGACTTCGAATCCCCTCTTGGCGACCTTGACGACCTTGTCCATGCTGACGAACTTGGCGATCAGCGGCGCGAGCAGCGTCATGATCAGCCCGAAGGGGCTGGCGGACATCGCCAGGTTGAGCCCCTTCTGCGCGAGCGAGGCGCCCTTGAGGCCCTTGCCGAGCCCGCCCATGGACTTGCCCGTACGGTCCGCGTTCTTGCCGGCCTTGCCGACCGACTTCTCCACGGCGTCGGACTGCTTCTTGACGTCCCGCAGCGCCTTCTGCGCCTTGGCGGCCGACGACTTGAGCTTGTCCAGGGAGGACTTGAGCTTGTCGGCGCCCGACTTGGCCTTCGTGAAGGCGCCGGTGGACTGGGTGACGGACGTCTTGACCTTGTTGACGCCGGTACTGGACTGCGTGGCCGCCGTACGCAGCTTGCCCAGCGCGGTGCCGGCCTTGCCGGCGCCGGTGACCAGCTTGGTGAGCGAGCCGACGCCCTGGGTCGAGGCGGTCCTGACCCGGTTGATCCCGGACTGGGCCTGGGCCCCGGAATTCTTGATTCTGGCGAGCGCCCCCGTACTGGCCTGGGCGCTCCTCTGTATCCTCCCCATACCGGACGAAGCCTGGGACAGGGAATTACGCATCCCGCTCAGGCTCTTGGTTGCTTGGTTGACTGCCTGCTTGAAATTCATGTCCACCCCACGGTGAGCCGCTCAGGCGAGGGAAGATGCGGCGTTTTCGGCTTCCTTGGCCAGCGCCCGCATGTCCTTGCGGATTTGGACGAAGGAGGAGCTGCTGGCCTTTCTGGCATCGGCCACGGACTTCGCCTCCTGGCTTGCCTTGCGCTCCAGCCGGTGCACTTCCTGGTACATCCGGCGGACGTCCTTCTGAACTTTCTGCGCCTCCTTCAGGGACTTCTGCGCCTTTTCGGCGGCGGTGACCCGCTCGTAGTCCTGTCCGAAGGAGGGGCTCGCGGCGCCGCCGCGCCTGGGCGCCGCGGCCAGCCGGCTCGCCCGCTCCTGGGCCCGCTTCGCCGTCCGGTACGCCTTGTCGGCCTCCTTCACGCCCGCCGCCAGCTTCTTGTCGGCGGCCTCCAGCTTCGCCTTGGCGTCCCGGGCGTGCGGCCAGGTCCACTTCTGGACGCCGGCGATGACGATGCCCTTCTCGTCCACCTTCAGGCCGGTGAAGTCGATCTTCACGGGGGTCAGCCCCAGGGCAAGTCCGGTGAACCCGAACTTGAGGAATTCCACCGTGGTGGCGACGCCGTTCAGCTTGTGCTTGAAGACATCGGCCTCACTTTTCGTCCAGAGATACAGGACGCTGTCGTCCTTCTGTCCCATGTCCAGTCTCCTAGGAGGTTGCATGGCCCACCGATACCTTGTGCACGGTTCGCGCGCCCGGTACTGTCCGGCGAATGAACGGCCTCGCATGGGTGTCCGTAGCGGTATCACTGTTACCGATACCGTTCATGATCTGGTTCGGTTTCCATCCGCTGTGGGTGGACCGGCGGCTGCGCCGGGCCGGCGTCGAAACCACCGCCGAATGCCGGGGATATTCGGTGTCCGAGGACCGTTACTCGACGAGCTTCGAATTCCTGGACGCCGAGGGATTCCGTACGGTCTACATCTCACCGCTCCTCGGCTGCCCGGTGGCCGCCTCGGGGGAAAAGGTGGCCATCGTGTACGACCCCCGCAAACCGGAGCGGGCCCGGACCCGCCGGGAACTGCGCCGGCGGTCGCCCGCCTGGTTCAGCCTGGGCGTCCTCGGCGCCATCGAGCTGTTCTTCCTGTGCTCGATGGCAGCGGTCTTCGTCTATTTCGACGTCTGGTGAACGGGGCGCCGCGGTACGGCCGTTGCGGCACGGAGCGGCTCGCGGCTCAGCTGAAGAAACGGATCAGCTCTGCGGCGGACGGTCCCGCCGCATCATCTTGCGCACCGTCCTCGGCACCGCTCACCGCCTCCTCCGCACCGGCCCCGGTCTCGCTTTCCGGGCCGGCGCCCGGTCGCTGAAGCGGCTCGGGGTACTCCGGCGGCTCCGTGTCCTCGTCCCTGTTGACCGTGGCGAACATCCAGTTCGCCACCGCCAGGTGGTCCGCGACCGTGGCCAGGAGGTGGTCGGTCACCGACCACTCCGCGGCCTCGTCGTGCAGCGCGCGGGCGACCGCGCCGTCGCGTGGCAGGTGCGCGAGCAGCACCGAGAGCCGGCGGGCGGAGAGCCGGCCGCGGTGCCAGTCGAGCAGGTCCACACCGTAGTGGTGGAGCAGGTCGGCTTCGAGGGCCTCGGCGTGTTCGTCGACGAACGCGTCGAGGCTCAGCCTTCCCCCAGGCCGAGCCCGGTCTCGGTGCCGTACGCCTCCAGGATCGCGGCGATGTCCTGCATCGTCGCCTCGTGGCGGTCGAAGCGCTCGAACTGCGCCTGGCCCAGCAGGATGCGCAGCAGCCCGTCGACGTCGTTGTCGTCCAGGGCGCGCAGCGCGCGGGCGGTGTCGCGGGGCAACTCGGTCGGCAGCTCGAAGACCTCGTCGTCCAGCTGGAAGGACCAGGCCGTGCCGAGCGCTTCGAGGCGCTGGGCGCGGGCCGCGTTGACGTTGAATCCGGCCATGCGGAAGGGCTCCTTCAAGAGTGGGGTGTGCGGGTGGGTACCGGAGCGGGTACGGGCGGCGGCGTGCGGCCGCCGCCCGTACCCGGCGCCGGATCAGGCGGCCGGGGCCCCGTAGGCCTTGTCCTTCATCAGGATGGTCGCCAGCGGCTTGGTGTCGTCCACGGCCAGCGCGGTGAAGGTGACACCGAGCTTGACCGCCCCGGTGCGGGTCAGGGCCATCTCCTCGGTCTCGGTCACCTGGCCGCGCTGCATGATGAAGCGGTACGTGGCCTCGCCGCCGTCCGAGAACTCGATGGCCAGCGCCCGCTCGTCCTTCTTCGGGTTGCTGGCCAGCTCGTACTTGAACTGCCCGTTGGCCGGGGTGCCGACCGCGGTGACCGCGTCGCCGCCCATGAAGAAGGGCAGCGTGTCCTTGTTCAGCTGGAGCAGCTGGAACTTCACGGTCAGGTCCCGGTCGGAGTAGATGAACCGCGCCGGGCTCACCGACTGCCAGGTGTCGACCGGGTCGATCTTGTCCTTCTTGTTGAACTTGATGCCGTCGGTCGTGGTGTAGCCGAGGTCGGCCCAGTCGGCGGACCAGGGGGCGGCGGTGTCGGCCGGGATGGCCGTGCCCGCCTTGGCGACGAGGATCTTGCCCGTTCCGGCGACGCGGATCTCGGAACCGTTGTTGCCTGCCATGGGAACTCCTGTGTGTGGTGGGTACGACGAAGGCCCCGCCGGTCTCGACGGGGCCCGTAAGGGGAGCGGCGCGCCCCGGTGGGAGGCACGGCCGCGGGTGGAGCGGTCAGTTCGCGCGGATCAGCAGCCGCACCGTGGACAGGTAGCGGTTGCCGGCCGGGCGGTTGAAGTCGGGCAGCCAGCGCGGTCCGTCGGCCTCGACGACGTCGGTGACGTACGCGCTGCCGTAGGTGGTCCCGCGGGCCGTGAAGAGCGCGGCGCGGGCGGCCAGCGCCACCGTGTGCGCCGCGGTCTTGTCGGGTCCGTAGACCTCCAGGTCGACCAGCGGCTGGTCGAGCCGCTGGTCGTCCACCCAGGCACCGCCGACCCGGGAGACCAGCACGGCCTTCGCCGTGCCGTCGAAGCCGGCGGGCGGCCGGTTGTCGACCACCGTGCCGGCCAGCTCGGGGCGGTTCTTGAGGTGGTCCACGACCAGGCGTTCCACATCGGGGAAGGCGATCAGGGCATCACTCACATGCGGTCTCCTTGTCGACGGCTCCTTGGCGGAGGAAGAGGTGCGTGCGCGGTGCCCGTACGGGCGGATGGAGGAAGGAGTACGTACGGGCGGCGCGCCGCGGACATGCGAAACGGCGGGCCGCCCCGGGTAGTCGGGCACAGCTCCGCCGCTGCACCAAGTGTGAACGACAGCGCGCGAGCGCGCAACCAAGGCTCGTCGCGGGGCCCGGCGCGGGCCGCGGCAGGCCCCGTACGCGCAACGAAAGAGCCCCGCCTCACCAGCATCTGGTGAGGCGGGGCTCGTACGGCGGGTCTTCTCTCTAGAACGTGCCGCTTCCGGTCACAGCTCGCTTCTGCGGCGGGTGGCCCGCTCGGCGGCGAACACGTCCTCCAGCCGGAAGAGCAGCGCCCTCCCCTGCCGCCCGACCGCGGCCAGGTGGCCCTGCTGGACCCATTTGCGGATGGTGGCGGCGCTGACGCCGACCTCCGCCGCGGCCAGCGCGCCGGTCAGCAGTCCCGCGATCACAGGGCCGCCCCCAGCGCCGTGCGCCGCGGCCCGCCGCCGGCGCCGAGTTCGGCCCACCGCGCCTCCGGCCAGGTGTGCCGGTAGGCGGGGCTGTCCGTACAGCCGCAGTCCTCGTCCGTACAGCGGCAGGCGGGGTTGATGCAGAGCACCGCGCCGCGTACGGGGAAGGCGCGCAGCGACACCGAGTCGCACCACGGGCAGCGGCCGTCCACCCGCACCAGCGGCTCCACCTCGCCGAGCGCCCGGCCGCAGCGCCGCACCATCCGCCGGGCTTCGGCCCGTACGTGTGCGGCGAGCACCGGGTCGGCGGCGGCGCGGTCGAGCAGCGCGGCGATCCGGCGCAGCCGCTCCGGTACGTCCGCCTTGCGCGGCCGTCCCTCCCGGAGGCGGTCGCAGACCGCTTCCTCCAGTTCGACGACGCCGTCGGTGATGTCGCGCAGCGCGTCGGAGACCTCCAGCCGCAGCGGTGCCGCGCCGCCGCCGAGCGGGGCGATCCCGTTGCGCTCGTTCCAGCGGGCGGCCTCGCGGTCGGCCCGCGCTTCGCCGGCCTGCCGTTCCAGGGCCGCTTCGTCCAGGACGCGGGAGGGGCGGGAGCCGGGCCGGCCGGGGACGAGTTCGGTGACCAGCTCGGTGAACTGGCGGCTCAGCATGCCGAGCAGGGCGCGGGTCCGGATCGCGGTGCCGGTCTGTCCCGCGGCCACCGCGGCTTCGCTAGTCAGGTTCATGACAGTGGTACCTCTCGGCCGTTGCTCCAGAGCCGTCCGCCGCAGACGCCGTCGAACCAGGTGTTCGCGGGGTCCACGGTGCGCAGACAGGATTCGATGACAGGACAGGCGTTGCACGCGCGCAACACGGGACGGGCCTCGGCGGCCGTTCGGGAGAAGACCGCGGCGACCGGAAGGTCCGCACAGCGGGCACGCTCCCGCCAGTCCGGGAACTCGGGGGCCGGCCGCGGTATGAGCGGGGTCTGCTGCGTCATGTGCACTCCGATGAGAGATGACCGGACGGAGTGGGGGGACCGTGGGGGAAGTATTCGAACGCCTTTTCGAGGCTCTAAGAATCTTGCCACGTTGCGCGCTCGCACGCAACTCACACACCCTTCACCTCCCCTCCACAAGCCGTTCCCCCACCCCTCCACGGCCACCGGACCCGCGGCATTTCGCTCGCGCACGCGCGTTAGGCTGTCGCGCGGATGGAGGGAGCGGACTGCCCATGAAGGACGAACTGGAGGACTTCGCAGCCTGGATGGAGGACCTGATGAGGTCCCGGGGCTACGACATCGACCATCCGCGCGGCGGCGGACGGTCCAAGATCGCCGACGACGCGGGGGTACACCGCGCCGCGGTCACCCGGCTGCTCCAGCGGCAGAGCATGCCCGACCTCGCGACGATGCGCGGCCTGGCCCGTGCGCTGGAGGTGCCCGTACGGGACGTACTGATCCGATCGGGGAAACTGACCGAAGAGGACCTGCCACTGCCCGTGGCGTACTCTCCCCGCGGCACGGACCGGACCCGCGCCATCACCTTGGAGGAAGCCGCCGAACTTCTGGAGGTCCCGGCAGACCGGCGGGCACTCTTCGTCCAGGTGGCAGCACCGTTTCTGCCGTCGGAGGTGAGCAGGCCGCGGCAACGCCGGGCGGCGGGTGCCGGCTGAGGAAGGATCAGGGGGACACAGATGGGCCATGACGACGGGACAGCCGAACACCGGCGCCCCGGTGACGTCCGCGACGCCCTGGGGCAGGGCGACCGGGACTCCGCCCGGTCCGTCACGCTCGGCTCCCGTGAACTGGCGGACCTGCTGCTGGAGATGGGTCGCGCGGCGACCAGCGGCGAGCTGGGCGTCTACCGGCGCGACGAGCTCGACCGGGCACACGAATCGGGCTATGCGCAGGGGTGGCAGGACGCGGTGCAGTTCCTCGCCGAGCAGGGCGGCGCCGACCCGCACACCACCTCCCTCGCCGAGGTCATCGCCCTCATGGACGCCCCGCTCCCGGCGCCGCGCGCCAGCGAACTGCGCTCCCAGGAACCCCTGATGCCGCACCGCAAGCGCAAACCCGGCGAGCGGTCGGGGTGACCGGGCCGGCGCCGGGCGGGTGAGCGCCCCTCAGATCAGCCCGTGCTCACCCAGGTAGTCCAGCTGTGCCCGTACGGACAGTTCGGCGGCGGGCCACAGCGTGCGGTCCACGTCCGCGTACACGCTCGCGACGACCTCCGACGGCGTCCGGTGCCCCGCCTCCACCGCCGTCTCGACCTGCGCCAGCCGGTTGGCGCGGTGCGCGAGGTAGAACTCCACGGCGCCCTGCGCGTCGTTCAGCACGGGGCCGTGGCCCGGCAGCACGGTCGTGACGCCGTCGTCCACCGTCAGGGAGCGCAGCCGCCGCAGCGAGTCCAGGTAGTCGCCGAACCGGCCGTCCGGATGGGCGACGACGGTGGTGCCGCGGCCCAGGATCGTGTCGCCGGTCAGCACGGCGGCGTCGGCCGGCAGGTGGAAGGAGAGCGAGTCGGCGGTGTGCCCCGGGGTCGGTACGACCCGCAGTTCCAGGCCGCCGGTGGTGATCACGTCCCCCGCCGCCAGCCCCTCGTCGCCCAGGCGCAGCGCCGGGTCCAGGGCCCGCACGGGCGAGCCCGTCAGCTCGGCGAACCGCCCGGCGCCCTCGGAGTGGTCCGGGTGACCGTGCGTCAGGAGGGTCAGCGCGACCCGCTTCCCGGCCTGTTCCACGGCGTCGACGACGGCCTTGAGGTGGGTCTCGTCCAGCGGGCCCGGGTCGATGACCACCGCGAGGCGGGAGTCCGGCTCGGCGACGATCCAGGTGTTGGTGCCGTCCAGGGTCATCGGGGACGGGTTCGGGGCGAGCACGCACCGGGCGCGGTCGGTGGCGGGCCCGGCGATGTCCCCGCCCCGGGGCCGGCCGGGAAGGGCGGCTGCGTACGTCATGCGGTGGACTCTCCGGAGGTCGTGGGCGGGGCGGCGGCGGCCGGAGCGGACTGCGGCCCGGCGCCGATGCGCTTGGTGAACTCCTCGTGCCCCGGCCAGCTCAGGACGATCTCGCCGCCCCGGACCTCCGCCTGCGCGAGGACCGGCGCCAGATCCCGCCCGCCGGCCGCGGCGAGTGCCTCGGCGGCCGTCCCGTACGCCTCCAGGCCGCGCAGCGTCGAGATCGTCGGCGGCATCATCAGCAGCTCGCCGCGGTCGTAGCCGGCGGCGGCCTCGGCGGGGCGTATCCACACCGTACGGTCCGCTTCCGTGGAAGCGTTCCGGGTGCGCTGGCCCTCGGGCAGCGCGGCCACGAAGAACCAGGTGTCGTAGCGGCGCGGCTCGAACTCGGGGGTGATCCAGCGGGCCCACGCCCCCAGGAGGTCGCTGCGCAGCACGAGGCCGCGGCGGTCCAGGAAGTCCGCGAAGGACAGCTCGCGGGCGACCAGCGCCGCGCGGTCCGCCTCCCAGTCGTCACCGGTGGTGTCCGCGGCCACGGTCCCGGCGCAGGACCCGGCGAGCAGCACGCCCGCCTCCTCGAAGGTCTCCCGGACGGCCGCGCAGACGACGGCCTGCGCCGCCGCCTCGTCCCCCGCGCCGAAGCCGAGGCGGGCGGCCCACTCGGCGCGCGAGGGCCCGGCCCAGGCCACCGGCCGCTCGTCGCGCGGGTCGACGGACCCGCCGGGGTAGGCGTAGGCGCCGCCGGCGAAGGCCATGGAGGTGCGTCTGCGCAGCATGTGGACGGCGGGGCCGCCCGTGTCGGTGTCCCGCAGCAGCAGGACGGTCGCGGCCCGGCGGGGCGCCGCCGGAGTCAGCTCGCCGTGCGCGAGGGCCCGGATGCGGGCCGGCCATTCCGGCGGGTACCACTGGCCATTGGGGGTCGACGACATGGCCGGATGCTATGCGTTCGCGGGCGGATGTTCGAGAGGGCGTGGGAGGCCGGAGCGCGGCCGGACGGCGGCCGCCGGACCGGCGGACGGCACATACGGGCGCGGGGCGGGCCGGTTCCCCCGGCCCGCCCCGCGACGTCGTACGCGGCCGCGTGACGTCAGTCCGCGACCTCGACCTGCATCTCGACCTCGACCGGCGCGTCGATCGGCAGCACGGCCACGCCCACGGCGGAGCGGGCGTGCACGCCCTTGTCGCCCAGCACCTCGCCCAGCAGCTCGCTGGCGCCGTTGACGACGCCCGGCTGGCCGGTGAAGCCGGGGGCCGAGGCGACGAAGCCGACGACCTTGACGACCCGCACGATCTTGTCGAGGTCGCCGATCACGGACTTCACCGCGGCCAGCGCGTTCAGCGCGCAGGTCGCGGCCAGCTCCTTGGCCTGCTCGGGGCTGACCTCGGCGCCCACCTTGCCGGTGGCCGGCAGCGCGCCGTCCACCATCGGCAGCTGGCCGGAGGTGTGGACGTACGCGCCCGAGCGCACCGCGGGCTGGTACGCCGCCAGCGGCGGTACGACCTGCGGCAGCTTCAGGCCCAGCTCGGCGAGCTTCGCCTCCACCGCGCTCATGCCTGCTTCTCCCGCTTCAGGTAGGCCACCAGCTGCTCGGGGTTGTTCGGGCCCGGCACGACCTGGACCAGCTCCCAGCCGTCCTCGCCCCAGGTGTCCAGAATCTGCTTCGTCGCGTGCACGAGCAGCGGCACGGTCACGTATTCCCACTTGGTCATGGGGCCGAGCGTAATGCCTGTCCGCCCGGCGCGCGGACGCGGCGGGGCGGCCCGGCCGCACGGCGGGTACCGGGCCTTCCCCGGCCCGGCGCGGCACCGCGCCCACCGCGCACCGCACCTCTTCCGCGCCCCCGGCGCACAACCCGACGCCGGTCCCGTGCGTAGCCCGCCCCCGGACTGGTTAGGCTCCTTGGCGTGAGCAGGCTCCATGTCGTCAGTGGCAAGGGCGGTACCGGCAAGACCACGGTCGCCGCTGCCCTCGCCCTCGCCCTGGCCACCGAGGGACGCCGTACCCTCCTGGTCGAGGTCGAGGGCCGGCAGGGCATTGCCCAGGTGTTCGAGACCGAAGCGCTCCCGTACGAGGAGCGCAAGATCGCGGTGGCGCCGGGGCCCGACCCCAGAGGGGCGTCGCGCGGCGATTCCGCCGGGGGCGGCGGCACGCCGCGGGCGGGCGAGGTGCACGCACTCGCCATCGACGCCGAGCGGGCGCTCCTGGACTACCTCCAGATGTTCTACAAGCTCGGCGGCGCCGGCCGGGCCCTGAAGAAGCTCGGCGCCATCGACTTCGCCACGACCATCGCGCCCGGCCTGCGGGACGTCCTCCTGACGGGCAAGGCGTGCGAGGCGGTGCGCCGCAAGGACAAGCGCGGCCGGTACGTGTACGACGCGGTCGTCATGGACGCCCCGCCCACCGGCCGCATCACCCGCTTCCTGAACGTCAACGACGAGGTCGCCGGCCTGGCCAAGATCGGCCCGATCCACAACCAGGCGCAGGCCGTGATGCGCGTCCTGAAGTCCCCGGAAACCGCGGTCCACCTGGTCACGCTCCTGGAGGAGATGCCCGTACAGGAAACCGTGGACGGCGTCGCGGAGCTGCGCGCGGCCGGGCTGCCCGTGGGCGGCGTCGTGATCAACATGACCCGGCCCGAGGTGCTGGGCACCGGCGAGGTCGACATCGCCGCCAACGGGGCGCGCCGCGGCATCGCCGAGGCGCTGGCCGGAGCCGGGCTGAGCGGCGGCCGCCGCGGCGCAGCCGGTGTGACGTGGGCGGACGGGCTCATCGATCCGCTCCTCGAAGAGGCCGGCGAGCACGCGCAGCGCGTCGACCTGGAGCGCACCGGGCACGCCGAGCTGGCGGGCCTCGGCCTGCCCACCTACGAGCTGGAGCTGCTCCCCGAGGGAGTGGACCTCGCCGGGCTGTACCGGCTGGCGAGAGACCTGCGGAAACAGGGGCCCATATGACCGAGGAAGCGAGCATCCCGGACGAGAGCGCCGCGCAGACCCGGCGCACCGCGCCGCACGCCCCCGGGCGCGGCGCGCTGGACTCGCCCGCCGCCCCCCTCGAAGTCGACCCGCTGCTGGACGACCCGCACACCCGCATCGTGGTGTGCTGCGGCTCCGGCGGCGTCGGCAAGACCACGACCGCCGCGGCCCTCGGCGTACGCGCCGCCGAACGCGGCCGCAAGGCCGTCGTGCTGACCATCGACCCGGCCCGCCGGCTGGCGCAGTCGATGGGCATCTCGGAGCTGGACAACGTCCCCCGCCGGGTCAAGGGCGTCGACGAGAGCGCGGGCGGCGAGCTGCACGCCATGATGCTGGACATGAAGCGCACCTTCGACGAGATCGTCGAGGCGCACGCGGACGCCGAACGGGCCCGCGCGATCCTGGAGAACCCCTTCTACCAGTCCCTGTCGGCCGGTTTCGCGGGCACGCAGGAGTACATGGCCATGGAGAAGCTGGGCCAGCTGCGCACCCGCGACGCGTGGGACCTGATCATCGTCGACACGCCGCCCAGCCGCTCCGCGCTCGACTTCCTGGACGCGCCCAAGCGCCTCGGGTCGTTCCTGGACGGCAAGTTCATCCGGATACTCATGGCGCCGGCCAAGGCCGGCGGGCGGGCCGGCATGAAGTTCCTCAATGTCGGCATGTCGATGATGACCGGCACGCTCAGCAAGATCATGGGTGGCCAGCTCCTCCGCGACGTACAGACGTTCGCGGCCGCCATGGACACCATGTTCGGCGGCTTCCGTACGCGCGCGGACGCGACGTACCGGCTGCTCCAGGCGCCCGGCACCGCGTTCCTCGTGGTGGCGGCGCCGGAGCGGGACGCGCTGCGCGAGGCGGCGTACTTCGTCGAGCGGCTGGCCGCCGAGCGGATGCCGCTGGCCGGGCTCGTCCTGAACCGGGTGCACGGCAGCGGCGCCGCGCGGCTCAGCGCCGAGCGGGCGCTGGCCGCGGCCGAGGCCCTCGCGGACCGGGCCGCCGCCGAGGACGACCAGTGCGAAAATCTTGGCGGCGACGGCATTGTGGATCTAGAGGGCGGGAAGGCTGATTCTCGTACCGCCGACGGCCACTCCCCCGCCGCGGCGGCCTCACCCCCAACGGACGACACCCCCTCGGCGGCCCGCCTCGCCGCCGGACTGCTGCGGTTGCACGCCGAGCGCATGCAGGTGCTCGCACGCGAGCGGCGCACCCGCGACCGCTTCACCGCGCTGCATCCCGAGGTGCCGGTTGCGGAGATCGCCGCGATGCCCGGTGACGTCCACGACCTGGCAGGACTGCGCGCGATCGGCGACCGCCTCGCCGTACAGCAGCACGCCGCACAGCAACACGCCGCACAGCAACACGACGACGCCCACCACGCTGACGGCGACCACTCCTAGGACCGGCACCGACCGGGACACCGATACCGACCGGGGCCGACACGGCTGCCCACGGCGCTCGGACCCGCTACGTCACGGCACGCCTCATCCACAGCACCGGTCACAGGGCCGACCGGGGCGCGGCTGACCGGCCTCCCTGCCCGAATCCGGCCGCATACGGACGCTTACGGCCATGGGCACGGCTCGGGCATGGCTTGGACATGCCTGACCGCCACAACGGCCCTGCCCGTCACAACGGTCCTACCCGTCACGACGACATAGGTACCCGGGCGCCGGCGCCCGCGCGGCACCGCCGCGCCGACCGCTGCCCACCCGTACAGCTGCCCGCCCGTACACCGCACGACCGACACTGGACCGGTCGGCGTACGGCCTACGGCTACCGCCGTCTAGCCGACCGCGGCGTAGTTGTCGTAGGTGCCGTCGTAGCGGTCGCCGTACGCGTTGTCGTAGGTGCTCTCGTACGTCTCGTCGTCCTCACAGTCCACGGGCAGGATGCCCGTGCTGCGCTCGTATTCCGTGCGCGCCGTCTCCAACAGCCGGCGCCACGAGGTGACGGTCGGGCGGCGGCGCAGCAGCGCCCTCCGCTCGCGCTCGGTCATGCCGCCCCAGACACCGAACTCCACGCGGTTGTCCAGGGCGTCGGCCAGGCACTCCGTCCGCACCGGGCATCCGGTGCAGACCGCCTTGGCGCGGTTCTGGGCCGCCCCCTGAACGAACAGCTCGTCCGGATCGGTGGTGCGGCAGGCTGCCTGTGTACTCCAGTCGGTTACCCAGCTCATGCTGGCGCCGTCCTCTCCCGAATCGAGGCTCCCCCACGGCGGCAAGCGGCATATTCACCGTTGCCAGTTGAGGACGTTACGGAAGGCAGGCAGGGCGCAACACCCCCTTCGGGTCCAATCTTGGATGGCCCGAACGGACTATGCGTACGCGGCAGATCACCCAACGGAGTGAGCCGACGGCATACGTCACCTTCCCGGCAGTGTGGGGCACTTCACCAACGCCACAGCGGGATTCGGGCGACACATCCGGGCGTAAGGGACGCGGTCCGCGGGGGATTGCGGGGTTGACGGGCCGACACGATCTGTCTTCCCGGGCCGGACGGATTCAGATTAAGCGAACAGATGCCCGCCTGTCCGGTGATTGAGAACGTCGCCACCTCGCGAAGTCGAGATCACCGGCCGTCCCCGCCCGATCCCCCCGAATGTCACGGTCCGGTACGCGAACGGCCCGAGGGAGCACCGCTCCTCCTGAACTCCGCCCCCTAGGGATTAGGGTGCCCTTATGGGTAAGAAGCGCGACGGCGGGGGTCTGACCAAGACCCAGCAGGCCGCTAAATTCCTGGGTGTCAGCGTCCTCGCCGGAGCGGTGCTGGCGGGCCTGGCCCTTCCTGCCGCCGGCGCGCTGGGCCTCGCGGCCAAGGGATCGGTCGAGGGCTTCGACGAGATCCCCGCCAACCTCAAGACTCCGCCGCTGAGCCAGCGGACCACCATCCTCGACGCGAACGGCGGCGAGATCGCCAAGGTCTACTCGCGCGACCGCACCGTGGTCGACCTCAAGGACATGTCGCCGTACATCCAGAAGGCGATCGTCGCCATCGAGGACGCGCGCTTCTACCAGCACGGCGCGATCGACCTGAAGGGCATCCTGCGCGCGCTGAACAAGAACGCGCAGACCGGCGGCGTCTCCGAGGGCGCCTCGACGCTGACGCAGCAGTACGTGAAGAACGTCTTCATCGAGGAGGCCGGCGACGACCCGGACAAGGTCGCGCAGGCCACCCAGCAGACCATCGGCCGCAAGGTCAAGGAGCTGAAGTACGCGATCCAGGTCGAGGAGGAGCTGGGCAAGCAGAAGATCCTGCAGAACTACCTGAACATCACCTTCTTCGGGCAGCAGGCGTACGGGGTCGAGGCTGCCTCCCAGCGGTACTTCAGCAAGCACGCCAAGGACCTGACGCTGGACGAGTCCGCGCTGCTGGCGGGCATCGTGCAGTCGCCGAGCCGGTACGACCCGGTCAACGACCCCAAGGAGGCGATGCGGCGCCGCAACATCGTGCTGCAGCGGATGGCCGAAACGAAGGCCGTCACGCAGGCCCAGGCCGACGCCGCCGCCAAGAAGCCGATCAAGCTCAAGGTCAGCCGCCCCAAGAACGGCTGCATCACGGCGGGTTCGGGCGCCGGCTTCTTCTGCGACTACGTCCGCGAGGTGCTGCTGAACGACCCGGCGTTCGGCAAGACCAGGAAAGAGCGCGGAAAGCGCTGGAACCAGGGCGGCCTGACGATCCGTACGACGCTCGACCCGCAGACCCAGCAGTCGATCCAGTCGGCCGTCACCGGCCGGGTCTACGACAACGACCCGGTCGCGGCGGCGGCCACCATCGTCCAGCCCGGCACCGGCAAGATCCTCGGCATGGGCCAGTCGCGGCCGTACGGCTTCGGCACCCACCAGACCCAGATGAACCTGTCCGTCGACCAGAAGATGGGCGGCGGCGCGGGCTTCCAGCCCGGCTCGACGTTCAAGCCGGTGATCGCGGCGGCGGCCCTGGAGGCGGGCAAGAGCCCGGAGCAGTCGTACTCGTCGCCGTACAAGATGCCCTACCCGAGCCCGATCTCCACCTGTACGGGCCAGTGGACGGGCAGCGCCCCGGTCCAGAACGAGAACACCTCGGAGGTCGGCCCGTACAGCATGAAGGAGGCGACGGCGAAGTCGGTCAACACCTACTTCGTACAGCTCATCAGCGACATCGGTATCTGCCCCGCGACCAAGATGGCCGCCAAGATGGGCATCCAGCGGGCCGACGGAAAGCCGGTGGAGCAGAAGCCCGCCATCGCGCTCGGTTCCCCCGAGGTGTCCCCGCTGACCATGGCCAACGCGTACGCCACCTTCGCCAACGAGGGCGTCGCCTGCACGCCGGTCGCCATCGAGTCGATCACGGACACCACCGGCAAGGCGCTGACCGTGCCGAAGACCAGCTGCCGGCGCGCGATGTCGCAGCAGACCGCCAAGACCGTCAACACGCTGCTCAAGGGCGTGGTCGAGGACGGCACGGGCAAGCAGGCCGGGCTCCAGGGCCGGGACAGCGCGGGCAAGACCGGCACCACCGACAGCCGGTACGCCGCCTGGTTCACCGGCTATACCCCGAACATGGCCGGCGCGGTCTGGGTCGGCGACCCGGCCCACAAGCGGCAGATGTTCGACATCACCATCGGCGGCACCTTCCACGACAAGGTGTACGGCGCGGACACCCCCGGCCCGATCTGGCGCGAGGCGATGTCGGGCGCGCTGTCGGGCAAGCCCGCCCCGTCGCTGCCCACCGTCCCGATCGGCGACTCCGGCAAGAACAAGGACGACGGCAAGAACGGCGGCGGGGGCCGGCCGCGGCCCGGCGGAGGCGGCGGCGGCCAAGGTCACGGCGGCGGCCACGGCGGCGGCAAGCCGGGCGGCGGCTGGGACATCCCCGGGTTCCCCGATATCTTCGGCTGACACCGGCCGCCGGTCGCGGTGACACCGCGGCCCGCGGTACGGCGCTCCCGGCGAAGGAGCGCCCCGCGGCACAGCGCTCACGAAGAAGGGGCGCCCCACCGGATCTCCGGACGGGGCGCCCCTTCGCCGTTCCCTCTGCTTACTCCATCAACCCGCGAGCAGCTTCTTGACCACGGCGGCCACCCGGCCGCCCTCGGCCCGGCCCGCGATCTTCGGGTTCACGATCTTCATGACGGCGCCCATGGCCCGCGGCCCCTCGGCGCCGCCCGCCTTCGCCTCCGCCACGGCCTCGGCGACCAGGCCCGCCAGCTCCTCGTCCGACAGCGGCTTGGGCAGGTACTCGGCGAGCACCTCGCCCTCCGCGCGCTCCCGCTCCGCCGACTCGGCGCGGCCGCCCTGGTCGAACGCCTCGGCGGCCTCCCGGCGCTTCTTCGCCTCACGCGCGACGATCTTCTCGACCTCGGCGTCCGACAGCTCGCGCGCCTCGGTACCGGCCACCTCTTCCTTCTGGACGGCGGTCAGGGTGAGGCGGAGGGTGGAAGAGCGCAGCTCGTCACGGGCCTTGATGGCCGTGGTGAGGTCGTCCTGCAGCTTCGACTTGAGCGTGGTCATGACGTCGAGTATGCCCGTACCCGGCGCCGAACGCCCCACCATTACGTGCCGGTGGCACCGGGCCGGCGCCTTGGCCACCGCCCCGGCCGTGCCCCGGTGGCCGCCACGGCCGGTGCGGGCGTGTACCGAGGCGCTGCCGTCGCGCTGTCGGAGCACTGCCGGAGCACTGCCGATGCGCGATCCCTCCGCTTCCTCTGCGACGATGGGGAGTATGCGCGCCCGTTACGGAGTCCCCCTGTCCATCGCCGCGGCCGGTGCGGCGGGCCTGGCCTACGCCGCCGGATTCGAAGCCCGCTCCTTCAGACTGCGCCGGGTCACCGTGCCCGTACTGCCGCCCGGCATGCGGCCGTTGCGCGTCCTGCAGGTCTCCGACATCCACATGGTCAGCGGGCAGCGCAAGAAGCAGCGCTGGCTCCAGTCGCTGGCCGGGCTGCGCCCCGACTTCGTCGTCAACACGGGCGACAACCTCTCCGACCCCGAGGGGGTCCCGGAGGTGCTGGACGCGCTCGGTCCGCTCATGGAGTTCCCCGGCGCGTACGTCTTCGGCTCGAACGACTACTACGGGCCGAAGCTGCGCAACCCCGCCCGCTACCTGATCGAAAAGGCTCAGAAGCGGCACGGCCTGAACGGCAACCCGCCCGCCGTCGGCGTCGTCCACAACCCCTGGGAAGACCTGCGCGACGCCTTCGACACGGCCGGCTGGGTCAACCTCTCCAACACCCGCGGCCGCCTCAAGCTCGACGGCACGGCCGGCGGCTTCGAGATCGCCCTCACCGGTCTGGACGACCCGCACATCAAGCGGGACCGCTACGCCCACGTCGCCGGCGGCCCGGAGCCCGACGCGGACCTCTCCCTGGCCGTCGTACACGCCCCGTACCTGCGCACCCTGGACGCCTTCACCGCCGACGGCTACCCGCTGGTCCTGGCCGGCCACACCCACGGCGGCCAGCTCTGCATCCCCTTCTACGGGGCGCTGGTCACCAACTGCGACATCGACACGCAGCGGGTCAAGGGCCTGTCCACCCACACAGCGGGCGGCCACACCTCCTTCCTCCACGTCTCCGCAGGCTGCGGCACCAACCGCTATACCCCCGTCCGCTTCGCCTGCCCCCCGGAGGCGACACTCTTGACCCTCACGGCACGGGACTGACACTCCGGCCGGGGCCCGGCCACAACGACCGGGCCCCACAGGAGCGGCATACCGCCGAGGACCCGCCCACGGGTCCTTTTCTCCCTCCTGCGGATTCGCACACACCTTCCACACACCGCCCCCATCCCACCCCACTCCCGTCTAGCGTGGGGGGATGATCGACCCCACCAGCGCCCGCGTCCCCCGCTCCCGGCCGTCGCAGGAGACCTCACACGCCTCCTCCCGCTACGCCCGCGGAGCGGCCTTCGCCTCCGCGCAGACCCCGGCGTCCGCGGTCGTGCCCCCGGTCCGCCGCCCACTGGCCGCCGCCTTCCGGCTGCTGATCGCGCTGGCCGCGCTGACCGGCATCGTCCTGGACGTCGCGATCACGCCGGACCTGAGCCGCCTCTTCAGCTACTTCACGGTGCAGTCGAACATCGCCGTGGCGGTCTGCTTCGCCTGGTCCGCGCACCGCGCCTGGTCCGCCCGCCCCCCGATATCCCCGCGGATCACCGGCGCGGTCCTCCTTTACATAACCATCACCGGCCTCGTCTACCACTTCGTCCTCACCAACGACTCCAGCGGTTTCTCGATGACCGGCACGCCCGAGAACGAGACCCTCCGCACCGTCTCGACCCACCTGCTGCACACCGTCGCCCCCATCGGCGCCGCCCTGGACTGGCTCCTGCTCACCCCCGCCCGCGGCTACCGCTGGCGCTTCGCCGGCCAGTGGCTGGCCTACCCCTTCCTCTACCTCCCCTTCGCCCTGATCCGCGGCGCCCTCATCACCCCCGGCGCCGAGGGCCGCTACCCGTACCCCTTCCTCGACGTCGAGATCCACGGCTACGCGGGCATCGCCCTGAACACCCTCGTCTTCGGCTCGGCCTTCTACGCCCTCGCCCTGATCCTCGTCACGATCGACCAGTTCAGGCCCCACCCCCGTCGCCCCGAGAACCGGATTTCACCTATGGGGATCGGTCCGCTAAAGTAGAGCTCGTTGCTTCGGGGTGTGGCGCAGCTTGGCAGCGCGCTTCGTTCGGGACGAAGAGGTCGTGGGTTCAAATCCCGCCACCCCGACTGAGAAGTAGCAGGCCAGAGGGCCGGTACTGGATCCAGTACCGGCCCTCTGGCTATGTACGTGACTAACTGAGTGACTACCGCCCATCGCCCTGGTCCGCACCGTATATGGCGTCCATCACAGACGTGCCGGACTGGTTCACTGGGCAACGCGGCGTCCGAAAGACCGCTTCGATCACGGCGGCACTGGAGCCGCACCTCCTGTGGCGCCTTCTTCCCCCGCACTCGTGACCTCGACCACGCGGTCGGGGTAGTTGAGGACGTTGGGGGCTGTGCCCGTGGACACTTCGGCGCGCGCCTAGCCAGAAGTCGGGCCCTGGGCCAGAGCCCAAGGTCCTCAACCGCTGCTGCCGGCGTGCGATCACCTGTGCCTGGAAAGGCCTGTGCAACGCCCGCACCGGGTACCCGAGGTGCGTGGGCTGGTAACAGCGCCGCCTCCACTGCTCGGGCAGGCCGGGCAAGAGGCCCCGACACACCGGTCGTGAGGTCACACGTCTTCTTGCACTGTTTCAGGTACGCCGTGTCGCTTCTAGGACTACCGTCCGCTGATATCCGTAACTGACGGGGCCTCCACAAGCCCCACCTCCTCCGCCTCCCCACTCTCCAGGAGCCTGTCGTGAGTGGCCACCCCGCATCCCCCCTTCCCAGGTCCGCCCCAGCCGAGACCATGACCGCGCCTGAGATCGACGAAGCCTTGTCCGCCCTGGCACGCTGCTCGGTCGCCCTCCTTGAGGAGTCACAAGCCGAGCAGCAACGCATGGAAGAACTGAACGAGCTCAACGAAATCCGATTCCGACAGCACACCGAAGGCCGGAGACCGCCGTACGACGCGGAGTCCGCGCTCCTCGCCGCCCGTCTGAGGCTGGCCATCCGGAGCGCGAAGGCGCACCATGACGCTGCGCATGAATACGTCTGCTGGTGGGTGGACGCCGCTGTGACGGCGTGGACGTCCGCGGTCCACGGGACACCCATGCCGTACGCACGCCTGGGCGCGGCAGCACCTCACACGCTAATGGCAAATGACGACCTGATGGTTCTGCCCGACGTGGATGAGCAGACACGAAAACTGATAGAGCTGGGCGCTTCTCTGAGCGCTCCCCAGCTGGCCACGGTACCCGGCAACGACGACGATCTCGCAAAAATGACCATTGACCTGGCAGCCCGTTCCGGCCTGTCCTTGCGGCAGAGCGAAACAGGTGCTATGGAGGTGGTGGACGATGCCGAGCCGGAGGCACGGCGCCGACGTCTCTGGGGAGATTACTGGCTAGAGTTCGGCATTCCGGCGCTTCCAAGCCCTGGCAGAGAACTCGATGCCCTTCTCGTCCGCGCCTCCAGAAAAACCGCGGACCGCCTACTTGATGCGTCCCGGGCAGTCGTCATTGCCACCAAGGCAGCACTACGTCTGTCGGAGTTGGAAGACACCGAGGCACCTTGGACACCGGCGGAGATCGAAGAGTACGACCGGCTATCGATCCAGCACGACCGTTTAACTCATTTTCTCGCTGACTACGCTCAGGCCGTCACCGAGAGCCTGCCAGACATCCGGGTCTCGTGGACCGATCAAGACGACTCTGGAAATGCACACTGACTGCCATCGTGCCACTAGTCCGTATCCGCCGACTACGGGCAGGGGTCATTTCACACTCGGGCGCAGCCTGCCACAGCGCACGCACCTCACCAGCAGTGGACGTTCGGGCTCAACCGGTCGGAGGACTAGAAACGCCACAGGCCGTCACCTAACGCGCATCCACCGGCCTTTGCAGTAATAATGCAAGAGTTCATTGGGCTCGAGAGCTTGTCAACCGCGAGGAGAATCCTTGAGGTCACCACAGCAGCCATCCTCTAAAGGCTTTCCGGCACCGCTCCCATGGCTGACACGATCCGGTGCCTCACCTCACGTTCCTGGCAGCCCGCCCGAAATAATGAGCAACCTTCGCGCCCTCCTGGCGGGTATTGCGACGGACGGAACCATCGACCGTCCATTCACCTGGCCCAACGCTGACAGCCCCGTTCCCTTGCGGAAGGCGGCCCATGGGCTCGGCGCCTGCGGGCTAGTGACACGAGAGGGGCGCCCGACACGCCTGCACCTCACCGATGAAGCCCGATACTTTCTCGGTTCCGGAGACGACCACTACCTCATCGCTGTCTTCCACGCGAATGTCAGATTCGTCGGCGAGCTGCTTGACGGGCTAGGAGGAGGACTCACCCACAATGAGCTGAACGAGCTCGCGGCGACGGAGTACGGCCTCAAGTGGAGTTCGCTCGACCAAGTCCGTCGACGTGTGTACTGGCTGCGCGCAGCCAGACTCGTCGACTACTGGACCAACGGCAAGATCGTACCTACGGAAAGCGGGCTGCAGTTCCTGCAGCGTCTGGAACTGGTCACACCACATCATCTTCCGCACAGGCGCCACGTGTCCGCCCAAATGGTTGAGCTGCCCCTGCCACCTGCCCTGTTGGCAGACGCACTGGCTAACGCCGATCAAGCCGCGCTGTGTTCACGAAAGCGGCCCCTGGGCTACATCGCGGGGGGGCTACGGGTGGAAGTACTGGCCCGCCTCCTGAATGCGGCGGTTCCTGAGATCTCGCGAAGCGACTTCACAGCCTTCTGCACCGAGGAATTCGCCGTTTTGGTATCCTCCGCCGAGCAAACCCTGGGAACCTTGCGTTCCCTCGGGCTCCTGACCCAAGTGGGCTCCGACACCTTCGCGGCGACTGAACTCGCCACGAGTTGCCTGGCTTCCACTGAAGCCTTGGACTTCGTTCGTCTGCTGCACCTCAATACCGCTTTGCTAGGAGAGACTCTCGACGCCCTGGAAGGCGAGGCACACTCAGCCACACTCCTCCGAGTTCTCGCAGAGCGGTACCCTAACGCGCAGCTCACTCGAGAAGACATCACCCGCCGTCTCGCTCTGTTCCTGGAGACCGGACTGGCCGAACGGATCGGGCTCACCATCCGGAGGACGGAGTTGGGGGCCGCTTTGGTACGCACGTTGCCCTTGCTGGAGCAAGCGAACCCCCAAAGCTTCGTAAACACCGATGAAGTTATCCCCCAAGCAGATCCTGCAGCAGGTACGCGGCCCCCACCCGATGCTGGTGCGCACAGCGTCGGTCTGCTGGCTACCGAAGTCGTACAAGCCGCCACCGACAGCGCAGACTACCAACGTTTCGAGCGTGCTGTAGCAGCTGCCTTCCGTGCACTCGGTGTCGTCGTCGAGAAGCACAGCGGACCGAAGAGAACAGACGTGATCATCGATCTGTGGCAGTCGCCCACTGATCGACAGCGCGTCGCTGTGGAAGCCAAAACGGACGGTGCCGGCCTGGTGACCGACCAGGACGTCAAGTTCTGGAGGCTGGGCGAACACCGTGAACGCCACAAGGCGCAGAGAACGGTGCTAGTCGGCCCACAATTCGAAGGCCGGGTGGTACAGGAAGCAGAAAAAGAAGGGGTGGCTCTGCTCACTGCGCATGATCTCGCAAGAGCCGTCATTCGCCACGATCGTACGCCTCTGGCACCGCACGAGATCGCCGCAATGGTAACGGCAGGAGAGGCAGACGCTCTGGCGCTCAACTGGCGGGCGGCGGAGCGTCGGCAGGAAGCCCTGAGCCTGGTGCTGCACACTCTGTGGAAGAGTGGGAATGACCCAGTTGACATCAAGTACACCACCGGCGCACTGGGCGTCAGAGACATCTGGCGGGAGACCAAAGGGAAGCTCGAAACCCCTCTGGACAGAAACGAGATCGAGGAAGCTCTGACCTTTTTGGGAGCGCCTTTCATCGCCGGGGTGGCACGACAGGGCAGTGACCATGTCGTCACGGCACCCCCTTCGCTGATCGCCACTCGTCTACGTGCACTGGCTACCGCCATTGAGTCGACCGACACGGAAGGCCCCGCCAGAGGGCATGGCGGAGAAGGGTCTCCCACGCCCCCGCCGCAACCGGGCCCTAAGCCACCCGAGCACACGTCAGTGCCACGTCAACAGGAGCCTTCCGTCAGCGTCAACGCCTCTCTGGTGCGCGCCTGGGCGAAGCGCCGGGGACGCGCTGTCAATGAACGGGGCAGGTTGCCGGGAGGGCTGATCAAGGAGTACATGCAAGCCCTCGATTCTGAGTAATACCCAAGCAGCAGCAGTCATGTGGCCGGCACCTCCACCCGGACCGCCTTGCCTACGGGGTGACGAGGCGCCGAGCCACAGCGCAAGGCCAGGGCATCCGCCAAGGCGGCACCGGGCCCGGGCTGGCAAGGCCCCGGTCTCCGGCTGCCTTCCGGGGCCGCCGGGGCCCCGTTCGCGAAACGCCGGCGGTCCGCCGGCCCCCCAATGCCGTGCTCGGCGCGCTGCGCCGGGTCGACCCCCGCCTGGTCCTGTCCGAGGAAGAGGCGGCGCGATTGGCGCCGGCCGTCGCCCAGTGGCTCGCGGCCGGTGTCGAAGCGGCACAGATCATCGAGCGGCTCACCGCAGGGCTCCCCGGCCGTTTCCGTGCCCGTCCGGCGAGCATCGTCGCCTTTCGCCTCCGCGAGACGCCCCTGCCCGCCCCGCCCGCGCCGGTGCGTCACACGGACCGGCCCTCCGCGCTGCCGTTCCAGACCTGCGACGGATGTGAGCGGGCCTTCCGCGCGCCGGAGCCAGGGCGTTGCCGAGACTGCCGGGGCGATCACCCCATCACTCGGTCGCCGCACGATGAACCAGAAGCGTCCCCAGCGCTGTCCGCGTGTGCGTGACCGACCGTCCCGTGCGGGTCGTGCGTTGCGTAGGGCTGTGGTGAGGGCGTGGCGGGTGAGGTGCCGCCAATGGGCGCGCGTGGGGTCGGGCGCTAAGGTCGGGGCGCAGGCCAGAGCGACGAGGGGGCGGCCGCCGATGGTGCCGGACGACGCTGTGATCGGTTGTGCCGGGGAGCTGGTTCTCGGGACCCGTGGTGAGGCCGGGCCCGGTGAGGTCCTGGTACGGGTCAGGGGCGGGACGGAGACGTTTCTCGCCTGGTCCGCCGAACCCCTGCCGCGCGGGACGCACGTGCTGGTCGTCACCTCGCGGGGTGGCCGGCAGGTCGACGTCATCGAGTGGGCCGATCCATTGGACGCGTTGGCCGGTGACGCCGGCGACGCCGGTTGAGGAGACGACGAAGGATGTTCGGTTACCGCGTTCCCGCGCCCGACGAGGCGATGCTGATCTCGGGTGGCAGGCGTGGTCTCGGGGGTGCGCCGTTCCGTGTGGTGACCGGTCACGGCAAGTTCGTGCTGCCGGTCTTCCGCAAGACCCGTTTCCTGACGCTGGCGATGTGCGAGTCGGAGGTCGTCGAGACCTGTGTGACCCGGCAGGGCATCGCGCTGACGGTACGTGCCGTGATCGCTTTCAAGGTCGGCAACGACACCGAGAGCATCGTCAACGCGGGGCAGCGGTTCCTCTCCGACCAGGACCAGATGTCGGTGCTGACCGGCCGGATCTTCGCCGGTCACCTGCGGTCCATCATCGGCTCGATGACGGTCGAGGAGATCGTCACCGAGCGGCAGAAGCTGGCCACCGAGGTGCTGGACACCTCGAAGTCGGAGATGGCGAAGATCGGGCTGCACGTGGACTCGTTGCAGATCCAGTCGATCGACGACGGGGACACCGGCTACATCGACGCCATGTCGGCCCCGCACAAGGCCGCCATCCAGCGCCAGGCCCAGATCGCGCAGGCGCAGGCGACCCAGGCAGCGGCGGAGGCGGAGCAGGAAGCCGCGCGCAAGCAGGCCGAGTACGCGCGGCAGACCGCCGTCGTACAGGCCCAGTACTCGGCCGAGGTGGACCGCGCGCAGGCCCAGGCCGCGCAGGCCGGACCGCTGGCGGAGGCCCACGCGCAGCAGGAGGTGCTGGACGCGCAGACCGAGCTGGCCGAGCGGGCGGCGCAGCTGCGGCAGCAGCAGCTGGTGGCCGAGGTCGTCAAGCCCGCCGAGGCGGACGCGGAGCGCATCCGGGTGCTCGCCATGGCCGAGGCCGAGCGGATGAAGATCCAGGCGGAGGCCGCGGCGTCGTACGACCGGGTGGCGCTGGACCGGATGCTGATCGACCAGCTCCCGCAGATCGTCAAGGAGGCCGCGGCCGGCCTCTCCGGCGCCAACGTGAACGTGCTCAACGGCGCGGACGGGCTGGGCGAGATAGCGGCCGGGCTGGTCGGGCAGGGGCTGACGATCCTGGATTCCGTACGGCGCAACCTGGGGGCGCCGGAGGGGGCTTCCGCCGACGGGCGCGTGCCGGAGCAGGGCGGCGGCCGGGTGGAGATCGACTAGGCGTGGCGGCGGTGTGCGCGCCCGCGTCCCGCATGGCGCGCAGGCCGGCGATGCCCCGTACGTGCGCCGGGTGGGCCTCATGAGGGGCGGTCTTCGCGCGGGGCGGCGGTCTGGCCGGCGCGATGGTCCCGCCGTACGGGCGGCCGTCGGTCAGTGCCGGCGCGTCGCCTGGGCGCGGGTGCCGGCGAGGGCCAGGGACGCGGCGGAGATGCCGACGGCGGTCATGGTCGCGGTGATCGCGCTCTGGCGGGTCAGGGAGTCGGCGGTCAGCAGCACGGTGGCGGCGAGTACGGAGGCCACGATGTTGCCGGGTAAGAGGTAGAGCAGGAAGGTCAGTTGCGGGCGGGCCGGGGCGGGCCGCGGTTCGTCGAGGGTGGGGAGGGTGCGGCGGAGCGTGGACCAGCGTTCGGTCTCCTCGTGCTGTTCGCGGGTGCGTTGCAGCCGGGCCACGGCCAGGAGGGCGGCGGCCGTGAGGACGCCCGCCGCCGCTACGGCGCCGAGGGCCGCCCAGGGCGCCGGGGTCAGCAGGAGCACGGCGAGGAACGCGGGCGTACCCCAGAAGGCCAGGCAGGAAGCGGCCGCGATGCGGTGGGAGTACGGGCGGTCGGCGCCCGCGCGCAGGGCCGCGGCCGCCGGGAGGTACCAGACGCAGCCGGCGGCGAAGAGCGCGGTGGCGCCCAGGGCGAGGGTGGTGTGGGACATCGTGGGTTCCTCCCTCGGGGGTGAGGGGTGTGCCGTCGGGGTCCACGGCTGCGGGCGCGTCGGCGGGCGCCCGCAGCCGTGGGGCGGGGAGGGGAAGGGGTTCAGGTGCGGGACGATTCGAGGGCGGCGACTTCGGGGTGGTGCAGGTCGAAGGCCGGGGATTCGCTGCGAATGCGCGGCAGCGCGGTGAAGTTGTGGCGGGGCGGCGGGCAGGAGGTGGCCCATTCCAGGGAGCGGCTGTAGCCCCAGGGGTCGTCGACGGTGACCTTCTTGCCGTATTTGGCGGTCTTCCAGACGTTGTAGAAGAAGGGCAGGAAGGACAAACCGAGCAGGAAGGAGCCGATGGAGGAGAGGGTGTTGAGGGTGGTGAATCCGTCGGCGGCGAGATAGTCCGCGTACCGCCTGGGCATGCCGGCCGCGCCGAGCCAGTGCTGTACGAGGAAGGTGAGGTTGAAGCCGACGGTGAGGGTCCAGAAGGTGATTTTGCCGAGCCGTTCGTCGAGCATCTTCCCGGTGAACTTGGGCCACCAGAAGTGGAATCCGGCGAACATCGCGTACACGACGGTGCCGAAGAGCGTGTAGTGGAAGTGCGCGACGACGAAGTAGGTGTCGGAGACGTGGAAGTCCATGGGCGGGGAAGCCAGGATCACGCCGGTCAGGCCGCCGAAGACGAAGGTGACGAGGAAGCCGGTCGCCCAGAGCATCGGCGCTTCGAAGGAGAGTGAACCCTTCCACATGGTGCCGATCCAGTTGAAGAACTTCACTCCGGTCGGCACGGCGATCAGGAAGGTCATGAAGGCGAAGAAGGGCAGGAGTACGCCGCCGGTCACGTACATGTGGTGGGCCCAGACCGTGACGGACAGGCCGGCGATGGAAATGGTCGCGGCGATGAGGCCGATGTAGCCGAACATCGGTTTCCGGGAGAACACCGGGATGACTTCGGAGACGATGCCGAAGAACGGCAGGGCGAGGACGTAGACCTCGGGGTGGCCGAAGAACCAGAACAGGTGCTGCCAGAGCAGCGCGCCGCCATTGGCCGGGTCGAAGACGTGCGAGCCGAATTTGCGGTCCATTTCCAGGGCGAAGAGCGCCGCCGCCAGCACGGGGAAGACCATCAGGATCAGCAGCGCGGTCAGCAGCACGTTCCAGGTGAAGATCGGCATCCGGAACATCGTCATGCCGGGGGCGCGCATGCAGATGATGGTCGTGATGAAGTTGACGGCGCCCAGGATGGAGCCGAAGCCGGAGAGCGCCACGCCCATGATCCACATGTCGGCGCCGACGCCCGGCGAGTGCACCGCGTCCGACAGCGGCGCGTACGCGAACCAGCCGAAGTCGGCGGCGCCCTGCGGGGTGAGGAAGCCGGCCGCGGCGATCAGCGAACCGAACAGGAACATCCAGTAGGCGAGCATGTTCAGACGCGGGAACGCCACGTCGGGGGCGCCGATCTGGAGCGGCATCAGCCAGTTGGCGAAGCCGGTGAACAGCGGCATCGCGAACAGCAGCAGCATGACCGAGCCGTGCATCGTGAAGGCCTGGTTGAACTGCTCGTTCGACATGATCTGCGTGCCGGGACGGGCGAGTTCGGCGCGCATCAGGAGCGCCATGAGGCCGCCGACCAGGAAGAACACGAAGGCGGTGACGAGGTAGAGGGTGCCGATCTTCTTGTGGTCGGTGGTGGTCAGCCATTCGACGGGGATGCGGCGGCGGACCGGGCGGGGGCCGAGGGCCGCGGGGGGCGGATCGGGGACGGGCCCGCTCCCCCCGGCCGCGCTCTGGTGCCCGGCCGGATCCGGACGGGGGTCCGGCTTGGTGCCGGTCCCGCCCTGGGCGCCGGGACTTCCCTGCGCTCCGGGGTCTGTCTGCGTACTGGTATCCGATCCGTCCACCGGGCTGTGTCCTTCACCTCTGGCGCATGACTCCGACTGGCCGGGAAGAGCCTTCAGCACGGGGGAGAGACCGGCTCTTCCCGGCGGCACCAGGATCGGCCGCGGGGGCGGTGGCGAAGTAGGGCCGTAAAGGCCCGATAAGCGGCCGAGGGGCCCGGGTCGGCGGGGACCGACTCGGGGGGCGGTGGGGCCGGTCGGCTACCGCCCGCCGCGCTGCTCGTTCCTCTCCTGCTTCTCCTGCTGTCCCCGGATCCGTCCGGCGATCACCGCGGCCTGTACCCGACGGCCCACGCCCAGCTTGGACAGAATGGTGGAGATACGGTTCTTCACCGTCTTCTCCGCGAGGAACAGCCGGTCGGCGATCTCCCGGTTGGTCAGGCCCTCGCCGATCAGCTCCAGGATCTCGCGCTCCCTGGGCGCGAGCCGGTCCAGCTCGGATTCCGGGGCCGCCTCGGGCTGCTGCGGGGCGCGCAGCCGCGCCATCACCCGCGACGCCGTGCGCGGGTCCAGCATCGACTTGCCCGCCGCCACCGTCCGTACGGCGTTGACCAGGTCGGTCCCGTTGATCTGCTTGAGTACGTAGCCGGCCGCGCCCGCCATGATGGCGTCGAACAGGGCCTCGTCGTCGTCGAAGGACGTCAGCATCAGGCAGGCCAGTTCCGGCATGCGGGCGCGCAGTTCGCGGCAGACCACGATGCCCTCGTGGTCGCCGCCCGACGGCTCGCCCCGCTCCCCCAGCCGTACGTCGAGCACCGCCACATGGGGCCGGACGGCGGGCACCCGGACCAGCGCCTCGGGGCCGCTGGACGCCTCGCCCACGACCTCGATGCCGTCCTCGGCGTCGAGGAGGTCGCGTACCCCCCTGCGGACCACCTCGTGGTCGTCGAGGATGAAGACGCGCAGCGGCTCCGGGGACGGGCCGGCGGGTCCGGTGTACTGATGCATGCGCTTCTCGATCTGTCGGCCGGGTGTGCCGGGTACCGGGTCCCGGCGAGGCGGTCCGGCGGGCCGCCGGGCACAGGGCCACCGGGCCCGGCCGCCCGCCGTAACACCCAGTATGTCCGCGCGCTTTGGGGCACCTCCCGGAGGGAGCCGGGGGGAGCCGCGCACAAGGGGTGCGCAGGGAATCACACACCCGTTAGGCCGTGTCGGGCGAGGGCCGAAAGTCCCGGGGGAGTAGGGCCGGTTGGGCACCTTTGCCCGGTGCCATACTGACGCGCCCCATCCCCTTTTGGAGGTCCGCTCATGCCACGCCTCGCGTCGTATGCCCGCACCGTCAGACCGCTGTGCGCCGTCCCGGTCCTCCCGGCCTCCCCCGCCTCCCCGTTCCGCCCGGCCCGTGCGGTCCTTCGGGCCGCCGCCGGTGCCGTCCCCATGGATCCGGTCGTACGTTCATGAGTACCGTCAACGACGATTACCACGCCCTGCTCGCCCGGCACGAGGCCATGCGCCTGCGCAGGAGAATCCTTTCGCCGCGCCCCGAGCGCGAGGACGCCGTCCAGGAGCGCCCGGCCTACGGCGGCCCGGCCACGGGACCCCGGGCCCTCGGCTGGTCCGGCAGCGCGGGCCCGCACCCGGCGGACGCCGCGGCCGGAGCCTACGACGGCGCCGCCGACCAGCGGGTGATCACCGAGTACCTCGAACTCGTGACGCCGTTCGGCGAGCTGATCACGCACCTCTACGAGGCGATGTTCCGGCGGTGGCCCTACCTGCGGTCCCTGTTCCCCGAGTCGATGGAGTTCCAGCGCGCCCATCTCGCGCGCGCCTTCTGGTACTTGATCGAGAACCTGCACCGTCCCGACGACATCGCCGAGGCCTTCGGGCGGCTCGGCCGCGACCACCGCAAGCTGGGCGTGCGCCCGGTGCACTTCGAGGCGTTCGAGCTGGCGCTGTGCGAGGCACTGCGCCGCACGGCGGGTCCGCGCTGGGCCGAGTCCGTCGAGCAGGCGTGGGTGCGGATGCTGCGGTTCGCCGTCGCGGCCATGGTCAGCGGCGCCGAGGCCGCCCTCGCCGAGCCGCCGTACTGGCAGGCCACGGTGACCGCGCACGAGATGCGCCGCCCGGGGCTGGCCGTACTGCGGGTACGGGCGCACGAGCCGTACCCGTACCGGGCCGGGCAGTTCGCCGCGGTGGAGTCGCCGCTGCTGCCACAGGCGTGGCGGCAGTACTCGATCGCCTGCGCGCCCCGGGCCGACGGCGAACTGGAGTTCCACGTACGGCAGACGTGCACCGGCGGGGTGAGCGAGGCCCTGGTGGCGCACACACGGGTCGGCGACACCCTGCGCATCGGGCCGGCGCGCGGGTCCATGACGCTGGACGACGAGTTGGCGAGCGACCTGGTCCTGGTGGCGGCCGACACCGGGTGGGCGCCCGTGAAGGCACTGCTGGAGGAGTTGTCCGCACGACGCGGCCACCGCAGTGTGCGGCTGTTCCTCGGCGCCCACAGCTTCGCCGACCTGTACGACGCCGGTACGCCGTCCGAGCTGGAACGGCGGCGGCCCTGGCTGCGGGTGCTGCCCGTCATCGGGCGGCGGGAGAACGAGAGCGGTTCCGGGCCGGCCGGGTACGGCTTCGACGCGCTGGCCGAGGCACTGGCCGACGCCGTGACGCGGCGCGGCGACTGGTCCGGGCACCTGGCGTACGTCAGCGGGCCGACCGCGGTGGTCGAGACGACCGTGGCCCGGCTGACCGCGGCGGGGCTGCCGCCCGGCAGCATCCGGCACGACCCGCTCTCCGACATCCTGCGCCCGTCCGCCGGCCATGACGCGGCGGGCCCGGCGGCCACGGTGTCCCGCAGGGCCACGGACGCCACACCGACACCACCGGCCACCGCTTTCGAAGGAGCGGACTCATGAGCGTGCCGTCGACCGCATCCGCCGTACCGTCCACCACCACCGCCCCGCCCGCGCTCGCCCGGCACGTCGTCGTCATCGGCGGCGGCATCGCGGGCCTCGCCGCCGCCCACCGGCTCACCGGCGCGGGCCTGCGCGTGACGCTGCTGGAGTCCACCGGCCGGCTGGGCGGCAAGCTGCGCTCCGGCGAGATCGCCGGAACGCCGGTGGACCTGGGCGCCGAGGCGCTGCGGGTGCCCCGTCCCGAGGCGGTCGACCTGGCGCGGGAGGTCGGTCTCGGCGACCGGCTGCGGGTCCCGGCCGCGACGGCGGCCGCGCTGTGGACGCGGGGCGCGCTGCGGCCCATCCCGAGCTGCCGCGGCCGTGACGTCCTCGGCAGGTCGCGGACGCCCGACACGTACGAGGTCTCCCTGCGGGCCGCCGTGCCGCAGCTCTTCGAAGCCGCGCGGAACGACGGCGCGATGCTCACCGGCGTGCGGCCGGTCCGGCGGCGCAGCGCCGAACAGCAGCGGCGCGTCGCCGAACAGCGGTACGGAGCCGAGCGGCGGCTCGCCGAGGAGCGGCGGCTCGCGGAACAGCGGCGGCTCGCCGACCAGCCAGGATCCGGCCCGTTCGTACCGCGGCCGCGCCCGGAGTTCGCCCGCACCGGGCCGGGCGCGGGCCCCTCCAAGCGGGGCACCGGCAGCGCCGGGACCGCCCGCACGATTCCGGACCTGGCCCGCGGCGGCCCCGACTACCTGGGGCTGGAGGGCGGCGCGGGCACGCTGGCGGGCGCCGTGGCCGACGCCGTGCGCGCTGCCGGCGGCGCGATCCTGCGCAACACCCCGGCACTCGCGCTGAACCGGGCCGCGTACGGCTGGGAGGTGCGCACCGCCGCCCGGACGCTGCTGTGCGACGGCCTGGTCCTGGCGACCCCGGCCTGGACGGCGGCCACCCTGCTCGCCGCCGAGGCGCCGCTCGCGGCGGCCGAGCTGTCCGAGGTCGCGTACGCGCCGATGGCGCTGGTGACGATGGCGTTCCGGCGCTCGCACCTGGAGGGGCTGACGGCGTTCGACGACCGGTGCGGCTTCCTGGTGCCGCCGGGGGACGGGCACACCATCAAGGCGTCCACGTTCTTGACCCGTAAGTGGGACTGGCTCTCGGAGCGGGCCAAGGACCTGTTCGTGCTGCGCACGTCCATCGGCCGGTACGGCGAGGAGGAGGTGCTCTACCTCGACGACGCGGACCTGGTGGCCGCCGCGCTGCGCGACCTCGGGGAGGCGACCGGGCTGACCGCGCGGCCGGTGGCGACGGACGTGACCCGGTGGATCGGCGGGCTGCCGCACTACGCCGTCGGCCACCCGGCGCGCGTGACGCGGGTGCGCAACGGGCTGTCCCGGCTGCCGCAGCTGCGGCTGTGCGGCGCGGCGTACGACGGGGTGGGCGTGGCCGACTGCGTGGCGAGCGGGCAACGCGCCGCCGACGAGATCATCGCCGCGGCGGCCGCCTGACACCGCCCGCCCGGTACACCGCCCGGAGCCCCTTCGGCCTCGTGTGCCCCTCCTGATGCGGCGTCACGCAAACGCGGGACGTGCCAAGATGGGCGCGTGGGGCCCGCCGCGCCGTGCCCCTGGTGTGCCGGGAAGTCTGGTCGGCGGTCTATTCGGCGTGCGAGCGGGGCCAGGCGCCCGGGGCAGGTGGCCATGGCAGGCATCGAGGAGACGCTGCGGGAGCTGGTACGCCAGGAAGGCGTCCTCGGCGCCTCGGTCGTGGACTACTTCAGCCGTCTCACCCTCGGCGCGGTCGGCAGCCCGGCCGGCCCCGACCTCGAAGCGGCGGCGCGCGGGGACACGGACGTGGTGCGCGCCAAGCTGTTCACGCTGGAGACGCTCGGTTACCGCCAGGAGCGGATCGAGGACATCCTGATCACGCTGGACGACGAGCTCCACCTGATCCGCCCTCTCACCCGGCGCAGCCGCCAGGGCATCTTCGTCTATCTGGTCCTGGACCGGGCCACCGGCGACCTGGAAGCCGCCCGGGACAGCCTGCGGAAGGTCGAATTCGAGCTGGACGTCTGACGCCCCCGTTCCCTCCGTACGCCCGTGCCGTGTACCGCCGGGCGCGTTGCCCCGGCCCCGGGTGGCGGAGGGGGAACAGTGGGTACCGGCAGGACCGGTGGCGGGCCCGGCGGCCCGGCGACGCGACGTGCTGCCGGGCGCACCGGCCGGGCAGTGGAGCGAAGGAGGCGGATGATGCAGGTGGGTCTGCTGCGCATGGTGGGCGCGTCGACTGCGGCCTACGGCCTGGCGGTCACCGCCTGGCCCGGCCTGCTGGCCAAGCCCTCCGGGCTAGCCGGCGAGGACGGGCGCGTGGCCCCGGCCACCCGTACCGCGCTGCGCCCGCTGGCCTGGCGCGACGCGGCGAGCGGGCTGGCCCTCGCGCTGGCGCCGCCGGGACCGGCGCTGCGGACCGCCGCCTGCGTCCGGATCGCGGCGGACCTCGGCGACGCGGCGCTGCTGGGCGGCACGCTGCCGGAGCGGAAGCGGCGCGCCGCGGTGGCCGTGTCCGTGGGGTGGGGCGCCCTGTCGGTCGCGGGCCTCCTCTGGCCCGCGAAGCGCCCGCGCCACTCCCGTACGCCCCTCTAGGCATCCGTACGCCCCTCCGGGCATCCGTACGCCCCGCCAGGAACCCGTACGCCCCTCCCCCCTCCCCACGAAGCACGGAGCGACCCGCGTGAGCACTGCCTCGATCGCCCTGTTCACCTCCGACCTGCGGGTCCACGACAACCCCGTCCTGCACGCCGCCGCGCGGGCCGCGGGCGGCGTCGTGCCGCTGTTCGTCCTCGACGACGGAGTACGTGCCGCGGGCTTCGACGTGCCCAACCGCCGCGCCTTCCTGGCCGACTGCCTCGCGGATCTGGACGACGCGCTGCGCGCCCGCGGGGGCCGGCTCGTGGTCCGTACGGGAGACGTCGTCGAGCAGACCGCCTCGGCGGCCGCCGAGGCGGACGCGCACGACGTGCATGTCGCGGGCGGGGTCAGCGGCTACGCGCAGCGCCGGGAGGAGCGGCTGCGGCGGGCCCTGGAGGCCGACGGGCGGCGGCTGCACGTGCACGACGCGGTGGTCACCGCCCTCGCACCGGGCGAGGTCACCCCGGCCGGCAAGGACCACTTCGCGGTCTTCACGCCGTACTTCCGCCGCTGGCAGGCCGAACGCCACCGCGACGTGCTGCGGCCGCCCCGCCGCGTGCGGGTGCCCGAGGCGGCCGGCTCCGGTCCCGTACCGCGGCGCGAGGACGTCACCGGGGTGTCCCCGGGGCTCGCGGCGGGCGGCGAAGCGGAGGGGCGCCGCCGGATGGCGGCCTGGCTGAGAGGGCCGCTCGGCCGCTACGCGCTCCGGCAGGACGACCTCGCGGGGGACGCGACGTCCCGGCTCTCCCCGCACCTGCACTTCGGCACGCTCTCCGCGACCGAACTGGTCCACCGCTCCCGTAAGGCCGGCGGCGACGGCGGCGACGCCTTCGTACGGCAGCTGGCGTGGCGGGATTTCCACCACCAGGTCCTCGCGGCCCGCCCCCAGGCGGCGCACGCCGACTACCGGACGCGGCACGACCTCTGGCGCCGCGACCCGCAGGAGGCCGAGGCGTGGCGTACCGGCCGCACCGGCTACCCGATCGTGGACGCGGCCATGCGGCAACTCGCCCACGAGGGCTGGATGCACAACCGCGCGCGGCTGCTGACCGCCGGCTTCCTGACCAAGACGCTGTACCTGGACTGGCGGCTCGGCGCGGCGCACTTCCTGTCCCTCCTGGTGGACGGCGACCTGGCCAACAACCAGCTCAACTGGCAGTGGGCGGCGGGCACCGGCACCGACACCCGCCCCAACCGGGTCCTCAACCCGCTGTCCCAGGCGAAGCGTTTTGACCCCGACGGCGCGTACGTACGGCGCTGGGTGCCGGAGCTGGCGGACGTGCCCGGCCTGGAGGGCGGCGCGGTGCACCAGCCGTGGAAGCTGCCGCCCGCCGCCGCGCGTGCGGCCGCGGCCTACCCGGCCCCGGTCGTCGACCTGTCCGAGGCGCTGGCCCGCTTCAGGCTCGCTCGCGGGCTGGACTAAAGGCCGCACCGTACCGGGCGGCGGTTCGGCCAATGGCTCGCCGATGCCGCTCTTGGCCGGGTATGGGCGGTGATTCCGGTCAATCGCCGGGCCGCGTCCCCGGCGGCTTCCTGACCGCGGTTCCCGTTGGCTAGCGTGTGCGCCGACCTGCTCCACTCGTACGTACGAAGGAGAGCGTTCATGGTCGACATCCCCACCACCCCCGGTCTGGCCTGGGACGACGTCAGCTCCCTGCACGGGCAGATCGTCGGAAACCCCTCCGTGGCCCCCAACGCCGACGGCCGCCTCCAGGTGTTCGCCCGCGGCAAGAACGAACAGGCCCTGTGGTCCATCTGGCAGAAGCGCGACGGCGGTTGGAGCGAGTGGGAGAACCTGGGCGGTTCGCTGGGCAGCGAGCCCAACGCCATCCGCGGCCGGGACGGCCGCATCTCGGTCTTCTACAAGGGCTCGGACGGGCACCTGCACCACGTACGCCAGGGCGCCATCAACGTCGGCTTCAGCCCCGACGACATCATCGTGCGCAACATCGGCGGCGACCCGGTCCCCGCCCTCAACGCCGACGGGCGCCTCGACGTCTTCTTCCGCGGCACCGACACCCAGCTGTGGCACGTGTACCAGCAGAACGTCGACTACGAGAACTGGGTGGCGCCGTCCAGCCTGGCCGGCGGCGTCCAGGGCAACCCGGCCGTCGCGCGGGCCGGCGACGGCAAACTGGAGGTCTTCCACCACAGCACCAACGGCAACCTCTACGACAACCAGCAGAAGGTCCCCGACTCCAGCGACTCCTGGAGCGGCCACTTCGAGCTGGTACGCAACATCGGTGGCGGCGTCGAGGCCGGTCTCGACTCCGACCAGCGCATCCAGGTGTTCTTCCGCGGCACCGACACCCAGCTGTGGCACATCCAGCAGAAGGCCGGCTACGACTCCTGGACCTCGGCGTCCAGCCTGGCCGGCGGCGTCCAGGGCACGCCCGCGCTGGCGCGCGCGGCCGACGGGCGGCTGGTGGTCTTCCACCACAGCACCAACGGCCACATGTACGCGGCCGAGCAATCGAAGATCAACGGGATCGACTGGAGCGGCCACTTCGAGGTCGTGCGGAACGTCGGCGGCGACCCGGTGGTCGGCACCAACCGGGACGGCCGCCTGGAACTGTTCTTCCGTGGCACGGACGAGGCGCTGTGGCACCGGACGCAGAAGTTCGTCTGAAGCCGCACGGCCCGGTGAGCCTTACGGGCACGCGGGCCCGGTGAACCCTACGGGCGCGACGCCTTGAGCGAGTACATGAGCGGGACGCGGGGACGGCCGGCGGGCTGGCGGTAGAAGCCGTCGTCCCCGCGTTCCAGGGAGCCGAAGCGCTGGAACAGCGTCATGTCGTGCTCGTGCAGGAAGTCGACGCGCAGCCCGGCCGCCGCCAGGGCGGAGACCACGTCGCCGAGGGTGTGCTGCCACTCGACGCGGCGGTTGTTGACCGTGGGTGCCTCGAAATCCGTGTACGTGCCGGGGCTCTCGTCGATCCAGGCGTCCCGGCTGAAGTAGTCGTGCGCGACGCGCGCGCCGCTCTCGTCGTCCAGGGCGTCGGTGATCGGGTGGAACTCGGCGAGGTAGAGGAACCCGCCGGGCGCGACCAGGGAGGCCGCGGTCCCGGCCCAGCGGCGGATGTCCGGGAGCCAGCAGAGCGAGCCGATGCCGGTGTAGACGATGTCGTACGCCTCGATGTCCGCGACGGAGGCGACGGCCTCGGCGGCGTCGTAGACGTCGGCCGCGACGAAGGCGGCGCGGTCGGTGCCGATGCCGAGTTCCGCCGCCGTGGCACGGGCGGCCTCGATCGCGGGCTCGGAGAAGTCCAGTCCGACGACGCGGGCGGCGCCGCGGTGGGCCCAGGACAGCGTGTCCTGGCCGATGTGGCACTGGAGGTGCAGGAGCGTCCTGCCGGTGACGTCACCGACCTCCGCCACCTCGAAATCGCGGATGACGTCGCGGCTCCGGCGGAATCCGTCCTGGTCGTAGTAGTCGCTCGCGAGGTGGATGGGAACCCGCTCGTCCCACATGGCCCGGTTGGCCGCACGCCAGTCCTCAGGTCCCGTGTGTGTCAGCATCCGGCGAAGTTATCCACAGGCTGGGGGCCGCGTCAGCGGATTTTTTCCGACCCTGCGCAGAATGGGGCCATGACTGACGAGACCACCACCGCCAACACTGACGCATCCGGGGCGGCGGCAGCCCCGGGAGCGGCCGGTTCCCCGGACACCCCGGACTGGGAGAAGCGCTTCCGGGCGCCGCGGGTCGGCCTGCCCGAGTGGGCCGAGGAGGCCCCGGACCGTTCGCTGTTCGTCTCGAACGCGACGGGCACCTTCGAGCTGTACGCATGGGACCGGGCGACCGGCGAGCAGCGGCAGGTCACGGACCGGCCGAACGGCACGACGGACGGCACCCTGACGCCGGACGGCGCGTGGATCTGGTGGTTCGCCGACACCGACGGGGACGAGTTCGGGGTCTGGCAGCGGCAGCCGTTCGGCGGCGGCGAGGACGAGCCGGCCGCGCCGGGGCTGGCGCCCTCGTACCCGGCGGGCCTGGCCCTCGGCCGGGACGGCACGGCGGTGATCGGCCGCTCCACGGACGAGGACGGCTCCACCGTCCACGTCGTACGGCCGGGGCAGGCGCCCGTGGAGATCTACCGGCACCGCGAGTCGGCGGGCGTGGGCGCCCTGTCGCACGACGGCTCGCTGATCGCCATCGAGCACACCGAGCACGGTGACGCGATGCACTCGGCGATCCGCGTCGTGCGGCCGGACGGTTCGACGGTCGCGGAGCTGGACGACACCAAGGGCGGCACCGAGGAGCTGGGCCTGTCGGTCATGGGCTTCGCGCCGGTGGACGGGGACTCCCGGCTGCTCGTCGGGCACCAGCGGCGCGGCCGCTGGGAGCCGATGATCTGGGACCCGCTGTCGGGCGAGGAGAGCGCCCTGGACATCGACCTGCCCGGCGACGTCGGCGCCGACTGGTATCCGGACGGTGCGGCCCTGCTGGTGGAGCACGAGTTCCGGGCCCGCGCCGAGCTGTGGCGCTACGAGCCGCTGACCCGGCAGCTCACCCGCGTCGAGACGCCCGCGGGGACGGTCTCAGGGGCGACGGCGCGGCCGGACGGCGCGGTGGAGTTCCTCTGGTCGTCGGCCGCGCAGCCGCCGGAGGTGCGCTCGACGAACGGGCGGGTCGTCCTCGACCCGCCCGGCATGAAGGCGCCCGGTTCGGTGCCGGTGACGGACGCGTGGGTGGAGGGCCCCGGCGGCACGGTGCACGCGCTGGTGCAGCAGCCGCCCGGCGATGGCCCGTTCCCGACCGTCTTCGACATCCACGGCGGCCCGACGTGGCACGACAGCGATGCTTTCGCGTCCGCGCCCGCGGCGTGGGTGGACCACGGTTTCGCCGTGGTGCGGGTCAACTACCGCGGCTCGACGGGCTACGGACGGGAGTGGACGGACGCGCTCAAGCACCGCGTCGGGCTGATCGAGCTGGAGGACATCGCGGCGGTGCGGGAGTGGGCCGTCTCCTCCGGGCTGGCCGACCCGGAGCGGCTGGTGCTGACCGGCGGCTCGTGGGGCGGTTACCTGACGCTGCTCGGGCTCGGCACCCAGCCGGACGCGTGGGCGCTGGGCCTGGCCGCGGTCCCGGTGGCGGACTACGTCACCGCGTACCACGACGAAATGGAAGCCCTGAAGGCGATGGACCGCACGCTGCTGGGCGGCACGCCGGAAGAGGTGCCGGAGCGCTTCGAGGCGTCCTCGCCGCTGACCTACGTGGACGCGGTGCGCGCGCCGGTCTACATCTCCGCCGGGGTGAACGACCCACGCTGCCCCATCCGCCAGGTGGAGAACTACGTCGACCGCCTGAAGGAGCGCGGCCACCCCCACGAGGTGTACCGCTACGACGCCGGGCACGGCTCGCTGGTCGTCGAGGAGCGCATCAAGCAGGTCCGCCTGGAGCTGGACTTCACGCGCCGGTACCTGGGGCTGGGCGGGGATGGCGAGCTGAAGGAGTAGGGGGGCGGCGAGGGTGGGGGTGGGGCGGGGGGAGGGGAGGGGAGGGGCCCCAGAACCGCTCGGCCCAGCCCCCCCCCCCCCCCCCCCCCCCCCCCCCCCCAGCCCCCCCCCCCCCCCCCCCCCCCCCCCCCCCGCCCCCCCCCCCCCGCCCCCCCCCCCGCCCCCGCCCCCCCCCCCCCCCCCGCCACCCCCCCCCCCCCCCCCCCCCCCCCCC